>NZ_JBYSVZ010000006.1:0-482773 GCF_058986765.1 Allobosea sp. GW821-FHT03A12
CGGCGCCGTCTCGATGGCCGCTTTATAGGGGGAGGCCGGTTCTGGTGTCAACACACCTCATGAAAGTTTTTCGACAAAAATGGATTTCGATCGAGAAATGAAGCGTTTTCAATGACTTATATCTTACCCGGCAAATGGGACCTGACAAACCGGCCCCGCCTCGGCCAAATCGTGCCTCCTGTCCCCCCGCTCCCTGAGGGAGCCACTCGATACGATCAGCTCGCCTCGGCCTTGCCCGCCGCTTCTCCGGTGCTCATACCCAGTCCCATGGGCGTTCCGGCCCATTTGTCTGTCCGTCATGGAGCAGTCCGAGCGATGAGTAATTCCCTCCTCTATCTCTCGCACGAGGACGTCGAAGCTTGCGCCGTGACACCGCGCGAGGCGCGCGAGGCGGTACTGCGCGCCTTCCGCGATCATGCTGCCGGGCGAAACCGCAGCTTGCCGAAGAGCGCGCTCGCGCTCGGACCCGGCCATGCCTTCCAGGCGATGACGGCGGCATCGGAAGCCCAGGCGATCGCTACGGTGAAATGGGTCGCCTCCGCGCCGTCGCAGCCGGGCAGCGGCGTGCCGAGCGTGAGAGCGCTGATCTGCGTCAGCGACTATGCGACAGGCGCCCCGCTCGCGATCCTCGACGGCGACGAGATCACGCTGGTCCGGACTGCGGCGATGTCGGCCGCCGCGGCCTCACTGCTTGCCCCACCTGAAGCTCGCACCATCGGCTTCGTCGGCTGCGGCCTGCAGGCTCATGCCCACCTCGCCGCCTTCCACGAACTCTATCCCGGCCTTTCGACCGCGCTGATGCTGAGCCGCAGCCGCAGTTCCGCCGAACGCCTGGCTGAGGCTGCCGCGGCGCGGGGCCTCGCCAGCGAGATCGTCGACGACGCCGATGCGCTCCTCGCCCGAGCCGACCTCGTCATCTCCATGGTGCCGGCAGCACCGGGCTTGCGCCCCTTCCTCGATGCAGGGCGGATGAAGCACGCCGCCTTTGCCGCCGCCGTCGACACCGGCCGCAGCTGGCTGCCCGAGGCGCTGCCCGCATTCGATATCCTGGCAACCGACAGCCTCGCCCAGTCGCAGGCGCCCTATGATGTCGACGGACAGCCGGTGACCAGCGTCCGCTTCGGCCATGACCTCGCCGCGCTCTTGCAGGCGCCGCTCGCCGATGCCGGGGCAAAGCGCTCGCTGTTCTGCTTTCGTGGCTTTGCGCTAGCCGATCTCGCGCTCGCGCATCTCGTCCTGGAGAAGGCCCGCGCCGCCGGCATCGGAACCTCCCTGCCGCGCTAGCAACCCTGCCATGCGCCAGCTTTCCCTTCGCGCACAGGAAGCCTACCTTCCCCGGTATCGAGACGTTCCGGATAGGCGATGGCAATGACAAAGGGTTCCGATCTCCTGGTAGCTGCTCTCGAGAATGAGGGCGTCGATCGCATCTTCGGGGTTCCCGGCGAGGAGAATCTCGACGTCGTCGAGTCGCTCCGGACCTCGAAGATCGAGCTCGTCCTGACCCGGCACGAGCAGGCCGCCGCCTTCATGGCCGCGACCCATGGCCGGCTGACCGGGCGGCCGGGCGTCTGCATCGCGACGCTCGGCCCGGGCGCGCTGAACTTCTCGACCGGCGCGGCCTATGCCCATCTCGGCGCCATGCCGATGATCCTGATCACCGGCCAGAAGGCGATCATGAGCGCCAAGCAGGCACGCTTCCAGATCGTCGACGTCGTCGCCTCGATGAAGCCGCTGACCAAGATGACCCGACAGATCGTCAGCGCCGCCAGCATCCCGGCGGTCGTGCGCGATGCCTTCCGCGTCGCGATGGAGGAGCGGCCCGGCCCGGTGCATCTCGAACTGCCGGAGGACATCGCCGGCGAGGAAGTTGCCGACGTGCCGCTGATCCCGGTGCATCCGCTGGAGCGGCCGGTGGCGAATCCGCAGGCAATCGCCCATGCGGCCGCGATGATCCTCGCCGCCAAGCGGCCGCTGGTGATGATCGGAGCCGCCGGCAACCGGCCGCGGCTGGTCGAGCCGCTCTCCGATTTTGTGCGCCGGGTGAAGCTGCCCTTCTTCAACACCCAGATGGGCAAGGGCGCCGTCACCGGCGGCTCGAACCTCTATCTGGGCACGGCGGCGCTGTCCGAGGGCGACTATGTCCACCAGGCGATCGACCGGGCCGACCTGATCATCGCGGTCGGCCACGACACCGTCGAGAAGCCGCCCTTCCTGATGAAGAGCGCCGGCGGGCCGAAGGTGATCCATATCGGCTACCAGTCGGCGACGGTCGAGCAGGTCTATCATCCCGACGCCGAGGTGATCGGCGATATCGGCGCGACCGTCGCGGCGCTGGCGGAGCGGCTCGGCGGCCGGCTCGAGGCAGATCCGGTCATGCTGGAACTGCGCCAGAAGATCCTCGCCCATCTCAACGACCGCTCCGAGGAAGACCGTTTCCCGATCACGCCGCAGCGCATCGTCCATGACATCCGCGCGGTGATGCCGGAGGACGGCATGGTCTGCCTCGACAACGGCATGTACAAGATCTGGTTCGCGCGGAACTACCGCACCCATGTCGCCAATACGCTGCTGCTCGACAATGCGCTGGCGACGATGGGCGCCGGCCTGCCCTCGGCGATGATGGCGGCGATGCTGCATCCAAAGCGCCGGGTGATGGCGGTCTGCGGCGATGGCGGCTTCATGATGAACAGCCAGGAGATGGAGACCGCCGTCCGCCTCGGCCTCAACCTCGTCGTCGTCGTCCTCAACGACAGCGCCTATGGCATGATCCGCTGGAAGCAGGCCGTCGACGGCTTCCAGGATTACGGCATGACCTTCGGCAATCCCGATTTCGTTCGCTATGCGCAGGCCTATGGCGCCAAGGGCTCGCGCGTCGGCTCGGCGGCCGAGCTGGTGCCTACGCTGGAAGCCGCCTTCAAGGGTGGCGGCGTCCATCTCGTCGAGGTGCCGATCGACTATTCCGAGAACACCCGCGTGCTCGTCGAGGAGCTGCGCAACAAGACGCCGGATATCGAGCTGGCCTGAGCCGAGACCAAGCGAAGGAGATCATCATGCTGCAGGTCGTCCAGGCCTATGATCGCGCGCCGATCGAGGAGATCGCCACCGACGATGCCGCGGCGCTCGAAGCCAAGCTGGCGGCGGCCGACAAGGTCTTCCGCGACCGCGGCGGCTGGCTAAAGCCGCATGAGCGGATCGCGATCCTGCGCAAGCTCGCCGGCCTGCTCGACGCCAAGCGCGACCATTTCGCCCGGCTGATCGCGCGCGAAGGCGGCAAGCCGCTGCCCGATGCCATCGTCGAAACCACCCGCGCCATCGACGGCGTCCACAATGCCGCCGACGAACTCAGAAATTTCGGCGGACGCGAGATCCCGATGGGGCTGACGCCGGCGGCCGTGAACCGCTGGGCCTTCACTACCAAGGAGCCGATCGGCGTCGTCGCGGCGATCTCGGCCTTCAACCACCCGCTCAACCTGATCGTCCATCAGGTCGCGCCGGCGATCGCGGTCGGCTGCCCGGTGATCATCAAGCCGGCGAGCACGACGCCCTTATGTTGCCGCGACTTCGTCGCGCTGGTGCACGAGGCCGGCCTGCCGGAAGCCTGGTGCCAGACCTTCCTGCCGGAGACCAACGAGCTCGCCGAGAAGCTCGTGACCGACAAGCGCATCGCCTTCCTCAGCTTCATCGGCTCGGCCAAGGTCGGCTGGTACCTGCACTCCAAGCTGGCACATGGCGCGCGCTCGGCGCTGGAGCATGGCGGGGCGGCGCCGGCGATCGTCGACCGCAGCGCCGATCTCGACCGGATCATCGAGCCCTTGGTCAAGGGCGGCTACTACCATGCCGGTCAGGTCTGCGTGTCAACGCAGCGCATCTATGTGCATGAAGAGATCGCCGACGCCTTCACAGAGCGATTGGTTGCGCGCGTCGCCAAATTGCGTACCGGCGATCCCACGCTGAAGGAAACCGAAGTCGGCCCGCTGATCCTGCCCAAGGAGGCCGACCGGGTCGCAAGCTGGATCGACGAGGCCGTGAAGGGCGGTGCCAGGCTCGCGCTCGGCGGCAAGCGGCTGTCGGAGACGACGCTGGAGCCGGCCGTGCTACTCGATCCTGCCGCCGATGCCAAGGTCTCGCAGCTCGAGGTGTTCGGCCCGCTGGTCTGCGTCTATCGCTACAGCAAGCTCGACGATGCGATCGCCCGGGCGAATTCGCTCAACGTCGCCTTCCAGGGCAGCGTCTTCGCGCAGGACATCGATGTCGCCTTGCACGTCGCCGAGCGGCTCGACGCTTCGGCGGTGATGGTCAACGACCCCACCGCCTTCCGCACCGACTGGATGCCCTTCGCCGGCCGCAAGGAATCCGGCTACGGCACCGGCGGCATCCCCTACACCATGCGCGACATGACGCAGGAGAAGATGATCCTGATGAACCGGCGCTGAGGCCCCTCAGCGCTTCAGCAGCAGCCTGACCTTGGCGAGCGCCGAGTCCTGCTCCTCGTGATAGTCGATCAGGCTGCGGAAGCCGCCTTGCGCATCCATCAGATAGACCGAGGCGGTGTGGTCCATGGTGTAGCCGTCCTGCGTCGGGATGCGCTTGGCATAGGCCTTGAAGGCCTTCAGTGCCGCATCGACCTCGGCCTGCGTGCCGGAAAGCCCGACGATGCGTTGATCGAAGGATTGCAGGTAGAGCGAAAGCTGCGCCGGCGTGTCACGCTCGGGATCGACCGAGACGAAGAGCACGTTGAGCTTGTCGGCCTCAGGGCCGAGCTTGCCGAGCAAGGTGGTGAGCTCGAAAAGCGTGGTCGGGCAGACCTCCGGGCAATGGGTGAAGCCGAAGAAAACCAAAGTCGGCTTGCCCAGATAATCGGCCTGCGAGACCTTGCGGCCGGTATGGTCGGTCGAGGTGAAAGGGCCGCCGACATCGGCCAGCGGCATCGATACGGCTGTGCCGGAACCCGGCCGGCCGGGTCCATCGACGCGCCACCAGCCGAGCGTGATTGCGGCGGCGGCGAAGGCCACGAGGACGACGGCAGCCCAGGCGCCGTAACGGATGATCTTGAGGATCGGCATGGCGCTTGTCTGGCCGCCGGCTTGCCCGGCGTCAACGCGACAAGATCGACCCGGTCGCCGATGCCTGCTGCGGCTCATCGTCGCCGCCGGCGCCATAGGGATCGGCCAGAGCCGCCTGCGGCTGGCTGATCTCGACCTTGCCGGCGACCATAGTCTGCATCCGCTCCGGCCCGATATTGCGCAGGATCTTGCGGAAGCTCTGGTGCATGCCGCCATCCATCAGCGCATAGCTCATCGCCGGCGTACTGCCGGAGAGCTCGGCAAGACGCGCGTCGTCGCGGGCGCTGCGCGCGGAGACCAGCGAGGCGACCTCCGGATCGGTCTCATAGGCTGGGCACGGCGCGCCCGGAACGAAAGCCGAGGCATCGCCGGCCGGGTTGAAGACATAGCGGCCGCCGCAGGTCGCCAGCTTCGGTGGCTGGCGTGTCGCCTCGAAATGATCCGAGCCTTCCTTGAGATTGCGCCAGAAGGCGATGTTTTGATTGCTGCGATGGCGCGCCATGTTCTCGGGCGTCATCCGGAAGGGGAAGGCCTGGACCTGGAAGCTGCGCTGCCCCCCGGCCAAGGCCTCGCGCGCCAACCCGTAGATTTCAGTGACGCCGTCATCGGTCATGGCGTAGCAGCCGGCCGAGGTGCAGGCTCCGTGGATCATCAGGGCCGAGCCGGTATAGCCCTGCGCCTTCTCCAACGCGTTGGGATAGCCGAGATTATAGGAGAGATAGTATTGTGACTTCGGATTCATCAGCTCCGGCGTCACCGTGTAGAAGCCCTCGGGTGCCTGCCGGTCGCCCTCGCGCTTCTTGGGGCCAAGCTGGCCCGACCAGCGGCACATCGGATAGGTCTTGAGCAGAGCATATTGGCCGGAGCGGTCGCGCTTCCAGACCTCGAGCTCGCTCTCCTTCTTGTAGAGGCGCACGACGATCGGGTCGGCCTGGCTCATGCCCTTGCTCGACATCTGCGA
This sequence comes from Allobosea sp. GW821-FHT03A12, assembly GCF_058986765.1. Taxonomy (NCBI): domain Bacteria; kingdom Pseudomonadati; phylum Pseudomonadota; class Alphaproteobacteria; order Hyphomicrobiales; family Alloboseaceae; genus Allobosea; species Allobosea sp. GW821-FHT03A12. Next base: position 6,025 of record NZ_JBYSVZ010000006.1, read on the forward strand.
GACGAGCGCAGCCGGCAAAGGCTGGTTGCCCCGGCCGTCGCCCTCCATCCCGACACAGGACGACAGGGCAACGGCGGCGACGCCGAGCAGAGCGAAGCGCCGGAGACGCTGGAAGAGAGAGCGATCGGACATGGCTAAAATTATCGGCGTCTGGCGCTAACGACTCGTGAACGGGTTTGAACCCGCGCGACCCTGCAACCTGAGACCGGTTGAGGTTCAATTGACGTTTTCGTGAACAACGCCTGCCGCCGCCCCGATTCCCAGTACTTGAAGCTCTAGTGGCTTCAGGTTGCAGAACGGCGGCGAAAGGGGAATCACGCCATGCTCGACCGCCGCCTCGCTTTGCAATCCCTCGCCTTCGGCCTCGCCGGCTCGCTCTCTTTGCCCGCGCTCGCCCAGGCACCGACCGCCCTGCTCGACCCCGGACCGCTGCCGGAAAAGGTCTTCGGTGCGGCGGAGGCGCCGGTGACGGTGATCGAATACGCCTCGCTCACCTGCCATCACTGCATGAATTTCCACATGAAGACTTGGCCGGAGTTCAAGGCGAAGTATGTCGACAGCGGCAAGGTGCGCTTCATCATCCGCGAATTCCCGCTCGATCCGCTGGCGATGGCCGGGTTCATGCTCGCCCGCTGCGCCGGCGAGGACAAATGGTACCCGGTCGTCGACATGTTCTACCGGACGCAGGAAAGCTGGGCCCACTCCGACAATCCGCTGGACGGGCTGACCCAGGCGATGCGCCAGGTCGGCATGGGCAAGGACGGCGTCGAAGCCTGCTTGAAGCGCGAGGACATCTATCAGGCTATCAAGCAGGTCTCCGAGCGCGGCAAGAGTTTCGGCGTCGAGTCGACCCCGACCTTCTTCGTCAACGGCAAGAAGGAGGTCGGCGCGCTCTCGCTCGAGCAGTTCGACGCGATCCTGGCGCCGCTGCTGGCCGGGCGCTGACCTCGCCATGATGAGGTCAAGAAACCTTGCGCTCGCGGCATCACTGACGGCGCTGGCGATCCTGTTCTACGCCGTCACCGTGGTGCGGGTGCGCGAGAGCGAGGATCGCCGGCATCAGAGCGATCCCCAGGCGCATGCGACGCCGGCGGAACCTGCCGGTCCCAGGCCCTGAGACATCAGGCCGAGCGGCCGATGGCGCGCTTGGCCGTCTCGACCGCGCCGGCGCATTGCGGCGCGATCTCGACGAGCACGGCGTCCGGGGTCGCCGCCCCCGTCCAGAAGCGGACGACCTGGACGACAGCCCAGCCCGGATTCTCGCCGACGCGTGTCACGATCGTCGGCGCCGCAGCGCGGGCGCACGTCGCGACCTTCTCGGCGCTGTCGCGCGGAATCCCGAGGGCCGAGAGCTGGCTGGTGATGGCGCCCTGGATCGGATTGAGGATCAGGAGCGAGACCAAGGCGGCGATGAACGATTCCATGATGCGGCTTTCAGCTTTGCCTGTGTCGGAATTGCGGTGCTCAATCTTGAAGTCAGAGACGGATTCACCGATCAGATTGATCCAATCCGATCGGATCCGGCTCTAGAGGCGCTGCTCGTGACCATCGGTCCGGCGGATCGCCTCGTCCTCGATCTGGATGGTGGTGTGCTTGAGCCCGAACTCCTCGGCGAGGAGCCGATTGGCCTGAACGAGCGTCTCACGCCCCTGCGCCATGTCGGCGACGACGATATGCGCGCTCATCGCATCGAGGCCCGAGGTCAGCGTCCAGATGTGCAGATCGTGGACGGCGGTGACGCCCGGCAACTCCAGCAGCGATTTCTCCAGCAGCGCGATGTCGACCTCCGGCGGCGTGCCTTCCATCAGGATATGCGCCGCCTGCTTCAGCAGGATCCAGGTCCGCGGCACGATGAACAGGCCGATGCCGGCGCCGACGATCGGGTCGGCGAGCGTCCAACCGGTCGCCATCACGATCACGGCCGCGATGATGACGCCGAGCGAGCCGAGCATGTCGCTCAGCACCTCGAAATAGGCGCCCTTGACGTTGAGGCTCTCGGAGGAGCCGCCGGCGAGCAGCTTCATGCTGATCAGATTGACGATCAGCCCGACCACCGCGACGGCGAGCATCGGCCCGCCGAGGATCGGCGGCGGCTCAAGGAGGCGCTGATAGGCCTCGTAGAGAATGTAGATCGTCAGCAGCAGCAGGACGACGGCGTTGGCCAGCGCCGACAGGATCTCCATCCGGACATAGCCATAGGTCCGCTGCGGCGTCGCCGGCTTCTCGGCAAAGCGGATCGCGACCAGCGCCAGGGCAAGCCCGCCGGCATCGGCCAGCATATGCGCGGCATCGGCCAGCAGCGCGAGACTGCCAGTCCATAGGCCGCCGATCACCTCGGCGAGCATGAAGGAGAAGGTCAGGCCGAAGGCCATGGCGAGGCGCGACTTGTGCCGCCCCGCCGCCGTGCCGGCGCTGCCGCCATGCGAATGTCCGGCGCCCATCAGGATGCTCCGTTCGTGCGCTGGGCCGGCGCCCGGTTCATCACCGGCAGCGCGGCCAGCAGCATCAGCGCTACGCCGCAGCTCAGTGCGATGTCGGCGCCGTTGAAGGTCGGCCAGTGCCAGTCGCCCCAATGCAGGTCGAGGAAATCGGTGACCGCGCCCTGGCGCCAACGGTCGATCGCATTGCCGAAGGCCCCGCCCGCCATCAGCGCCAAGCCGATGCGTTCGAGCCGGTGCCCGGCGAACGCCGCCCAGGCCAGCAGGCCGAGGCCGGCCGCGAACTTGAACAGCCCGAGCAGGCCGGGCCAGGCTTCGAGCGTGTCGCGGAATAGGCCGAAGCTGACGCCGGTGTTGAAGCCGAGGCGCAAACTGAGGAAGCGCGTGAGCGCGATCGGCTCCGGCGGATTGAGCACGATCTCGAGCATCAGCCACTTGCTGGCCTGATCGAGACCGGCGGCCGCGAGCGCGACGGCAACGGCAAAGCTTAGCCTGCGCGACCAGCTCATGCGGCCTCTCCCGCAGTGGCGCCACTGACGCCGAGCCAACGCCGGACGCGGGTCTTGTAGGCGAGATAGGGCTGACCGAGCGAGGCGGCGAGCACGCGCTCCTCGATCGCCACCTGCAGCCTGATCGCGATCAGCAGCGCCAGAGTCAGCGCCGCCTGGACGAGGCTCGGCAGGACGATGAAGAGGCCGATGAACAGCAGGGCCTGGCCGAGGAAGACCGGGTTGCGCGAGATCGCGAAAGGGCCGCTGTCGACGATCGCGCCCTGCTCGCCCTCTGCCGCGCCGATGCGCCAGGAAGAGCCCATGGCGCGCTGCGACAACAGCGCGACCCCGGTGCCGATGACGACGAGGAGATGGCCGAGCACGTCGAACCAGGGCCCGTCCAGCGCCGCCGCCAGCGGATCGTCCTTTACCGGATTGCCGAAGGCGGCGAGCCAGAGCGGCCAAAGCACGGCACCGGCGAAGGCGAGGCGGAAAAGCAGCGCCGGCAGCGTCTGCTTCTCCTTGCCCCTGCCGAAGAGCCAGACCGGGCGACCGGCCTCCTCCGCCAGGAGCGTCGACAGGACGAAGAAGCTGACGACGTAGACGACGGCCATCAGATAGCTAGCGATCTCCATGCCGGATATCGGCCGCCTCCTCAGCCGGCCTTGCCGGCGTTGAAGCGCAGCAGGCGCAGCGCATTGGCGGTGACCAGCACGGTCGCGCCGGTATCGGCGAGGATCGCGACCCAGAGGCCGGTATAGCCGAGCACGCTGGTGACCAGGAACACCGCCTTCAGGCCGAGCGCGAGCGCGATATTGGTGCGGATGTTGCCCATCGCCGCCCGCGCCAGCCGGATCATCGCGGCGATGTCGCGCACCCGGCTTTTCAGCACGGCGCCATCGGCCGTCTCAAGCGCGACATCGGTCCCGGAGCCCATGGCGACGCCGATATTGGCGGCGGCCAGCGCCGGGGCGTCGTTGATGCCGTCACCGACCATCATCACCGGCGCCTCGCGCGACAGAGCCTTGATCGCCGTGACCTTGTCGTCCGGCATCAATTCAGCCTTGTGCTCCAGGCCGAGCGAGCCGGCGATGGCGGCGCCGGTGCGGGCATTGTCGCCGGTCAGCATCACCGAGCGGACGCCGAGCGCCTTGAGCTCGGCGATGGCGGCGGCAGCGTCCTCGCGCGGCTCGTCGCGCAGGGCGATCAGGCCGGCGAGATGGCCGTCGGCGATGACGGCGGCGACGGTCTTGCCGGCCGTTTCGAGCTGCTCGACCGCTTCCAGTGCACTTGCGTCGAAGCTGGCGCGATCCTTGGCGTGGCGCGGCGCGCCGACGAAGATGGCGACACCATCGAGCTCGCCGGTGACGCCCTTGCCGGCCAGTGCCGCGGCATTGGCCGCAGGCCGCACCGGGACGCCATCCGCCTTGGCGCGGGCGAGGATGGCGAGCGCCAGCGGATGGCTGGAGCCGGTCTCGACAGCTGCAGCGAGCTCGACCACCTTGCGCTCGTCATGGCCGAGCGCAACGATTTCGGTGACGCGTGGCTCGCCCGCGGTCAGCGTTCCCGTCTTGTCGAAGGCGACGACGCCGGTGCGGGCGGCAGCCTCGATCACCACGCCGCCCTTGAGCAGCAGGCCCTGGCGCGCGCCGGTCGAGAGCGCCGCCGCGATCGAGGCCGGCACCGAGATGACCAGCGCACAGGGGCAGCCGATCAGCAGCAGCGCCAGCGCCCTATAGATCCAGACCGACCATTCGCCACCGAATGCCAACGGCGGCGCCAGTGCGACCAGGATGGCGAGGCCGACGATCGCCGGCATGTAGATGCGCGAGAAGCGGTCAATGAAGCGCTCGGTCGGCGCACGGGCCTCCTGGGCCTCTTCGACCAGGCGGATGATGCGAGCGATGGTGTTGTCAGCAGCCGCCTTCTCGACGCGCACGCGCAAAGCCGCCTCGCGATTGACCGAGCCGGCATAGACCTGTTCGCCGACCCCCTTGGTCTTCGGCACGGATTCGCCAGTGACCGGGCTCTCGTCGATGCCGGAGATGCCGTCGCTGATCGCGCCGTCGGCCGGGATGCGATCGCCCGGGCGCACCAGCACGATCTGACCGACTTTCAACGCGGCAGCATCGACTTGGCGGGTCTCGCCATTCTCCTCGACCAGGGCCGTCTTGGGCACGAGATCGCCGAGTGCCCGGATCGAGGCCCGGGCACGGTCGGCGGCGACGCCTTCGAGAACCTCACCGACAGCGAAGAGAAAGACGACCAGCGCCGCTTCTTCGGCCGCGCCGATGACGAGCGCGCCGGTCGCGGCGATCGTCATCAGCATCTCGATGGTGAAGGGCTGGCCGACAGCCGCCGCCGCGAAGGCGCGCCGCGCCACCGGCACCACGCCGATCACGCAGGCGACGACGAAGGCCCAGTAGGCGGCGGTGTCGGAGACCGTGAACTTGGCGAGCCAGGCGCCGGCGAGCAGCGCGCCGGTCAGGAGGACGAGCCGGCCCTTGCCGGTCTGGTACCAGGAGACGCCGTCCGGCGTCGGCTCATGGACATGGCCAGGCAGACCGTGGCCGTGGTCGGCGGCTTTGCTCGCCTTGCCGTGGGTATGGTCGTGGCCGTGGTCGTGCTTGTGGTCATGAGCATGGTCGTGCCCATGTCCTCCACAGGCCGAATGGTCATGGTCGTGATCGCGCGCATGATCATGCGCCTTGTCCGCCGGCCCGTGATCGTGGCCACAGCCGCAGCTCGAAGCGGCCTCTGGCTCAGCCGCCCGCTTGGCGGCAATCGCCGCCGTCGTATAGCCGAGGCTGGCGACGCGCTTCTCGATGGCGTCGCGCCGGGTCCGGCTCTCATCGAGAGCAAGCGTCAGCGTCTCGGACATCACCGAAAGACGCACATCGGAGACACCGGGCAAGCGCTCGACAGCCCCGCGAATCTTCGCCGCGCAGCTGGCGCAATCCATGCCGCCGACCTTCCAGGACAGCGTTTCCGTTTCGGTTTTGGCGGCAGTAGTCATGCGTCGTCTCCGCTTGACAGCGTTGCGGGACCACCTACCTACAACCTGTAGCCACTACAGCTTCAAGAGGAAAAATGATGCGGCCGGCAAAAACCCTTGAGCGCGTGGTGCCGATCGGGACGCTGGCCGAGCGCACCGGGGTCAAGGTCGAGACGATCCGCTATTACGAGCAGGTCGGCCTGCTGCCGGAGCCCGAGCGCTCCGAGGGCAACCAGCGCCGCTATGGCCGCGCCCATGTCGAGCGGCTCGCCTTCATCAAGCATGGGCGCGATCTCGGCTTCGCGGTCGATAGCATCCGCACCCTGCTGCGGCTTTCGGACACACCCGGAATGGCCTGCGACGAAGCGCATGCGATTGCCGCCGAGCATCTCGAGGAAGTGCGCGACAAGATCGCGCGTTTGCGCTCGCTGGAGGCGGAACTCGCCCGGATCGCAACGGTTTGCTCGGGCGGTGTCGCCGCCAGCGACTGCGCCGTGATCGAGGCGCTGGCCGACCACCGCCAATGCGAGCACCACGGCCACTGAGACATCGACGCAAATTGACCCAGCCGGCAGCCATGCTATCGAAGCCGCAGGAGGGCCGGTTTTGTCCGCAGGGCGCCACAAAGTAGGGATGAGACGCTGGGTCGCGCTGGCCGCGGCCTATCTCGTCGTGCTGCAGGCGATCTTCGCGGGCCTTGCTTCCGGTGCCAATGCGGCGAGCTTCAGCCTCGACCGCTCGCTGGCGATGACGCTCTGCGCCGGCGGCGATCAGCCGATGAGCCAAAGCGACGGCGCCGCGGCGCATGAGCTGATGAGCTGCTGCATGCTCGGCTGTGCCTTCACCAGCGCCGGCGGACCAGCCGGCCCGACCAATTCGCTACCGGTCGTGCATCGCGCCGTCGATCTCGTCGCCTTCCAGCGCCGGCTCGACCTGCCATCCGGCTTCGTCGCCGGTCGCTCTCCAGCCAATCCGCGCGCACCTCCCGCCGGCCTCTGACCAGGACAGGCCTGCGCGCTCGGTTGCGCCGCCTGCTCCTTGCCGACGGCCGCCAGCGGCCTCTTCCCACTCCATTCGCTCGCGACGGCACCCTGCCGGCTCGCGCTCTCCTTCCAAATCCATGCCGCCGAACGCGGCTGCGCCGGCCGTGCCGGCGTCCTTTCCGCAGGGATTCCTGACGATGAAATCGCTTTCGCTTGCCGCGCTCGTCGCGGCTTTCGCTGCCGGCCCGGCCGTCGCCCATGTCACGCTGGAGAGCCAGCAGGCCCCGGTCGGTTCGACCTACAAGGCGGTGCTGCGCGTGCCGCATGGCTGCAAGGGCGCGGCCACGACCAAGGTCCGCGTCCGCATCCCCGAGGGTGTCATCGCGGTCAAGCCGATGCCCAAGCCCGGCTGGACGCTGGAGACGACCAAGGGCAAGTACGAGAAGGCTTACGACTATTACGGCACGCCGACGGCCGAGGGTGTCACCGAGGTCAGCTGGAGCGGCGGCAAGCTGCTCGACGAGCACTATGACGAGTTCGTCCTGCGCGCCTACCTCACCGCCGACCTCAAGCCGGAGACCACGCTCTACGTGCCGATCATCCAAGAATGCGAGGGCGGCGCGGTCGAGCGCTGGATCGAGATCCCGGCGGCCGGCAAGTCGGCGGACGACTACAAGTTCCCGGCCCCGGGCGTGAAGCTGACCCCGAAGAAGTGAGCGAGCGCGGCCGGGTTTTCGCCCGGCCGCCGTCCCGCCATGACCCGGCAACTTCGTCTCCTTCTCATCCTGCTCGGCCTCGCCGTCGCGTCGCTCGCGACAGCGGGGCAAGCACTGGCGCACGCAGCGCTGACGAAAACCGTCCCGGCGGATGGCGCGGTCGTCGCCGGCGCTCCCGATGCGTTCAGCCTGAGCTTCAGCGAGCCGGTCTCGCCGCTGGTGCTGAAACTGATCAGCCCGGACGGGACGAGCCGCGCGCTGACGCGCTTCACACTCTCGGACCGGACGCTCTCGATCGCGCCGCCGGCCGATCTCGGGCAAGGCACGCATGTGCTGAGCTGGCGCGTCGTCTCCGAGGACGGCCATCCCGTCGGCGGCTCGGTGCTGTTCTCGGTGGGTGCACCGAGCGCAGCGCCTGCCATCGCCGCAAGCCAGACCGAGACGGCCGTCCGCATCGCGCTCTGGCTCGGCAAACTTGGGCTTTATCTCGGCCTCGCTTTCGGCATTGGCGGCGTGGCCTTCATGGCCTGGGTCGCCCCTCTGTCCGCTGCCGCGCACCGACCGATCGCGAGCTTCCTTGCGCTCGGGCTGCTGTCGCTGCCGGTCGCCTTTGCGGCGCAGGGGCTCGACGCGCTGGCGCTGCCGCTCTCCGCGGCACTTCGGCCTGCAGCCTGGCAGGCCGCCGCCGCGAGCAGCTTCGGTCGCACGGCACTGATCGCGACGCTCGCTTTGCTCGTCGCACTGCTCGCGCTATTCGTCCCCAGCAGAAGCGGACGCCTGCTCGCAGCCCTCGGCTGGTTCGGCATCGGTGCAGCGCTCGCGGCGAGCGGTCACGCCAGCGCCGCCGAACCGCAATTCCTGACCCGCCCGGCCGTGTTCCTGCACGCGGTCGGCATGGCCGGCTGGGCCGGCGCACTGCTGCCTCTCGCTCTCGCCCTGCGGCAGCCCGATGGGTCGCTGGCGCTGCAACGCTTCTCGCGTCGCATTCCCGTGCTGATGCTCGTTATCCTGTTCAGCGGCCTCGCGCTCGCCATCGTCCAGGTCGAGCGCCCGCAGGCCTTGCTGACCACGCCTTATGGCCTCGTGCTCACCGGCAAGCTCGCGCTGGTCGCAGCGCTGATCGGCCTCGGCGCCTTCAACCGCTACCGGCTGACGGACGCGGTCGTATCGGGGCGGGCGAGCGCCCGCTCGCTGCTGACCCGGGTCATCGCCGCCGAGATCGCGATCATCGTCGCCATCCTCGCCGTAGTCGCGCTCTGGCGCTTCACGCCGCCGCCGCGCGCCCTCGCTGCGGCAGCGGCGCAGCCCGCCAGCGTCCATATCCATACCGAGAAGGCGATGGCCGACATCAGCGTGACCCCGGGCCGCGCTGGCCCCGTGACGATCACCGTCTCGCTGCTCGACGGCGATTTCGGCCCGCTCGCGGCGAAGGAACTGCGCCTTGCCCTGTCGCGGCCGGAGGCCGGCATCGAGCCGATCGAGCGGCAGGCAATCAAGCAGTCGGACGGCAGCTGGCAGGTCGGGGATCTGACGCTTCCCGTCGCCGGACGCTGGACGATCGAACTCGAGATCCTGGTCTCGGATTTCGAGATGACCCGTCTCAAGGAGACCGTGGAGATCAAGCCATGACAGGTGACATTACGCGACGCGACTGGACGGGCCTGGCGGCGACCAGCGCGCTCTCCGGATTGCTCGCCGGGCTGCCTCAAACCGCACTGACCCAGCCTGCCGGCGCGAGCGCGCCACGGATCGCCATGCTGGTGCATCCCGATATGGTGATGCTCGACCTGATCGGGCCGCTGACCGTGTTCTCATTGCTGCGGGCGGAACTGCATCTGGTCTGGAAGGACCGGCAGCCGGTCGCGAACGATCTCGGCCTGCCGATTACGCCATCCACGAGCTATGCCGATTGCCCGGCAGAGCTCGATGTCCTGTTCATCCCCGGCGGGCTGAAAGGTAGCATCGCCCTGATGGAAGATGCTGAAACACTCGCCTTCCTCGCCGACCGCGGCGCCCGGGCCCGCTATGTCACGGCGGTCTGCACGGGCTCGCTGGTGCTCGGCGCCGCCGGGCTGCTCAAGGGCTATCGCGCCACCGGCCACTGGTACATTCGCGACCTGCTGGCAGCGATGGGAGCGAGCGTCGAGCACAGCCGTGTCGTCACCGACCGCAACCGCATCACCGGCGGCGGTGTCACGGCCGGGATCGATTTCGGCCTGACGGTCGCGGCCAAATTGCGTGATGAAGAGACGGCGCGCCTGATCCAGCTCGTGCTGGAATATGATCCGCAGCCACCATTCGACGCCGGCTCGCCCGAACGGGCCGGCGCCAAGCTCACCGGCGACGTGTTGGCGCGGCGCAAGCCCCTGATCGATGCCGCCCGGCGCAATGCCGACCTCGCCAAGTCCCGACTCCCGCTTTGATCACCCAAGGAGCCTCAAGATGACCAAGTTCCGCTTCGCCCTCGCCGCCACAGCCCTCGCGCTGAGCTGCGGCATCGCCCTCGCGCAGGACTACACGGCCGGCCCGCTCAAGATCGAACAGCCCTGGACGCGCGCGACGCCGGCCGGCGCCAAGGTCGCTGGCGGCTACGTCGCGGTCACCAACACCGGCAGTGCCCCCGACCGCCTGCTCGGCGGCAGCAGCGAGATCGCCGGCAAGGTCGAGATCCACGAGATGTCGATGAACAATGGCGTGATGACCATGCGCGGCCTGCCTGAGGGCGTCGAACTCAAGCCCGGCGCCAAGGTCGAGATGAAGCCCGGCGGCTATCACATCATGTTCATGGATCTGAAGCGCCAGCTCAAGGAAGGCGAAAAGGTCAAGGGCACGCTGACCTTCGAGAAGGCCGGAGCGGTTCCGGTCGAATTCTCCGTGCAGTCCGTCGGCGCCCGCGCCCCGGCCGAAGCGCACAAGCACTGATCGCCGCCGAAGGGCTGCGAAATCGATGAAGCCGCCGGGCGCATGCCCGGCGGCTTTTTTGATGCGCGCTTGACGATCCCGAGCGTGAGAAGTACGGTCCATATTAGAAAACAAATGATCCATAATATGGATCGATTGGAGGAACGCAGTGCTGCAGGGCATGCTCCCGGTGTTGCCGACGCCGTTCACGGAAGCTGGCGCTGTCGACCCCGAGGCGATGGCGGGGATCGTCGACTTCGCCGTCGCCTGCGGCGTCGACGGCGTGGTGTTCCCGGGCTTCGCCAGCGAGGTGGACGAACTCACCGCGGCGGAGCGGACGGCACTGCTAAAGGTTGTGGTCGCCAGGGTCGGCGGCCGCCTGCCGATCGTCGCCGGCGCGAGCGCGCCGACCGCGGTTGAGGCGATCTCGCATTGCCGCGAAGCCCTCACCAACGGCGTCAGACATGTCATGATCCAGGCGCCGAAGAGCGTCGGCACGACGACGGAGGCCGTTTCCGCTTTCTATAGCGAGATCGCCGCGGCAGTGCCCGGCCTCGAGATCGTATTGCAGAACGCCCCGGCACCGCGCGGCTCCGACCTCAAGCCCGAAGCGATCCTGGCGATCGTCCGCGCCAATCCGGCGATCACTTATGTCAAGGAAGAGACCTTGCCCTCGGGCCTCGCTATCTCGGCGATCGCGGCCGGCATGCCGGCGCATCTGAAGGGCGTGATCGGCGGCGGCGGCGCGCGCTACCTGATCGACGAATATAACCGCGGTGCCTGCGGGGCGATGCCGGCGGTCGAGCTCGCCGACATCCATGTCGCGATGGACCGAGCCTATCGCGCCAGCGAGATCGAGCGCGCGCGCGAGCTCTACATGCGCACGCTGCCGCTGCTGGTGATCCAGTTCAATTTCCGCATGGCCTTCACCAAGCATGTGCTGACGCGGCGCGGCGTCCTGACCAACCAGGTGGTGCGGGCGAAGGTGCCGCCGATGGATGCGCTGGATGTCGCCGAGATCGACGCCTGGCTGGAGGCCTGCGCCGAGCTGATGAGCGTCGAGCCTCGTGAACCCAAGCTCGACGGAGGCGCGTGATGGGGGAGCGCGTCGCCCGCGTCGAGGTCTTCTCGATCACCATCCCGCGCGAGACGCCCTATCTCGGCGCCTTGCGCGAGGGCGAGCGCATCAACGATCACGGCTACATCGTCCGTAAGGGCAACCGCACAGTCTATCCGACCGTCGACCGGACCGTAGTCGTCCGGATCGAGACGGCGGGTGGTGCGGTCGGCTGGGGCGAGACCTATGGCATCGTCGCGCCGGGCGCCGCGATGGCGATCATCGACGACCTGCTCGGCCCCTTCGTCGTCGGGCGCGATCCGCGCGACGTCAGCATCATCCATGACGACCTCTACGATCTGATGCGGGTGCGCGGCTATACCGGCGGCTTCTATCTCGATGCGCTGGCCGCTATCGACATCGCGCTCTGGGACCTCTGCGGCAAGCTCTCCGGCCTACCTTTGGTCAAGCTTCTCGGCGGGCAGAAGCACGAGCGCTTGCCAGCTTACATCTCCGGCCTGCCCAAGCCGACCCGGGCGGAGCGGGCGGATTTCGCATCGGAATGGCAGGCGAAGGGCTTCGACAGCTTCAAGTTCGCTGCCCCTGTCGCCGATGATGGCAATATCGCCGAGATCAGGACGCTGCGCGAGCGGCTCGGCCCGCAGGCGCGCATCGCCTGCGACATGCACTGGGTCCATACCGGCGAAGAGGCTGTCGCGGCGATCCGGGCGATGGAGCCGCATGGGCTCTGGTTCGCCGAGGCGCCGGTGAAGCCGGAGGATCTCGACGGCCTCGCCCATGTGGCGTCCAAAGTCTCGACGCCGGTCGCCGCCGGCGAGGAATGGCGCACGGTCTATGATCTGGTACCGCGCGCCGCGCGCCGTGCCTGCGCGATCGTGCAGCCGGAGATGGGCCATAAGGGCGTCACCGAGTTCATGCGCATCGGCCTTTATGCCCAGGCGCATCATCTTCGCGTCATCCCACACGCCACCATCGGCATCGGCCTGTTCCTGGCGGCGAGCCTGCACGCGTCATCGGCGCTCGCCGCGGTCGAGTGCCACGAATTCCAGCACTCGATCTTCGAGCCGAACCGGCGGCTGCTCCTCGGCGACATGGATTGCAGCGCCGGCTTCTACCGCTTGCCGAGCGGGCCCGGCCTCGGCGTCGAGCCGTCAAAGGAAGCGCTCAAGCTGCTGAAGCGGCTTTAGCGACAAGAACCAAGGGAGGAGGAGACCATGACGAGGAAGAAGCTTGCATTCTCCGCGGCTGCGCTCGCGCTCGCCGCCGGCTTTGTCCCCGGCGCCGCCTGGGCGCAGGGCAAGGTGCTGAAGTTCGTCTCCTGGCAGAAGGACGAGCGCGGCGTCGGCGACTGGTGGGGCTCGGTGATCAAGGAGTTCGAGGCGACTCATCCCGGCGTCAAGATCGAATGGACCAAGGTCGAGCGCGGCGCCTATGCCGACACGATGACGACGCTGTTCGCCGGCGGCAAGCCGCCGGACATCGTCCACCTCGCCTCCTTCGAGTTCCAGAAATTCGCCGATAATGGCTGGCTGGAGCCGCTCGATAGCTACATCAAGGATGCGAAACTGGACCTCAAAGGCTGGGCCGGCCAAGACACCTGCACCTGGAACAAGCAGACCGTCTGCACGATGATGCTCTACTTCGGCTACATCTTCGCTTACAACGAAGAGCTGCTGAAGAAGGAAGGTCTTGCTGTCCCGAAGACCTACGCCGAATTCCTGACGGCAGCGCAGAAGCTGACCAAGGACCTCAACGGCGACGGCATCACCGACCAGTTCGGCACCGGCCACGAGACCAAGGGCGGCGGCGGCCAGTACATGAGCGAGATGATGAACTACACGCTCGATGCCGGCGGGCGCTGGACCAACGATGCCGGCAAGGTGACGATCAACACGCCCGAGATGATCGAGGGCCTGTCGCGCTGGAAGACCATCGTCAAGACCAGCCTGACCCCGCGCGATCTGGCGGCCGGCGAGGTCCGCCAGATGTTCGCCGACGGCAAGATCGCGATGAAGACGGACGGGCCCTGGCTCTACCCGATCATCCAGAAGGGCAAGGCCAAGGACCAGATCAAGCTCGGCATGGTGCCGTTCAAGCCGCCGGTCGGCGGCTCCTCCAACGTGCTCGGCATCGCCGCCGATGCGCCGAAGGAGAACAAGAAGCTGGTCTGGGACTTCATCGCGATCGCGACCTCGGACAAGTTCCAGTCGAGCTATGCGACGCTCGGCGCCTCGCCGCCGCCCAGCCCGCGCGCCGACACCTCGGCCGCGACCAAGGACACCCCGCATTTCGACCTCTTGGTGCAGGCGACCAAGGCGGCGGCCGAAGCCAAGGTCGACCGCATCCCGAAGGGGCTGGAGCTGCAGTTCAACGAGTTCGCCAAGATGGTCATGGAAGAATCCCAGCGCATGATCATCCAGGACCTCGACCCGAAGGCGGTGGCGGCGACGATGCAGGCCAAGGCCGAGGCACTGCAGAAGCAGTGACCGGAGTGCCGTCATGGCCGGGCTTGACCCGGCCATCTCGGAAACCAGCGCGCTCTCGTCATGAGATTCTCGGGTCTGCGCTTCGCTCCGCCCGAGAATGACGCGCTTCGGCCAGGAGGCACCATGCCCCGATCAGCCTTTCTCGATCTCGCCCGCCCGAGCCGGCGGCACTGGCTCGGCTATCTGCTGCTGGCGCCGGCGGTGCTGCTGATCGCGCTGATCATCGTCTATCCGCTGTTCGTCTCGGTCGATCTCTCCTTCCAGAACGTCAACATCGCCCGGCTGGACCAGCCGCGCCGGCCGTTCACGACCGCCAATTACGAGCGGCTCTTCGCCTCCGAGGATTTCTGGAACGCCTGCTGGGTGACGTTCAAGCTCGTCACCATCGTCTCGTTCTTCTGCTTCCTGCTCGGCCTCGGCACGGCACTGCTGGTCAACAATCGCTTCAAGGGCCAGGCGCTGGCGCGGCTGCTCGTCGCCCTGCCCTGGGCGATCCCGGAAGTGATCGCGGTCGTGATCTTCGCCTGGCTGTTCGATTCCTCCTTCGGCCTGATGAACTGGCTCTTCATCAGGCTCGGCCTGGTCGACCAGACGATCAACTGGTTCTCCTCGCCTGAGGCCGCCTTCGCCGTGGTCTGCACGGTGATGGTCTGGAAGGGCTATCCCTTCGTCTCGATCATGATGCTGGCCGGTTTGCAGTCGATCCCCGAGGATTTCTACAACGCCGCCAAGGTCGACGGCGCCCGCGCCTGGCAGCGGCTGCTTTACATCACCATCCCCTCGCTGATGCCGGTGATCGGCGTCACGCTGGTGCTGGTGATGCTCTGGGTCTTCCGCGACTTCTCGATCATCTACGTGCTGACCGGCGGCGGGCCGCTGAAGGCGACGCAGTCGCTCTCGATCATGACCTACGAGCAGGCCTTCGGCTTCTTCAAGATGGGTTACGCCTCGGCCATCGGCGTCATCACCCTGATCGTCTGCGTGATCGCGAGCCGGCTGATGATCGCCCGCGCGCCGGACAATATCTGAGGAGGCGGCGATGAGACGGAAAACGACACGTCACGCCCTGCTCTATGCCGGCGTCGTCCTGACCTGCGCCATCCTGGTCTTCCCGATCTACTGGCTCGTCGTCACCGCGCTCTCCGAGCCGAGCCAGCTTCGGCAACTGCCGCCGAGCTTCTGGCCGAGCGAACCGCGCTGGGGCGTGTTCGGCCAGATCATGGCGGAGAAGCCGATCCTGCTCTGGCTCGGCAATTCGGCGCTGGCGGCGATCGGGGCGGTGAGTCTCTCCATGGTCGTCTCGGTGCTCGCCGGCTACAGCCTGTCGCGTTTTCGGGTCCGCGGCGGCCAGTCGCTCGGACTCTTCATCCTGACGGCCAAGATGCTGCCGGCGACGCTGCTGGTGATCCCGCTCTTCGGCATCTTCCGCAATCTCGAGCTGATCGGCAGCCTGTGGTCGATCATCCTCGCCCACGCCACCCTGATCATCCCGTTCACCACCTGGATGCTGAAGGGCTATTTCGACACGATCCCCCGCGAGCTCGAGCAGGCGGCGATGGTCGATGGCTGCTCGCCGCTGGGCGCGATGGTCCGGGTGATCCTGCCGGTCTCCGCGCCGGGGCTGGCGGCGACGGCGCTCTACGGCTTCGTCCTGTCCTGGTCGGACTATGCCTATGCCCGCACCTTCCTGACCAACGCCCAGGGCAACTGGACCGCCAATCTCGGCATCACCACGATGAAGGGCGAGTACATCTCGAACTGGAGCGACATCTCCGCCGCCTCCATCCTCGTCGCCCTGCCGATCCTCGCGATCTACCTCTTCCTCGAACGCTATCTCGTCGGCGGCCTGACGGCCGGGGCCGAGAAGTAGAGAACCTGCATGGCTGGAATCTGTATCGACAGCGTCACCAAATCCTATGGCGCACTGACCGTCCTCAAGGCGTTCTCGCTCGATATCGCCGATGGCGAGTTCGTCGTCCTCGTCGGCCCATCCGGCTGCGGCAAGTCGACCATGCTTAAGATCCTCGCCGGGCTGGAAGAAGCCTCATCCGGCACGATCGCGATCGGCGAGCGAGACGTCACCGACCTCGCGCCGGGCGACCGCGACATCGCCATGGTCTTCCAGAACTATGCGCTCTACCCGCATCTGACGGTCGCCAAGAACATGGGCTTCGGCTTGAAGATGCGCGGCACCGATGCCGGCGAGATCACCAGGCGGGTCAATGAGGCCGCAAAGATCCTCGGCATCGACCACCTGCTCGAGCGGCGGCCGCGCGCCCTCTCGGGAGGCCAGCGCCAGCGCGTCGCACTCGGCCGCGCGATCGTGCGCGAGCCGCAGGCCTTCCTGATGGACGAGCCGCTCTCCAATCTCGACGCCAAATTGCGCGTCCATACCCGCGCCGAGATCAGCGCCCTGCACAAAAGGCTGCGGGTGACCACGATCTACGTCACCCATGACCAGACCGAGGCGATGACGATGGCCGACCGTATCGTCATCATGAAGGACGGCATGATCCAGCAGATCGCCTCGCCGGACGTGATGTTCCGCGAGCCGGCCAATCTCTTCGTCGCCGGCTTCATCGGCTCGCCCGGCATGAATTTTCTGAAGGCGAAGGCTGAGGCCGCGAGCGGCAGCGTGACCGCGAAATTGTTCGGTCACGACGTGGCGCTGCCGATCGCGAACGTCACCGCACTCGCCGGCAGGGAGATCGTCGTCGGGCTCAGGCCTGAGCACATCGCCGCCGGGCCGGGCCAGGTCTCCTTCGCGGTCAGCCCGCGCCTGATCGAAAGCCTCGGCAGCGAGCAATATGTCTATGTCGACTTGCCCGAAGAGCATCGCCGCGAGGCGGGTTCCGGCGGCGAGGACGAGGCAAGGCGGACCTCGCTGATCGCACGCCTGATCAATCCCGAGCCGCGGCCGCCCGAGGCGACGCTAACGCTCTCCTTCGATCCGACAAGACTGCATGTCTTCGATGCGGCTAGCGGCGAGGCGATCCGATGAGCACCATTCTGGTCACCGGCAGCGCCGGGCGTGTCGGCTCGCGCGTGGCGCGGCAACTGCTCGATGCGAGCCACCGCGTCACCGGCTTCGACCTGCGCGCCAGCGGCATCGAGCATCCCGCTTTTCGCGAGGTGCTCGGCGGCTTCGACGATCGCGCCGCCGCGAGGGAGGCGGTGCAGGGTACTGATGCGATCCTGCATCTCGGCGCCTTCATGTCCTGGCTGCCGGCCGACCGCGACAAGCTGTTCACCGCCAATGTCGAAGGCACGCGCGTGCTGCTCAAAGAAGCGGCGGCGGTGAAGCCGAAGCGGCTTGTCTTCGCATCCTCCGGCGAGGTCTATCCCGAAAACGTGCCGGACTATCAGCCGATCGACGAGGACCACCCGCTGAAGCCGCGTTCGCCCTATGGCTTGAGCAAGCTCCTGGGCGAAGAGGTCGTGCGCTTCTTCGAGCGGACCAGCGGAACGCCATCGACGATCCTGCGCTTTTCCCACACTCAGGATGCTAGCGAACTGCTCGATCCCGGCAGCTTCTTCTCCGGCCCACGCTTCTTCCTGCAGCCGAAGATCCGGCAGCAGGAAGGTTTCGGTAACGCCGCCGCCGTCGCGGCGTTACGCGCGATCGATGACGGGCGCGAGGCCTTGGTGCTGTCGCGCAACGAGGCCGGCCGGCCCTTCCGCATGCACATCACCGACACCCGCGACATGGTCGCCGGCATCCTGCTGGCGCTGTCGGATGAGCGCGCCGCCGGCCGCACCTATAATCTCGGTGCGACCGAACCGGTCGACTTCGCTGCCGCACTGCCGATGATGGCGGAGTTGACGGGACTGCCGTTGAAGACCATCGACCTGCCGGGTGCCGGCGTCTTCTACGAGACGTCGAACGCCAGGATCCGGACCGAACTGGGATTTGAGCCGCAATGGACCTTCGAGCGCATGATCGGCGAGGCGGCGCAGGCGCGGGTGAAGCGCGCGTCCTGACGCCGGACGAGCGCGACGTCCCGACCGGCGCAGCCGCCCTCGCCAAGGGCCTCTATCTGCTCGACGTGATCGGCGAGGCATCGGCGCCGCCGCGCTTCCGTGACCTGCAGGCCGCGACCGGCCTACCCAAGGGCACGCTGGCACGAATGCTCAACACGCTCCTGACCTTTCGCCTGATCCGGCATGAGGAGAGCGACAACACCTACCGGCTCGGCCACCGCCTGTTCGAGCTCGCACACCGCGTCTGGGAATCCTTCGATTTGCGCGGTGCGGGAGCGCCAGCGCTCGACCGGCTCGCAGAGGAGACGCGCGAGACCGCCGCGCTCTGCGCCATCGACAATGGCGAGGTGCTCTATATCGACCAGCGCAGCCGTGGCGGCCCCTATGGCTTCCGCATCGAGATCGGCCGGCGCGCGCCGCTGCATTGCACCGCCGGCGGCAAGGCCCTGCTCGCCTTCGTCCAGCCGCATGAGCAGCGGGCGCTGGTCGACCGGCTGAAGCTCGAACGTTTCACCGACACCACCATCACCGAGGAGGAGGCGCTCGCTGCCGACCTCGCTCTGACCCGGGCGCGCGGCTACGCCGTCTCGCAGGAGGAGCATGTCGCCGGCGTCGCCTCTGTCGCGGCGCCGATCTTCGACCATACCGGCCGCGCCGTGGCGGCGATCGGCGTGTTCGGCCCGTCCTCGCGGCTGACGCGCGAGCGGTTGCACACCACCGGCCGCGACCTGATGGCGGCTGCGAGGCAGATCTCCGGCAATGTCGGCGCGACGCAGATGAACATCTCCCCGGCGCCGCGTTCGGCGCGGCCGGTCGATCCGAACGTCCAATGCGTGCTGCCCTGGGGCGCGCATCTCGCCGAGGGTCCCTACTGGTCAGCCGGCGAGCAGCGGCTTTATTGGGTCGATATCCTCGCACCCTCGGTCAACCGCTTCGACCCTGCGACCGGCAACAATGAGGAGGTAACGCTGCCACGCCTTGTCAGCGCCGTGCTCGGCCGCCGCGGCGGCGGGCTGGTGGTGCTGACGCAGGAGGGGCTGGAGGCCTTCGACTTCGCCAGCGGCCGGCTGACGCCACTCGCCGACCCCGAGGCTGACATCCCCGACAATCGCTTCAACGATGGCAAATGCGACCGGCAGGGCCGGCTCTGGGCCGGGACGATGCGGCTCGACGCCAGCCGCGCCTCCGGTTCCCTCTACGCGATCGCGCCGGACCTCTCCTGGCAGCGGCAAGAGAGTGGGCTCACGGTTGCCAACGGGCTCGACTGGAGCCCGGATGGCCGGAGCTTCTACTTCGTCGATTCCGCCCATGGCCGCATCTACGCCTACGCGTTCGACGCCAAGGCGGGCACGCTCGCCGATCGCCGCGTCCTCGCCGAGGTCGCCGGCCGGCCGGACGGACTCGCTGTCGATGCCGAAGGTTTCGTCTGGTGCGCGATCTGGGATGGCTGGTGCCTGCACCGCTATGCGCCGGACGGCCGGCTGGATCGTGAGGTCTGGCTGCCTGTGCCGCGCCCGACCAGCCTCGCCTTCGGCGGGCCGGACCTGAAGACGCTGTTCATCACCACGGCGCGCATCCGGCTGGCCTCGCGCGTGCTGGCCGAGGCGCCGTTCTCGGGCGGTCTCTTCACTCTGCCGGTCGACGTGCCCGGTCTGCCGGCGGCGGAGTTCGGCGGGTGAGGGTCGAAGCCAGCTATCCCGATCTCGCCGGCAAGGCCGCGCTGGTCACTGGCGGCGCCGATGGCATCGGTCGCGCCATCGTCGAGGCCTTGGCACGGCAGGGCAGCAAGGTCGCTTTCCTCGACATCGACGCCGGGCGCGGCGAGCGGCTCGCGGCCGAGCTTTCGGCGGCTGGCAGAACGGTCTCGTTCCATCGGGTCGATCTGCGCGACATCCCAGCGACGCAAGCGGCGATCGCCGCGGCGCGGGCCGTTCACGGCCCCTTCGCCATCGGCATCAACAACGCCGGTCATGACGAGCGGCACGATTTCGAGGCGGTGACGGAGGCCTATTGGGACGACCGCCTTGCGGTGAATCTGCGGCCAATGATGTTCGTCGCGCAGGCGCTGGTGCCGGATATGCGCAGCCTTGGCGGTGGGGCGCTGGTCAACCTGTCTTCGACCTCGTGGATGAAGGGCTCGCCGCACATGATCGCCTACACCACGGCGAAATCCGCGGTGATCGGTTTCACCCGCTCGCTGGCACGGGCGCTCGGGCCCGACGGCATCAGGGTCAACTGCGTCACGCCGGGCTGGGTGATGACCGAGCGCCAGCGATCGCAGTGGTGGACACCGGAGAAGGGCGCGGCCAACCAGGCTGCGCAGGCGCTGAAGGGCGAGATCCTGCCGGAGGACATCGCCCAGATGGTGCTGTTCCTCTGCTCCGACGTCTCGCGCATGTGCGCTGGCCAGAACTTTATCGTCGATGCCGGCACGGTCTAGCGCGATGAGCTCGCTCGACGACCTGCGCGCCATCCTCCACCCGGCCGCCATTGTCACCGATCCGCAGGCGCTGGCGCCGCATCTGACCGATTGGCGCGGCAAGCATCGCGGCCAAGCGCTCGCGCTGCTCCGCCCGCGCAGCGTCGAGGAGGTCTCGACCGTCCTGCGCTGGGCGAGCGCGACGCGCACGCCGGTCGTGCCCCAAGGCGGCAATACCGGCCTGTCGGGCGGGGCGACGCCGGGCGGCTCCGGCGAAGCCATGGTGCTCTCGCTGGCCCGCCTCAACCGGATCAGGGCGGTCGACATCGAGGGCGACACGCTGACCGCCGAGGCCGGCTGCATCCTCGCCGATGTCCAGCAGGCCGCTGCCGCCAATGATCGGCTGTTCCCGCTCAGCCTCGGCAGCGAAGGCTCATGCCAGGTCGGCGGCGTGGTCGCGACCAATGCCGGCGGCATCAATGTCATCCGCTACGGCACGGCGCGCGATCTCGTGCTCGGCCTCGAATATGTCCGCGCCGACGGCGCCGTGATCCATGGGCTGAAGCCGCTGCGCAAGGACAATGCCGGCTATGCGCTGAGAGAGCTGGTGATCGGCTCGGAAGGCACGCTCGCGATCGTAACGGCGGCGACTTTCAGGCTGTTTCCCAAGCCGCGCGCGAGTGCGACGGCACTGTGCGGTCTCGCCAGCCCGACGGACGCATTGCGGCTGCTCGCCCTGCTGCGGCAGAGCGCAGGCGAGCGCATCTCCAGCTTCGAACTGATGTGCGACGGCGAGATGGGCCTCACGCTCGACGGCGTGCCGGGCACGGCCCTTCCCCTTGAACGGCGGCACAGCTGGTATGTCTTCATCGAACTCGCTGACAGCGACCCGACTGGACAGGTTGGCGAGTTGCTGACCGAGACACTCGCAACGGCGCTGGAGCAGAACCTGCTGCAGGACGCAGCCATCGCGCAGAGCGAGGCGCAAGCCAAGGCGATCTGGCATCTGCGCTTCACCGTAGCGGAAGCCAATCGCCGCGCCGGATCGATCGTCTCGCATGACACCAGCGTCGCCATCGCCGATGTCCCGGCCTTTATCTCGGCGATCGAAGCGATGGCTGCCGAGCGCTTTCCGGACGCGCGCGCCCTCTTCGTCGGCCATGTCGGCGACGGCAACATCCATGTCATCCTGCGCCTTCCCAACGAGACGCCGGCGGAACGGCTCGCAGATATCGGCCCTGCCGTGAATGCCCAGGTCTTCGCGATCGTCGGGGATTTCGGCGGCAGCATCACGGCCGAGCACGGCATCGGCCGCAGCCTGACCGGCGCGCTGACAAGGCAGGCGCAGCCAGAGGCGCTGGAGCTGATGAGAGCGGTCAAGCGGGCCTTCGATCCGCTCGGCATCCTCAATCCCGGCGTGGTCCTCGCGCAAAGCTGACCATGCTCGCAGCCGAGCGAAGCACCCAAAACACTTGAACTGTTCCGGACCAAGAGCAGCGGGCGCGTTACTTTAGAATACGTGTAAACTATTGTATTTGCTAACCAATTCGCTCTGGTTTAACTGCTGGTGACGATCGCGGAGACGATGTGCTCAGCCAGCCTCGTCGTGCGGTCGACCGGAGCTGCTTCAACGGACGTGGCTCTGGTCGGAAAGCGCTCCCGTCAAGGAGGAGCGCCGCAAGACCACGGACCCAATTCGATGCAGCGTTTGATCGGCACAGTTCTGCTCGCGACAGCCATCGTCGCCACGCCCGTGGCGGGCTTCGTCGCCGTGGCCCAGACCGCCCCCGCCGAGACCGCACCGGCACAGCAGCAGCCGAGCCCGTCCGGTGCTCATGGCGGCGGACTGCCGGCCCCGGCGGCTTCGACTCCCGCTCCGGCCACCGCCGCACCAGTTGGTCAAGCCGCGCCGGCTACCGTTCCCGGCGCCGGCGCCACGCAGGCCGCCCTGCCTGCAACCGCCCCTTCCGCATCCCCCGCTCCCGTCACAGCGCAGGCGACGCTGCCTCACGACCTGTCGCCTTGGGGCATGTTCATGGCCGCCGACATCGTCGTGAAGGCGGTGATGCTCGGCCTTGCCTTTGCCTCGCTGGTGACCTGGACGATCTGGCTCGCCAAGGCGCTTGAGCTCGCCGCAGCCAAGACTCGGGCGCAGCGGGCCGTGCGCCGGCTGGAAGAGGCCGTCAGCCTCGACGAAGCCGCGCGTGCGATCGCCGGCCGCAAGGGCCAGGCACGCGGCACTGTGGCCGAGCTGGTCGGCGCCGCCCAGAGCGAGCGTCAGCGCTCCGACGATCTCGGCGAAGACGGCATCAAGGAGCGCGCTGCAATCGCGCTGTCGCGGATCGAGGCCAGGGCCGGCCGCTCGATGGCGCGCGGCACCGGCCTGCTCGCCACCATCGGCTCGACCGCCCCCTTCGTCGGCCTGTTCGGCACGGTCTGGGGCATCATGAATTCGTTCATCGGCATCAGCCAGTCGAAGACGACCAACCTCGCCGTCGTCGCCCCCGGCATCGCTGAGGCGCTGCTGGCGACTGCGATCGGTCTCGTCGCGGCCATCCCTGCCGTGATCATCTACAACGTCTTCGCGCGCGCCATCTCCGGCTATCGCGCGACACTCTCGGACGCCTCGGGCGAGGTCCTGCGCCATCTCTCGCGCGATCTCGAGCGGGCACGCCGCCAGGCAGCCCAGCAGGTCCGTGCCAACCTGCATGCCGTGCCGGCCCAGCCGGCCGCCATGCCGCGCGTCCCGGCGGAGTGAGCCATGGCGGTTTCGCTCAAGGAAGTGCAGGACGGCGATCTCGGCGAAGTCAGCGAGATCAACGTCACGCCGTTCATCGACGTGATCCTGGTGCTGCTGATCATCTTCATGGTCGCCGCACCACTCTCGACCGTCGACGTTGCGGTCGACCTGCCGGTCTCGAACGCCCAGCCGCAGCCGCGGCCCGACAAGCCGGTCTTCCTGACCGTGAAGCAGGACCTCTCGCTCGCCCTCGGCAACGACACCGTGCCGCGCGAGCTCCTGCAGGCCACGCTCGACCGCCAGACCAATAATGACCGCGAGCAGCGCGTCTTCCTGCGTGCCGACGGGGCGGTGGCCTATCGTGAACTAATGGACGTCATGAACCGGCTGCGCCAGGCGGGCTATCTCAAGATCGCGCTGGTCGGCCTGGAAGATACCGGCCAGAGCACTGCGCCGGGGGCGGGCAAGCCATGATCGCCCCCGCGCCGGATCGCCGCTGGCTCGCCGCGCTGCGCTGGGGCGTTGCGGCGGTTGCTGTCGCCGCCGCCCATGGCGGCGCCGCCTGGGTCGGCGTGAACTGGCGCCCGACGGAAGCCGCAGCCGGCGCTCCTGAACCGGCGGTGATGATCGAGCTCGCCGCTCTGTCGGTCGCCCCCGAGGCGCCGCCAGAGGACCTGCCTGTCGCGGAACAGCGTGCCGAGCCGGAACCGCCGCCGCCCGAGCCGGTCAGGGAGACGACGCCACCGGAGCCCGAGCCGGAGCCGGTTCCCGAGCCGACACCGGTCGAGCAGCCGGAGATCAAGCTGCCGGAACTGCCGCAGATCCCGAAGCTCGACGCCGTGCTGCTGCCGCCTCCGCCCGAGTTAAAGCCGGTGGAGAAGAAGCCCGAACCGAAGCCGAAGATCGTCGAGAAGAAGGAAAGGCCGAAGCCCAAGCCCAAGGTCGTCGAGCGCAAGCCGGTCGAGCAGCGGGCCAAGGAAGCGGTGGCACCGAAGCCCTCGGAGCAGCGCGCCGCCGCCCCGAGCAGCGCGGCTCAGGGCACCGCCAGCCAACCGACCGTCTCGACCGCCTCCTGGCGCGGCTCGCTGATCGCCCATCTCAACCGCTACAAGCGCTTCCCCGGCGGAGCGAGTCCCGGCACGGTCCAGGTCGCCTTCGCGATCGACCGCAGCGGCAATGTGCTGTCCTCGCGCGTCGTCGGCTCGTCCGGCGATTCCGCCTTGGACGCCGAGGCGGCGGCGATGATCCGCCGCGCCAGCCCGGTCCCGGCCCCGCCTGCCGGCGTCGGTGGCGGCGGAGCGATCGCGCTGTCGGTGCCGGTACGCTTCAGCCGCTAGATCATCGCATCGGATTTTTCCGAAAAGTGGATTCCACTTTTCGGTCCGATGCTTATAGGCGGCTTCCCTCAGCGCGGCGCGCCGGGGTTCTGGAGCGGCGTGGTCACGGTGTCGCCGACCGCCGCGCCGGTGTCCTGGATATTGTTGCCGAGATGCTCGACCCGATCGCCGAGATTGCGCCGGGCCTGCGGATCGATCACCGCGATCGGCGCGGAAACGACGATGCCGGCGGCAGTGCCGACCGCGGCCGCGGCACTGCCAGTCACCTCGATCAGCCGGTCGCCGAGGCCAACACGGGAATCGGTGATCGGCTGGCCGTCGACCAGGCGCGTGCCGATCAGCTTCACCACCTCGGGGCTCTCGGCGAACTTGCCGTGGTTGAGTTTGTCGCCGGTGCGCAGCTTGGTCAGGTTGAGGACCGTGATCTTGTCCTTCTCGAACTCGGTCTTGTAGGGCTCGACATCGGGATCGACGGCGCCGAGGCGGTCCTTGTTACCCCAGACCCGGCGCGAGACCGCGAGCGCGCGGTCATCCTGCGAGACGAAGAGGGTGAAGTTCGGCCGCCGCCCCGTCATTTCGGCGATCTGCGTGCGGAAGACGTCGGCATCGACATCGGGCGAGGCGAGCATGACGTTGGCGATCTTCGGCGGAATGCCGCGATTGCGCACCGCCATCTGGGTCAATGACTCCAGCGCGACCCAGTTGCCCATCGAATGCGCCAGAAGCGAAACTTCGCCGACAGCCGGATCGCGGGCGAGTGCCTGCAACAGGTTCTCCAGCGCATTGCGCGAATAGGTCGCGCTCTCGCGATCGTAGCCATAGGCGAAGAGCGAGCCGCGTGAGGGCCAGGTGAACAGCACCGGCACGACGTTCGCATCGGAATCGTGGACGATCTGAGCGAAGCGGTAGACCGCGTCCTCGAAGCGATTGTTGAAGCCATGGACGAAGACCATGACGCGGCGCTTCGGTACGCGCGAGACGCGTTCGTGCAGGCGCGCCAGGCCGGTCTTGGCGTCGAGCTTGTCGACCTTGAGCGTGACGAAATCGGTCTCGGGATTGCCAGGCAGTCGACTCGGCCACTGCACCTCACCGACCTTGCGGCGGCTCTCCGGCGGCAGCGAGATCGTCATCTCGGCAAAAGCAGGCTTGCCGCGTTCGCCGGAGAACAGCACGCCGGCATCCGGATCAGCCGCGCGCGTGGTCGCGACCAGCATGGTGACCTTGCTGGTGCCCGGCACGGTCGAGGTGACCGGCGTCAGCACGCCCTTCACGTCGCCGGCGCAGCCGGCGGCGAAAACGCTGATGGCCACGGCCGCAAAGCCTCGTCGGGCAGCCGATGTCGGCAGATCTGTGCGGCGGATCGGCATCACTGGCTACCCATGGTCCGGCTCGTAGCCCGGACCATGCTAGGCTGCAGCAAGGCCCGTCAATGACGCCAAAGCCACAGTGACCGTCAGACCATGTACTGGCCGCCATTCACCTCGATGGTCTGACCGGTGATGTAGCCGCTCATCGCCGGGCTGGCGAGAAAGAGGAAGACCCCGACATTGTCCTGCGGTGTGCCGACGCGCTCCATCGGAACGGTCTTGCGCATCGCCTCGATCTGCTCGGCGGTCGAATAGCGCTCGTGGAACGGCGTCATGATCACGCCGGGCGAGACGCCGTTGACGCGGATGCCGAAGGGCACGAACTCCTTGGCCATGCCGCGCGTCAGGTTGAGCACGAAGGCTTTCGAGCTGGCATAGAGCGAGGAGCCGGGGCCGCCGCCATTGCGTGCCGCGATCGAGCTCAGATTGATCACGCTCGCCTTGCCGCCGGACTTCTTGAGATAGGGCAGCGCCGCCTTGGAGGCCATCACCACCGAGCGGACATTGAGATCGACGACGCTGTCGAAGAACTCGTCCTCGATCTCGGCGATCGGCGTGCGCTTCACCAGCGCGCCGGCATTGTTGACGAGGACGTCGAGCCCGCCGAGCTTGTCGGCCGCCTTGTCGACGAGATCGACCGCCTGCCTGCTGTCGGCGACGTCGGCCTGCAGCACATGCGCCTCGCCTCCGGCCGCCCGGATCTGCCCGGCAACGGCGTTGGCCTCGGCCTCGCTCGACTTGTAGTGCACGACGACACGCATGCCGTTCGCCGCATAGGCCTTGGCGACGGCAGCCCCGATGCCGGTGCTGGAGCCGGTGACAAGGGCGCGCAGCCCCTTGAGATCGTCGAGCATCATTCCTCCCATGGGATGCAGGCTTAAATCGTTTCAGGAACGATCTTGCGCGAGCCGACGCCGAACCGCCAGCGCCGCTTCGGCAACCCGGCCATTCCCGAACGGCCGTTCAAAGGAACTTGGTCATCGCCTTGAACTCGGCGAGCAGCCCGCGCGCCTCGTCGGGAAGGCTTCCGGCGGCCTGCTCCAGGCAATGGCCGATATGCTCCTGGATCAGGATCTTGCGGGCATTGGCGATCGCCCCTTCGACTGCCTGCAATTGCTGGGCGATTTCCAGGCAGGAGCGGACATTGGCGACCATCTCGATGGTCGAGCGCAGATGCCCCTCCGCCCGGTTCAGGCGCGTGATGATCTCCGGATGCCGGTGATGGTGGATCCGGGCGTGTTCCTCGTCCTGCATTCCCCGACCTTTCCGTCTTGATCCTATCCTCCCGGGGAGGTTATAGACCGGAGCATCCGCTGAGCAAGCGGCACCCGATCAGGCAGGCGCCGGCGCAAGACCGGGTGCATCCCGGCGATCGGGCGGGCGAGGACGAGACGGGCGCCCCCGACCAGCTCCGGCAACGCCGGACGGCACGGCAGCCCCCGATCCGTTCCGGATCCGGAGCACCATGTCGTGCCGAGCTTCACCGAATTGCTGGCGCAGGGCGCTGGCCATGCCTGGCTGTTCATTCCGAGCGCGATCCTGCTCGGCGCGCTGCACGGGCTTGAACCCGGCCATTCCAAGACGATGATGGCGGCCTTCATCGTCGCCATCCGCGGTTCTGTCATGCAGGCGCTGCTGCTCGGGCTCGCCGCGACGCTCTCGCATACGCTCGTCGTCTGGGGCGTGGTCCTCGGTGGCCTCTATCTGACGCGCGATTTCAATGCCGAGGTGACCGAGCCCTGGTTCCAGCTCGCGTCCGGCCTCCTGATCATCGCGATCGCGCTCTGGATGTTGTGGCGGACCTGGGCAGAGCAGCGCGCGCTGCATCCGGCCAGTCATGGCAAAAGGCATAGTCATGGCCACTCCCATGGTCATGGCCACAGCCACGGACACTCCCACGGCCATTCGCACGGGCACAGCCACGACAAGACGGCCGAGGACGAGCCGATGGACGCGCATCAGCGCGCTCATGCGCAGGACATCCGCCGACGCTTCACCGACCGGCCGGTGACGACCTGGCAAATCATCCTGTTCGGGCTGACCGGCGGGCTGATCCCCTGCCCGGCGGCGATCACCGTGCTCTTGATCTGCATGCAGCTGCGCGAGATCGCGCTCGGCGCCGTGCTGGTGTTGTGCTTCTCGATCGGCCTGGCGATCACGCTGGTCACGGTCGGCGTCGCCGCCTCGCTCAGCCTGCGCGCCGTCGAAAAGCGCTCGACATGGCTGTCGATGGTCGCGGCGCGGGCGCCCTATTTTTCCGGTGTGCTGATCGTGCTGGTCGGGCTCTATACGGTCTGGCACGGCTGGAGCGGGCTGCAGGCGCTGGGCACGCACGCCGCAGCGATGCTGCTCAACCCATTGCCTGGTTGACCAGCGCGAACCGATGCGCCGGCCCGGGCGCGGCCGGTGCGGACCCGCGCGCCATCACCACGCCGGAAGCGACGAGCGGCAAGCCGCGCTCGCCGAGCCATGCACCGAGGCCGGTGCGGGCGGGCACGTCGATGCGGACGAAATCGCCGCGGCGGGCGGCGAGCAGAGCCGCGATCAGATTGCAGGCGGCGGCATCGTCGATCGCTGCCACCGGGCCAATCAGCCAACCATGGCCATGCCGGCGCAGGAAGCCGAAGCCGGTGGGCGTGCCGTCTCGCTCGATCAGGATGGCATGGCCGCGCGCCAGCAGCGCTTCGAGGACGGGCGCGCGCGGCAGCCCTGTCGCCTCGCCGTCGAGCTGCGCCAGCAGCGGCAGGTCGGCGGCAACGGCCGGGCGCATGACCTCGTTCGCAGCGAGAACCGGCGCTGCCAGTTCCGGCCAATCGCCCTGGTGCTGGCGGACCTCGTCGATAGCGATGAAGCCGTAGCGGGCATAGAGCGGCTCGCCCTGCGGTGTGGCGACGAGGCCGAGCGTCCGCCCCTCCGTCACCGCGATCAGCCGCTCGGTCAGCAGCTTGCCAATGCCCTGGCCCTGCCGGTCCGGCGCGACGATGATGGTGCCGAGCGTCGCATGGCTCGCGCCAAAGCCCCACCAGAGCCCGACGGCGACGACCGCGTCCTCGATCGACAGGGTGAAGCCCTGGCCGAGCGACAGCACGAACTCCCAATCCTCGCGCCGATGCGGCCAGCCGATCGCGGCCGACAGCCTCTGGCAGGCGTCGGCATCGGAAAGACCGGCCGGGCGAAGGGTGAGCTGGAGCGGCTGCATCGACCGGCCCTCAGCGACAGAATTCGGCGCAGCCAGACTGCCAGAACGGCGCCTGCCCATCGAGCACCGGTACCGAGGGACGCGGCTTGGCGCCCGGCAGATCGGTGGGCGCCGGCACGACCAGCTCCCACCAGCGATGGGCGCATTGCGAGCGGAAGGCCATCTGGTCGCTGATCGAGGTGTTCTCGCGGGCGAGGACGGCATCGAGCGCATCGCAGGCGCGGCGGAGCGCAGCGTCGTTCGCATCGCCGGGCTCATTGGCGTAGTCGTGGAAGGCTGCGGTGAAGGTCTCCATCTCCTGGGCGATATGCGGCCAGTCCTGGCGGCCGAGGTTCCAGGCGTCCATCCATTCGCGCACCACCGTCTCGACCGCCTCGGCCTTCGGCTTGCTGGCGACCTTGCGGGCGGTGGTCAGCATATGGCGCATCAGTTCGGCGCGGGCATGGAGCTGGCGGGCGGCGAGCGCGGCCGTCTGCATCGCCAGAATCGCACGCTCGGCCTCGAGCTGCAGCTCCTCGACGAAATGGGCCATCTCCGCCTCCAATCACGGCAACGTCGCGAGTCGGTCGAACAGGCGCTGGAACAGCGCTTCCGCCTCGACGCTCGCGACGACATGGGCATTGGCCGGCCGCTTGAGCCGGCCGTTCAAGTCGATCGTGGTGCGGCCCCGCAAGGGACCGTCACCGGTCTCGACCTCGACACAACAGTCGCGCCCCGAAAAGAGTTCCGGCCAGAGCAGGAAGGCGATCACGCAGGGGTCGTGCATCGGGTGGCCGGCGGTGCCGAGCCCGCCGGGGCGTGGGCGGGTCAGCATGCCGTGAACAGCCCTGCCCGCCGCATTGCCAAAAGAGAGCAGGCGGGCGACCTGCTCGTGCGAAGCGATCGCCTGATGGGTGACGCCGAGGCCGAACATCACGATCGGCCGGCCGCAACCGAACACGATCGCGGCGGCGTGCGGGTCGACATGGACGTTGAACTCGGCCGCCGGGGTGATGTTGCCGAGTGCCAGAGCCCCGCCCATCAGCACGATGCGCCTGACCTTGGGAAGGACATCCGGCGCCAATCGGAAGGCGAGAGCGAGATTGGTCAGAGGCCCGAGCGGGCAGAGCGCGACGCTGTCGTCTGGAGCGGCGCGCAAGATGGCGATGAGAGCCTCGACGGCATGGGTTGCGCTGGCCGTGCCACGTGCCGGCGGCAGATCGGCGCCGGCGAGGCCGTCTGGACCGCAGACGAATTCGGCGGTCGAAAGCGGGAAGAGCAGCGGCCGGTCGGCCCCGGCATGGACCGGCACATCCTCGCGGCCAGCGAGCTCGCGGATGCGCAACGCGTTGGCGGTGGTCAAAGCGAGCGGGACATTGCCGGCGACGGTGGTGATCGCCCTGAGGTCGAGCTCCGGGCTGGCGAAGGCGAGCAGCAGGGCAACAGCGTCGTCCTGGCCCGGGTCGGTGTCGATGACGATCGTCTCGCCGGCCATCTCAGGCGGCTCTCGCATTGCCGGCCATGATCATATGGCTGAGATCGTCGGCAGTGAGGTCGCCGAGCGGCTGATCGACGTACTTTCGGCCGGCCCCCATGATCACCACCCGATCGGCCAGCGCAACGACGTCGCGCATATTGTGGCTGATCAGCAGCACCGTCCGACCATCAGCCTTGAGCTTGCGGATCAGGTCGAGGACGAGGGCGGTCTCCTTGACGCCGAGTGCCGCCGTCGGCTCGTCCATGATGATGATCTCTGCCTTCCAGCGCAGGGCGCGCGAGATCGCCACCGCCTGGCGCTGGCCGCCTGACAGCCGCTCGACCGGCCGGTCCATGTCCTCGACCGAGACCGAAAGCTGCTTGAGGAAGCCGCGCGCCTCCTGCGCCATCCGCTTCTTGTCGAGCACGCGCAAGAACGGCAGCACGAGGGGCCGCGTCAGCTCGGAACCCATGAAGACGTTCTGGGCGATGGAGAGCCGCGGCGCCAAAGCGAGGTCCTGGTAGATGGTCGCGACGCCATGGCTCAATGCGTCATGCGGCGAGGCGAAGACGACTGTCTTCCCACGCATCTGGAGCGTGCCCGAGGTCGCCTCCTCGGCGCCGGAAATCACCTTGATCAGGCTCGACTTGCCGGCGCCGTTGTCGCCGCAGATGGCGACGACCTCGCCGGCAAAGATGTCGAGATCGACCTCGCGCACCGCCACGACCGGGCCGTAGGCCTTGCCGATGCCGCGGAGCGACAGGAGGGGTGTGGCGGTCACCGGACTCACTTCAGGAACTGCTGGACGTTGTTCTTGTCGACCAGCACGGCGTCGGTGAAGAGATAGGGGCCCGAAGTGATCGTCTCCTTCGGCTTTTTGTCGACGACGATGGTCTGGATCGCGTCGACCGCCTGCTTGCCCATCTCCTCGAACGGAATCGAGACGGTGGCGGTGAAGGTCGAAGCGGGGTCGGCGATGCGGGCATAGGTCTCCTTGCCGCCATCGACCGAGACCAGCGGGATTTGGCCCTTCTTCACGCCCTGCGCCTGCAGGAGATCGTCGATGATGTAGGCTTGGCCGTCGAACGAGGCCCAGATGCCGTTGATCTTGCCCTGGTTCTGCAGCAGCAGCGCCTGCATGCCGGCGCGGACATCGTCGCGCCAGCTCTGGGTGCGGGCCATCGAGAACTTGCCGAGCTCCTTCACCGCCTGGTTCTCGGAAAGCACGGCGTCGAGCAGCTTGCCGCGGATGCGCGACGCGACGTTGAGGTCGAAGCGGGCGGTGACGATGTTGCCCTGGTAGCCGAGCTGGCCGAGCAGGTAGAGCGCAGCCTCGGCGCCGACCTTGTATTCGTTGGTCTGGATGTCGAAGAGCGCGTGCGGGCTCGCGCCCGACTGCACGGTGATGACCGGGATCTTGGCGTCCTTGGCGGCCTTGAACTGGGCGTCGGCTTCGACCGGCTTGCCCATGGCGATGATGATCGCATCGACCTTCTTGGCGATCAGCGCGTCGAACTGCTCGGCATGCTTGGGCAGCGCGCCTTCCGAGTTCAGCAGCGTGACGTTCCAGCCCTTGGCCTTGGCCGCGGCGGCCGCGGCATTGGCGACGCGGGCATGCGTCTCGGACGAGAACTGGAAGCCGATGACGCCGAGCTCGAAGGCCCCTGCCCCCTGAGCCATCGCGACGACGGCGGCCGCCGCCAGCAGAACCTTCCTCAAACCGACCATGACGACCTCTCCCCTCGTTATCGTTGTGAACTGTCAGACCTTGAACGCCGCCTTCTTCAACGCGCTGGCCGAGAAGGCGACCGAGCCGATGATGATGACGCCGAGAAAGATGTCCTGAACGTAATAGGCCGCGCCCATCAGCACCAAGCCGTTGCCGAGCACCTTGAGCACCAGAGCGGCGAAGACGGTGCCGGGGATGTTGGGCTTGCCGGGCTCGAACATGGTCATCCCGAGCAGCACGGCGGCGATGGCGTAGAGCAGGTAGTCGCCGGCCATGTTCGGCGCGGCCGAGGACAGGTTGGCAGCGAGCAGCACCGCGGTGATGCCGGCGCAGAGCCCGGTCAGCAGCAGGCCGATGCGCTTCATCCTGGCCGTCGCGATCCCGGAGAGCCGGGCCGCTTCGTCCGCCTCGCCGGTCGCGACCATATGGGCGCCGGTGCGGGTCCACTTGATCAGGCCGTAGGTCACGAGCGTGACGGCGGTGAGCCAGAGCACGAGATTGGGAATGCCGAAGCTCGTGCCGCGCGCCAGGCCGGTGAAGGAGACCGGCCAGCGCCCGACGAAGGCGACGCCCTGCGTGATCATGAAGGCGAAGCCCCGCGCGATCGCGGCTGTACCGAGCGTCATGATCAGCGAAGGCACGCGCATGACCGTGACGCCGTAGCCATTAGCCGCGCCGCAGAGGAGCCCGACCAGGAGTCCCGCCGCAACGGCGAGCGCCGGATGCTGCTGGCCCTGGATGAGCCAGCCGGTTACGACGGCCGACAGGCTCGCGACTTCGGCGATCGAGAGGTCAAGCTCGGAGACGATCAGGGCGAGCGTGAAGCCGATCGCCAGGATGGCGAGGAAGCTCGTGTCCTTCAGCACGTTGACGATGTTCATCGTCGTCGCGAAGTTCGGCGCGAAGGCGACGAAGAAGACGATCAGGGCAAGGCCGGCGAGCGCGGTGCCGTAGCGGCCGATGATCTCGCGCATCGTCAGGCGGTTCCCTTGGCGATCGCCGAGATCGGCGAGAGGATCTCGATGCCGCCGGTGACCGGGATCAGCGCGCCGGTGACAAAGGCGGCGGCGGGCGAAAGCAGGAAGGCGATCACTCCCGCGACATCCTCCGGACGGCCGAGCCGCCCGAGCGGGGTACGCTGCGAGGCGCCTTCGACCAGGGCGTTGAACTGACTGGCGAAGCCGCCGCGCACCATCGGCGTGTCGATGATCCCCGGCGCCACAGCGTTGACGCGGATGGCATGGCGGCCGAGCTGCTGGGCCATGCCATAGGTCAGCGTCGCCACCCCGCCCTTGGCCGAGCCATAGGCGAGATTGGCGCCGCCATTGCTATGGGCGATCGAGGAGATGTGGACGATGGCACCGCCCTCGCCCTGTTCGATCATCCGCCGGGCGGCGGCCTTGGAGACGCGGAAGACGGCGGAGAGGTTGATGTCGACGAGCTTGTCCCACTCCTCGTCCTCCATCTCGACCATCGGTACCGGCCGCGAAGCCCCGGCACCGGTGACGAGATTGTCGAGCCGGCCAAAGCGCTCCACGGCAAGCTCGACCAGCGCCCCGGCGAGATCGCGATCGCGGACATCGCCGGTCATGGCGGCAACGTCGGTGCCATCTGCCTGCAGCCGCTCAGCCAGCTCGACCAGCGGGCCGGCCTCCAGCCCGGAGAGGACCAGCCTGTGCGCGGGAGCCAGCGTCATCGCGAGCGCGCCGCCGATGCCGCCGGAAGCGCCGGTGATCAGGGTGACGGGCTTGGGCATCAGCCGGCCTTGCCGACGACGGCGGAGGGACGAAACGCGGCGACGCGGCAGGAACGCGGCATGGACCTCTCTCTGGAGATTGGTTCCATCTGGGTAAGACGCCTGCTCCCCAGCCGCAACGTCAATCGGCGTGCAGGCTCGCGGCCGCAGACGCATGGCGCGCGAGACCGGCGAACGAACCGCCATCCTGCGCGGCAGCGACGAGATCGCGCGAGATCGGAGCCAGGGCTGCTTCGGCCCGGCGGAACAGGGCATAGAGCGCGTCATAGGCCGGCTTGCGAGCCGGATCGGGCTCGAAGCGGCGGGCGACCGTGACGAGCGCCTGCTGCGCGTCGGCAAGCGAGGTGAAGCGGCCGAGCCCCGCGAAAGCGATGATCGCAGCGCCAAGCAGACCGGGCTCGCGGGAGGCTGCGACCACGACCGGCCGGCCGCAGAGATCGGCCTTGATCTGGCTCCAGAACGGATTGGCTGCGGCGCCGCCGCCGAAGCGGATCTCGGTCGCTTCCCGGCCGAGCGCAGCTTCGGCACGCTCCAGCACGACACGGTTGAGGCAGGCGACGCCCTCGAGCACGGCATAGGCAAGGTCGGTCGGCCCATGCCGGCGGTTCAGCCCCGCGAGCGCGCCGCGCAAGGACGGGTCCCAATACGGCACGCGCTCGCCCTGGAGATAGGGCAGGAAGAGCAGCGGCTGCGTATGGCGCGGGCCGGCGAGCAGCGCGTCGATCTCCTGCCCCACCGCCGCACCATCGCGGCCGAGCAGCGCCAGCAGCCAGGAGACGGTGTCGGCGCCGGTCTGGCTGGGGCCGCCTAGCTGGAACAGGCCGCGCCAGTCGACCGTGAGCAGCCCCTCCGCCCGCGCTGGCTCGCGGCCGACAATGCCGAGCACCTCGGTGGTGCCGGAGATGTTGTAGGCGAAGCCTTCGCGCATGGCGCCGAGGCCGACCACCGCCGCCCAGGTGTCGTTCGAGGCACAGAAGACCGGCTTGCCGGAAAGGCGGTCGAGCGGCGCCGGCAGACCGACCTGCACCGGGCCGACCTGATCCCAGGGCTCCAGCATCTTCGGCAGGATCGCAGCGGGAATGCCGATTGCGGTCAGCAGATCACGCCCATCGTGCGGGGACGCCGCCGCCAGCAATCGCGCCATCGAGACAGGATCGCTCGCCTGCCGACCAGTCAGGCGAAAGTTGAGATAATCCTTCGGCTCGAGCAGGCAGTTGAGCTTGTCAAATGCGTCCGGCTCCTGCTCGCGCAGCCAGGCCAGGCGGGCAAGCGGATGGAAGGCGTTGACCGCGGCGCTCTCCGGATGGGCTGCGTCGAGCCTCTCGCGCAGACGCGCCGCAAGCGCGTCGGCGCGCGTATCCTTCCAGGTCATCGCCGTGCGAAGGGGCCGGCCAGCGCGATCGAGGAAAACTTGCGTGCGGGTGACGCCGCAGATCGCGACGGCCTCGACCGCATCGAACAAGGCCGGCGCCTCGGCCACCAGTCCGGCACAGGCCTCGACCAGCACGCGCCACCAGGCCTCCGGCTCGATCTCGGAAGCCCCCGAGCGATCGTCGCGGCTCACCGGCCCCGCGCTGGCATGCTGGGCGCGGATGGCGCCGCTGTCATCGACGAGGGCGGCGCGGAAGGAGGTGCCGCCGAGATCGCAGGCAAGGACGATGCTCATGCCCTCGCCCTGCGTCAGGCACTCTGATTGGTCAAGCGGCAATCACGACCGGCCCCTGACAGCCCTCATCCTGAGGAGCAGCCGAAGGCTGCGTATCGAGGGATGCTCCAGGAGGCTTCCGAGACATCTGGACCATCCTTCGAGACGGCCCTGCAGGCCTCCTCAGGATGAGGGCTGAGAAGAGATATCCGGAGGAGGAACGCTCAAGCGGCGCGGTCCTTCATGCCGCCATCCGTGAGCCGGTACCAGGCGATGATCGCCGAGACATAGAGCTCATTCAGCGCGTGCAGCGGCAGCGGCTTGATCGAGGTCACCGGGAAAGGCAGGCTCGCTCTGTCGCCGGTCGAGAGATACTGCGCCATCGCCTTGCCCATCGCCGTCTGCAGGCCGACGCCGCGGCCCATGCAGCCGATGTCGACGAGCAGGCCGGGCTCCGGTTCGTGCAGATGCGGCAGGAAATCGCGGGTCAGCGCGACGCGGCCGCACCAGCGATAATCGCTGCGCAGATCCTTGGCCTGCGGGTACATCTTGCCGACGACGCGTTCGAGATGGGCCCAGTCGGCGGCCCCCTGCGGCTCGCGGAAGGGCCCGCGCCCGCCCATCAGCAGGCGGTTGGTGTGGTCCTTGCGGAAATAGAGCAACAACTGGCGGGTATCGGAGGTGACCTGTCCCTCCGGCAGGATCGTGCCGGCGAGATTGTCCGAGAGCGGCTCGGTGGCGACGATGAAAGAGTTCGGCCGGATCACCGTCTGGCGCAGCTTCGGGATCAGGTCGCCGGTATAGCCATTGGTCGCGATCACCACGCGCGGCGCGGTGACAGTTGCTCCCTGCGCGGTGCGCACGATCCAATTGCCACCGTCGCGACGAAGGCCGGTGACCGGGCTCTGGCCGCAGATCGCGACGCCCGCCTTCTGCGCGGCACGGGCGAGGCCGCGGGCATAGGCGAGCGGCTGGACGCCGCCGCCGCGCGGATCGAGCCAGCCACCGAGATAGCGGTCCGTACCGAGCATGCGGCTGGCCGCATCGGCATCGAGAAAGCGGGCGCCGACGCCGCGCATGCTCCACTGCTCGGCCCGGCGCTTCACCGTCTCGACCATGGCCGGCGTATGTGCGCCCTGAATCCAGCCGGCGCGGCGATGTGGCACGTCCATGCCGTGCTTCTCGATCAGTCCGAAGACGAGATTGGCGGTCGAGCCGACGAAGGAGACCAGGGCCTCGCCGGCCTCGGGCCCATATTTGGAGACGATCTCGCTGGGATCGTATTTGATGCCGGGAATGACCTGCCCACCATTGCGCCCCGATGCGCCCCAGCCCGGCTCGCGTGCCTCCAGCACGATGACGGAGACGCCTGCCTCGGCAAGATGCAGCGCCGTCGAGAGGCCGGCATAGCCGGCGCCGACGATGCAGACGTCGGCTTTGGCATCGCCGGCAAGCGGCGGCGTCTGCGGCGCGGCCGGGGCGGTCGCATGCCAGAGCGAGGGCTGCAGCGGGAAAGGCTCGACCATGGTGATGTCCCTCAGATCGGCTTGAGCACGCGGCGCAGGAAGTCCTGCGTGCGCGGATTACGCGGCGCGCTCAGCACCTCGCGGGCGGCGCCTTCCTCGACGATGACGCCGCCGTCGAGGAAGAGGACGCGGTCGGCGACCTCGCGGGCAAAGCCCATCTCATGGGTGACGACCAGCATGGTCATGCCCTCCTCGGCGAGGCTCTTCATCACGCCGAGCACCTCGCCGACCAGTTCCGGATCGAGCGCCGAGGTCGGCTCGTCGAACAGGATCGCCTTGGGCTGCATGGCGAGCGCACGGGCGATGGCGACGCGCTGCATCTGGCCACCGGAGAGCTCTGCCGGATACGCCTCGAACTTGTCGGCAAGGCCGACGCGGGCAAGCAGATCGCGACCGCGCGCCAGCGCTTCGGCAGCCGGCTCCTTCTTCACATGGATCGGCCCTTCGACGACGTTCTCGAGCGCGGTCCGATGCGGGAACAGGTTGAAGCGCTGGAACACCATCGCCATGGCGGTGCGGATGGCCTGGATCGAGCGGTCGGCACGATCGACCCTCGCCCCGTCGACCGTGATCGCGCCGCCATCATAGGATTCGAGCCCGTTGATGCAGCGCAGGATGGTCGACTTGCCGGAGCCGGAGGGGCCGATCAGGCAGACGACCTCGCCGCGCTGGACGCTGCCGGTGATGCCCTTCAGCACCTGATGGGAGCCGAAGCTCTTGGTGACGCCGGAAAGTTCGATCATCGCCTGGCTCCCTTGCCGAAGCGGCGTTCGAGCCAGCCGACGAAAGCGATCAGCGGCAGGCTCATCGAGAGGTAGAGCAGCGCCACCAGCGTGTAGACCGTCATGTTCTTGAAGGTCGAGGAGGCCAGGATCTGGCCCTGCAGCGTCAGCTCGGCGACGGTGATGGTCGAGGCCTGCGAGGAATCCTTCAGCATCATGATCATGATGTTGCCGTAGGGCGGCAGGATCACCTTGATCGCCTGGGGCAGGATCACCCGGCGCATCATCAGGAACCAGCCCATGCCGATCGACTGCGCCGCCTCGATCTGGCCATGGTCGATCGCCTCGATGCCCGCCCGGAAATTCTCGGAGTGATAGGCGGAATAGGCGATGCCGAGCCCGATGATCGAGGCTTGCAGTGCCGTCAGCGCCACGCCGAATTCGGGGAAGACGAAGTAGATGTAGAAGAGCTGCACCAGGATCGGGATGCCGCGCAGCGTGTTGACGATCACCTTGGCGACGAAGGCAAGCCAGGCGATGCCGGAGACGCGCATCAGCGCCCAGACCAGCCCCAGCATGGTGGAGATCGCCAGCGAGCCGAGCGTCACCAGAACGGTGAACTTCAGGCCCTGGAGCAGGATCGGCAGGAAGGTGCCGGCATCGCGCAGGATGGTCTGCATGAGCCTCGGACTGTCTGAAACGGGCGGCGCGCCGGGCGCCGCCTCACGATGACGATGGAGCGTGCTTCAGTGCGCCGGGCGCGACCTCACTCGAGGCCCCATTTGGCGAGGATCTTGGCGAGGCTGCCATCGGCCTTGAGCTTGGCGAGCGCCGCGTTGACCTTCTTCAGCAATTCGCCATCGCTCTTGCGCACGCCGATCCCGACCGAGCCGGTGAACATCGGCTGATAGGACTTCACCAGCCGCACCTGCGGGAACAGGCCCTGCTGCAAATTGTAGGCGACGATCGGCCCGTCGGCGAAGCCGGCCTGGATACGGCCGGCGTTCACATCGGCGAGGATGTCGGGGATGGTCTTGTAGATCTTCACCTCGGAGACGATGCCGCCCTTCTGCAGCGGCTCGACATAGGCGGTGCCGACCTGGGCGCCGACGACATAGCCCTTGAGCTCGTCGACGGACTTGTAGTCCTTGCTGTCCGACTTCGGCACCATCAGGCCTTCGCCATAGGTGTAGATCGGGTCGGAGAAGTCGATCGCCTCCTTGCGCGCCGGAGTGATGTACATGGCGGCGGCGATCAGATCGATCTTGTTGCTGGTCAGGCCGGCGATCAGGGTGGAGAACTGCATGCCCTCGACCTCGACCTTGAAACCGGCCTCCTTGCCGACCTCCCTGATCAGGTCGACCATCACGCCCTCGATGGTGCTGGTCTTGGTGTCGAGGAAGGTGAAGGGAATGCCGGTCGGGGTCGAGCCGACCTTGAGGACGGACTGGGCGGCCGCCGGCGAAACGGACGCGGCGACAGCGCCTCCGGCCAGCAGAGTCAGGAAGGTCCGGCGTTCCATGGCAATGTCCCCTCATTTGTCCGTACACCCGATCGGGCGTCGGCTCGAATTTTCATGAGCATGAAGATACGAGCATAGAGCGGCCTTGCCGGCAAGCGATTTTCATGCACATGAAAAAGACGAAAAAGGAATCGCGATGAGCCTGCCTGCCGCCGACCTGCCGCATCTGCATGTCGACCGCGAGATCGGGGCGCGGCTGCGCCTCCTCCGGCGCGCGCGCCGACTCTCGCTGGAGGAGCTGGCGGGCCGCACAGGCCTCTCGATCGGCTTCCTCAGCCAGATCGAGCGCGGCCTGTCCTCGCCGACGCTGCGCGTCCTCGCCGCCGTCGCCGACGCGCTCGGCGTCGCAATCTCGGACCTGTTCCCGGCGGATGCGCGCCAGGCCGACCCGACCGCCACCATTGTCCGCCAGGCCGATCGCGGCGAATTGCAGCTCTGGCGCTCCGGCATCCGCAAGCAATTGCTGACCCCGCAGGCGGAAGGCTCCAAGCTCAATCTCTACCTGGTCGAGATGGAACCGGGCGCCAGCACCGGCGACGAGCATTACATCCATAATGGCGAGGAGGCCGGCCTCGTGCTCAGCGGCACCATGCTGCTCAATGTCGAGAACGAGAGCTGGGTGATGAGCGAGGGCGACAGCTTCCGCTTCCTGTCCTCGCGGCCGCATCGCTTCGCCAACCAGCATGACGGCGTCACCCGCGTGCTCTGGGTCAACTGCCTGTAGCCGGCATCGCCATGCACGTAGCGCATAACAACGCTCTTCCCCGATAGGCCGTCCTGCGTCTAAGCCAATGCCGCCATGAACAAAGGCGGCTGGACAATGCCGCCTCCCCCGGCACGATCAGCCGCGAGGGAAATGCAAGGGGAGGTCGGCATGGCAGGGCACGCCGCCAGCAGGACCATCCCGTTCGGCTCCGCATCCGGGCCGCAGCGGCAGGCCATCCATGTGATCCAGATCAAGGCGCCGCCTGCAGGCGAGCCGAATGATCCCGCTTTCCCTTCCGAACAGCCCGCCAGCCTTCCCGCGCAAGAGGACAGACAGCCATGACACAAGCGCGACGGCATCAACACGACCATTCCGAAGCGGCACCGGCGAGCGTGGCCAACGGCGGCGCGGTCAGCGGCGAGTTCAAGGTGAAGCTGCCCGATGGCGCCGTGCTGCGCGCGTTGTCGCAGGGCCAGGGCCGCCCCGTGCTGCTGGTCAGCGGGCTCGCCGGCAGCGTCGCCTTCTGGGACGACAATGCCGCGACGCTCGCCCGCTCCTTCCAGGTGCTGCGCTTCGACCAGCGCGGCATCGGCACGAGCGATCGCGGCGGCGCGCCCTGCACGGTCGACCAGCTGGCCAAGGATTGCCTTGCCGTGCTCGATGCCGCCGGTGTCGAACGCGCCACCGTGCTCGGGCACTCGACCGGCGGCTGCATCGGCCTGTCGCTGGCGCGCCAGGCGCCGGAGCGGCTCGACGGGCTGATCCTCAGCGGCAGCTGGCTCAGGCAGAACCGCTACATGGCCGCTCTGTTCGAGACCCGCCTCGCCATCCTCGACCAGCATCCGCGCGCCTATGCGGCGAGCGCGGCGCTGATGACCTACCCGCCGACCTGGCTCGAAGCGCATTGGGGCGTCTACGAGACAGCGATCGCGACGGCGCCGGACACGCCGGAAGCAAAGCAGATCGTGCGCGAACGCATCGGTGCGCTACGCGCCTTCGACGCGTCGGGCTGGGCCGGAGAGATCGCAGCGCCGACACTGATCCTCGGCGCGCGCGACGACATGATCGTCCCGGCCTTCCTGCAGGAAGAGCTCGCGGCCGCCATGCCCGGAGCCCGGAAGACCCTGCTCGATACCGGCGGGCACTATTTTCCGATCTCACGCCCCGACGCCTTCACCGCCAATGTCGCCGAGTGGATCGGGGCTTTGTGATCCCACCGCGACGAACTGCCCCCCTATCCAACAGAACAGGCTGCGTTATCTCAGAAGGAGTCTAAGCTGAGGAGAAACGACCCGATGAGGCTGCCCATGAGACTGACCGCCAGCGCCACCTTGCTTGCCCTCGCGGCGATTGCCGCCTCCCCTGCCTCGGCGCAGGACATTTCCGCCGGCGAGCGCTCCTGGAACAAGTGCCGGGCCTGCCACCAGATCGGCGAGGGCGCCAAGAACCTGGTCGGGCCGCAGCTCAACGGGCTGTTCGGGCGCCATACCGGCGCGGTCGAGGGCTACAGCTATTCGACTGCCAACAAGGGCGCCAACATCACCTGGGACGAGGCGGTCTTCGCCGAATACATTCGGGATCCCAAGGCGAAGATCCCCGGCACCAAGATGGTCTTCGCCGGCATCAAGAACGACAAGGAAATCGCCGATCTCACCGCCTTCCTCAAGCAGTTCGACAAGGACGGCAAGAAGCTCTGAAGGCGGGTTGCCCGCTTCATCACGCTCTGTTGGCGGCTGAACACCAGGCTGCCTGCAGGGCCAGTCCTGACGGGCTCGTGCCTGGAGCCGGCATTTCGAAAAAGAGTTGCC
This sequence comes from Allobosea sp. GW821-FHT03A12, assembly GCF_058986765.1. Classification (NCBI taxonomy): domain Bacteria; kingdom Pseudomonadati; phylum Pseudomonadota; class Alphaproteobacteria; order Hyphomicrobiales; family Alloboseaceae; genus Allobosea; species Allobosea sp. GW821-FHT03A12. Next base: position 48,026 of record NZ_JBYSVZ010000006.1, read on the forward strand.
GGCTACAGAATCCACTGGCACAGCACCGCCCGAATCACCATATGCTGCCGCTTGGGCAGGGAATGGAAAGATTGGCAAGGGCAGCGAAGGCCGCCGCCGGGAAGAAGGCGGGCGAGCCGAAAATCCAGATCGGCGCGATACCGTACCGGCACCGGCCGGACGGCGCCGTCGAGATCATGCTGGTGACGACGCGCGAGACGCAGCGCTGGATCGTGCCGAAAGGCTGGCCGATCCGCGGGCTGAAGGGTCATGAGGCCGCGGCGCGTGAGGCCATGGAAGAAGCCGGGCTCGTCGGCGAGGTCGGCAAGAAGCCCATTGGCCGCTACACCTATTGGAAGCGGCGCACGCGCGATTTCGTGCTGTGCAAGGTCAGGCTCTATCCGCTCGCGGTGAAGGACCAGCTCGCGAGCTGGCCCGAGCAGGACCAGCGCCGCAGCCAATGGTTCACCCAGGCCGATGCCGCCGATCTCGTGGACGAGCCAGCGCTCGGCACGATCCTTCGCGAGCTGAAGCTCGGCTGAGCCGGCCTCCATCGCATTGCCGCGTCATTCCGAGGCGGCCCTTTGGGCGAGCCCGGAATGACGGCGGCGTCGGGCCATGTGCTCGTCCCGGCGAAACCGACCGCCGCATCGGCACAACCTGAAAAACGACCGCTTGACCTTCCTATGATGGGAAGGTGTAGCCATCTTCCAACGAGAGAAGGAAGGTGATGCGTCATGACGATGCATGCGAAGCATGAAGCGCCCGCAAGCGGGCTCAGCGTGATCGATATCCCGGTCGACGGGATGACCTGCGCCTCCTGCGTCGGGCGGGTGGAAAAGGCGATCGCCGCGGTCCCCGGCGTGAACGGCGCCGAGGTCAACCTGGCCACCGGCAAGGCGCGCGTGACGCTCGCCGGGGCCGATACCGGCGCGGTGGCCGATGCGATCCGCGGCGCCGGCTATGAACCGGGCGCGACGACGATCGCGCTGGCGATCTCCGGGATGACCTGTGCCTCCTGCGTCGGAAAGGTCGAGAAGGCCTTGCGCGCCGTGCCGGGCGTGCTGGCTGCCGAGGTCAACCTCGCGACCGAGCGGGCGACCGTCCGAGCCGCCGATGGCGGCGTCACGCCGGCGCTCGTCGCGGCCGTCGCGGCCGCCGGCTATGAGGCCAGGCCGCTCGACGCGGGACGCAGCGACGAGAGCGATGCCGCCGCCCGCCGTGAGGCGGAGCAGGCCGCGCTCGGCCGCGCGGTCGTGGTCGCGGCGCTGGCGACCCTGCCGCTGCTGGTGCTCGAGATGGGGCCGCATCTGAGCGAAGCCTTCCATCACTGGCTCTATGCCCGCATCGATGCCTTCGTGCTGAAGCTCATCGCCTTCGGCCTCACCACCATCGTGCTGTTCGGGCCGGGCTTGCGCTTCTTCCTCAAGGGCTGGCCGGCTCTGCTGCGGGGCGCGCCCGACATGAACGCGCTGGTCATGCTCGGCGCCGGTGCCGCCTATGCCTATTCGGTGGTCGCGACCTTCGCGCCGGACTGGCTGCCGGCCGGTACCGACTACACCTATTTCGAGACCGGGGCGGTGATCGTCACCCTGATCCTGCTCGGGCGCTGGTTCGAGGCCCGTGCCAAGGGCCGGACCAGCGAGGCCATCAAGCGGCTGGTCCAGCTGCAGGCGCGCTCGGCCCGGGTGCTGCGCGACGGCGTCGAGAACGAGATCGCGATCGAGCATGTCCGCGTCGGCGATCTCGTGCTGGTCCGGCCGGGCGAGAAGGTCCCGGTCGACGGCGAGGTCGTCGAGGGCGCGTCCTATGTCGACGAAGCCATGGTGACGGGCGAGCCGGCCCCCGCCCATAAGAGTGTCGGCTCCGCCGTGATCGGCGGCACGATCAACCGCAACGGCGCGCTGCGCTTCCGGGCGGAGAAGGTCGGCGCCGATACCTTGCTCGCCCAGATCCTGCGCATGGTCGAGCAGGCGCAAGGCGCCAAGCTGCCGATCCAGGCGCTGGTCGACCGCGTCACCAACTGGTTCGTTCCGGTGGTGATCGCCGTCGCTTTGCTGACCTTCGCGGCCTGGCTCGCCTTCGGCCCCTCGCCCGCCTTGACCTATGCGCTGGTCAATGCCGTCGCCGTGCTGATCGTCGCCTGCCCCTGCGCCATGGGCCTGGCGACCCCGACCTCGATCATGGTCGGCACCGGCCGCGCCGCCGAGCTCGGCATCCTGTTCCGCCAGGGCGCGGCGCTGCAGGGGCTGAGCGAGGTTGCGACCATCGCCTTCGACAAGACGGGAACGCTGACCAAGGGCCGGCCCGAGGTGACGCACTTCATCGCCGCAGAGGGCTTTGCCGAGGACGAGGCCCTGCGCCTTGCCGCCTCGGCAGAGAGCGCCTCGGAGCACCCCTCCGCCGAGGCGATCGTCGCCGAGGCTAAGCGGCGCGGCCTTGGACTCGCTCCGGCCAGCGGCTTCACGGCCGAGCCCGGCCTCGGCATCTCCGCCAAGGTCGAAGGCCGCGACGTCCTGGTCGGCTCGCAGAAGTTGATGGCACAACGGACCATCGCTCTCGGCAGCCTGACCGACAGGGCGACTGCCTTCGCGCGCGACGGCGAGAGCCCGCTCTATGTCGCCATCGACGGCAGGCTCGCCGGCCTCGTCGCCGTGGCCGACCAGATCAAGCCGGGCACACCGGCGGCAATCGCGGCGCTGAAGGGCCTCGGCCTGCGCATCGTCATGGTCACCGGCGACAATCGCGCCACCGCCGAGGCGATCGCGGCCCGGCTCGGCATCGACGCGGTCGAGGCCGAGGTGCTGCCGACCGACAAGGCTGCGATCGTCAAGCGGCTGCAAGGCGGCGGCAACAAGGTCGCCTTCGTCGGCGACGGCATCAACGATGCGCCGGCCCTGGCCCAGGCTGATATCGGCATCGCCATGGGCGCCGGCACCGACATCGCGATCGAGAGCGCCGACATCGTGCTGATCTCCGGCGATCTGCGTCATGTGCCCGAGGCGATCGGCCTGTCCAAGGCGACGATGACCAATATCCGCCAGAATCTCGGCTGGGCCTTCGGCTACAATGTGCTGCTGATCCCGGTCGCGGCCGGCGTGCTCTACCCGCTCTGGGGCGTGCTGATGTCGCCGGTCTTCGCCAGTTTCGCCATGGCCTTCTCCAGCGTCAGCGTGCTGGCGAACGCATTGAGGCTGCGCCGCTTTTCGGCGCGGCAGGTCATCACCGCCGCAGAGCCGGAGACGGCCTCGGCGTCAGCCTTCGGGAGGATGGGATGAATATCGGGCAAGCAGCCGAAGCCTCCGGCGTCAGCGCCAAGATGATCCGCTATTACGAGCAGATCGGGCTGATCGAGCCGCCGGCGCGCTCGCAATCGGGCTACCGGGTCTATGCCGAGCCGAACATCCACACCCTGCGCTTCGTGCGCCGGGCCCGCAGCCTCGGCTTCTCGGTCGAGGAGACCGGGGCACTGCTGGCGCTCTGGCGCGACCGGTCGCGGGCGAGCGCCGACGTGAAGACGCTGGCGCTGAAGCATGTCGCCGAGCTGGAGGAGAAGGCCGCGGCGCTGCAGGCGATGGCGGCGACACTGCGCCATCTCGCCAGCCATTGCCACGGCGACAAGCGGCCGGACTGCCCGATCCTCGACAAGATCGGCTCGCCGAACTGAGACGCTGCGGATATCAACGATGCGCAAAGCAAAACGCCGGAGGCCCTTCCAGGCCTCCGGCGTTCGCAAAGTCCGGAAACGGGCGCTGCCGTTCAGCGGCGCATCGCCTCGGCGAGGCGTGGCGAGAAGGTGCGGGTCGGCCGGCGAACCACGACGACGGAGCGGTTCGGCGTCATCACCGTGGTACGATGCGCGGCCTTGCGGATCAGCGGCACGACCTCGGCGACGGGCACGCCCATCAGCTGAGCGGCGAGCTCGGCCTGCTGCTCCGGCGAATCGCTCATGCACTGCGCCGCCGTCACCGCCTCTTCGAGGGTCGGCAGCTCTTTGCGCGGGCGCAGGATGCGCGGCGGGGGATTCTTGTACTCGGGCATCTCGGTGGCTCCTTGGAAGCCTAAAATAACACTTATTGTGCACTGCACAAGATCGCGCGGATTATTCTCTGCAATGCAACAATTGCAGAGCGGGTTGGCATGCGGCTTGCGCCTTTGGAATGCCTAAAACCGGCAGGAGATTGTCGGCCTCAGAGCCAGTTCCGATCGGGTCGGCCCGAGCTGGCTCCATTAAGGAGGACCTCATGAGCGTAGCGGATGCAGCCATGCCTGCCGCGCAGGCCCGCCGGCGCCGCCCGCCCGCCCCCGTGCCGGAAGAGCGCGAGTTCGGCCGGCTCGAACTGCTGCTGCGCCTGCGCCGCAACCCGCTGACGATCTGGCGGACGCGCCATTTCCGCGAACCGATCGTCGCCGGCGAAGGCCTGTTCGGCTATGGCGTCGTCATCTCCGACCCCGACGCGATCCGGCATGTGCTGGTCGAGAACGCAGCGAACTACCGCAAGGACGACCTGCAGCGCACCGTCCTCGCGCCCGGGCTCGGCGAAGGTCTGCTGACGGCGGAGGGCGAGGCCTGGAAACGGGCCCGGCGGACCCTGGCCCCCCTGTTCACCCCGCGCTCGGTCGCGGCGCTGGCCGAGCGCATGACGGCACCGGCCGAGCAGACGGTGACGCGCATGGCACGCCGGCGCAGCGGCCGCATCGTCGACATATCGGCCGACATGACCCGCGTGACCTACGACATCCTGGCCGAGACGATGTTCTCGAACGCGATCGCCGGCGGCGCCGACGCCTTCGGCAAGGCGTTGACGCGCTATTTCGAGACGCAAGGGCGGATCGACCCGCTCGACGTGCTCGGCGCACCGGCCTGGCTGCCGCGGATCGGCCGCTGGATGGCACGGCCGGCGATCTCGTTCTTCGAGACGCAGGTCAAGACGATCATCGCCGACCGGCAGGCCCTGCATGCCGGCGGCGCCTGGAAGCCGGAGAAGCCCGACCTGCTCGACGCCCTGCTCGCCGCGCGCGACCCGGAGACGGGCACGGGCCTGAGCGAGGCCGAGGTCGGCGCCAACATCGTCACCTTCATCGGCGCCGGCCATGAGACCACTGCCAATGCCCTGACCTGGTCGCTCTATCTCACATCGCTCGCACCCGACGTGCGCGAGGCATTGGAGGCCGAGATCGACGCCGCCGGCGAGGACCTCGCCGCTGCCGCCCTGTCGGGCGAGCGCCTCTCGCTCACCCGCGCCGTGATCGAGGAGGCGATGCGGCTCTATCCGCCGGTGCCGTCCCTGTCGCGCACGGCGCTGGCGGACGACATGGCCGGCACATGCGTCATCCCCAAAGGTGCACTGGTGGTGATCTCGCCCTATCTGCTGCATCGGCACGAGACGCTCTGGCAGGCGCCGGAGCAGTTCCGGCCCGAGCGCTTCCTGCCCGGCGCCCGCGAAGCCGTCTCGCGCTATGCCTACCTGCCCTTCGGCGCCGGTCCGCGCGTCTGCATCGGCCAGCAATTCGCTATGGTCGAGGCCGTGATCGTGCTGGCCGCGCTGCTGCGGCGGTTGCGCTTCGACTATGCCGGCACGGAGGCGCCGATGCCGGTCCAGCGCATCACGCTGCGTCCGGGGCACGGCATGCCGATGCGCGTCACCGTGCGGCAGGCCGAACAGCGGCCACAGCCGACCGCGGCGAATTAACCACAGGTGCCGGAAAAGCGTTAAAGATGAACCTCGCGTTTTTAAAGATGTCGCGCCGGCGGCACGCGTTCCGGCCGAACAGCCACGGCGCGAAGCCCCGCCAAGCCCTGTCGTTCTTGGCTCGTCGAATGATCGCAAGGACGCGAACAATTTAAAACTTGGCAGAAACGTGACAAAGCGCTGCGGCTCTTGCCCAAAAAAGGCCAATATGGAACAGATGCCAGGTGTGGTGCCCTGTGGGTCCCGCCTGGTTCTGCGAAACCGGCTCTGCCGGGTGCAAGGGCTACCAGATTGCTGGCACCATCTATTTTGGAAGCAACTTCTTACTGGGGTGACGTTATGCATGCCAAGACCTTGAAGGCCGGAACCATCCTCGTCGCGGGCGCGCTCGCGCTTGGCGGCTGCACCCAGTCGCAGGAACGCGTCGCGGCCGGTGGCGCGCTCGGCGCCGGCGCCGGCGCCCTGATCGGCGGCGCAGTCGGCGGCGGCCGTGGCGCCCTGATCGGTGCCCTGATCGGCGGCGTTGCCGGCCTGGTCATCGCCGACGCGATCGAGAAGGAGCGCGCCCGCGAGGCCGCCTACATCGCTGCGCGCTCGGGCGGCTCGAACACCCAGCGCTTCCGCAATTCGAGCGGTCAGGACGTCACCGTCCGCGCCCGCACCGTCCGGACCTACAACAACAACCAGGGCCAGAAGATCCGCGTTGTCGAGCGCACCGTGACCCGCGAGGGCAAGGCCGCCGGCTCCGATACCGTCGAGGTCAATCTGGCGACGAACGAAGCGTCCGGCATCTGAGCCGCGACGGAACTAACCGGTCCTCCCTCGCTTGCGAGGGGGGACCTCATGAGTATCGAACCGAGATGACTGCGCGCGCGCTGACGAAACGAGCCCTTTGCCTGACGGTTGCCTGCCTCGTGGCGGCGCCGCCGATGGGGGCTACGGCGCAGACGCAGATGATGGCGGGCTTCGATCCGTACAACCCGTTCGGCTCGGCCGCGCAGCTGCTCTGGCAGCGCATCCAGCAGCAATGCCCGCAGCTCAAGCTGCCGGTCACGATCGGCATCGCCTCCCGCCCGGTGACGCGCGAAGCCTTCACGACCGACCAGGGCAACAACATCATGCAGCAGATCCGGGCTGCATTCTCGAACATCCCCGGCATCACCATGGCGCCCTGGCTCGACATCGACCCGATCAAGGGCATCGTCGACACCGGCGTCCTCGACAATCCGCTGGCCGGCGACAACAAGGAACAGCTCAGCAAGATCCAGCTCGAAGTCCGGGCCTCCGGCTACAAGGTCGGCGCGGCGACGCGCTTCAACCTGTCGGCGCATGGCTGGAACGGCTATGAGAGCTGCTCGCCGAGCCTCGACCCGTTCCCCGTCTCCCAGGATTTCATCGGCGAGGAATACAGCTCGACCGACGAGCTCTTCAACAAGGTCGCCGCCGGCGTCTGGGCGGCCTCGGTCGATACCGGCAACCCGATGACCCTCTCGGTCAGGATGCTGAGCGGGCTGCCCGTCAGCCCCGGCTGGCAGGAATTCTTCTCCGACAAGCTGCGGCGCGCGCTGAGCAAGCAGAACGCCGAGGAGAAGGAAACCAAGATCCGGGCCGAGCGCCACGTCCAGCTGGTCATCGCGCACGACCCCGCCAGCGCCGAGGACAAGCGCTGGGACGGCATGGTCACGGTCGATCCGCGCCCGCTCGGCTATCGCATCTCGGTCAGCGTCAACCGCCGGAACACGACGCCGGTCTCGGAAGACGGGCTGGTCACGCTCGACGAGCTGCCGACCATGCAGCAATGGGCGGCGCTGGGGCCCGAAGCCCATACGCCCCGGCTCGACCAGACGCCGATGCGGATCAATGCGCGGATCGAGGGCGGCCGGGCCCTGCAGCAATACCCCTTCCTGGTCGCGCAGGAATCCTATGTCGAGGTCGACATTCCGACCGCCAGCGTCCGCGGCCCGCACCCGGCCGTGCCCGTCGACGTGCTTGGCCGCAACAACGCCCAGATGAAGACGATCCACATCGTCAATCCGAGCCGGCCGAACCTGCGGCGCTATAAGCTCGGCCCCGGCGAATACACGATCCGCGTCGCCAGCGCCGGCCCGGTCGCGCAGGATTTCCAGCTGCGGGCGCGCGCCGTCGACACCAAGGACATGCTGATGCCGGAGGCGCCGGGCCGGCTGCTGCGCCGCTTCCAGGACTGGTATGCCAGCGTCTCGGAGGATCCACGCACGGGACAGCGCACCTGCTATGCCTATACCGCGGCGCAGGAAGCCGGGCCGCGCTACTGGCGCGAGCAGGCGCCCTTCATCCTGCTGCAGGCGAGCAGCGCCGGCGTCGGAAACGGCGACCTCCAGCACCTGATCGAAGACAAGCGCTACTACAAGCCCAATACGCCCTTCGAGGCCGTGATCCGCGAAGGCGGCGGCATGGTGCGCCGGCTCAACGCGGCGCCGACCGCCGCGGGCAATTTCATCCGCCCGACGAAGCAGGGCTCGAACGGCCAGCCGATCCTCGATATGGACGCGGTCGCCGGCTACAACCGAGGCACCACGCTCGAGATCCAGGGCACGGCGACCGATGGCCGGCCGGCGCATGTGATCTACTCGCTGCAAGGGTACCGTGCCGCCGTCAACGCCATGTCGCTGGAATGCGGCCGGCGCGACCTCGCCAACGCCCTGGTCTGGAAGTAATCGGTCGGCTTATGCCATCAGGCCAGCGCCAGCGCCGCCCGCGCCGGTCCCGCATCCTGCGCCGTTTCGAACCGAATCAGGCCGCAGCGGACATTGGCAGCCGCGCCGAGCACGGCCGGAAGCGAGCGGGCGGAGCGTTCGAGCACGCCGAGCATGGCTGGCACCAGGCGCGGATCGTTCCAGACCTCCTGTGCCCGGCGGCCGAACGGCGCCAGGAAAGGCTCGACCCCGCTCCAGGCCAGGATGACCTCGCGCGGGCGCGTCGCCGCCGCTTCCAGCCCCGACAGGATGCGCTCGATGATCGGGGCCCAGACGCCGTCGTCATAGCGCCCGACCGGCAGGAGGATGACCAGCCGCGCAGCATCCAGCAGGGCCGCCTGCGCCTGCGAAGTCGCCTGAGCCCGATCGCGGAACAGGCGCGGCAGCAGGCGCGGTGCCAGGAAGCTTGCCTCGACCTCGCACGCCTCCTCGCCGGACGCTTCGGACAGAGCCAGGCGACGCAGCGCGACATCTTCCCCGGCCGTCGCCTGGGCGAGCGCCGGCGGCAAGGCTGCCGGCAGGGCGGCGAAGCAAACCGATTCTGCCGTCATCGCAACCCGCTCCGTCTCGGCTCCGGACCGGCCTGCGCCGACAGCCCGGCGCGGCAGGTTTCCGCAAGTGCAGCCAGCCCGCCGCAAGATCAGGCCCGCACCGACAAGGTCGAGCCGAGCACATGTCTTGCAAGACGGCGGGCCATCGCGCAAGGTCCGCTTACGTCGCCCCGCCCAATTCGCCTCTCCCGGAGCCTGTTTCCGTGACTCTTTCCGCGGCGCCGGTCGCCATCATCTGGGACGGCTCACGTCATGTCGCCGCGCTCTGGCGCGATAGTGCTCCCGCCCGCTTCCTCGCAGCCGAAGAGAGCGGCGGCCGGATCAGCCTGATCGCTGCCGCCGACGCCGGAACCGCGGCGCTGTTCGGGACGCTGCCGCCGGGAAGCCACGCTCTTCATGCCGTGACGATTGCCGCCGATGGCGGGCTGGCCACCATCCCGGTGCAGCTCGACGACAAGCTGTCGCTGGCCGAGGCCGATCGGGGCGCCGCCGGCCTGTCCGTGGTGCAGACCTACCTCGACGACCACGGCCGGCTGGCCCAGCGCAGCGGGCCGACCGATGCCCCTGCCCCCGCCGAGACCGCAATCCTGGCCTCCGGGCTCAACCGCGCCAGCGGCTCCGACACCGAGGGCTGGCGGCTCCTGGCCGGCCCTTTCCTGCACCCGGACGACGAGCGCGCCGCGACGAGCGCGCTGACGGCGCGCCGCAGCGAAGCCGGCGGCCTGACACTCACCTTCACTGGTGACGACGCTGGCGCGGCGGCAGAAGGGCTGTTGGTGGCGCATTTGCCTGCGGCGATGCGGGAGGCGCGGCAGAGCCTGGCGCAGATCGACCAGGACCTGCGGCTCGCCATCGAGGCCGAGCTCGACACGCTGGCAGCCTCGCCGGCCGATCAGCGCGACGTCGACGCCACCGGCCTCGGCCGCGTCGCGGCGCTGCGCCGTGGCTTTCGCCTGCTCCGGCCCCGCGCCGAGGCGGAAGGCGGCGTGCTCTCGCTCCCCGACTGGGTCGAGGCCGACGACATCATCGTCTTCGCCGAACCGCGACGCCAGCTCGCCTGGGCCGGCGAGGGCGAAGCGACTAGCGGCGGCCCGATGACGCTGCGCTGGCAGGAGGGCGCCTTCGCGGCGCTCTCGCACGGGACGCGCTACAGGGCCTCGGCCGCGACCGGTCTGACGCTCGGCCAAAGCGGCGGCAACGCGCTCGTCGTCGCGGCCGCGGGAGGCGCTGCGCCCTTGCACGACGACCTCGCCCTCGCGGCAGGACGACTGGCCGAAGGGCTGTGGCGCGCGACGAACGCCGCCAGACCGGCACGCCTCGGCACCATCCTCGGCGAGATCGCGCTGCGCCTCGCCCGGACGCCGAGCGGCGCTCTCGCCCAGCTCGATGCGCGCAGCAAGGCCCCCGCGACACCGGTCAGCCTGCTGGAGGCGCTGATCACGACGACCGGGATCGAGCCGGACCGGATCGACGAACTCGGCGAGCGCACGCTTACCGAGCAGGTCGCCATGCTCCAGCGTGCACTGACGCAGCCGCAGTTCGCAGCGCGTGCCTGTGCCGCGCGCCTCATCCTGCCCTTGCCAGGATCGACACAGGACGAAGCCGGGCTGGAGCAATTGCTCGCCTGGTACGAGGATCCCAACCTGCCGCAGGCGCTCGCCCGCGAGGCGATGGCGCTGGCCGGGCAGGATCGGCGCGCCATGCGGCTGCTGCACGATGTCGCCGCCAGCGTCCATCAGAGCTGGATCGAGACCGGGCTCGCCATCGAGGTCGAGCAGGCGATGGCTGCGGCCGCGACGCAACGCGGGCAGCGCCGGCTCTCCCCGCTCGATGCCCTGCTGCTGGAATTGCGCCGGCAGCCGCAGCGGCAGCCGACACCAGGCCTCGAGGCGATCGCCCGCATGCGCAGCGCGCTCGCCGCGGCCGCCTTGCAGGCGAGCCAGCCGGCAGCGATCACGGACGAGCTCGGCCGGCGGCTCGGCGAGTTGACCCCTGGCGAAATCGTCCTGCTGCACGGTCATTTCGCCTCCCTGCGACGCGAGGTCGAGCAGGCGGCGGCGGCCGCCGAGCTCATCCGCAGCTGGGAAGAGGTGGCCGGCTGCCCCGGCCTCGCGGCCCGGGCGCATCGATCCGGCGATCCCGTGCGCGGTGCGCAGCGGCTCGCCGCGGCCAGCCGCAATTTCGCCGGCTCGCTGTCGCGGATTGAAAGCCTCGCCCCGGCCCTGGCCGAACTCGCGGGCGCGATCGACGGGCTGCTCGGCCCCGCCGGCGAAGGCACGGCGCGCAACAGGGCCTTGCGCGAGACGCTCGACGGCTATGGACGCCTTTTGCTGGCGCAGCTGGTACGGCACGAGGCCGATGCCGCCTTCGCCACCGTGCCCTTTGCCGGGAAAGCGCTCGCCGACCCGCAGGATACCGGCTTCGGCGCCGCCTATCGCCGACTGAGGGCGGGCAGCGGCGACATGCTGCCGCGCTATCTCGCCGCCGCCGCCGCGCTGACCGGGCTCGATCATCCCTGGGGGAGCACACTCGGCGGCAACTCCGGGTCTGCCGCTTCGAGGCAGGACGCATGACCACTCTGCCCTGCTACAATCTCGAAACCCGGCTCGGCAGCTTCGCGGCGACCATCGCGCTCGACCGTAGCGGCGAGCTGATCGACCTCCTCGCCTTCGAGGCGCCGGAGGACATGGTCAAGGCGGTGACGGTCTCGCTGGTCTCGCATGCGCCGAGCCTTGCGAGCGGCATCGATATCGGCTGGCTGCAGGGCAATGCCCTGCTCGACAAGGCCGCGGTCCGGGCCGGCGAGCGGCTGGTACTGGGACTGAAGCGCGAGGCGGTGATGCGCGCGGTGGCGAACCATCGCGCCCAGGCCGATGTCGACAGCGACGCCAGCCTCGAAATCGCCTTCTCCACCATCGTCGAGACCGCCGGCGGCACCCGTGCCTCGCCGCGGCGCCTGCTCAAGATCGCCGCGCTCGCCGGCGCGTCCCAACCTGAATGGCGGATCGAGCCGGTCGAGATCGACCTGGACTCGCTGCAGGCCGGCAAGCAACTGGCGATCGGCCAGATCGCGATCGACATCCCCAGGGACATCGTGCTCGAAGGCCGGCGCGGGCTGACCATCGAGGCGAGCTGCTTCGGCATCAAGGCGCAGCATCTTTCGCTCGGCGTCGCCGCGCCGATGGATCATTCGGTCTCGCTCAGGCGCTTCCCGGACGCCGGCACATCGACCAGCCGGCACCTGATCTGGCTCGCCGACGCGCCGGCGCTGGCCGGCCAGGAGGTGCGCCTCGACGTGACGCTGACGCGCGATGCCGTGCTCGACTTCGTCGACGAGACCAGCCAGGCCAATCCAAGGGCGCCGCTGCAGGTCAGGCTCACCGCCAAGCTCGGAGGCTGGGTCGGCCAGGACGGCGCCGGCCATGATCCGGACGGTCCGGCCAAGCCCTGGTCGAGCGCGCTCGAATCCCGCTCGGTGCCGATCCTCAGCCAGAACCGCGGCGAGGTCGCGCTGACCATCGCCGGGCAGCATTTCAGCTGCCCGCTCGGCGGCAGCGCGCAGTTCGAGATCACCGGCGGGCTCAATGCCGAGGTCGACCCGGACGACGAGACCTCGATCGTGCGCTGCGACGGGCTGGTGATCGACCTGCGCCGCTGGCCGCTGACCCGGACCGCGCCGCTGACCGTCGAAGTCAGCAGCAGGATGGGCGAGAGCGAGATCGCCGAGCCGCCGACACCCTTCCCGCTCGAAATCGTGCGCGAGGGTGATTTCGGCCGGCGCGGCCGCGCCGTCGTGCCGATGCAGAACCTGACGACAACCTTGTCGCGCGCCGTGCGCACCAGCGGCGCCAATGTGCTGCGCGGAGAGATCACCGTCTCGCTGGCGATCAAGGCCGGCGATGAGGCTGGCAAAGCCTTCGCACAGGCGAGCCTGCCTCTGCGCTATAGCCGCCGCGTCCACCGCCTGCCGATCTGCATCGACCTCGGCGCCTCCGCCACCTCGATCTGGTCCGGCGCCCCGCGCGCCGCCGGCCGGGCGACCGAGATCAAGCCGCTGGCGCTCGGCACCTGGCTTTCCGCCCATGTCGACCCGCGCCATGGCGAAGCCGCCCTGCAGGATGCCGGCGCCGCGCCGCTGATCCCGAGCCATGTCGGGCTCGATTCCGGCAACAACCTGCGCGCCGACCACGCCCCGCACAGCCTGCCGGACCTCTCTCTGATCGGCTCCGACCGTGCCAGCGTCGCGCGCCGGCTCAAGGCGTTCGCGCGACGCTACGACGTCTCGGCGCCGGCCCCGCCGCCGCAATCCGGCCTGCCCGAGAGCGGCCGGCGGATCGACTCGCTCAAGCACGCACTGACCTCCGGCGCGGTGTCGCTGACGCTGAACGAGCAGGTGCATCGCTACGACGCCGCTACCGACCGCGTCGTCGCCACCAACACCGTCGAGATCGCTCCGCTGGTCGCCGACGTGCTCGACGAACTCGTCGATCTCTATGTGTTGCGGCTCGGCGAGGACCGACTGCGCGTCGAGGACCATGCCCCGCCACCGGTGGTGCCGCGCATCCTGGTCTCCTGCCCGAGCGGCATCGGCGACGAGATCGCCTCGCGCTATCGCGCTGCGCTCGAACTCTTCGCCCAGCGTCTTGAACGCCTCTTCCCCGGCGCAACCAGCTTCCCGGATGCAGCCGTCACCGTGCCCGAAGCGGTCGCCGCGGCGCGCTATGTCGCCAGCCTGCCGGAGGTGCGCGCCGCCGTGCCGGACCAGAGCGAGGCCCTGCTGGTCACGCTCGACATCGGCGGCGGCACCAGCGACGTCGCGCTCGCCTCGCTGCGGCGCGACGGCGACCGGCTGAACCATCAGACGCTCGCCACCTTCGGCCTGCCCGTGGGCGGCGACCTGATCGACGAGGCACTGACCGGCATCGCGGCGACGCTGGTCGACCGGGCGATGGACGGGCAGGACGCGCATTGGCAGCCGGCCTTCGCCGAAGCCTCGCTCGCCCGCGCCATTCAGCGCGAGGACGCGGCCGCGCTGGCGGCGCGCAGCTGGCTGCGCAACGCGGTGAAACAGGCCAAGGCCGGTCTCGCCACCCGCCTCAGTGAAAAGGCGCAAGGTTCCGGCACGCGCTATCGCTGGGATGCGGAAGCCGCCGACGAGACCTTCGACCTCGTCCTTGCCGAGCTGAAGCCGGATGCCGATCCGACTGGCCTCTATGTCGCTCAGAACGAGCCGGCATTGGCGGACACGACGCGGCGGCCGGGCCTGCAGCTCGCCGTCGACGGGCCCGACAAGGCCGGGACGCGCCGGCTGGTGCTGAAGCTCTCGCGTGGTGCCCTGGAGAAAGGCGCAGGCGAGGGCTCGCAGCACCTTGCCGAGATCGGTGCTGTGCTTGGCGGCCTGCTGCCACGCCTCGCCCGCGCCGCGGGGCCCAATCCGGTCAAGCGCCCCACCGTGATCATGGTTCCGACCGGGCGCGCCGCGCTCTGGCCGCCGATCTTCGAGGCGATCGCGGCCGAAGCCGACGCCAGCCGCGCCGCCTTTCCGTTCCAGCGGCCGTTCTCGCCGGCGGCGATGAAAAAGGCGGTGATCGCGGGGGCTGCCATCCTCGGCATCGAGGGCGACATGGCCGGGAGCACGGTGCAGCACAAGAACCCGCTCGGCATCGCCGCCATGGCGGTGCAGATGCGCGATCTCGGCGCCACCGGCCTGCGCACCGAATTCGCGGCCGAGCGCATCCACTATCTCGGCTACGACATCGGCTCGGGTGCGCGCGTCCATGCCGAGCATGACGAGGCGGCGCCGAGCCTCGGCGGGCGCGCCAATCTCGGCCGCCGCTTCCAGTTCGTGCGCACGATCCCGGGCCTCGACCCGCAGGGCAAGTCTCTCGCGCGCCTGCGTCCGCTGCTCGACGGCCAGGACCCGATGGTGCTGCTCGAAGGCGATTCGATCGTCGAGGCCCATCGCGAGGGGCTCGACGGCTTCGGCGTCTGCGAGATCATCAGCGAAGTGCTCTCGCCGACGAGCCGCAAGGTCACGGTCGTCGCGGCCAATGAGGGCTGGGAAGCCTGCTGGCGCATCGAGCACGACCGCGTTTCGCGCATCTACTAGGGATCGCAGGATCGTCATGGCCCGCACGCGAAAACGGCTCTGGCGTCCACAAGCGCGGCCTTGGCCCGCCTCGTCGCGAACCGATTTCCATCATGCCTTTCCTGCCCGAGTGAGCTGACGCCATGGCCCTGCCCGATCTCATGGACCTGGTGATGCACGAC
Source organism: Allobosea sp. GW821-FHT03A12 (assembly GCF_058986765.1). Taxonomy (NCBI): domain Bacteria; kingdom Pseudomonadati; phylum Pseudomonadota; class Alphaproteobacteria; order Hyphomicrobiales; family Alloboseaceae; genus Allobosea; species Allobosea sp. GW821-FHT03A12. The sequence continues at coordinate 63,254 of NZ_JBYSVZ010000006.1, forward strand.
CCGCGGCGGCTGACTTGCCTGCGCGCTGTCGCCGGCGAGCCGGGCGAGGCGATGCCCGGCATCGAGAACCTCTGGCGCAAGCCGGTCTTCAGCCTGACCGCGGGCGGCCAGCCGACCAAGGACGGCAAGGCCTCGCTGGAGGACCTGATCGACCGCTATCGCAGCATCGCGCTCACCGATGGCGGCAGCGGCCCGCAGCCGATCGACGTGCCCTTCACCTCGCTGGTGGTGCTGACCGCCGAGGCGCTGCCGGGGGCCCAGGAACTCGGCCGCTTCCTTGCCGACCGGATCGAGCAGCGCTTCCGCGACGTGATCGACCCCGATATCGGCGTCACCGTCCATGTCGAGCAGAGCCTGCACGCGACCGCGCCGGTCGCGGTCTATCTCGGCCATGGCGTCCATGCCCCGCCGGCCGACAACCGGCTGCCGCATGGCGAGGTGGTGATCCGGCAGGATGCGCAGACCGCGATCGGCCAGCCGATCATCGGCGTCAACACGCCGGGCGGGCTCTATTCCGGCCAGGCGCGCTTCGCCTTCTCGCGCAGCGAGATGCTGACCCCGGCGGTGCATCCCGATCTGCCGGGCGGTACGATCTTCTTCCTCGGCCGCTATCCGGTCGACGCCTCCGCCCGCGATGCCGGCGGCCTGCCATTGCTCACCGCCTTGCCGCAGACGCCGGAGGCGCGCGCCCAGGCGATCCAGGTCGAGACGCTGGCTTTGCCCGGCGGCAATGTCGATGCCCGCTTCGAGATTTTGGGCGTGCGCCCGCAGGTCGGACGGGTGTCGCTCGGGCTCGTCGACGTCACGCTCGACCGCAGGCCCAGCCGCCTGCAGGCGCAGCCACCCAAGGGCCCGCATCTTGCCGTCACCGGCCTCGCCATCCCCGAGAATTTCGGCGGCCGACGTATGGCCCGCTACTGGGTCGAGCGCAGCCATGGCGGGCGTTTGATGTCCTCGGCGATGCTAGCCCAGCGCGACAGCATCGTCGTGCAGGGCCGCGACGCCCGCCGCTACGACCGGCGCGAACTGCGTTACAGCCGGGTCGGCGGCGAATTCCGCGCCGAGAGCATGAGCTTCGACGGCCGCCGCCGTTCGCTGCTGATGCTGGAGGATGGCGAATTCGGCTATATCGGCCTGCCGCGCGAGCAGACTGCGATCGCCTTCGGCCCGGACCAGTCCTCGCGCGGCTACGGTACCTTCGACTGGCTCGGCGAGGCCGTGCGCGTCCAGTTCGGCTCCGGCGTGGTCGAGCGCCTTGACGATCTCTATGATCACAACCCGGTCGGCTTCATCGCGGCCGCTCCCGACGGCGTCGCCGTGCAATCGGCCGGCGACATCTGGCTGCTTGGCGGGCGCAAGCCGCAGGCGGCTGGAACCTGCATCATCCCGCCGAACGGCCCCTTCGTGCTCGGGCCGCTGGTGGTCGAGCTTCGGGAGGCGACGCCATGAGCCATCCGCTCTTCCGCGGCCTGAAGCGCAGCGTCACCGCCGTCGCGGTCGGCGCCGTCACCATCGCCGGCTTCCTCTGGCTCTCGGGCGGGCTGATCGGCGAGCTCGCCGCCAGCCGCGCCTGGATCAAGCAGCCGGACTTCACCGAGACCAGCCGCTCGAACGAGGAGCTGTTCGAGCAGGGCGTCGCGACCGGGCTGATCTGGCTCGACGCCTCCGGCCCGGTCATCCGCTCGCAGCCCTGCGAGGCGCTCTACGATGCCTCGCTGACCGTGCCGACGCCGCAGGGCACCAAGGAATTCTCGCGGACCCTGCTCGACCGGCTCTGCAACCTGCCGGCCGGCGCGCAGATCCGCTCGGAGATGCTGGCCTGGAACAACTCGTTCCTGATCGCCGGCGCCCGCGATGACCGCGCCCCCGACCGGCGCTGCGCCGATGGCACGCCGCTGACGCTGCCGGTGGTGCCGGCCGGCTGTCGCCCGGCGAGCTGGACTGCGCGCGTCGCCCAGACCACCGACCTCGCCGCGCCGCTCAACATCATGCCGAATGCGGTGCCGCCGCCACGCGACTTCGCCGATTTCGCCAAGCGCCGGGGCAACCAGCTCTCCGACTGGGCCCTGTTTGGCCCCTTGCGTGCCCCCGAGGACAGGCTCGTGCTCACGACGCGGCTGCCGGCCGGCAATCGCCGCGTCACCCTCGACATGATCCTCGAGCCGGCGCGCATCGTCGTCGGCAATGAGCGGGTCAATCTCGACCCCAAGCGCGACGAGCAGACCGTGCGCATCGCCGGCCTCGCCATCGCGGCCGAGCGCGTCTGCTCAGACAGTGACGACTTCGCCACTTGCGCCGAAGAGGCACAGCAGGGCCTGCCGCATGGCTGGCGCTTCACCATCACCGGCGCGCGCCGGCGCGATGTCGAGATCGGCTTCGAGGGCCAGCCGGTCAGGGCCGTGCCGCCGCGCGCCCGCGAGATCCTCGGCGGCTCCGGCGTCCAGAGCGAGGACGGCAAGGTCAAGCTCTGGCGCTCCTCGCATATCGAGGCCGATTGCGAGCGGGCCAAGACCAAGCTGGTCTGCGAGCTCGGCTGGCGTGGTGCTGTCACGCAGCGGCGCACTGGCGCGGCCCGCGCCCTCTACTTCGCCGACGGCACGCCAGCGCTCGACAACAACGGCATTCCCTTGCCGATCGTCGACGAGCTCGGCCTGACCGCATTGATCGGCTATGGCGCCGGCGATGTCGGCTCGCTCTCGGCCGCGCTGGGCCGGGCCCGCACCCGCGAGAACCTGACGCTGACCATCGAGCCGCGCCTGCAGAAGCTGGTGCAGGAGGCGGTCTACGATCACATGGGCGAACGCCTCGGCCGCGGCAAGCGCCCGCGCAAGCCGGGTCCGCTGCCGGTCAACCTCGCCCCCGAGCAGGAGCCGCCGGACCAGGGCGACGGCCGCGCCGTCGTGCTGCTGATGGATGCTGGCGACGAGCCGGGATCGCTGCTGGCGCTGGCGAGCTGGCCCGATTTCGTGCCGGGCATGCACAGCTGGGACATCCAGGCGCTCTCGACCGGGCGCGACAGTGATTCACCGCTCGCCGGTCATGGCTGGCGCGCCGGCGACGTCCACACCATGCCGGGCTCGACCTTCAAGCTGGTCACCGGCCTCGCCAGCATCCTGGGCATTCGCGAGCAGCCCCGCTTCCCCGACATGATCCTCGGCCGCACCCCGCCGGCGCAGCAGGCGCAGATCTTCGGCATCGGCGGGGGTGGCGGCCTCAATGTCGACGGCGTCGGCATCGCCAATTATGGCGGCGCCGGCTTCAACTACGGTATCCTGGCGCCGGCGCAGAGTGGCTGCCCCGATGCTGGTCGCGGCGCGCAGATCGGCTTCTGCGAGGCGCTGATCAAGTCGTCGAACCTCTGGTTCGCCGGCATGGCGCTGACCATGGACGGGCGCAAGGTGGGGGGCCGGCCGACGACGGTACCCGGCCGCACCGGCACGATCCTGGCGGAGCTGACCGAGCATCTCTACCCGATCACCCAGCCGGGCACGCTCGACCAGCCCGGCGTCGATCTGACCCGCGGCATCGTGCCGGGCGCACAGCGGCTGACCGCCGAAGCGCTCGACCTCGCGGTCGAGGACAAGCGCAACGCCCGCCGCATCGACCTCGCCACCAACTCCTACGGCCAGGGCGTGCGCGCGACGCCGATCGCGATGGCCTCGATCTACGGCTCGGTCGGCGCCCGCAAGGTCATCCGCCCGCGTGTGCTGAAGCCGGTCTCCGACGTCGCCGAGACGCCGCAGCCGAACGAGGGCACGCCGGTCATCCCCGGCATGGACCCGCGCCAGGCCGAGCCCTTCCTCGACGGCGCCCAGCGCGGCCTCTACGGCGTGGTCAACTCGCCGGGCGGTACCGCCGCCGGCGTGATGGCCTCGCTGCCGCCGGAGATTCGCAAGCGCATCTTCGGCAAGACCGGCACCGCCGACACCACCGACGGCATGAACTCGGCCTGGTTCGCCGGCTGGATGGACAATGTCGCGGGGCGCAAGCGCGTCGCCTTCACCTGCCTGGTCTCGCATACGCGGGAAACCGGCGGACGCGCCTGCGGACGCCTGATGGCCGGCCTGCTCGGCAAGGTCGCCGCGCTCGGAGACAAGAAGTGAGCGAGACCACCGCGCTGCGCCAGCTGATGGGCCGCTGGCTGACCTTGCGGCCGCTCCGCCTGCCGCGCATCCGCATCGGCGGCGCCGGCGGGGCCGTGACCGGCCTCGTGCTGCTGGCGCTCTGCCTCGGCGTGCTCGGCTTCTGGTGGCACAACACCACCCATCTGATCGAGAGCGCCCGGCCGGTGGTCAGCCTGGAGAGGCTCGACCTCGCCCTCGCCCGCGGCGAGACCGTGACGATCGGCCGGCGCGAACTGCTGCAGCCGCAGCGCTTCGACGCGGCCGAGACACGTCACGTCACCTTCACCCGCCAGCCGGATGGCCGCGTCACCATCCGTAACGTCGCCAGCACCCGCCGGCTCTGGCTCGACTATCTCAACGGCGCCGGCAGCTTCTCGGCGCGCTGGCGCTTCCAGCCCGGCGACCGCATCGCCGCCGGCGCCCTGACGATCGCGGTCGACGAGGCCAGGCCGGGGCGGCTGGCACTCTCCCTGACCGAGGCAGGCAAGCCGGGCGCCCGCAAGCTCACCATCGACTCGACCGGCCCGCTCTCGACGCTCAGGCTCGACGGCAACACGCTCCCCGTCTGCCAGCCGCGCAAGGCGACCGACCGCGTGCGCGAGGTCGTCACAGGCATGATCGCCGCCGATGAGCGTGGCGAGGATCGCATCGTCTCGATCGGCGGCCGCCTGACCTGCTCGGTCAGGGAAGAGGCGCATGTCGCTGCGACCGCTCTGCCCTTCAAGGCGCTCAGCATCATGGCCCGCGGCGGCAGCTATTTCCTGGCGCCGGGCGACGCCGTCGACGCGCCGCGCCCGCCGGTCGTGTTCGCGCGCGGCAACCAGCGCATCACCGACTTCACCGACATCGCCTGGGAGCTCGATCCCGAAGGTCCGTCGCGCCTCAGCCACATGATCATCGGCCGCACGCGCTATGCCGTCGACATCGGCGCCGAATCCAATGGCCGCCTGCCGCTGCGGCTGACGCCGCTGAGCAAGACCCACCGCTTCGCTCCCGACGACGCCGAGGCGCTGCGCGCCAGCGCGACGACCGAGAGCGTCCGGCCGGTGGTGACGCCGCCGCGCCAGCCGATGTCGGCCGCCGAGATCGGCAATCCGCTGTCTTCGCTCAACGGCGCCGAGCGCGCCGTGCGGCTGGCGCTGATCCTGGCTGTCGCCGGCTTCGGCGTGCTCTCGGCCATGCACCACGCCACCTTGTTCCGGCGCAGCGCCATCCTGGTCAGGCTGGTCGGCGCGCTCGGCGCCACCGCCATGATCGGCGCGACGACGATGCTGGCGCTGTCGCCGGAGCTGTCACGGCTCGGCGGGACCTCGATCTCCTATGAAGCGGCGCTGCACGCCACCATCCTCGGCTATGCGATCGCCTGCCTCACCATCATGATCGGGCCACGCTTCACCACGCCGCTCCGGCTGACCTGGCTCGGCCTCGTCATGCTCTGCTGCCTGGGCAGCCTGACCCTGCTCGCGCTCGGCGTCGATGCCGAAAAGACCGACTTCACCATCCATGCCGAGAAGAACAAGCTTCTGTTCTTCGATCTCGTTCCGGTCGTCGCAGTGGTGATCGCCTGCCAGCCGCAGCGCGCGATCGCGGCCCTGCCGCGCTCCTTCTTCATGGGCGTCGGCTTCAAGGACCAGCTGCTGCGCGCCGTGCCGGCGATCGTGATCCTGGCCGGCTTCGTCGTCTGGGCCGTGATCGGCACCGAGACCGGCGTTGCCGGCTTCCAGCCGGTCGAGGTCGGCAAGATCGCGCTCGTCCTGGTGCTGGCGCATATCTTCCTCGGCTTCTCGCGGATCGATTACTTCTACAACCAGCGCCACTACGTCTCCTGGCTGAGCGTCAGCCTCGCGACCGTCTTCGTCTTCATCCTGTTCCAGACCGCGGTGCCGTTCCTGAAGAGCGACTACTCGCCGGTGCTGATCATGATGGCGACCACGGTGGTGCTCGCCTTCGCCTTCCTGCTGCCGAGCACGCTGAAGCGCCTGGTCGCGATCATGCGCGTCTTCTTGCGGCGGGCCGATGCGCCGCAGCGCAAGGTTCGTCGGCTCGGCTGGCCGCGCGGCGGCGTGCTGGCGCTCATCCTGGTCACCCTGCTCGGCATCAATGCGGCGCTGATCTACATCTTCCCCAACCTCGTCAGCTACGGGATCTCCGGCCTCTGGACCCTGCCCAAGGAGCGGCTTGCGGCGATCGAGGTGCTCGAGAAGGCGCGCGCCGGCTCGCTGAACAAGCCGGCCGAGCGCCTGATCACCTGGTACGACCTCGACCACGCCAACAAGCGCACCGCCCAGGCGAACGCGCAGGAGCACGGCCCGGACGTGATCCATCGCGATCTCGGCTTCCAGCTGCTGCAGTCCAAGGTCGCGCTCGCCGAAATGCCGTGCACGCTGGCCAGGCTCGATCTTGGCCTCGACAAGACGCCGATCGAGATCCGCCGCGCGCTCGACGAGCTGCCGCCCTCGCCGGTCTCGCTCTGCGCGATGATGCCGGGGGCGCGGACGGCGCCGATCGCCGAGCGCAAGAGCGAGGTCGCGGACGATGCAGTGAGCCGCTTCACCGTCAGCGATCTCGTGCGCCTGCCGGTGGTGCAGAACGACTTCATCGCCACCTTCCTGGCGGTGCGTTTCGGCCTGCCGGCGGTGCTGGCGCTGCTCGCCGCCGAGGTGATCACCATCTTCGGCCTGCTCTGCCTCGCAGTCAGCCTGCTGCGCGAGCGCGCCATGGGCTCGGCCCAGGAAGGTGCCAACAAGGGCACGGCGATCATCCTCGTCGGCATCGCGACGATCTTTTCGCTGCACTGGAGCATTTCCTGGGGCAACGCGATCGGCCTGCTGCCGGTGATGGGCCAGCCGATGACCTTCATCGCCGCAGCGACCTCGCATCACATGCTGATGGCGCTGCCTTCGATCGCGATCGCGCTGATCGCAGGCCGGCTCGCGGCGATCCGTCAGCTCTCGCCGACCAGCGATCCCCCGCCCTGGGGCCTGTGGCGTGGGCTGACGCGCGCGGGGCTGTGACTGGCCCCCGCCGTCATTCTCGGCCGAAGCGGAGCGCAGAGCCGAGAATCTCGCGACCAGAAGGCGCTGACAGTTGCCTCATCCGGCCTGAGATGCTCGGGCCAAGCCCGAGCGTGACGACGAGACCGGCTCAGCGCCGCTTGATCTCGACCGCGAGCGCTCTCGGTTCCTCGAACTGGATCACCGGAAAGGCCGCGATGCCGGCGCGGATCGCCGTCGGGTTGAAGACCAGGCGGGTCGGCGTCGATTTCGAGGCGACGACAGCCGGCCCGGTTCCGCTCTGGAACTTGACCTTGGCCGGCGCGACCGGATCAAGCGCCATTCCGCAGATGTCCTGGCCATCGATCAGGACATTCGGCGCCTCGCCGACATCGACCGAGGCCTCGCTATAGCGTGGGCGCGCCTCGTAGAATTGCGCCTCGCAATTGCTCCCAGCCGGCGCCGACAGCAATACCAGCTTCGCCAGGGCGGAGCCGGACGCGACAGAGGGCCCGCCCAAGGGCGGGCTCTGCTGCCCCTGCGGCGAGGCGCTCGCATTCTGCTGGCCGGCGGGCGATAGCCCCGGCGCATTGGTGCCGGGCTGCGTCAGCGTCGGTGGCGCCTGATAGGGATCCTCGGTCGCGGTGACCCGGGTCAGATACCAGCCCGCTCCCGCCGCTCCAGCCACGAGCACCAGGCCCAGGGCGGCGATCAAGGGCAGGCGCGACGAGGACGAGGACGTCGAGGCCGGCTTGTCGCCCGGCAGCGGGCGGCGCGAGCGCGGCGCCTGCGGGCTCTTCAGCACATCGGCGATGGAGGGCTCTTCGCCGGCGGGGCGCGGCTGGATCAGCGTCTGCTCCGGCTGCGGAGCGGCCGGTTGCGCGGGCTGCTGCTCGGTGCTCTTGGGCTCGAACGGTCTCAGGGCCATCGAAGACGATCCCGGTGCGGCCGGCCGTTCCGGCGCGGACGCCACGGCCTGCGGTTCGAAAGCACCGCTGCGCAGGAAGAGATCGATCGGCGCAGCGATGTCCGCGAGAGAAGAGACCACCACGATATGATGCGGCTGGCCACCAAGAATCTTGCCGAGGATCGCGACGGCGCGTTCGGCCTCCTCGCCATGCGGCACCAGGGCCAGCACGGGGGTGGCGCCGTGCTCGGCATCGGCGAAGAGATGGCGGCAGCGGTCGAGCTTGGTGGTGAGGTGGTATTCCTGCTGGGTGACGCGCGCCTCGCTTGCCGTATCGGCGACGGAGAGGTCGATCGCGCCGGTGCCCCAGATCACCAGCTTGGCCTCGGAGGCCTTGTGCGTCACCGCCTCGCCATGGGCGAGCGCGCAATGGGCCGCGAGCGTCGGCACCATCCAGCTCTTGCCCTGGTCGATCGAGCCGGAGGCGGCGAGGCGATAGCTGCCGCCATCGGGCAGGCCGAGGATCTGGCGGAGCGGCTCGCCCGGGCGCAGCAGGTTGCTGTACTGCGTGCTCCAGGGCTCGCAGACCTCGGAGCTCTCGGTCGCCAGCACGACGCGCGAGACCGGCACGCGGGCCGACCAGGCGAGCTTCTTCAGGATGATCGGCTGGTCGGTCGTCGGCACGACGACGAAGACACCGGAGCGCCTGACGTTCTGATCTCCCGCCATCATCCTCTCGCAGGCCCTGCCGTCCCCTCAGCCAGGCAAAAGCGCCACTTGTGGCAGCGCTCCCGGCGTTACAGCAGATAAACGCCCGCGAGCGGGTTGGCGAGCATCAATCGCAACAGGTCGCGCTCGGCATCCTGCCGCGGCAGGTCGATGACGATGTGCTTGTCGACCGGTGCCGGCAGCGGCAGGCGGACCACGCCCTCGATCGAGACGACCTCGATCATGGTCGGGGCCGGATCGGTCTCCGACAGGCACTGTATGACGAGAGCCGGCGGCGCATCGTCCTCCTCGATCACGTCGAGCTCGAAGGAGCCGATGCGGCGGTGGGTCGCGCTGCTGTCATAGGCTGCGGCGGCGAGTTCGCTGCGCGCCACGGCCTGGAAGGAGAGCAGGCGGCGATAGAGCCGCGCCGCTTCCGGATCGGTGCGGATGGCACGCTCGGCGGCGAAATTGACAGGCTCGCCGCGGACGCGGCGGGCATGCGCCCAGAGATCGGCGCGGCTGATGCTCGTGGCGACAGCCTCCTCCGGCTCGGTGCTCGCAAGCGCCGCCAGAACCAGCCTGGCCGTGGCGCGGCCGGCGCGGAGGTCGTCTTCGAGCGGACCCTGGTTAGCGAAGTCTGTCATGGCCGTTTCGATCGCCCTTGATAGCGCTGCGAGAAGACGTCGGTGAACCGCGCCTCGTCGCTGGCGGCCTGGGCGACCAGGTCCGTCGTTTCTCCGAAGCGCTTCTGTTGCCTGTTGATCCGGTGCAGGGCTGCTGCGACCGTTCTCAGTGCTCCCCCATGCCTTGCGAAGGTCAGCGCGAGTTTCGCATCGTCGATCCGGAAGCTCGCACGATCATGGCGCCAGCGCCGCAGCAGCTTCTGTCCCTCGGCCGTCGCCGCCTCGCTCTGCGGGCCCTCGATCGCCTCGAGCGCATTGCCGATCAGCAGCAATTCGTCGAGCCGCCTGCCCAGCCCCGCGAGCGCGGTGGCGATACCGGCATAGTCGAACGGCTCCGGGCTCTGGTCGACCTGGCCACGATTGGAACCGGCGACGCGGCGGCTGGCCTCGACCAGCCGATTCTCCCAGGGCGCGACGGCGCGCGAGCGCGCCAGCGTCAGCGGCTGCTCATGGGCGAGCGGCAGGATGGCGAGCGCCCGGCCGATCGCCTCGCGCTCCTCCTTGTTGAGGAATTTCGGCTCGGCCGGCAGGCGCATCAGCGCGGCATAGACGCGCTCGCGCACGACGCCGTCCTCGTCCTCCTCCTCGGGCTCGTCGTCCTCCTCCGGCTCATCCTCTTCGAGTTCGCCGAGGATCGCCTGATGGTCGAGCCAGGCGATCAGCGCCTCCTCGGGATTCTCCGAGGGCTGGCGCGCCATCAGCGTCTCCATCGAGGCCGGCGCCATGAAGTCGCGGCGGCCGACGCTGGAGCGCTCCTCGCGCATCAGCGCGCTGAAGCGCTCGGCGAAGCGGGCGAAGCTCCAGGTCTCGCCATGCAGCAAAGCGAAGCTCCAGAGCGCGATCAGATCGTCGGGATCGAATTCGCGCTGGCGCTCGCGCCGGCCGGAGGCGTTGAGAAAGGCCTCGCGCTGGCGGATCAGGTCGGCGAAGGCGAGCAAGGGCAGATGGCGCCGGCGCCAGGCCCGCATGAAGCGAGCCGGTTCCTGCACGGCGCGCTTCATGCCGTCCTCGTCGAAGGAGGACAGCGCGAAGACGGCGTCGAGCGCGGTGCGTAGCGCGACGAGCCCGCCTTCCGAGCGCTCATCCGCCTCGGCCGCGAAGAGGAAGTCGGCGAGGCCGAGCGCACGCCTGATCCGGCTCCAGGAGAAGGAGCGGGTCTTGGCTTCGCCCTTGTCGCCATAGGCCAGCACGATCTCGGCCGCCGAGGCCTCGATCGTCGCGCCGGCGAAGCTGATGCGCACCGGCCCGTCCTGGCGCAGCGGCCGCAGCAGGATGCCGCTCTCGTCGAGCATGCAGCCGATGGCGGCGTCGCGGGCCGGCATGCGCGGATTTGCAGTCAGCGCGCCGAGCGAGAACAGCACCTGCAGCATGTCCCAGAGCGGCAGGTCGGCATTCTCCGACCCGCCCCCCGTGATCGCGAGAACGAACTTCTCGGTGTCCCGGGCGGAAAATCGGCGCGAAGACGCGATCGTGCTGATCTCCGCGACCCGTGCCGGGTCAATACCCCAATCCATGTGTCAAATATCCGCATCGAACACCGGCTCGGTCGCGGCGAACGGAACCCCTCCACTCCGTTCGCGCCAAGCCGGCGCATATTGCTGCCACAATTAAAGTAACAAGCCGCCCGGTCCATGTCGACCGGGCGGCTTTTTTGAAAAAAGAGGCTGGGGTTTATGGTTACCCCGCGCCCAATCCGATCAGCGCGTGGCGACCTTGCTGACGACCACGCGGTTGCCGGAGAAGTTGACCTGGCCGTTCAGGCCGACCAGCTCGAGCATCAGGCGGAAGTTGCGGGTCAGGCGGGCCGAGTCGGCCGAGGTGGTGTAGAAGAAATCGGCCGAGGTCGAGGTCATCTGCGTGGCGCGGTGGGCGCGGTAGCAGCCCCAGCGGACGAACTCGCCCTCGATCCGGTCGACTTCCGTGGCGGTGAAATCGCGCAGCTGGATCATGAAGTCGGTCGGCAGGCTGTTGCAGCCCTCGCCGCCCGCCGCGACCGGAGCCGCACCACCGGCGCCACCGCCGAGGACGATGCCGTCCTTGCCGACAGCCGCGGTGCCACCACCAGCCGGACGGGCGAAGCCCTCGAGCTTCTGGGCGATCGCCGCGCCGAGATCGGCGGCAAGGAGGCGCGAATGGGTGCCGACCGTCTCGAGCAGGCACTCGGCGCTGCAGGGGTTCGGCAGGGCAGGCAGCTGGAAGCCGCCGACCTCGAAGGCCGCGATGAACTGGCCGGAGCGGACATTGAGGACGCGGCCGGCGATGCGGATCTCGGGGAAGCGGATGTCGGCGGCGACCGCACGACGGGCCGAGGCGTAGATCTGGTAGACGACCATCGCGTCGACCGGCGTCGGCACGGCGCGGGCGATCTCGATCAGCTCGGCGTCGCGGCGGCGAACGCGGGCCGTCGGGGCGATGCCCAGCGAGACGCTGGTCTCGTCATAGACCTGGAAGCCGCGGGTGTTCAGATACTCCGAGAGCTGGAGCTGGACGCGGTTGAAGATGCGGTTGTTGCGCGGAACCGTATCCGGATCGGCATCGTCCGACATCACCAGGAGGTTGATGCGGGAATTCGGCGATTGAGCGTGGGCGACGGCTGCGAAGGACATCAACAGCGCGAAGCCGAGCATGAGACGCTTGAAGAAAGCCATGACGGGTGCCCCCTGAGGCGAGCGGTTGTTTCGGGAAGACAAGTAGAAATCAGCCGGTGATGGCGATGACCTCGACGCGGCGGTTGACGGGTGAATACGGGCTGCGCGGATTGCGCAGCATGTCGGGGCCGAAGCCGTGGGCGACGAGGCGGCCAGGCGAGATCTCGCCATAGGAGACCAGCCAGTCGCGCACCGCGGCCGCCCGATCATGGGAGAGATCGACATTGTAGTCGTAGTCGCCGTCCCTGCTGGTGTGACCGGCGATCAGGAAGCGCTGATCGAGCAGGATCGGATCGCGCAGCGCCAGAGCCAGCCGCATCAGCGTCGCCTCCGCGCCGGGGCGCAGCGCCGCCGAGTCGTTGTCGAAAAAGACGGTGACCTCGACCCTGCGAGTCAGGTCGATCACGACATCCGAGCCGTAGCCGCGCGGATGAACCCGGCGCGGCACCGGTGCGACACGGCGCACCACGACCCTGCCGCCGCCGCTGCCACCGCCACTCGAGCGGCCGGGAGCCCGGTCGTGCGGCGCCAGCGAGCGCAGGATGTTTGTCGCACCCTGATCTGTCTGCGCCAGAGCAGGAACGGCGCTGAGCAGCGGCAGCGAAAGGACGAATCCGCCGAGCGCACGGCGGGACATCATCTGAGGAAGCTCGCTATTGTCCTTGCGCTCATCTGCGTTCTTCATAGCCAGACCCCCTGTTTACCCTCTCTTCGCATAGTCCTGTAGCCTCGACAATGCGACGGCCGGCTCGGCGAGACGGGACGCGGCAATGGCGTTGCCCGAGCTTTGCCACGGTTTGCCCGATTTTCGCTGCGAGCCGCATTTTTTCCTGAACGGTGAATGAATGAGCGGCGTCCTACGCGCACGCGTTCAAATCCACGCAGCGGTGTTTGCCAAGCATTTGCGAAACCGGCTCAGGGATCGCCAAGGGTCAGGCAACGTGCCCAGCGCACACCCGATCATGAGGAGACCCGCCATGGGCTTCCAGCTCGACCAGACCACCGGCCAGCGCGCCAGCCGCCTGCGCCTCGCCGTCGCCGCCCTCGCCGTGCTCGTCTCGGCCGGCGCCGGCTTCGCCCAGGCCGAAGGTGGTAACCCGGATGCACCGAAGGTCGCCGAGCGGCCGCAGTCGCTGAAGCTGGAGTTCTCCTCGCGCACGGTCTCGCTCGGCGTCGCACAGGCGGCCCGCGAGATCATGACGACGCGCCAGATCGCCTTCGCGCCCGGCAGCTGGGAGGTCAGCTCCGATGCGCGCCGCGCCATCACCCAGCTGCGCGACATCTTTCGCGGCAACGCCCCCAAGGGCGCGCCCTTCGCCATCCTGGTCTCGGGCGGTGACGAGGTCGTCAATTATCGCCGCGCCCGTGCACTCCGCACCCAGCTGATCGAGATGCAGCTCGAGGACGCCGCCAAGGTCGCCATCGCCGCCCGCGCCACCGGCGAGGGCCAGGCCAACGACGACGGCAAGGCGCGCGTCGACCTCGTCCCGCTCGACCCGGCCCGCTGCGGCGGCTGCGGCGACGCCCCCTTCCGCACGCTGGTGCTCGACACCGGCGTCCAGAAGCTGGTGCGCGCCACCGCCGAGGACGTCGTCGTCCCGGCCTCGCAGATCGCCGGCAAGGACGGCAAGGACACCGACGTCGCCGCGGCGCCGCTGCCGCCGGTGCGCCAGCAGGCCACCGAGAAGACGACCGAACGCGCCCAGGCGCCGCGCCCGGCCCAGAGGCCGGCGAGCGCCCGGCAGGCGGAGCCGCGCTATGACGGCCGCACCGTCTTCGTCGACACCGACGATTACGCGCAGCCGCGCAGCCGCGTCACCCGCAGCGCCAGCCGTAGCGGCTGCCAGCTGCCGGACATCATCATCGACGACTACTATCCCGGTGGCCCGCTCGTCGGCTGCGACGGCAGCTACGGCCCGCGCCCGCGCTGGTGAATCTGGGGCCGCTCAGACTGTTTGGTTGAGCAGCGCGGCCTCGCCGCGCTCCAGCCGGCCGAGATTGTCGAGCAGGATATCGACGACATTGCTCTCATAGGCGCGGGTCTCGCCCGCGCTATGGGGCGTCAGCAACACCTGCGGCATTGCCCAGAGTGGCGATGTCGCCGGCAAGGGCTCCTCATAAACGCAATCGATGCCGGCGCCGGCGATCCGGCCGGCTTCGAGCGCGGCGATCAGCGCCGGCTCGTCGACAACCCGGCCACGCGCGACATTGATCAGATAGGCTGAAGGCTTGATCGCCGCGAGCGCGGCGGCATCGATCAGCCCTTCCGTCTCCGGCGTCAGCGGGCAGGTCAGCGCCACGAAATCAGCCTGCGCCAGCGCGGCGTGCAGTTCCGACGGCGGCACGATCGTCTCGACATTCGGCTCCGAGCCCGGCCGGCGGCGCACGCCGATGACACGCATGCCGAAAGCCGCGGCAAGCGCCGCGAGCCTGAGGCCGATGCGGCCGAGCCCGACGATCACCAGCGTGCGGCCGCCGAGTTCGTCCTCGCGGCGGGAGCGATCGCTGATCATCGGCCGCCAATGGGCCTTCGCCTGGTTGTCGCGGGCGAGATGAAGCTGGCGCGCCAGCGCCAGGATCAGCGAGATCGCATGCTCGGCGACGGCGCGCTCATTGCCGCCCTGGGCGCTGGCGAGGCGAACGCCCGCCGCCGCCAGTTTCGGCTTGTCGAACTGGTCGGTGCCGGCGCTGATCGACTGGATGAAGCGCAGCTTGCTCAGCCCGTCCAGCATGTCGTTGCGCCAGAGGCCGGAAACGACCAGCACATCGGCTTCCGGCGCCCTAGCCCTGAGATCGTCGAGATTGCGGACCTCGAAGCTCGTCGCCTGGCCGTTGCGGGCGAGATATTCGTCGCGCATCTGATAGGCCGGATGGGCGAAGCCGATGGTGAGGGCGGACTGCTTCGGCCAGGGCTGCATGCGACATCTCTCCGGATCGCTGGAATCATTCGACGATAGCGTCGGCGCGCCGCTTCGTCCCGCACTCAGCCGCATGTAGCGGCTGCGATGACCGCGCAGCGGGGCTCAGACCGGCGCGAGCGCCTGCGCCAATCGCGCCCAGGCAGGCTCATCTCCCGGCAGGCCCAAGCGCAGGCGCGAGGGATCGTGCTGGAAGCGGCGGACATAGATGCCGGCCCGGCCGAGCCGCTCGAACAGGGACGGCGCCTGTGGTGCCTCGAGCAGGCGATAGAGCGCCGTCCCGCCGACGACCCGACCATGCGGAGCAAGGAGCGCGTCGAGCCGCGTGCTGTCGGCGGCGCGGGCCTCGCCGGCTTTCGACAGCCACTCCGCATCGCCGAGCGCGACGGCGCCGACATGCAGCGCCGGCCCGGCCACGGCCCAGGGACCGAGCATCGCCTGCACGGCGTCGGTGAAACGCGGCTCGCCAACCGCGAAGCCGAGCCTGAGACCAGCGAGCCCATAGGCCTTGCCGAAGGAGCGCAGCACCAGTGCGCCATCGGGCAGGGTCGGCAGCAGACTCGTCTCCGGCGCGAAATCGGCGAAGGCCTCGTCGACGACCAGCAGGCCGCCCCGTGCCGCGAGCGCACCAGCGAGCGCGATCAACGCCTCCTGCGCAACGATGCGCCCGTCCGGATTGTTCGGGTTGACCAGCACGACGACATTGGGGTCGCCGATCTCGGCGAGATCGCCGATCTCGCGCACCGTCGCACCTGCCTTGCGCCAGGCCGGCGCGTGCTCGCCATAGGTCGGGCCGAGCACGGCGACATGCGCAGCCGGCATCAGACGCGGCAGCAATTCGATCAGGACCTGCGTGCCCGGCGCGGCGACGAGGCCGCTTTGCGGGCGAATGCGATAGGCCCTGCGGGCTGCGGCGAGCAGCGCCGCCTCGTCCGTTTTGCCCGGCAGGCGCTGCCACAGGCTTAACGGCAGCTCCGGAAGCGGATAGGGGATCGGGTTGATACCGGTCGAGAGATCGATCCAGGGTTCTGGCGCCTGCGGAAACAGCGCCTGGGCCGTGGCGAGATCACCGCCATGCCAGATCACCTCCTTCGTCTCCCCGGCCGCCATGTCGCTCTCCGCAAGCCTGCCGCTCCTGCTCGCCGCCCTCCTGATCGAGGCGGCGATCGGCTATCCGGCGCGCCTGTTCGCATGGATCGGCCATCCCGTCACCTGGATCGGTGCGCTGATCGGCTGGCTGGACCGGAACCTCAATCGCGAGACCATGAGTTTCTCGATGCGGCGAACGGCCGGCATTGTCGCCCTCCTGATACTGCTGGGCGTGACGCTTGCCGCCTCGCTGGCCCTCGTCGCGCTCTGCCGCCTCGCCGGGCCGCTCGCTTTGCTGCCGCTGGCATTGCTGGCGTCGAGCCTGCTGGCGCAGCGCAGCCTGCACGAGCATGTCTCCCGCGTCGCCGAAGGACTGGAGCAAGGCGGCCTCACCGGCGGGCGCAAGGCGGTCGCGATGATCGTCGGGCGCGATCCGGAGAGCCTCGACGAAGCCGGCATCGCACGCGCCGCGATCGAGAGCCTCTCCGAGAACTTTTCCGATGGCATCGTTGCGCCAGCCTTCTGGCTCGGCGTCGGCGGCCTGCCGGGCGGGGCGCTCTATAAGGCGATCAACACCGCCGATTCGATGATCGGCCATAAATCGCCGCGCCATCTCGCCTTCGGCTGGGCAGCAGCGCGGCTCGACGATCTCGTCAACCTGCCGGCCTCGCGCCTGACCGCACTGCTGCTCACCGCCGCAGCGACGCTCGACCGGCAGGCCGATGCCGGCGCCGCCTGGCGCGCGGTTCGCCGCGATGCCGGTCGCCACCGCTCGCCCAATGCCGGCTGGCCGGAGGCGGCGATGGCCGGCGCGCTCGGGCTGCGGCTCGCCGGCCCGCGCGTCTACGGCGCGGTCAGGGTCGAGGATGGCTGGATGGGCGATGGCCGGGCCGAGGCGAATGCTGCCGATATCAGGCGGGCGCTTGCCCTCTATCGGCGCGCCTGCCTGCTGCTCTGGGGGCTGGCGAGCATTGGTAGCACGCTCGCCTTTGCCGCGGCCTGACACTCAAATCTCGTTGTTGCACCGAATACAGCACCGACACATCAGCAATTTCAGTCATCAGAAACTACGTGGTTCCAGGTGCTGGCGTTTGGGACAGGAGAACCTCCTGAGTTTCTGGATCACGCAGATTCACGACCTCTGAGAGACGGAAGAAGTAGATCTCTCGGAGAGTCTGCATCGACTCCAGCGACGTGTTGCAGATCACATGTTCCCACCAGTCGCCTGCGTCTCTCCCCCAGGAAACGTCATAGACAAGCAATTCACGACCATCCGCCAAGAGAACAGCCGTTGCCTGCCCGTCTCTTTGCTGCAGCAATTTTCGCAACGGAGCGCCGTATCCGTCCAGAATCGGCCCCCAACCTTGCTGTTCGACCGTCAAAACTCGATCCCTTCCTGCGCCTTCACCCCGGCGGCGAAATGATGCTTCACCAACGTCATCTCGGTGACGAGGTCGGCAGCCTCGATCAGTTCCGACTTGGCGTTGCGGCCGGTGACGACGATGTGGAGGTCGGGCCGGCGTTCCCGCAGCACTGCCACGACGTCGGCGAGCGGCAGGTAGTCGTAGCGCAGGGCGATGTTGAGCTCGTCGAGCACTACGAGCCGGATGCTTTCGTCGGCCATCAACTCCTTCGCCTTCTCGAAGGCGCGGGTCGCGGCGGCGATGTCGCGGGTCTTGTCCTGCGTCTCCCAGGTGAAGCCCTCGCCCATGGAATGCCAGGAAATCTGGTCACCGAAGGCCTCCAGCGCCTTGCGCTCGCCGGTCGACCAGGCGCCCTTGATGAACTGGACGACGCCGATGCGCCAGCCATGGCCAAGCGCGCGCAGGATCAGGCCGAAGGCGGCGGTCGACTTGCCCTTGCCCGGACCGGTGTTGACGATCAGCAGGCCCTTTTCCAGCGTCTTGCCGGCGACCTCGGCGTCCTGCACCGCCTTGCGCTTTGCCATCTTCGCCTTGTGGCGGGCGGCGTCCTCGGCCTCGGTCGTCATCACTTCACCTGCATCGGCAATCCGGCGACCATGAAGACCACGCGCCCGGCCTGCGCCGCAAGCCGCTGATGCAGGCGGCCGGCCTCGTCGCGGAAGCGCCGGGCGAGCGCATTGTCCGGCACGATGCCGAGGCCGACCTCGTTCGAGACCAGCACGATAGGCGCGCTGGCCTCGCGGCAAGCGGCGATAAGCTCGCCGGTCGCGATTGCGATGTCGCGCTCGGCGAGCAGCAGATTGGTCAGCCACAGCGTCAGGCAATCGACGAGAATCGGCTGACCGGCCCGTGCATTGCGAATCGCCTCGGGCAGGGCGACGGGCGCATCGACGGTCTGCCAGTCGCGCGAGCGGCGGGCTCGGTGCTCGGCGATGCGGGCGCGCATCTCGTCGTCATAAGCCTGCGCGGTCGCGATATAGGTCCAGGGCGCCGGCAGCGCCTCGACCAGCGCCTCGGCATGGCGGCTCTTGCCGGAGCGGGCACCGCCGAGGACGAGAGTGAGCAGAGGAAGGGTCATGTCCTGGTCTCCGCGTCATGCTCGGGCGCAGACCCGAGCATCTCTTTCAGGAGATTCTCGGCTCTTCGCTACGCTTCGGCCGAGAATGACGAGACTGCATTGCACAGTGCCTACCGGATGGCTAATGATCGTCGCTGACGGTGCCTCGACAACGAGGTGAAAAGGGAACGCGGTGAAAGGCCGCGGCTGCCCCCGCAACTGTAAGCGGCGCGTCCTGCGCCATCGGCCACTGGGTTTCCCGGGAAGGCGGAGCAGGACACCAAGCCGTGAGCCAGGAGACCTGCCGTCGTCCGATGTCGTCCAGCAGGCTGCCGGTGGGGTGGCCAGGAGTGAGCCAATGAACACCGCAACCGTCACCAGCCAGACCAGCGTTTCGGAGCGGGCGAAAGCCGTCGCCGCCGCGCTGATCCTCGGCTTCGTGCTGATCTACACCGTCGGCTTCGCCGCCTCGTCCACTGTCCACAACGCGGCGCACGACACTCGTCACGGCCTCGCCTTCCCCTGTCATTGAGGGAAAGCACATGGTCACGCGTGTTCTCACGGTCAGCATCCTGGCCGGGCTTCTGGCTGGGCTGCTGATCTCGGCGCTCCAGCACGTCACCACCACCCCGCTGATCCTCAAGGCCGAGACCTATGAGGCCGCATTCCGCTCGCAGGGCGCACCGATGAAGGCCGCCTTCTCTGACGGTGCCCGCATCATTCTCGCCCATAACGACCCGAAGGCCGGGGCGGACCATACCGGTGAGCATGAATGGAAGCCGCAGGACGGCCTCCAGCGTACCGCCTTCACCAGCCTGGTGACGATCGGCACCGCGATCGGCTTCGCCGCATTGCTGCTCGCCGGAATGATCGCCGCGAACGAGCAGATCGACCAGCGCCGGGCATTGGCCTGGGCCGTCTGCGGCTTCCTCGCCTTCGGGCTCGCCCCGGCGATGGGGCTGGCGCCGGAATTGCCGGGCTCCGCCGCGGCCGAACTGCAGCACCGCCAGCTCTGGTGGCTGCTGACGGCGGTCGTCACCGCCGGCGCGCTCTTTGTCTTCCTGCGCGTCGAGGCTTCCTGGGCGCGGGCGCTTGCCGTGCTGGCGCTGCTGCTGCCACATCTGATCGGCGCGCCGCACCTGGCGGCGCCGGAGAGCAAGGTGCCGGCCGAGATCGCCGCGCATTTCGCCGCGCTCTCGCTCGCCATCCAGGCCGCGCTCTGGCTCGTCACCGGCTTCGCCGTCGGCGTGCTCTGGCCTTGGGCCACGCGCCGCAGCGCCGTCGCCGCGGCGGCCTGACGCCTCGCGCAGCCAGAAACGGCCGCGCCAGAACAAGGAGGCGTCTCATGCTCGAAGGCGATCTCGCCCTCGCGATGGAGGCCCGGCAGCAGCCGGGCTGCACCATCCATGTCTGCACCACCTGCCGGCGCCAGCGCGAGGATCTGCCGGAAGGCTATGACCAACCCGGCATCGGCCTTGCGGCAGCGCTCTCCGAGCGCATGGCCGGCAGCGGCATTGCCGTCGTCCCGGTCGAATGCCTCTCCGTCTGCAAGCGGCCCTGCACGATCGCGCTCGCAGCCGACGGCAAATGGACTTATCTGATCGGCGATCTCGACGCCGGTCTTCATCTCGACGAGATCGTCAGCGGGGCGGAGAAATTCGCCGCCAGCGCCAACGGCATCGTTCCCTGGAAGGAAAGACCCGTCTCGTTCCGCAAGGGCGTGGTCGCGCGCGTGCCTCCCCTGCCGCGCACACAAGGATCAAACGAATGAACGCTCCCCAGACCACGACGCTCGGCAAGGTGCCGTGCACGATCATCACCGGCTTCCTCGGCGCCGGTAAGACCACCCTCGTCCGCCATCTCCTGGAGAACGCCGGCGGCAAGCGCCTCGCCGTCCTGGTCAACGAGTTCGGCGATCTCGGCTTCGACGGCTCCTTCATCGCCGGCTGCGGCATCGAGGGCTGCACGCAGGAGGACATCGTTGAGCTGCCGAATGGCTGCATCTGCTGCACCGTCGCCGACGATTTCGTGCCGGCGCTGGAAAAGCTGCTGAACCGGGAAAACCCGCCGCAGCACATTCTGATCGAGACCTCCGGCCTCGCTCTGCCGAAGCCTCTGGTCAAGGCCTTCAACTGGCCGGCGATCCGCAGCCGCGTCACCGTCGACGGCGTCATCGCCGTGGTCGATGGGCCGGCGGTGGCCGAGGGCCAATTCGCCGATGATCCCGAAGCGCTGAAGGCGCAGGCCGCGCAGGACCAGGCCGTCGACCATGACAACCCGCTGGAGGAGGTGTTCGAGGACCAGATCCTCTGCGCCGACCTGATCCTGCTCAACAAGAGCGACCTCGTCGACGCGGCAGGCCGCGAGCGGGTCAAGGCCGAGATCGCCCAGCACCTGCCCAAGGCGATCAAGGTGGTCGAGACTGCCCATGGCAAGGTCGAGCCGGCGCTGATCATCGGGCTCGGCGCCGCCGCCGAGGCCGATCTCGCGGCGCGTCCCTCGCATCATGGCGAGGGCGAGGATCACGACCATGACGATTTCGACAGCGTCGCGCTGCCGCTGCCGCAGGCCGGCTCGCCGGAAGAGCTCGTCGCCCGCGTCGCCAAGGCGGCCGAGGCCGAGGGCGTGCTGCGGCTCAAGGGTTTTGCCGGCATTCCCGGCAAGCCGATGCGGCTGGTGGTGCAGGGCGTGGGACGGCGCGTCGGCCATCATTACGACCGGGCCTGGGGTGCCAATGAGCCGCGCGACGGCCGGCTCGTGGTGATCGGCCTCAAGGGCTTCGACCGGGCCGCAGTCGAGGCGGCGCTCGCCGGCTGATGCGATGCACCTTCTCCCGACCAGCGAAGTGAGGCTCGACGACGGCGAAGACGCCGTCGACCTCGCTCTGCCGCCGGGAGACCTCGTCGTCCTCTCCTTCAGCGACAGCGACCTCTCTGCCCTGGCGGCGGCAGCGCCCGATAGCGGGCTGACCTTACGCCTGGTGCCGCTCAGGCGCTTCAAGCACCCGCTCTCGATCGACCTGCTGATCGAGAAAACGCTCGCCAGCTCGCGCTTCGTGCTGCTGCGCTGCCTCGGCGGGCTCGACTATCTCCGCTACGGCGTCGAGCAGATCGCCAGCGCCTGCCGGCAGCATGGGGTCGCGCTGGCGGTGCTCCCTGGCGACGACCGGGAGGACGAGCGGCTCGCCGGCTACGGCACCGTGCCACAGGAGTTCGCGGCCGCCCTGCTCGGCTATTTCCATGCCGGTGGCGGCGCCGAGAACATGCGGCGGCTGCTGGGGCGGGCCAGTGATTATCTCGCCGCACGGCCCTCGTCCGACCCGGCTTCGCCGGGCCACCTTCTCCCCCGAGGGGAGAGGGACGAAGCCGCACTGACAGCTCCCTTCTCCCCTCCCCGGCAGGGAGATCAGGGCCAGCGCGACCTTGCCCCTGTCCCGCTCCCCACGCTATTCGCGCTCGGCGCCAACGCCGCGCCGCTGCCTTGGCAGGAAGCGCTCGCCGCGCTGCCTACCGATACCCCCCTTGTTCCCATCCTCGTCTACCGCTCCGGCGTCGCCGCCGGTGACACGGCCATGGTCGAGGCGATCGCGTCAGCTCTCGCCGCACGCGGCCTCGACCCGCTTCCCCTCGCCCTGACCAGCCTCAAGGACGCAAGCGTCGCTGCCGAGCTCGCCGCGCTGATCGCCTCCCGCAAGCCGGCGCTGATCGTCACCACCACGGCCTTCTCCGCCCGCGACGGCGAAGGCTTCGTGCTCGACGCCGCCAATTGCCCGATTCTGCAGGCCGTACCGGTCGGCAGCGCGCGCGAAGCGTGGGCAGAATCGCCACGTGGGCTCTCCGCCGCCGACCTCGCCATGCAGGCGGCACTGCCGGAATTCGACGGAAGGCTCGGCGCCATCCCGGTCGCCTTCAAGGAGGAGATCGCCGATCCCGCCACCGGCCTGACATTGCGGCGGCTGACGCCGGATGACGACGGCATAACCGCGCTCGCAGACCTCGCGGCGAACTGGATCGCACTCGGCCGCAAGCCGTGCAGCGAACGCCGGCTCGCGCTGGTGATGTCCGACTACCCCGCCCGCGGCGGCCGCGCCGGCTTCGCCGTCGGCCTCGATACGCCGACGAGCGCGCTGGCGATCCGGGAACTGCTGGGTGGGGCGGGGTATGACGTTGGTCCCACGACATCTCACCCAGATGGCGCGAACCTCATGCAGGCGCTCACCGAAGGCCCAGCTGACTTCGCCGTCCCGCTCGCCGCCTATCGCGCCTGGCTCGCCTCAATCCCGGCCGCAGCGCGCGAAGCTCTCTTCGCCAGCCACGGCCAGCCCGACCCCGCCTGCATCAACGAAGCCTCCCGCTTCCGACTCGTCCGCTTCGGCAAGCTCGCCGTAGCGCTGCAGCCCCCGCGCGACGCCTCGCCCGACCGCAAGGCGCGCTATCACGACCCCGATGCGCCGCCGGGGCACGCCTATCTCGCCTTCTATCTCGGCCTGCGCGAAATCCTCGGCACCGATGCGCTGATCCATCTCGGCACCCACGGCACGACCGAGTGGCTGCCCGGCAAGGCGGTGGCACTCTCGGCCGCCTGCTGGCCGCGGCTCGCGGTCGGCGCCCTGCCGGTGATCTACCCCTATGTCGTCGACGATCCCGGCGAGGCGGCGCCGGCGAAGCGCCGGCTCTCGGCGCTGACGCTCGGCCACCTGCCGCCACCGCTGGCGAACCACGACATCGCCGGCGAAGCGGCGCTGCTGCGCGACCTCGTCGAGGAGTACTCGCAGGCGCAGGTGCTCGATCCGCGCCGGGCCGAATTGGTAGCGCGCGAGATCATCGACCGGGCCGAGCGGACAGGCCTCGCCGCGGCGAGCGGCGTCACGCCCGATCAGGACATGGCAAGCGCACTCGCGGCGCTCGACGCTCATCTCTGCGATCTCGCCGAGACCGCCTTCCGCGACGGACTCCATGTCTTCGGCTCCTCGCAAGCCGATCCGGCCTCCGCCGAGAACGAGCGCCGCAACCTGCTCAGGGCGATCGATGCCGGCTTCGTGCCGCCCGGCCCGGCCGGCGCGCCGCATCGCGGCCGGCCCGACGTGCTGCCGAGCGGACGCAACCTTTCGACCCTCGACCCGCGCGCCTTGCCGACACGCTCGGCCGCAAAGCTCGGAACAAAGGCGGCCGAGGCTGTCATCGCCAGGCATCTCCAGGACGAGGGAGATTATCCCCGCCGGATCGTGATGGATCTCTGGGCCTCGCCGACCCTGCGCTCGGGCGGCGAGGATATCGCCCATGCCTTGCGGCTGATGGGCGTGGAGCCAGTCTGGGACCATGGCTCGACCCGCGTCACCGGCTTTTCGATCATCCCGCAGGCCAAGCTCTCCGCACCGCGCGCCGACGTCACCATCCGGATCTCCGGCGCCTTCCGCGACACGTTTCCGGCGCAGATCGCTCTGCTCGATGGCGCCGCACGTGCCGTCGCCGCGCTCGACGAGTCCGACGAGTGGAATGAGCCCGCGGCGGCCCGACGCCGTGGCGAGGCCGGCGCGCGCATCTTCGGTGCTGCGCCCGGCCGCTATGGCGCTGCCATGGCCGACCGGGCGCTCGATGGCGACTGGCAGACCCGCTCGGAGTTGGGCAGCGCCTATATCGCCGCAACGAGCCATGCCTATGGCGGGCCGGACGGCGCTGCTTCGCCCGATGAAAGCTTCACCACCCGGGTCAAGGAGGCCGACGCCTTCGTCCATGTCAGCGACACCGCCGGGCGCGACATCCTCGAAGCGACCAGCGCGGCCGACGTGATCGGCGGCTTCGTCGCCGCGATGCAGGCCGAGGGCGGCAAGACTGCGCTCTACAGCCTCGATACCTCCGATCCGCAAAAGCCGAAGGCGCGTACCCTCGCCGAAGACGTCTCGCGCATCGTCCATGGCCGGCTCTGCCATCCCCGGTGGATCGCGAGCCATCTCGCCCATGGCTGGCGCGGCGCGGCCGAGTTGGCGGAGGCGATCGATGCGCTCTTCGTCTATGCGGCGAGCACCGATGCGGTCTCGGACGGCCTGTTCGATTCGGTGTTCCAGGCTTATTGCGGCGATCCCGCCATCTGGCAGGCGCTGGAGACGGCGAATGCACCAGCCGCCGCCTCGATCCGCTCCCGCCTTGCCGAGGCGCAGGAGCGCGGTCTCTGGACAAGCCGATCGAACTCGGCGGCAATGCTCTCGGGCCGGGAGGCCGCGGAATGAGCGCCACGGTCCGCGAGACGATGCGGCGCGGCTGGTGCCCCGGCACCTTGCGGCCGATGCTGACCGGCGACGGCCTGCTGGTACGCCTGCATCCGCCGCGCAACGCGCTGACCCCGGACCAGCTCGCTTCTGTCGCCGAATTGGCGAGCCGGCATGGCAACGGCCAGATCGAGATTTCTGGCCGTGGCAACCTGCAACTGCGCGGCATCCGCGAGGAAGCGCATCCGGCGCTGGTCGACGATCTGCTCGCGGCCGGTCTCGTCGACGAAGCGGAGGGCGATGGCCCGAACCGGCTGGTGCTGACCTCCCCGCTCGCCGGCCGGGCGGCGGACGAACTGCTCGACGCAGCCGCGCTGGCGCAAGCAGTCGAGAATGCCGGCCGCACCGTTTCAGGCCTACCGGCGAAGTTCTCGATCGTCGTCGACGGCGGCGCGCTGGCGCTCGACGGTTTTGCCGCCGATCTCAGGCTGCGTGCCGTCACCGGCGACACAGTCGCATTCGGCCTATCGGGCGAACTCTGGTTCGGTCCGGTTGCGCTCGAGGAGGCGCCGCCGCTGGCGGCTCGCCTGCTCGGCGGCTTCGTCGCTGCGAGCTGGCGAGGCTCCGAGAAGGTCCGCCGCATGCGTGATCTCGGTCCGGATCAGTTGACCGCACTGGCTGCATCGAGTGGGCTCGCGCTGATGCCTGCCCCTGCCAGCCGGCCGAAGCCGTCACCAGTCGGCCTCGTCGCCGAGCGGGACAACAGAGTCGCGGTGCTGGCCGGATTGCCCTTCGGCCGAACGGATGCCGCCGGCTTGCGCCGGCTCGGCGAAATCGCCCGCGAAGCCGATGTCCGCGAGATCAGACTATCGCCCTGGCGCGGCTTCGGCTTCTGCGGCCTCTCGGCTGACGCGGCGACCAGCCTGCGAGCGTCCTTGCACAGCGAAGGCCTGATCGTCGAGGCGGACGACCCACGCCTTGCCGTCTCGGCCTGTACTGGAGCACCCGCCTGCACGCGCGGCGAAGCGCCGGTCCTGACCGATGCCGCCGTTCTTTCCGACGCGATCGCACCGCTGCTGGCCGACGGTCTCAGCCTCCACGTCTCCGGCTGCGCCAAGTCCTGCGCCCATCCCGGCCGCGCCGCCCTCACTCTGGTCGGCCGCGATGGGCATTATGACGTGATCATCGATGGCGGCACCAGCGATGCCGCCATCGCACATCTCTCGCTGGGAGAACTTGTGCGCCGGCTCGAACCGGGTCAGGACATCCGCGCGCGCCTGCAAGCGGCGCGGCATTAGAAGCAGGTTGGAAGTTGAACACGCGTCACGCCTATATCCGCGACGGAGCCGCGATCTACGAGCGCTCCTTCGCCATCATCCGGGCCGAATCCGACCTGTCGCGGTTTTTCGGCACGGCCGAGCGCGTCGTCGTCCGCATGATCCATGCCTGCGGCATGACCGACCTGCCCAAGGACGTGGTGATGTCGCCGGATTTCGCAGAGGCAGCCGAGGCCGCGCTGGCAAAAGGCGCGCCGATCCTGTGCGATGCCCGCATGGTCGCCGACGGTGTCACCCGCGCCCGCCTGCCGGCGAAGAACGAAGTGATCTGCACGCTGCCCGACGCTTCCGTGCCTAAGCTCGCCGAGGAGATGGGTACGACGCGCTCGGCCGCGGCGATGGAGCTCTGGCGCCCGCATCTCGAAGGCTCCGTCGTCGTCATCGGCAATGCGCCGACCTCGCTGTTTCGCCTGCTCGACATGCTCGACGAAGGCGCACCGAAGCCGGCCGCCGTGATCGGCATCCCCGTCGGCTTCGTCGGCGCTGCCGAATCGAAGGAAGCGCTGGCGCAGGACGGGCGGGTGCCCTTCCTCGTCGTGCACGGCCGGCGCGGCGGGTCTGCCATGGCGGCGGCGGCCGTCAACGCGCTGGCGCAGGTGAAGGAATGAGCGGCGTGAGCAACCAAGCGCCCAGCATTTTGCTTTATGGCGTCGGCCTCGGGCCCGGCGATCCCGACTACATGACCGTGCGTGCCCGCGACATCATCCTGAAGGCCGACCGGCTCGTCCATTTCTGCAAGCGCGGCCGGCGCGGCAATGCCCGCATCACGGCCGACGCCATCATCGCGCCGGATCCGGCCCGCGAGATCGAACTCGCCTTCCCGGTGACGATCGAGGTGCCGGTCGACGACGAGGGCTATACCGGGCCGATCGCCGCCTTCTATGACGAAGCGGCCGAGCAGCTCGCCGGCGAGATGGCTGAAGGCCGCAGCATCGCCGTGCTCTGCGACGGCGACCCCTTCTTTTACGGCTCCTTCATGCATCTGTGGCGCCGCCTCGCCCATCGCTTCCCGACCGAGGTGGTGCCGGGTGTCACCGGCATGGCCGGCGCCTGGGCCCGTGCCGACGCGCCGATCAGCTGGGGTGACGACGTGATGACGGTGGTGCCGGGCACGCTCGCCGAGGGCGAACTGACCCGCCGCCTCGCCGACACCGATGCCGCCGTGATCATGAAGCTCGGCCGCAACCTGCCAAAAGTGCGCCGCGCATTGAAGGCAGCGGGGCTGATTAACCGCGCCATCTATGTCGAGCGCGCCACCATGGCCGGGCAAGTGGTGACCCGTCTCGCGGAAAAGCCCGACGACGAGGCGCCCTATTTCTCGATGATCCTCGTTCCCGGCGAGGGGCGGCGGCTGTGAGCGGCTCGCTCGCCATCATCGGCCTTGGCCCCGGCGAGGCGCGCTATCTCACGCCCTCGGCGCTGGCCGCGCTCGAAGCCGCCAGCGATCTCGTCGGCTACGGCCCCTATCTCGACCGCGTCCCGGCGCGTGACGGCCAGACCAAGCACGCCTCCGACAACCGCGTCGAGGTTGAGCGTGCGCGCCACGCACTGATGCTGGCAGCGGAAGGCAAGGCGGTCGCGGTCGTCTCCGGCGGCGATCCCGGCGTCTTCGCCATGGCCGCGGCGGTGTTCGAGGCGCTGGAAGCGGGCGAGCCTGACTGGCGCAAGCTCCAGATCACGGTCGAGCCTGGCATCACCGCGATGCTGGCGGCCGCGGCCAAGGCCGGTGCGCCGCTCGGCGGCGATTTCTGCGCGATCTCGCTTTCGGACAATCTGAAACCCTGGGATGTCGTCACGGCGCGGCTCACTGCGGCGCTGTCGGCCGATTTCGTGATCTGCCTCTACAACCCGATCTCGAAGGCGCGGCCCTGGCAGCTCGGCAAGGCGCTGGAGCTGGCGGCGACCATCCGCGCGTCCGAGACGCCGGTGATCTTCGCCCGCGCGGTCGGGCGGCCCGACGAGAGCTTGCGCATCCTGACGCTGGCGGAAGCCATCGCGGCCGCCGAAACCGCCGACATGGCGACCCTGGTGATGATCGGGGCCAGCGCGACGCGCCTGATCGCCCGCGAGGGCGAAAACCCGATCGTCTATACGCCGCGCTCGGTGACGAAGAGCCCCTGCGTCACCAGCCAGGGCAGGACCTGATCGATATGCTCGACGGTCTCGACATCGGGCTTGGGCGGCCGCTCGACCATGATCACCGGCAAGGAGAGCCGGCGCGCGGCGACGAGCTTGCCGAGCGTCATCGGCCCGCCGGCGTTCTTGCTGACCAGGACCTCAGTGCCTTCCTCCCGCATCAGCTTCTCCTCGGCCTCGGCCTCGAACGGCCCGCGCTGCTGCAGCACCTTGGCATTCGGCAGCGGCAGATCGCTCACAGGCTCGATCACGCGGATGAGGTATTCGTGCTGCGGGGCTGCGAAGAAGTGCGGCAGTTCGAGCCGGCCGATGGTCAGGAAGACCCGGCGCGGCTCATCGCCGAGCGCCTCGACGGCAGCGTCGATGTCGGGCACGCTCTTCCAGCGGTCGCCGTTCTGCGGCTTCCAGCTTTCGCGCCGGATCGCCAGCAGCGGCACGCCTTCCGCCTTGCAGGCAGCTTCGGCGTGATAGGGCATGATCGCGGCGAAGGGGTGGGTCGCGTCGATGACGGCGACGACACCCTCGTCGAGGAGATATTGCCGGAGGCCGGCAATGCCGCCGAAACCGCCGGTGCGGGTCGGCAAGGACAAGGGGCGCGGGTCGGAGGTATGACCCGCGAGCGAGATCACGGCGCGAATTTCGGGTGCCTGTTCGGCCAGGAGCTGATCGAGCGCAGCCGCTTCGCTGGTGCCGCCGAGGATGAGGACCGTCATGGAACAGTTTTCGCCTGAAACGACCAAACTGTCGAGCATGCCGCCCGGGCCCTGGCTGTCGCTGGTCGGACTCGGCGAGGATGGCCGCGCCGGGCTCTGCGCCGAGGCGCTGGCCGCGCTGGAGAGTGCCGAAATCGTCTTCGGCGGCGAGCGCCATCTCAAATTGATCGGCGATGTGCCCGGCGAGGCGCGGCCCTGGCCGCAACCTTTCCGCAACGCGCTGCCGGCGATCCTGGCCGAAAAGGGCCGCAATGTCTGCGTGCTCGCGACCAGCGACCCGTTCCATTACGGCATCGGCGCCGGGCTGACCAAGGCGGTGCCGGCGGCGGAGATGCGCGTCATCCCGCAGCTCTCCTCCTTTTCGATGGCCTGCACGCGGATGCGCTGGCCGCAGGAGGAATGCGGGCTGGTCTCGCTGCATGGCCGCGCCCTTCAGAGGATCATCCCTTTTCTCCAGCCGGGCGCGCGGGTGCTCGCCTTGTCCTGGGATGATTCGACGCCGCTCGCCGTCGCCCAATTGATGAGCGCGCGCGGCTTCGGCGAAAGCACGATCACCGTGCTGGAAACGATCGGCGGCCCGAACGAACGCATCAGGCAAGCCCGTGCCGACAGCTTCGCGCTGGATGGCATCGTGCCGCTCAACCTGCTGGCGATCGAGGTCGTCGCTAGCCGCGATGCCCACATCCTGCCGCTGGCGACCGGGCTATCCGACGACTGGTTCGAGCATGACGGCCAGCTCACCAAGGCCGATATCCGCGCGATCACGCTCTCGGCGCTGGCGCCGCGCGCCGGCGAGCTGCTCTGGGATATCGGTGCCGGCTCGGGCTCGATCGGCATCGAATGGAGCCTGCGCCATCGCCACAACCGCGCCATCGCCTTCGAGGAGCGGCCGGAGCGCGCCGCCCGCATCGCCCGCAACCGGCTCGCGCTCGGCGCGCCGCCACTCGAGGTCGTCGAAGGCAAGGCGCCCGAGAGCTTCGCCGGAAAAGCCTCGCCGGACGCCGTCTTCATTGGCGGCGGCCTGACCGACCCCGGTGTGTTCGAAGCCGCCTTCGCGGCGCTGAAGCCGCGCGGGCGGCTGGTGGCCAATGCCGTGACGATCGAGGGCGAAGCCAGGCTGGCCGGGCTGTTCTCGGTCCATGGCGGAAACTTACGCCGCGTCGGCGTCTCGCATCTCGATCCGATCGGGACGATGCATGGCTGGCGCGCGGCGATGGCAGTGACGCAATGGCGCGTGGTGAAGCCGTGAGCGGCATCACCGCCGGCATCGGCCTGCGCCCGGGGACATCGGAAGCCGATATCGAGGCCTGCCTGACGCAGACACTGGCCGCAGCCAACCTGCCGGCGGATGCGATCAAGCGCCTCGCTACCCTGGCCTCACGCCGCGACGAGCCAGGGCTCGCCGCGGTGGCGCAGGCGCATGATCTGACGCTCGTCGCCATCCCCGACGAAGCGCTCGCCGGCTTCGAGGCCGCCTGCGCAACGCGCTCGACCCGGATTTCCGGACTCTACGGCGTCGGCTCGGTAGCGGAAGCCGCCGCGCTCGCCGCCGCCGGCCCGGGCGCCATCCTGATCCAGCCGCGCATCGCCACCGCCCGCGTCACCTGCGCTCTGGCTAGGGGCGCCGCGTGACCGTCCATTTCATCGGTGCCGGGCCCGGCGCGGTCGATCTCATCACCCTGCGCGGACGCGAATTGATCGGCTCATGCCCGGTCTGCCTCTATGCGGGCTCGCTGATCCCCAGAGCGATGCTCGGCTGGTGCCCGCCCGGCGCGCGCATCGTCGACACCGCCCCGCTCGATCTCGACGCGATCATCGCCGAGATCGAGGCGGCCCATGCCGAGGGCAAGGACGTCGCCCGGCTGCATTCCGGCGACATCTCGATCTGGAGCGCGACGGGCGAGCAGATGCGCCGGCTCGATCAGCTCGGCATCCCCTATGAGATCACGCCGGGGGTGCCGGCCTTTGCTGCGGCTGCGGCGGCGCTCAAGCGCGAATTGACCCTGCCCGGCGTCGCGCAATCCCTGGTGCTGACGCGCACCTCCGGCCGCGCCTCGGCCATGCCCGAGGCGGAAAAACTCGCGACCTTCGCCGCCTCGGGCGCGACGCTCGCCATCCATCTCTCGATCCATGTGGTCGAGCAGGTCGTCGCGGAGCTGACACCCTTCTATGGCGCAGACTGTCCGGTCGCGATCGTCTTCCGCGCCTCCTGGCCGGAAGAGCGCATCCTGCGCGGACGTCTTGCCGACATCACCGATCGGGTGCGGGCGGCAGAGCTGGAGCGCACTGCGTTGATCCTGGTCGGCCCGGCGCTGGCAAGCACCGATTTCGGCGAAAGCGCGCTGTACTCCACCGGCTATGATCGCCGCTTCCGGCCCGGGGGCGGCATCTGATGGCTGAGTGTCATTGCGAGCGAAGCGAAGCAATCCAGAAGGGCTCGTTCGACCGTCCCTGGATTGCTTCGTCGGCTGCGCCTCCTCGCAATGACGAGAAAGACTGCTGATGACAGCCCGTGGAATCCTCATCGCCGCGCCGCGTTCCGGCTCGGGCAAGACCACGATCACGCTCGGCCTGCAGCGGGCGCTCACCCGGCGTGGCCTCAAGGTGCGCGGGCTGAAATGCGGGCCGGATTATATCGACCCGGCCTTCCACGCCGCCGCGACCGGTGCGCCCAGCGCCAATCTCGACAGCTATGCAATGCCGGATGCGCTGCTCGGGCAGATCGCCAACGCTGCGGCCGGGGCCGCGGACATCATCGTTGCCGAGGGCTCGATGGGGCTGTTCGACGGCGTGCCCGGCCCTGACGGGCATACCGGCACAGGCGCCGACATCGCAGCGCTGCTCGGCTGGCCGGTGGTGCTGGTCGTCGACGTCTCCGGGCAGGCGCAGTCGGCGGGCGCAGTCGCGCTCGGCTGCATGGAATATGACAAGCGCATCCGCGTCGCCGGCGTCATCCTCAACAAGGTCGCGAGCGAGCGCCATCGCCGGCTGGCCGCTGCCGGCATGGAGAAGATCGGTCTCCCTGTGTTCGGTGCGCTGCCGCGCGAGGCCAGCCTGATCCTGCCCGAGCGCCATCTTGGCCTCGTCCAGGCCGGCGAAACCGAGGATTTGCACCAGCGCCTGGATGCGCTCGCTGAAGCGGTGACGGCAGCGGTCGATCTCGATGCCGTCATCGCCGCAGCCGGCGCGACCGCCTTGCCGGCTTCCACGCGCCAGACCGTACCGCTGCCAGCACCGGGCAAGCGCCTCGCCATCGCCCGCGACGCAGCCTTCAGCTTCGTCTACCCGCATGTCGAGGCCGGCTGGCGCGCGCTGGGAACCGAGCTCGTGCCGTTCTCGCCGCTCGCCGACGAACCACCGCCGGAGGGCTGCGACGCCTGCTGGTTACCGGGTGGCTATCCCGAGCTGCATGCCGGTCGGCTCGCCGGCTCGTCGCGCTTTCTCGATGGATTGCGCGATTTCGCCCGCACCCGCCCGGTCCATGGCGAGTGCGGCGGCTACATGGTGCTGGGCAAGAGCCTGATCGACGCCGATGGCGTCAGCCATACCATGGCCGGGCTGCTCTGCGTCGAGACCAGCTTCGCCAAGCGCAAGATGAATCTCGGCTATCGCAATGCAGTGCTCGCCACGGATGGGCCGCTCGGCCCCGCGGGCAGTCGCCTCAGCGGCCACGAGTTCCACTACGCGACCGTGATCTCTCAGGGCGAGGACTTGCCTTTCGCGGAGGTCACCGACCCGCATGGCTCGGCGCCTATACCCGCCGGCAGCCGCCGCGGCCTCGTCTCCGGCTCCTTCTTCCACGCCATCGCGGTGCGGGAGGGGTCGTGAGCGCGCCGCCCGTCTTCGACGACGGCTTCCGCGACAAGCTCGGCGAGCTCTTCGCCTGGCGCCGCGATGTCCGGCGCTTCCGGCAGGAGCCGGTGCCGGACGCGCTTCTGTCGAGCTTGCTCGATCAGGTACAGCTCTCGCCCTCGGTCGGCCATTCGCAGCCCTGGCGCTGGCTGAAGGTGGACGATCCCGAGCAGCGCCTCGCTGTTCAGGCGAGCTTTTCCCATTGCAATGCAGATGCGCTGGCTGAGTACGAAGGTGAGCGCGCGGCGCTCTATGCCCGCCTCAAGCTCGAAGGCCTGCGCGAGGCGCCGGCGCAGTTCGCCGTGTTCTGCGACCATGGCACCGCGCAGGGGCACGGCCTTGGCCGGCGGACCATGCCGGAGATGCTGGACTATTCGGTCGTGGCGGCGATCACGCAGTTCTGGCTCGCCGCCCGCGCCCATGGGCTCGGCCTCGGCTGGGTCTCGATCCTCGACCCTCCCGAGATCGCTGCAATCGTCAGCGCACCGCCAGAGTGGAAGCTGATCGGCTATCTCTGCCTCGGCTGGCCCGAGGAGGAGCACAATGTGCCGGAGCTCGTCCGGGCCGGTTGGGAGCGTGATCCGCGGCTGGCAGAGCGCGACTAGGCTCTTCCTGCCCGGCCGAGCACATCGCGCAGGCCGAGCGCCGTCAACATGGCGAGCAGCGCGGCGGCACCGACGACCCCGGCCGCCGAGGGCCAGCCCAGCGCCTCGATGACACTGCCGACTGCGACCGGCCCGACGACCTGGCCGAGATTGCTGCCCTGCATCATCAGGCCGACCACGACCGGCATCAGTTTCGCCGACGGTGCGGCAAGCGGAGCGGAGGCGAGCAAGGTCGCCGGGATCAGCCCGCCCGCCCCCGCGAACAGCACGCAGAGCACGAAGGTCACGGTATCCGGCAGCAGCCCGAGGAAGATGCCGACCCCGCACAGGCCCATAGCGATGCTGGCGGCGATGATCAGCTTCACGCGGCCGATGCCGCGCGACAGCAGCAGGCCGGCAAGGAGGTTGCCGGCGATATTGCCGGTGGTCGCGAGCGCGCTGAGCAGGCCGGCCGTCGCCAGGGAGACCTGCATGCGCTGCATCAGCAGCACCGGCAGGAAGCTGAACAAGGCGAAGAACATCAGCGCGTAGAGCGCGAAGGTCAGCGCCATCAGCAGCGGCTCGCGCGTGCTCAGCACCGCGCCGGCATCGCCGGCAAGAGCCTTCCAGGAGGGGGAGGTGCCGCTGCCGGTCTTCGGCACGACCAGCAAAGTCAACGCGATCGCGATGATCGCGAGCGCTCCCGTGACCTGCCAGATCATGCGCCAATCGGTGAGCCAGAGCCCGGCCAGCATGGCGAGCGCGATGCCGGTCGGCATGAAGCAGCTCCACAGCGCCATCGCGATGTCGCGCTGGGCCGGAGCGGCGATGCGCTGGAGGATCGACGGCCCGGCGATGATGACCAGCAGGAAGCCGAGGCCTTCGACGACGCGCGAAGCGAGCAGCATCGCGAAGCGCGGCGCCGCCGCGCCGAGGAAGGCGCCGAGCGCGACCGCCAGCAGGCCGAGCAGTAGGACGCGCCGCGCGCCCAGGCCGACGGCGAGCGTGCCCGCCGGGATGCCGCCGACCATGCCGAGCACGGCGAAGATCGAGGCGAGCCAGCCAAGCGTGGCGAGATCGAGCCCGAACTCGGCCTGCACCAGCGGCATCGCGATCGCCGCCTTGCCGACCTGCAGCGCCGCGACGATGCCGCTGGCGATGACAACCGTGATGGCGAGCCAGTCGGTTTTGACGCCGGGTGTTGCAACGACGGTCGTCATGAGCGCGATCTCGCGGTGATGGCCGGGGCGGGGCGATCAGTCATGCTCGACTCCTGGATGGCGCCGCAGCGCTGCCCCGAGATGTGGTTTCCTGTCGATCTCGAAAAGTGAGATAATTGGCATCGAGTCGATCAAGGGAATCGATCATGCTCGATGCGCTGACCCTCGACCAGATGCGGACCTTCATGGCCGTCGCCGAAGCCGGCAGCTTTCGCGCGGCGGCGGCGCGGCTGTCACGGGCCCAGTCCGCCATCAGCCACGCCATCGCGAACCTGGAAGCGCAGCTCGGCCTATCCCTATTCGACCGCTCGGCCCATCGCCCAACCCTGACGGCGGAGGGCAAGGCCTTGCTCGCCGATGTCAGGGAGGTGCTGCTGCGTGTCGGCGCCTTGAAGGCCCGTGCCCATGGCCTGAGCCGTGGCGTCGAGATCGAATTGTCGCTGACCATCGACGTGCTCTTCCCCTCGCCTTTGATCGGCGCGGCCCTCGCCGGCCTGCGCGAGCACTACCCGTCGGTCTCGATCCGGCTCGCCATCGAGCCGCTCGGCGGGCCGATCGCCGCCTTGCTGGAGCGACGCAGCGCGCTGGCCATCACCGTCGGCGAGAACTTTCGCGATCCACGCATCGCGATCGAGGCGCTGACAGCGATCGAGATGATCGCAGTCGTCGCAGCGACGCATCCGCTCGCTAGCGCCGGAGAGGGGCGTCTGCTGACGCGGTCAGAGCTCGCCGCACATCTCCAGATCGTACAGATCGACCCGACGCCGATCTCGGGTGCGCAGGATTTCGGCGTGCTCTCGCCGCAGACCTGCCGCGTCACCGGGCAGGACACCAAGCATGCGATGATCCTGGCCGGGCTCGGCTGGGGCCGCCTGCCAAACTGGCTGATCGAGCGCGATCTCGCCGAAGGCAGGCTGGTCCGGGTCGCCACCGGGGCACTCGGCCGCAACGCGCAATTGCCGGCCGAAGCCTATCTCGCCCACCGCCTCGACGAGGCGATGGGCCCGGCCGCGCGCGCCTTCGCGGAGACGCTGGCGCGGCTTTGCGAGGTCAGAGCGCGACCTTGAAGTCCGCCTCGGTCTTGGCCTTGATCTCGTCGAGGGAAACACCCTCGGCGAGCTCGATCAGCGTCATGCCGCCGCCGTTCTCGTCGATGGAGAAGACGCCGAGATCGGTGATCACCATGTCGACGACGCCGGCGCCGGTCAGCGGCAGGTCGCAGGCCTTGAGCAGCTTCGGCGATTCCGAGCCGTCCTTGTTCTTGGCGACGTGCTCCATCACCACGACGACCTTCTTGACGCCGGCGACGAGGTCCATGGCGCCGCCCATGCCCTTCACCATCTTGCCGGGGATCATCCAGTTGGCGAGGTCGCCATTCTCGGCCACCTGCATGGCGCCGAGAATGGAGAGGTCGATATGGCCGCCGCGGATCATGCCGAAGGAATCCGAGGACGAGAAATAGCTCGTCGTCGGCAGTTCGGTGATGGTCTGCTTGCCGGCGTTGATCAGGTCGGGATCCTCCTCGCCCTCATAGGGGAAGGGGCCCATGCCGAGCATGCCGTTCTCCGACTGGAGCTGCACGCTCATGCCGTCGGGAATGTAGTTCGAGACGAGCGTCGGGATGCCGATGCCGAGATTGACGTAGAAGCCGTCCTTCAGCTCCTTGGCGGCGCGAGCGGCGATCTGTTCACGGGTCCAGGCCATGTGTGTGATCTCCTCTCAAGCCGTTTCGCGCTTGCGCACGGTGCGCTGCTCGATGCGCTTCACCGGATTGGCGACGTGCACGATGCGCTTCACGAAGATGCCGGGCGTGTGCATGTGATCGGGGTCGATCTCGCCGGCCGGGACGAGATGCTCGACCTGAGCGATCGTCATGCGCGAGGCCGAGGCCATCATCGGATTGAAGTTGCGCGCCGTCTTCCGGTAGACGAGGTTGCCCTCGGTATCGCCCTTCCAGGCATGGACGATCGAGATGTCGGCGAAGAGGCCGCGCTCCATGATGTAGCGCTCGCCGTCGAACTCGCGCTCTTCCTTGCCCTCGGCGATCAACGTGCCGACGCCGGTCTTGGTGAAGAAGGCCGGGATGCCGGCGCCGCCGGCGCGGATGCGCTCGGCCAGCGTGCCCTGCGGGTTGAATTCGAGCTCGAGCTGGCCGGAGAGGTACTGCTCGGCGAAGAGCTTGTTCTCGCCGACATAGGACGAGATCATCTTCTTGATCTGCTTGGTCTCGAGCAGGATGCCGAGGCCGGCGCCGTCGACGCCGGCATTGTTGGAGATGAAGGTCAGGTTCTTGGCGCCGGAGTCGCGGATCGCCTCGATCAGCGTGTCGGGAATGCCGCAGAGGCCGAAACCGCCGGCCATGATGGTCATGCCGTCCTTGACGACGCCGGCGAGCGCCGCCTTGGCGTCAGGAAAAACCTTCTTCATCGGAATGCCTTCGTCGCTGGATGATCGTAAGGGACGCCCGAAAACAACTAGCCGAGCGCATGGTGCGGTTGCAACATGCGTCACTGACGCGCCGCTCGTGCAGCGTTGCACGGCACATGACAGCCCGGCCCGGCCGATGCTACCAAACGGCGCGCACTGCCTTCCGGAGCCACGCCCTTGCCCGCTTCCCGCTCCATCCTGCTGATCATCGGCGGCGGCATCGCCGCCTATAAGTGCCTGGAGCTGATCCGGCGCCTGAAGGATCACGGCATCGCCTGCCGCTGCATCCTGACCAAAGCCGGCGAGCAGTTCGTCACGCCGCTCGCAGTCTCTTCGCTCGCGGGCGAGAAATGCTTCACCGATCTGTTCTCGCTGACGGACGAGGCCGATATCGGCCATATCGCCCTGTCGCGCTCGACCGATCTGCTGGTCGTCGCGCCCGCCACCGCCGACCTGATCGCCAAGATGGCGAACGGCCATGCCGACGACCTGGCCTCCACAGCCCTCCTGGCGACGGATAAGCGCATCCTGATCGCGCCGGCGATGAACCCGCGGATGTGGGAGCACCCGGCGACGCGGCGCAACATGGCGACGCTGCAGAAGGACGGCGTCCTCGTCGTCGGCCCCAATTCCGGCGCCATGGCCGAGCGCGGCGAGAGCGGCCCCGGCCGCATGGCCGAGCCGCATGAGCTGCTGGCTGCGATCGAGCTGGCACTCGCCGGCGATAACAGGCAGACGCCCTCGATCGGCTTCCTCGGCCGCCTGCCCGGCGGCGCCCCCTCCGGGCCGAAGCCGCTCACCGGCAAGCGCGTGCTCGTCACCTCCGGCCCGACGCATGAGCCGATCGATCCGGTGCGCTATATCGCCAACCGCTCCTCCGGCAAGCAGGGCCACGCCATCGCCGCAGCGGCCGCAGCGGCCGGAGCGCAGGTGACGCTGATCTCCGGCCCGGTGACCATCCCGGACCCCGCCGGCGTCGACACCGTCCATGTCGAGAGCGCCCGCGACATGCTGGCGGCAACGGAAAGCGCGTTGCCGGCCGATATCGCGATCTTCGCCGCCGCCGTCGCCGACTGGCGCACCGCCGGCACTGCCGGCCAGAAGATGAAGAAGGACGGCAGCAAGCCGCCCAGCCTGGCCCTGGTCGAGAACCCCGACATCCTCGCCACCATCGCGGCGCGCGAGATCGACCGGCCGGCCCTTGTCGTCGGCTTCGCGGCCGAGACGCAGAACGTCGTCGATTATGCCCGCGCCAAGCTGGCGAAGAAGGGCTGCGACCTGATCGTTGCCAATGATGTCGGCGGTACCGGGGTGATGGGCGGCGACGCCAACACCGTCCACCTCGTCACCACCGACAGCGTCGAGACCTGGCCGACGCTCCCCAAATCGGAGGTGGCGACGCGCCTCGTCGCGCATTTCGCCGATCTGCTGGCACATAAGGGCTGACGGCCGATGGCGACGCTCCGCATCCGCCGCTTGCCGCACGCCCACGATCTGCCGCCACCGGTCTATGAGACCGCTGGCGCTGCCGGGCTCGATTTGCGCGCGGCTCTGCCTGACGGACCGCTGCGGTTGGAGCCTGGCGCAAGGCTGCTGGTGCCGACCGGCCTCGTGCTCGAACTGCCCGAGGGAACCGAAGGGCAGGTCCGGCCGCGCTCGGGCCTGGCGCTGCGGCACGGCGTCACGCTGCTCAACACGCCCGGCACGATCGACGCGGACTATCGCGGCGAGGTCGGGGTCATCCTGATCAATCACGGCCAGGAGACCTTCGCCATCCAGCATGGCGACCGTATCGCCCAACTGGTCGTCGCGTCGGTGCTGCAAGTGGGAATCGTCGAGGTCGAGGAACTCAGCGAAACCACGCGCGGCGCGGGCGGCTTCGGCTCGACCGGGGTGAGCAATGCTACGCCGCGGCAGGCAGCCGGAGGCAAGGCATGATCCAGCTCTCGCGCCGCAGCCTGCTCGCGGTCACCGCGGTGGTCGACATCGCCCTGCATGCCCGGCCCACCCCGGTGGCGGCCAAGGCGCTGGCGGCCCGGCACGAATTGCCGCCGCGCCATCTTGAAACCGTATTGCAGGCGCTGGTCAGGGTCGGCATTCTCAAGGGCGTGCGCGGCCCGCGCGGCGGCTACGAACTCGCCCGGGAGCGCCGGCGCATCACCGCCGGCGAAATCGTTCGCGCCGCCATGCAGGCCAATGCCGACGAAACCCTGCCGCCACTGCCGCGTTCGGCCCTGGTCGACGCCGTGATCGACCCGATGATGCAGCAGGCCATGGAGGCCTGGCTCGCCAGGCTCGATGCGGTCACCGTGGCCGATCTCTGCCGCGAGGCCGAGGAGCGGTCCGCCACCGGAAAATCATCGGTCGATACTGATTTTACAATTTGATCCGTTAAATACTTCATTCCTCGACAGATTCTGTAATTTGATGCTAGCCTGAACGCTCGTTCTTGATCCAAGACTGACCGCCAAGACCATCAGCAAGGGAGGCCGCCATGGCCGATGCAGCGCAGAAGCCCGCCCATATCCCCGGTCGCGGCCGCGTCTACGACTCGATCACCGACACGATCGGCGACACCCCGCTGGTCCGCCTGAACCGCCTGCCGGCCGAGCGCGGCGTCAAGGCGACGATCCTGGCCAAGCTCGAATTCTTCAACCCGATCTCCAGCGTCAAGGACCGCATCGGCGTTTCGATGATCGATGCGCTCGAGGCCTCCGGCGCGCTCAAGCCCGGCGGCACGCTGATCGAGCCGACCTCGGGCAATACCGGCATCGCGCTCGCCTTCGTCGCCGCCGCGCGCGGCTATCGCCTGATCCTGGTCATGCCCGAGACGATGTCGCTGGAGCGCCGCAAGATGCTGGCCTTCCTCGGCGCCGAGCTGGTGCTGACGCCCGGTCCCGGCGGCATGCGCGGCGCCGTGGCCAAGGCCGAGGAGCTCAAGAACGAGATTCCGGGCGCGATCATCCCGCAGCAGTTCGAGAATCCGTCCAACCCGGCGATCCACCGCAAGACCACGGCGGAGGAGATCTGGAACGACACCAATGGCGCGGTCGACATCGTCATCTCCGGCGTTGGCACCGGCGGCACCATCACGGGCGTCGGCCAGGTGCTGAAGGCGAAGAAGGCGTCGGTGAAGATGGTTGCGGTCGAGCCGGAGGATTCGCCGGTCCTGTCGGGCGGCCAGCCCGGCCCGCACAAGATCCAGGGCATCGGCGCCGGCTTCGTGCCGGGCATCCTCGACCGCAGCGTCATCGACGAGGTCGTCACCGTCGGCAACCAGACGGCGTTCGAGACCTCGCGGGCGCTCGCCAAGGCCGAGGGCATCCCGGCCGGCATCTCCTCCGGCGCAGCGATTGCCGCGGCCCTGGAGGTCGGAGCCCGGCCGGAGAACGCCGGCAAGACGATCGTGGTGATCATCCCCTCCTTCGCCGAGCGCTACATCTCCAGCGCCCTCTTCGAGGGGCTGTGACGCAAACGAGCCTGCAGATCGTCCGGATCGGCGAAGCCCTGCCGGACGATCTGCCCGCCTTGCAGGATGAGGCGGCGGCCGAGGGCTACCGCTTCGTCGAGGGAATCCTGGAAGAATGGGATGCCGGCCGCTACGCTGGCGAGGACGAGCGCAACACGCTGCTAGCCGTCTATCGCGAGGGCATGCTGGCGGCGATCGGCGCCGTAACGCCCGATCCCTATGACCCCGCTCCCGATCTCTTACGCATCCGCCACGTCTATGTCCGGCCGGGCAACCGGCGCGAGGGCGTCGGCCGCGTCCTCGCCAGCGCCCTGATCCAGCAGGGCCTTGCGCTGGCGCCGCGGCTCTCGCTCAACGCCGCCGATGCCGGCGCCTCCGCCTTCTGGGAGGCGATGGGCTTTCGGCCAGATAGCGGCGGTACCCGCCGCAGCCATCTGCTGGAGCGCTGAAGAACTCAGCCTCGAAGCGTGATCCGATTGCCCCAGGGGTCGACCGCAGAGGCTGCATCGCCGCCGGAGGCCGCCAAACGCCGGCTCACGGCCGCATGCGCCTCGTCATCGCGCGCGACGAGCTCGAAGCTCGCCAGGCCCGCCTCATTGTCCCGGCGCGGGCCGGCGCCGCGGCTGTGCCAGGTATTGGTCGCGATGTGGTGGTGATAGCCGCCGGTCGCCATGAAGCTCGCACCGGGATAGTGCACCATCACCTCGAAGCCGAGCGCATCGCGATAGAAGCCCTCGGCCTGCGCGACATCGCCGACGCGTAGATGGATATGGCCCATCACCGTGCCCTCCGGCATGCCGGCATAGGCGCGGGGCTCAGCGTCACGCAGCAGCGCATCGAGATCGAGCCGCTCCGTCGCCATGGCGATGCGGCCACCGTCGAGCCGCGGCCATTCGGGGCGGCTGCGATCGCGATAGATCTCGATGCCGTTGCCCTCGGGATCGGAGAGGTAGAGCGCCTCGCTGACGAGATGGTTCGAGGCGCCTTCCAGCCCGACGCGCGTCTCCGCCGCATGCCTGAGCCAATTGCCGAGATCGCGGCGCGAGGGCAGCAGGATCGCCATATGGAACAGGCCTGCGGCCGAGGACGGGTGCTGCGCACCGGCTTCCAGCTTCACCAGCGGCTCGCCGCCGGCGCCGAGCACGGCATGATCGGCATTCTGCTCGATCACCGAAAGCCCGATCGCATCGCGATAGAAGGCCGTCAGCCCGGAAAGATCGCGCACACGCAGTGAGACCGCGCCGATATGGACGGGAGCGTCGAGCGCTTCATTGCGATTGGCCAACGTCTCTGTGGCTGCGGACATGGGGTTGCTCCAGACTTGCGGGCGGCAACGCCGCCCCCAAGTAAGATGGGGCTTTCAACCGCGCTTGTCGCCCCTGGGCACGGCAAGTCCGAGATTGCGCATAAGCAATGAAAAAACATTCGATTGCGATATTGAACGGCTTCTGCGAGCTGGCATGTCAGCGCTGCTGCCTGAGCGCACCGACGAATTCGACCACCGGATGGATGCTCGGAGTCTCGGCCGCCAAGGCCTCGAGCGCCGCAGCGATATCCATGCAGTCCGCCGGCGTGAGCGCACGCAAATTCGACGACACCTTGTTGTAGGAGGCTGTTCCGCGGCTTGCGATCGAGCGGTTGATCACGAAGGTCTCGGTCGTCCCGTCCAGGCGCTCGACGAAGAGGGCGAGCGAGCCGCCATCGGCTGCCGCAGCGCTGTCTGTCACCGCCTTGAACATGTCGCTCTCCGGGACTCGCGACGGGTTACGCCCGCTCCGCCAGCGCCCGCGCGATCGCCCCCCGGAATTCGGGGATGCCGAGTCCCTTTTCGCTGGAGGTCAGCAGCACCTCGGGGAAGGCGGCAGGCCGACGCTTGATCTTCGCGGCGGTCGCCTCGATCA
Source organism: Allobosea sp. GW821-FHT03A12 (assembly GCF_058986765.1). NCBI lineage: Bacteria > Pseudomonadati > Pseudomonadota > Alphaproteobacteria > Hyphomicrobiales > Alloboseaceae > Allobosea > Allobosea sp. GW821-FHT03A12. The sequence goes on from NZ_JBYSVZ010000006.1 coordinate 105,652, forward strand.
CCGCCTCCTGCTCGGACTTCTTGAGCGCATCGCCCTTGGTCAGGATCACCTGATAGGAGACGGCGGCCTTGTCGAGCGTTTCCAGCACGTCCCCGTCGACGTCCTTGATGCCGTGGCGGGCGTCGATCAGCACGTAGACGCGCATCAGATTGGCGCGGCCGCGCAGATAATCGTGGATCAGCTTCGTCCAGGCCGCAACCTTCTCCTTGCCGACGGCGGCATAGCCATAGCCGGGCATGTCGACGATGGTCAGGCGCTCGTCATGGCCGACCTGGCGGAAGAAGTTGAGCTGCTGGGTGCGGCCCGGCGTGTGCGAGGTGCGCGCCAGGGCGTTGCGACGGGTCAGCGCGTTGATCAGGCTCGACTTGCCGACATTGGAGCGGCCAGCGAAGGCGATCTCCTGGCCGACCATGGGCGGCAGGTCGTCGATCCGGGTCGAGGCCCAGACGAAATCCCATGGCCCCTCGAAGAGTTTTCGGGCGGATTCGAGTTCGTCGTCGCTGAAGGGCGTGGTCTGGTCAGATGTCATCGCCCCTGCCTACACGGCGGCGCGCAGCGCGTCGATGTCCGCGCCGGCGATCAGGGGCAGGTTGCGCGCGATCTTTTCGGGCTCCCAGTCCCACCAGCGGATTTCGAGCAGGGCCGTGATCACCTCCGGCGGAAAGCGCAGCTTCACGACATGGCCGGGATTTCCGACGACGACGGCATAAGGCGGCACGTCGCGGGAGACCTGCGCACGGGTGCCGATGATCGCGCCGTCTCCGATCGTGACGCCCGGCATGACCACCGCCTCGCGGCCGATCCAGACGTCGTTGCCGATCACGGTGTCGCCGCGCAAAGGCAGGCCGTCGCGGGTGAAGTCGGGCACGTTCTCGAAGCCGAACATGCCGAACGGATAGGTCGAGAAGCCGCCCATCGGATGGTTGGCGCCGTTCATGATGAACTGCGCCGCCTGGGCGATCGCGACGAACTTGCCGATGATCAGCCGGTCGCCGATGAAGTCGAAATGATAGCGCACGCAGCGGGCGAGGAAATGCTCGGGACCGCGCGAGTCGTCGTAATAGCTGTAGTCCCCGACCTCCACGAGCGGATGGTCGACCACCGCCTTGAGGAAGGCCGTGCCCTTCCAGCCGGCGATCGGATGGCGGGTTTTGGGATCGGGTAAGGGCATGGCGCGGCACTAAGCACATCGCCAGCGCCGGGGACAAGCCGCACAGCGGCGCAAAAAGCAAAACGCCGGAGCCAAGGAGGCATCCGGCGTTTTCCGTCTCGTCGTGGCGGGGGGCTTACGCCCCGTGCCTCACTTCTTGTTGCTGTTCGCGGGCTTGGGCGGCGTGGCGCCGGCGGTCGCAGCAGCCGGCTTCTTGCCGAACAGGCCCTTGAGGTTGTCCCACAGCTCGATCTTCACGCCGTGCTTCCTCATGATGAAGCCCTGCTGGAGGACCGAGAGCAGGTTGTTCCAGCTCCAGTAGATCACCAGGCCGGCCGGGAACGAGCCGAGCAGGAAGGTGAAGAACACCGGCATCCAGGTGAACATCATCTTCTGGACCGGATCCGGCGGCTCCGGATTCATCTTCATCTGCACGAACATCGTGATGCCCATGATGATCGGCCAGATGCCGAGATGCAGCATGGCCGGCGGCGTGAAGGGCAGGAGGCCGAACAGATTGAAGAGATTGGTCGGATCGGGCGCGGCAAGGTCGCGGATCCAGCCATAGAACGGCGCGTGCCGCATCTCGATGGTGATGAACAGGATCTTGTAGAGCGCGAAGAAGACCGGGATCTGCACCAGCACCGGCCAGCAGCCGGCGAGCGGGTTGATCTTCTGGGTCTTGTACAGCTCCATCAGCGCCTGCTGCTGCTTCATCTTGTCGTCAGCATAGCGCTCGCGGATCGCCATCATCTCCGGCTGCACCGCCTTCATCTTCGCCATCGAGGCGTAGGACTTGTTGGCGAGCGGGAAGAACAGGCCCTTCAGCAGGACGGTCACGACCAGGATCGCGATGCCGAAATTGCCGACATGCTTGTAGACCCAGTCCATCACGTAGAACATCGGCTTCGTGATGAAATAGAACCAGCCCCAGTCGATCATCAGCTCGAAGCGCTTGATGCCCTGGTTCTTCTCGTAGCCGTCGATCGCCGCGACTTCCTTGGCGCCGGCGAACAGGCGCGAGGAGGCGGTGGCCGAGGCACCGGGGGCGACATTGACGGCCTCGCCGAGGAAGTCGGCCTGGTAGGTGCGCACCGCGCCGGTCTGCACCGAGGAGTAGCGGCCCTCGTATTTCTTGCCCTGGTCGGGGATGGCGGCGGCGGCCCAGTACTTGTCGGTGATGCCGACGAAGCCGCCGACCACGTCCTTCCAGGCCTTGCCATGCGTCGCCGAGCCGAGCGCCGGCTCCTTGTCGATGGCGTCGTAGGTGTATTCCTGCAGGCCCTGGTCGCCGAGTGAGCCGATCATGCCCTCGTGCAGCACGTAATAGCCGAGCGTCTGCGGCTTGCCGACGCGCACGACCTGGCCATACGGGTAGAGCGAGACGGCGTTCGCGCTCTTGTTCTCGACCTCGTCGCGGATCGTGAACATCGCATTGTCGTCGACCGAAATAGTGCGCTTGAACAGCAGGCCCTGGCCGTTGTCCCAGGTCAGCGTCACCGGCTTGGCCGCAGTCAGGACCTCGCTGTCGGCGGTCCAGACCGTTTTGGCGTCGGGGAGCGCGACATTGGCGCCCGGCCCGGCGACCCAGCCGAAGTCGGAGTAGTAGGCGTTCGGCCCGCCGGCCGGCGAGAACAGCACGATGATCGGGCTCTTCGGGTCGACCGTCTCGTGATAGGCCTTGAGCGAGACGTCGTCGACGCGTGCGCCGGTCAGCGAGAGCGAGCCGGCGATCTTGGGCGTGTCGATCCTGAGGCGGGGGCCCGCAGCGAGCGCCGCCTCGCGGGTCGCGGCGACGGGAGCCGCCGTGACCGGCGTCTGGCCGGGCTGTGCCGGGGCGGCGCCGGCGGCAGGAGCCGGTGCAGTACCAGGGGCGGCCGGCGCGCCGGCAGGCTGCGTCGCCTGCTGGGTCTGCGTCTGCTGGTTCTGCTGGGCGATCTGCTTCTGCTTCTCCGCCTGCGGCAGGCCGTAGAAATATTGCCAGCCGAGCAGCACGACGACCGAGAGCGTGATCGCCAGCAGCAGATTGCGGTTGTCTTCTTTCATCATCCGTCTCGGAGGCAGTCTCGCGGGCCCTGACGGGCCTCTAAGAGGCTTTGCGGGGGGCGGAGCGGCGCTTGCCGCCACCGGCTGGGCGGGCGCGGTCGAACGCGACCGAAAGGTCGGCGACCATCGCGGTGAAATCGGCCTGGACGGTCTCGGGCCGGGCGACGATCACGAGATCGCAGGGCTTGCCGATCTGCTCCGCGAGGGCGAGGGCAGCGGCAGCGCGCAGGCGACGGCGGATGCGGTTGCGCACCACGGCGTTGCCGGTCTTGCGCGAGGCCGTCAGCCCGAGGCGCAGGCCCTCCTGGGCCGGCTTGTCGAGCACCTGCACGGTGAAGGCGGACGAACGAAAACGGCGGCCGTGCTCGGCCGCCGCGAGAAAGTCCTTGCGTTGCGTCAGACGGGCGAGGCGCATGGCGGTTGGCCAGTCTTCCGGAACGGGCGCGCCAGAAACGCGCGCCTTTGGGCTCATCAGGCCGACAGACGCTTGCGGCCGTGGGCGCGACGAGCGGCGATGACCTTGCGGCCGCCCTTGGTCGCCATGCGGGCGCGGTAGCCGTGACGGCGCTTACGCACCAGCTTGCTGGGTTGATAGGTTCTCTTCACGGTCCGTCTCCGGGGCCTTGTTCGGCAGGGCAAGCGCGGCTTTCGCGGGAAAGCCGATGCCTGCCAGGCCTGTCGTGCAAAAAGGGTCCGCGCCGCCCGGTAGGCAGCGCAGGTCGCGGGCTTATGGCGGATGGGGGACCCCGAGTCAATGCCGAAGACGCATCCTGCGACGAAGCCGCGCGCTCGCCCTGCGGGATCCGGACCGGGCGCTCAGCGCTCGCGCGCCCGCAGCGCGCTCGCCACCAGGACCATGATGCAGCCGACCAGCAGAACGGCGCCTGTCACGAGCGCAGGCAGCGCCAGCCAGAAAGCCGAGAGCGCCGCGAGGCCGACGACGCCGAGCACGGCGAGTGCCAGGAACTCGTCGTCGACAAAGAGACCGACGAGCTCGCGGCAGATCGATTGGAGCAGATTCATCGGGCGGGCTCCATGACGAGGCGGCGCAGCAGCGCGGTGGTGGTGATCCCGACAGCGAGGAACAACGCGACGAAGGCCAGGATGGCGAGGTCGTGCCCCGGCCACGGCACACCGAGCCCTTCGCCCGTCCAGTAGACGCCGAAGGCCGAGAGCATGACCCCGACACCGAATTTCAGCGTGTTCTCCGGCACCCGCGCGAGCGGCTTGTGGACGACGACGCCGATCGCGAGCACGAGCAAGCAGGCGGCGAGCGCCCCTAGGCTCGCCGGCCAGACGAGGCCGCGCCCGGCACCGACCGCGATGACGATGAACACGACCTCGATGCCCTCCAGCACCACTGCCTTGAACGCGGTCAGCCCGGCGATCCAGTCATGGTGCCGGCCCGACGGCCCGGTCTGGGCGAGTGCCGTGGCCTGCTTCGAGAAGGCCGCGTCCTCGTCATGCAACGGGACGATTCCAGCCGACCGCAGGATTGCCTTGCGCAGCCAGCGCAATCCGAACAACAGCAGCAGCACTCCGATTGTCAGCTGCAACGCCTGCAGGGGAACCCGTTCGAGAAGCGGGCCGAGGCCAAGCACCAGCGCAGCCAGCACCGCGAGCGCCGCCGCCGCTCCGGTCAGAGCCGGCCGCCAGCCCCGCACCATCCCCACCGCAAGCACGATGGTGAAGGCTTCGACCACCTCGACCAAGGACGCAAGGAAAGCGGCGGAGATCGCGGGAAAGGCTGTAGCCCATGTCATGTCGATTGCCTCCCGAGGCAGCGGGAGGCTGGTCAACAGCTCCCATGACCGTCACAATGGAACCTACGTAACATAACGGCCAGTCACATATCTGTGTAACGACCGTAACATTAGTTAGGTTCATCCATGTCCTTGGAATGGCTTCTCCTCACCTACAAGCTCCCTGCCGAGCCGGCGCGGCGGCGTGTCTCGGTCTGGCGCAAGCTGAAAGGCATGGGCGCGATCTACCTGCAGGGCGGCGTCTGCCTGCTGCCGAAGACCGACGACCATCTGCGCCGCCTCAAGGTGCTGGAGAACGAGATCACCGAGGCGGAGGGGGAGGCGCTGCTGCTCGCGACCACTGGGCTCGACCAGAAGCAGCAGGATAAGATCATCGCCCGCTTCAACGCCGACCGCGACGACGAGTACAAGGAGTTCATCGAGAAATGCGTCGCCTTCGAAGTGGAGATCGCCGAGGAGACCCGTGTCCGGCACTTCACCTTCGCGGAACTGGGGGAGAACGAGCAGGAGCTGATCAAGTTCAAGACCTGGATCGAGAAGATCCGGAAGCTCGATTTCTACAGGGCGCCGCGCGGCGGCGAGGCTACCGAACGGCTGGCGCGTTCCGAGACGATCCTCGACGCCTACGCCCAGAACGTCTTCGCGGCCCAGGAGGAAAACCGCCCGAACGGGCAGACCAAGCAGGATTGAAGCGCAGAGCCGGGTTGCGCTGTGGCTCGACATGCACAATATAGCGCCCGGGAGGTTGGCGAGGGACGTCTCACTCGCCAACCCGGTCAGGTCCGGAAGGAAGCAGCCGTAACGAGACCGAACGGGTCTTCGTCCAACCTCCTACTTCAGCGCAAGCATTGGCTGCGCTCGATATGCGTGAACCGCGCTCCCTCACATTCCTGACGTGTTCGCGCCCTCCTATGACAGAGCGGCGTTGACCGGCGCGCCGCGATTGGCGAAAGCAGGGGCATGACCGACGAGACCGTCCCCGCCGACGAGCCGGGTTTTCCCGGCATGGCCTTGGGCCCAGCCCCGGCCGCTGCGCCCGCCGGCTATCGCGTGCTGGCGCGCAAATACCGGCCGGCGCATTTCGGCGACCTGATCGGCCAGGACGCCATGGTCCGGACGCTGACCAACGCCTTCGCGGCCGGCCGTATCCCGCAGGCCTGGATGCTGACCGGCGTACGCGGCGTCGGCAAGACCACGACGGCGCGCATCCTCGCCCGCGCCCTGAACTACCAGAACGCCGACGGCAGCGGCGCCCCGACCACCGACCTCTCGCAATTCGGCGTGCATTGCCAGGCGATCGTCGAAGGCCGGCACATCGACGTGATGGAGATCGACGCCGCCTCGAACAACGGCGTCGACAATGTCCGCCAGATCAACGACGCGGTGCGCTACGCCCCGGTCTCGGCGCGCTACAAGGTCTACATCATCGACGAGGTCCACATGCTCTCGGGAGGCGCCTTCAACGCCTTCCTGAAGACGCTGGAGGAGCCGCCGCCGCACGCAAAATTCATCTTCGCAACCACCGAGATCCGGAAGGTTCCGGTGACGGTGCTGTCGCGCTGCCAGCGCTTCGATCTGCGCCGCGTCGATGCGGCGCTGCTGGTCGGGCATCTCGACAAGATCTGCCGGGCGGAAGGCATCGAGGCCGAAGAGGAAGCGCTCGCCGCCGTGGCACGCGCCGCCGAGGGCTCGGTGCGTGATTCGCTCTCGATCCTCGACCAGGCGATCGCCCATGCCGGCGGCCGGATCACGCTGGAGGAGGTCCGCAGCATGCTCGGCCTCTCCGACCGGGCGCGCGTCATCGACCTGTTCGAACTGGTGATGAAGGGCGACATAGCGGGGGCGCTGACCGAGCTTCGGGCGCAGTACGACGCCGGCGCCGATCCGGCGGTCGTCCTCTCCGACCTCGCCGAGTTCAGCCATCTCGTCACCCGCCTCAAGCTGGTGCCGGATGCCGCCAAGGATTCCAGCCTGTCCCAGGCCGAGCGGGTGCGCGGCGCCGATTTCGCCCAGCGCCTGTCGATCCGTGTGCTGGCGCGGGCCTGGCAGATGCTGCTGAAGGCGATCGGCGAGGTCCGCCAGGCCGACCGGCCGGTGATGGCGGCCGAAATGGCGCTGGTGCGCCTCGCCCATGCTGCCGACCTGCCGACACCGGACGAGGCGCTGCGGATGCTGCGCGACGGCAGCGGCCAAGGAACCGGCAATGGCGGCGGCAACGGCTCGCCTGCGCCGCGTCCGCCTTCGGGCGGCGGCGCGACCGCGCTCGCGGCCCGTCCGGTGCTGGCCAGCGCCAATCCGATGCCGACCGCGGCGCCGGCCGCGCAGCCGCGCGCCAGTGCCCTGCCCCAGCCGCAGAGCTTCGAAGAGGTCGTCGCGCTCGCCTCACGCCATCGCGACATCACGATGAAGCTGGCGCTGGAGCGCGATGTCCGGCTGGTGCGCTTCGAGCAGGGGCGGATCGAGTTCGCTCTGGCCGAGCACGGCAATCGCCTGCTCGCCAACGACCTGTCGAAGCGGCTGAAGGAATGGACCGGCCAGACCTGGCTGGTCGCCATCGTCAATGCCGAGGGCTCGGCGACCCTGCGCGAGCAGGCGATGGCGGCCCGCGACAAGCGCGAGAACGATGCGGCGAATCATCCGGCCGTCCGCGCCGTGATGGAGCGCTTCCCGGGCGCGCGCATCGTCGATGTCCGCGATCCCCGCGCCGCCGAAGCCGAGGCGTCAGCCACCGCCACAGGCGGCGACGAGGACCTGCCCGAATTCGAGCCGCTCTTCGACGACAGCGAGCCCGATTTCGACGGCATCGAGTTCTTGACCGACAACTGACCGCAAAGGGAGCGCCGCCATGCGCGACATGATGGGCCTGATGAAGCAGGCACAGGACATGCAGAAGAAGATGGCCGAGATGCAGGCCCAGCTCGACACCCTCGAATTCGAGGGCTCGGCCGGCGGCGGCCTGGTCAAGGTGGTGATGACCGCCAAGAACGTGCTGAAATCGGTGAAGATCGACCCGAGCCTGATGGTTCAGGGCGAGGAGGAGATTCTCGAGGATCTCGTCATCTCCGCCAGCAATGATGCCCGCAACAAGGCCGAGCGCTCGGTGCAGGAGCGGATGGCCGAGGTCACCCGCGGCCTGCCGATCCCGCCCGGCATGAAGCTGTTCTGAGCTAGAGCAGCGTCATGTTCGGGTAAGGCCCGAGCATCTCTCGCAGAAGAGCCCTCTTGTCCTGAGATGGTCGGCCCGAGGCCGACCATGACGCCCTAGAGACCCATGTCGAAAGCCATCGCCGGCCCCGAGATCGAGCGCCTGATCCAGCTCTTGGCCAAGCTGCCGGGCCTGGGCCCGCGTTCGGCCCGTCGCGCCGCGCTCCATCTCGTCAAGAAGCGCGAGCAATTGCTCGGCCCCCTCTCGGAGGCGATGGCGGTGGCGCGCGAGCGCATCGTCGTCTGCTCGACCTGCGGCAATGTCGACACCAGCGACCCCTGCGGGCTTTGCCGTGATCCGCGCCGCGACGACAGCCTGATCGTCGTCGTCGCCGATATCGCCGATCTCTGGGCGCTGGAGCGCTCGGGCGCGGTCGGCGGACGTTATCACGTGCTCGGCGGCGTGCTCTCGGCGCTCGACGGCATAAGGCCGGAAAACCTCTCGCTCGACGCACTGGTGGCGCGCGCCTCGGAACCTGCGGTGAAGGAAGTGATCCTGGCGCTCAACGCCACGGTCGAGGGCCAGACCACGGCGCATTTCATCACCGACCTGCTGGCACATCTTCAGGTCAAGGTGACCAAGCTCGCCCATGGCGTGCCGGTCGGCGGCGAGCTCGACTATCTCGACGACGGCACGCTGGCGGCGGCGATCCGCCAGCGCACGGGTTTCTGAGGCGGTCTCAATCGTCCCAGGGCGAAGCGTTCTTGCAGCGGTAGCCGACGAAGCATTGCGGCGTATCGCGGGCCGGCACCCAGGCTGGAAAAACAGTTTCGTCGAACTGGCAAAAGCTGCGGTCGCGCACGAAGCGGTCATAGGTGTAGCCGCCGGTGCCGAGCACGATCGCACCATTGGCGATAACGCTCTGGCGGTTGGCCTCGCAGCTGCGCGCCGGCGATTGCGGCCGCCCCTGCGCCTGCGCCGCGCCTACGAAACCGAGGACGAGAAGAGCAATCAGGGTCCGGGCCATCTTCGCCTCCGCCACGTTAAGCCTGTTCGCATTGTAACATGGATGGGCTGCCAGCGATCCCGCTTTGCCTTGACGGCGCCGCGGGCTTCCGCCATCGCTCAGCCCGTCACGCTCGGGTCCGTCCCGAGCCGCCACGTCTTCCCCTTTTCATCCGCGTCCGCCAGGCGTGGATGGTCGGCACGAGCCCGACCATGACGAGAGAGAGCCGCTCCATGTCCCTGACCGACCTCGCCGCCACCATCGACGCCGCCTGGGAGAACCGGGCCGAGATCGGCCTCGGCACCAAGGGCGCCGTGCGCGAGGCCGTCGCGCAGGCGATCGAGCTGCTCGATTCCGGCCAGGCCCGCGTCGCCGAGAAGGTCGGCGGCGACTGGATCACGAATCAGTGGCTGAAGAAGGCGGTGCTGCTCTCCTTCCGTCTCGCCGACAACGAGATCATGGCGCACGGCCCGGGCGACGGCGTGTTCTGGGACAAGGTGCCGTCGAAGTTTGCCGGCTGGGGCGAGAACCGCTTCCGCGCCGCGGGCTTCCGCATCGTGCCGCCGGCGGCGGCGCGCAAGGGCTCCTATCTTGCCCCGAACGTCATCCTGATGCCGTCCTTCGTCAACATCGGCGCCTATGTCGATTCCGGCACCATGGTCGACACCTGGGCTACGGTTGGCTCCTGCGCCCAGATCGGCAAGAACGTCCATCTCTCGGGCGGCGTCGGCATCGGCGGCGTGCTTGAGCCGCTGCAGGCCAACCCGACGATCATCGAGGACAACTGCTTCATCGGCGCCCGCTCCGAGGTGGTCGAGGGCGTGGTCGTCGGTGAGGGCTCGGTGCTCGCCATGGGCGTGTTCATCTCGGCGACGACCAAGATCGTCGATCGCGCCACCGGCCAGGTCCATGTCGGCAAGGTGCCGCCCTACTCCGTCGTGGTCGCCGGCTCGCTGCCGGGCAAGCCGCTGAATGACGGCACGCCCGGCCCCTCGCTCTACTGCGCCGTGATCGTCAAGACGGTCGACGCCCAGACCCGAGCCAAGACCGGCATCAACGAACTGCTGCGCGACTGAGGATGGCGGGGCGGAGCCGATGAAGACGCTTCTGAGCGCCGCTTTCCTCTCCTTGTTTTCCCTGGCATCGACGACAGCGCAGGCCGAGCCGGTCGCGTTGACCCTGAAGCTCGTCGACGAGGCCGGCAAGCCGCTGGCCGGCCGCAGCGTTCGGGTCGCGATCGGTTCGGACGCCGAGATCAGCGCGCCCGGTGCCGGGCAGCAGCTCTCCACGGATGCGGGCGGCGTCATCCGCATGCAGGGCGAGGCGGCGATCGATCGCCGCAGCGTCTCCTCGACCAGCATCTATACGCGTCACCCGGCCGAGCATCTCATCATCGGGGTCGAGCTCGATCTGATCGGCCGGCGTGCGCTCTACCGGGTCAGGCTCGATCAGACCAAGGCCGGCACGGTCGGCCAGATCAACGCCTTCCTGGCCGGAGCGGGCGGCCGCTTCGACCAGCCGCTCGCCTTCCACGCCGACACGCAGAGCTGGAGCCTGCCCGACGACCCCGCCGGCCTGCGCCTCACCGGCATCGGCGCCGAGCTCGAGGCGCAAAGCATGACGGGCTCGGCCGAGACCGGCCGCACCATCACCCTCACCATCGCCAAGCAGAGCTTCAAGCGGCGGTAGCGGAAGCCGGTCCTCGACTCAGGCGCCGGGGATCGGGTTCGGCGTCGGCTCGGTCGAACCCGGCGCCAGCTCCTGCCGCTGCGCCGCCGGCGAGGCGGCGAGCGCGTCGCGCAGCGCCTGTTCCTGCGAGTGGTCGAGCGAGGTCTTCAGCACGACGCCGCCAGTGCCCTTGATCGCCTCGAGCACCTTGTCGCCCGTCATCTTCTGGATCAGCACGAAGAGCGCGGCATTGCCCGGCTGCAGGCTGGCGGACAGCTCCTTCATGAAGGCGTCATTGACGCCGTAGTCGCTCAGCGCGCCACCGAGCGCGCCGGAGGCCGCGCCGATCGCTGCGCCGAAGATCGGCATCAGGAAGATCGCGCCGATCAGCAGCCCCCAGAAGCCTCCCGAGGCCGCCCCGAGCGCGGTGGTGTTGAGCAGCTGGTTGAGCTTGACCTTGCCGTCCTCGTGCATCACCGCGATCGCGGCGTCGCTGATCTGGATCAGGTATTCCTTCTGCAGGCCGAACAGCTTCTGCCGCATTTCCTCGGCCCTGGCTTCGGTCGGATAGACGATGACGACGAGATCGGACATGGCGCACTCCTCTGACGCGACGAGACAAGCTGCCGCCGCTCTGTGACGGGCTTGCGGCAAACGCGCGACGAGGCGGCCCGTTCCGTAAGGCATGAGCATCGGATTGGTCCGAAAAGTGGATCCCACTTTTCGGTCCGATGCCCTACTCCCCCGCCACCTCCTTCGCAGCCGCGAGGGCCGAACCGCGCAGCGGCAGCTCCTTCATGCGTAGCAGGAAGAGCAGCGCGAGGGCGAATCCCGCGAAGCTTGCAGCAAAGACATAGCGGAACAGACCGACCATGGTGGCGCGATCGACGCCGCCGGCCTTGAGCGTCTCGGCCGAGAGCCCGGGGCCGCTGGCGCCGAGGCCGCCGAGCACGATCGCGCCGAAGATGGCGACGATCAGCGCCCCGCCGATCTGGCGGAAGAAGTTCGCCGTGCCGGTGACCGTGCCGAGCTGGTGCATCGGCACCGCGTTCTGGATCGAGACGGTCGCGACCGGCAGGAGCATGCCGAAGCCGACGCTGATCAAGGCGAGGACAAGCCCGAAGGCCCAGAGCGGCAGCTGGTCGCCATAGGCGATCAGCACGGCCGTGCCGACGAGCGCGAGGCTCAAGCCCGCGACCGGCACGCGCTTGTAGTGGGTCAGCTTGCCCATCGCCCGACCGGAGGAGGTCGCGCCGAAGACGGTGCCGCAGGTCAGGGGGATCAAGCCGAGCCCGGAATTGGCGGCGGACAGGCCCATGACCGTCTCGAAATAGAGCGGCAGGTAGATGGTGAGGCCGATGAACGTGCCCATGCCGAAGCCGGCGGCGACGGTGGCATTGCGCACCACCGGATTGGCCAGGACCGTCAGCGGGATCAGCGGCTCGGCCGCCGTGCGCAGGCGCCAGGCGAAGCAGAGCCAGAGCAGGACCGAACCAGCGACCAGCCCGAGGATCGGCGGCGAGCCCCAGGGATAATGCGTACCGCCCCAGGACAACGCTAGCAGCAGCGTCATCGTCGCCCCGGTCATCAGCAGCGCGCCGAGCACGTCGAGCTTGTGCGGCCGCTCATGCCGCGGCAGGCGCTGCAGGGCCTTGTCGGTCATCCAATAGGCACCGAGTCCGAGCGGCAGATTGATCCAGAAGATCACCGACCAGTGCAGCGCCTCGGCGATCATGCCGCCGAGCACCGGCCCGAGCAGCGAGGAGGTGAAGAAGACGCTGGCGAAATAGACCTGGTACTTGCCGCGCTCCTTGGGCGGGACCATGTCGCCGACGATGGTCTGCGCCATGGCCATCAGGCCGCCGCCGCCGAGCCCCTGCACGAAGCGGGCGGCGACCAGCAGCCAGAGCGACGGCGCCAGCGCGCAGGCGACCGAGCCGATCACGAAGATCACGATGCCGCCGAGCATGGTGACGCGCCGGCCATGGATGTCGGCGAACTTGCCGTAGAGCGGTGTCACCGCGGTCGCGGCGAGCAGATAGGCAGTGACGACCCAGGGCAGATGAGCGACGTCGCCGAGTTCGCGGCCGATCGTCGGCATCGCGGTCGCGACGATGGTCTGGTCGAGCGCCGCCAGAAACATGGCGAGCATGGTCCCGATCAGGATCGACCGGATATCGGCATGGGAAAGCGCCGCCTGCGCCGGCGGCGTCTCGACCCGCTTGTCCATCGGCACCTGTCCGTCCTGTGCTTGGGGAATGCCAGAGGATAAGGCTCGGCTTGGCTATGCGCCAGAGTCGGGGACGCAAGGCCGCCGCGAAGTGGGTGCAGCCCTGGATTCGCGCGAGCCACATGCTGCGGCTAGCATGGGCCCTCCACTGCGAGGGATTATGCGCGCGCATCTGCTCCTGGCCCTGTTGCCGATGATGCCGATCGCCGCCGAAGCGCTCGAGCTGACCGGCCGCTATGGCTATGCCGGCGAATGGGCGGTGACGGCGACGCTCGCCGCGGCGGAGCCCGCCGCTTCCAAGCGCAAGCGCGATTTCGCCGGACCGGTGACCTTGAAGCATCTCGCCATGTGCGGGCCGGGCGAGGTCGCCGAGAAAGCCGGCACGCTCAACCTGCGGCGCGATGGCCAGCGCTATGCCGCGATTCTGGTGATCGGCGAGGAGAGCTGTGCGGTCACCGGCACCCTGGCCGAGGATGGCGTCGCCTTCGCCGATTGCGGCAAGGCCGGAAAAATCCCGCTCAGGCTCTGGTTGAAATGATGCATCTGCGCTGTCTCGTCACTCTGGCGGCTGTCCTCGCCTGCAACGCCGCCTGGGCCGATACGCGTCCTTCGCTGTGCCAGGCTGGCGAGGTGGCGATCTTCTCCTGCGCCATCGGCGGCAAGGTCGCCTCCCTCTGCGCCTCCCGCGATATCGGTCCGAGCCAGGGCAGCCTGAGCTATCGCTTCGGCCGCAAGGACGCGATCGAGCTGACGCATCCGGACAGGCCTTTGCCGCCGGACCAGGCTTTCAGCACTGCCGCCGTCGGCGATGCCGGCTTCGCCGGCGATATCGTCCGCTTCAGCCGCGGCGAGACCCGCTACACGCTGTACTCGATCATCGTGCGGGGACAGGGCGAGCGCGACGGCATTCGCATCGCCAGAGGCGGCCGCCGGATCGCCGACCTCAGATGCAAGGATTTCGCGCTCGGCGCCGATGCCTGGAAGCTGCTCTATCGCGCCAAGCTGCCCAAAGCGGAGCCGGCCTCGCTCGACTAGCCCCCCGCCTCCTGCTCCGGCACCTTCAGGATCATCGCACCCTCGGCATCGATCGGCCTGCCATCCTCGGTCTGCACGGTCAGCGTGACTTTGCGACCGCTGTCGCGCTCGATCAGCGAGGAATGCTGCTCGCCTGGCCCGAACAGATGCTGCTCGCCCCATTGCCTCAGCGCCACCATCACCGGGAAGAGATCGCGACCCTTGGCGGTCAAACGGTATTCCTGGCGTGCCCCGCCGGTCGCGGCCGGGACGGCTTCGAGGATGCCGCGCGCGGTCAGCGTGCGCAGCCGCTCGGAAAGGATGTTGCGGGCGATGCCAAGGCTCTTCTGGAACTCGCTGAAGCGGGTCATGCCGTCGAAGGCGTCGCGCACGATCAGCAGCGACCACCAGTCGCCGATCGCGTCGAGCGCCCGCGCGCTTGGGCAATAATCGCTGACCAGGCTGCGGCGCTTCACCATCGTTGCGACGCTCTCCTCAAGGCTCCGTGATCGCTCTTCAGTTGCAAGATAAAACCGACGTCGTTACACCGCAATGAGTTTCATAATGAAACCTATCTAGCGGAGACCCACCCATGCGACTGGACCCTGCGGCGGCGCCCGCCGGCGCCGCGAGCGCTGACGCACGCCCGTTATCCCCTCATCCGACAGCGCAGCTCTCGGCCGGCATGATCCTGCTCTTCGCGGTGGCGAGCGGGCTTGCTGTCGCCAACGCCTATTTCGCCCATCCGCTGCTCGACATCATCGCCGACGATCTCAAGCTCTCGCGTGCCACGGTCGGCCTCGTCGTCGGTGCGACGCAGCTCGGTTACGGGCTCGGGCTGATCCTGCTGGTGCCGCTCGGCGACCTCGTCGACCGGCGCAAGCTGGTCGTGCTGCAATCGCTGCTCTCGGTCGCGGCGCTGATCTGCGTCGCCGTCTCGGTCTCGGGTGCGATGCTGCTCGCAGCGATGGCGGCGATGGGTTTCCTCGCCGTGGTGACCCAGGCCTTCGTCGCCTATGCCGCGAGCTTGGCACGACCGGAGGAACGCGGTCAGGTCGTCGGCTCGGTCACGAGCGGAATCGTGCTCGGCATCCTGCTCGCCCGCGCCATAGCCGGCGCGACGGCCGACATCTCGGGCTGGCGGGCAGTCTATCTGCTCTCGGCGGTGGCGACGCTGATCATCGCCGCGATCCTGTTCTGGAATTTGCCGGCCGAGCGCAAGCCGTCGGCGCAGCTCTCCTATCCGCGCCTGATCGGCTCGCTCTTCACCTTGTTCCGGCAGGAGCGGGTGCTGCAAATCCGCGCGATCATCGCCATGCTGATCTTCGCCGACGTCACCACGCTGCTGACGCCGCTGGTGCTGCCGCTCGCCGCCCCGCCCTTCTCGCTGTCGCATACGGCGATCGGCCTGTTCGGCCTCGCCGGGGCGGCGGGGGCGCTCGGGGCAGCGCGGGCCGGCGCCTGGACCGACCACGGCCATGGCCAGCGCCTCACCGGCATCGCGCTCGCATTGATGCTGTTCGCCTGGCTGCCGATCGGATTGCTGCCGCAGTCGATCCTCTTCCTGATCGCCGGCGTGCTGATCCTCGATTTCGGCCTGCAGGCGGTGCACGTCACCAATCAGGCGATGATCTACCGCGTCCGGCCGGAGGCGCAGAGCCGGCTGACCGCCGGGTACATGGTGTTCTATTCGATCGGCAGCGCGCTGGGATCGTCGAGCTCGACGCTGGTCTACGCCCATGCCGGCTGGACCGGCGTCAGCCTGCTCGGCGCAGCCATCGCCGCGGTCGCGCTGCTGTTCTGGGCGGCGACGCTGAAGGCGATGCCCAATGAGGCGACGCGCGCCGTGACGGCGAAGCCTGCCGCCTGAAACGATCAGGGCCGCAGCCTCGCGGCAGCGGCCCTGACGCCCCCCTCACTGAAGACCGGTCACTTCAGCTTGGCGGCAATCGCCTGCAGGCCGGCATTGGCGCATTCCTCGTCGAGGTGGCCGCCCGGGGCGCCGCCGACGCCGACCGCAGCGATGACCTCGTCACCGACCTTCACCGGCACGCCGCCGCCGAGCAGCAGGAAACCGGGGATGTAGACGAGGTTGCGGGCGCCGGCATTGTTGGCGGCGGCTTCGGCCATGGCGCCGGTGTTGTTCTTGGCCGAGACCGAGGTGAAGGCCTTGGCGCGGCTGGCGTCGATGGTGTGCGGACCGGCGCGATCGGCGCGGATGGTGGCGAGCACGACGCCGCTGCGGTCGACCACGGTCGCGGCGACGTTGAAGTTCTTGGCGGAGCAGGCGGCGACGGTCGCCTGGGCGAGCTCGACGGCAAGCGCGGTCGGCAGGGCGCGAACCTGCGCAACCTGGGCCTGGGCGAGCGTCGGCAGGGCGATGGCGGCAGACATGATGGCGAGACGGGCGAACGACATGACGATCCCTCTGGTGACCACCGTTTCGGTGTGAGGGGACAATGCCGAAGCCGGCGCCGCGCTTGCATCCGGGCGATCCGCGCAAAGCTTACGTAGTTCTACCGATCGGCGCCGACGAGCTGCAGTCGGACCATCTCGGCGACCGAGGTCGTCTCCAGCTTCTCGGCGATATGGGCGCGGTGCGTGTCGACGGTGCGCGGCGAGATGGCGAGGGCGCGCGCGATCTCCTTGGTCGAGCGTCCCTCGGCGATCAGAGCGAGGATCTCGGCCTCGCGCTGCGACAGGCGGCCGAGCCTTTCACGCGATGAGGCGCTGCCGCTCTCGGCCGCGAGCATGCCGTCGAGCGCCGCCAGCGCCGCCTGGACGGTGTCGATCAACACCTGCTCATCGACCGGCTTGGTCAGGAAATCGGCGGCGCCGTTGCGGAAGGCGGCGCGGCAGGCCTCGACATCGCCATGGCCGGTGATGACGACCACTGGCCAGCGGCAGCGGGCGGCGGCGAGCCGCTCCTGCAGCTTCAGCCCGGTCAGGCGCGGCATGCGGATATCGGTGACGATGCAGCCCGGCCGCAAGCCCGGCAGCGCCTCCAGGAAGGCGGCGCCGTCGGCATGCGGCTGGACCTCGAGCCCGACGGTGCGCAGCAGGAAGCTCAGCGCCTCGCGCACCTCCCAATCGTCGTCGATCAGATGGACGAGCTGCCGGCTCATTCGGCCGCCTCCCGCGAAGCCCCGCTCGCGACGCGCGGCAGGCGGACACTGAAGACCGCGCCGCCCGCGGCGGCATTCTCGGCGGCGAGCGTGCCGTCGAAGCGCTCGACCAGGCGCACGCAGAGGGCAAGGCCGAGCCCGAGGCCGGCCGGCTTGGTGGTGAAGAAGGGCTCGAACAGGCGCGCCTGCGCTTCCGGCGACAGGCCGGGGCCATTGTCGCTGACCGCGAGCACGGCGTCGTTCCCTTGCGTGCCGACCTCGATGGTCACGCTGCGCTCGCCGTCGCGGCCCTCGACTGCCTCCAGCCCGTTGCGGGCGAGGTTGAAGACGACCTGTTCGAGCTGGACTCGGTCGGCCCGCACCAGCGGCCGGCTGCCGTCGCCGGCGACCCGCAGCGTCGCGCCGGCACTCAGAGTGTTCGCGGCAAGGAGGTGCACGACCTCGCCGGCGAGCTCGGTCAGGTCGACCGTCTCGACGACAGGCTCGGATTTGCTGATCCAGGCGCGCAGGCGCCCAAGGATGTCGCCGGCGCGGCGGGCATTGCGCGCGATCGCCTCGAAGGCGCCGGTCAGCACCGCCTGGTCCGCATCGGGCTGCGCCAGCAGGCGCCGCCCGGCCTGAGCCTGGCCCAGGATCGCGGTAAGGGGCTGGGTCAGTTCATGGGCGATGCCGGAGGCGAGCTCGCCCATCGCATTGACCCGCCCGGCATGGGCGAGACGCGCATCCTGCTCGGCGAGAGCTGCCTTACGCGCCGCCTCCTTCGCGGCACTGCGGGCTTCAAGCAGACGGTCGACCAGGAATGTGGCGAGGGCGACGAGCAGGCCCGCCAGGGCCAGAAAGCCCGGCGGCGGCAGCGGCCAGCTCGGCGCACTCGTTGTCAGCGTCAGGCGCAAGGGCTGGGTACGGCTGGCGATCTCGGCGCTGAAGGCGCGTGGCGGCTGGTCGCCTGGCTCGCCCGGCGCAATCAGCCGCAGATGGACCTGCGCATCGTCCGGCAGCGGCGTATCGCTCGCCGAGAGCCGGTTCATGTCGATGATCAGGGCGAGTGCATAGTGGCCGACACCGTCGGTAAGCGCCCGCTTGACCAGCAGCAATTTGCTGCCGCCGTCGAGGGCACGCGTGCGCAGGTTCGAGCCGACCGCCTGCCGCGCCTCCTCTGCGACGACAGCGGGATCGGCCGCGTCGAGCAGCGAGCGCGGCGGGCTCAGGGCGAGGTCGACGACATCGATACCGACGATGCGCGGATAGAAGCGGACGATGCTGGCCGCCACTTGCTCGACGGTCGCGATCGGCGCCGGCTCGGCGGCCTGAACCAGCGCCGACAGGCTGGTCAGATGGGCATCGTGCTGATCGACCCGCTGCGAGATCAGGCGGTGCAGGGTCCTCCCGGCCTCCTCCAGCGCGGCGGCGTCATGACTGCGCCGATTCAGCGAATAGGCGGCGCAGGCGAGCCCGAACGCGATGAGGCCCGCAACGAGGATGGCGGCGCGGCGCGACCTCCTCAGCATCAGCGTGTCGACCTCCTGCCGGAACCTGCCGGCAAGACTAACCGGTTTCGCGCCGCCATACAGTGGCCCGCGGCCGGCCGCTAGCCTTCCGCGAGGGCCGCGGTCGGCGCGTCGAGCGAGAGCACGATACCATCAGGCGCGAAATCGAGCCGCGCCGTGCCGCCGAGATAGCTGCCAAGCACTTTCTCGATCATCTGCGAGCCGAAGCCGCGCCGCTTCGGCGCCGTCACCGGCGGTCCGCCGCTTTCCTGCCAGCGGAAACGGAATTCGCCGCCCTGGTTGCTCCAGGAAACGTCGACATGGCCGCCTTCCTGCGAGAGCGCGCCGTATTTCACTGCATTGGTGCCGAGCTCGTGCAGGGCCAGCGCCATCGCCAGCGCGCATTTCGAGGACAGCGTCACCGAGGGCCCGTCGACGGCGAGGCGCTCGCCGGAGCGGTGAGGCGACAGCACGACCTCGACCAGCTGCGTGAGATCGGCGCCGTGGCGGCTCGCCATCATCAGGACGTCCTGCGCCGCTGCCAGCGCCTGCAAACGGTCGGAGAGGCGTCGTTTCACCATATCGAGCGGCTCGTCCGAGCCGCGCAGCGACTGGTTGACGATCCCCGAGACCATGGCGAGCAGGTTCTTGATGCGATGGTTCAATTCGCCCGCCAGCAGGCGATAGCGCTCCTCGCCGGCATGCATCTGCGTGATGTCGCGCGAGACGGAAAGAATCGCTTCCGGCTTGCCGTCGGCGGCAATGATCGGCGAAACCTGCACGTCCCAATAGCGCGGATTGCCAGCTGCGGTGTTGGCCGCCCCCTGGAAGCGGTAGCTGTTACCGGACCGCGCCGCCGCCAAGGCCGCCTGCGCCTCCGGGTAAGCGCCGCCTTCCCAAAATTGAATCCATGGACAGCCGCGGATCGCCTCGAAATCCTGGACCTCCATCACGCGCTGACCGCCCTCGCTCATGAATTCGAGCGTGCCGTCGAGGCCAATCACCTTGATGCAGTCGTCCGAGGCCGCCAGCACAGCGCGCAGGAAACGAGCATCCTTGTCGAGCTGTGTCGGCACAGGTGGGCCTTCGAGTCGGGGTGAAGACGATACAGTTCGACCGGTAGCGCGGCGTCTGTCAAACGCACATGTCTTTTGACAGGGTTGCACATCGCGAGTGCGTTCGGCAGCGCCCGCGATCGTTAGCCGCCGAACTCGATGCGGTTGACGGTGCCAGTCGGCGCGGTCAGCTTGGCGCCACGTCACGAGGAGCCGGATATGGAGAGCATCACGCCACGCCAGCGCGAGATCGTGGCGCTGGCCAGGGCGCAGGGACGCGTCAATGTCGAGGATTTGGCGGCGCGCTACGAGGTCAGCGCCCAGACCATCCGCAAGGACCTGAACCAGCTTTGCGACCAGCGCATCATGTCGCGGGTGCATGGCGGGGCGGTGGTGGCTTCCGGCGTCGAGAACCTCGCCTATGAGGCGCGGCGCTTCATCGCCCGCGATGAGAAGGCGGCGATCGGCCGGGCTGCGGCGGCGCTGATCCCGAACGAGGCTTCGCTCTTCATCAATATCGGCACGACCACCGAGGAGGTCGCGCGCGCGCTCACCGACCATCACGGCCTGCTGGTCATCACCAACAACCTGCATGTCGCGACCCTGCTCTACCCACATGAGAACATCGAGGTGATCGTCGCCGGCGGGCCGGTCCGGCGCTCGGATGGCGGCGTGATCGGCGCCGCCGCCGTCGACCTGATCCGGCAGTTCAAGGTCGACTATGCCGTGGTCGGCACCTCCGCCATCGACGAGGAAGGGGCGCTGCTCGATTTCGACTATCGCGAGGTTCGCGTCTCCCAGGCGATCATCGAGAACGCGAGGCAATGCCTGCTCGTCGCCGACAGCACCAAGTTCGAGCGCTCTGCCCCGGTGCGCATCGGCCATCTGCGCGATGTCGACGTCTTCGTCACCGACCGGCTCGACCCGGCGCCCCTACGCGAGCTCTGCCGCAGTGAGGGCATCAAGGTAGTCGAAACCGAAACGCTGATCGAGCATACGGCATACAGTCAAAGCGAAACCTGAAATTTTCACTTTGACTTTCGTTTTGCCGTTGCGCGCAAAAAAATCACGCTCTACCGTGCGTTGAAGAGGCGGCCGAAAGGGCTGCCTGCGGGAGGAAGCGTGTGACGGCTCCAGTGTTCGACATCGCCATCATCGGCGGCGGCGTGAACGGCTGCGGCATTGCACGCGATGCGGCCGGGCGTGGCGCTTCGGTCGTGCTGTTCGAGCAGTCGGATCTCGCCAGCGCGACGTCCTCGGCCTCGACCAAGCTGATCCATGGCGGGCTGCGCTATCTCGAGCACTACGAGTTCCGGCTGGTCCGCGAGGCGCTGACCGAGCGCGAGGTGATGTGGCGCGCAGCGCCGCACATCATCCGCCCCTTGCGCTTCGTGCTGCCGCACCATGCGGGCCTGCGGCCCTGGTGGATGCTGCGGATCGGCCTCTTCCTTTACGACCATCTCGGCGGCCGCAAGCTGCTGCCGGCGACGCGCTCGCTCGACCTGAAGCGCGACGCCGCCGGCGAACCCTTGCAGCCGCGCTTCGACCGCGCCTTCGAATATTCCGACTGCTGGGTCGAGGATGCCCGCCTCGTCGTGCTCAATGCCCGCGACGCGGCCGAGCATGGCGCCAGGATCCTGCCGCGCACCAAGGTCATCGGCGCGCGCCGCCAGGGCGATCTCTGGGTGGTCACGACCGAAGGTCCCGACGGCGTCCGGGCCGAGACGAGCGCGCGCGTGCTCGTCAACGCTGCCGGACCCTGGGTCGCCGACGTGCTCAACGGCATCGTCGCCAGCAATCGCCCGGCCTCGGTGCGGCTGGTCCAGGGCAGCCATATCGTGGTGCCGCGCCTGTTCGAGCACGATCGCTGCTACATCTTCCAGAACGCCGACGGCCGCATCATCTTCGCCATCCCCTATGAGGGCGACCTGACCCTGATCGGCACCACCGATAAGGACTATGACGGCGATCCGGCCAAGGTCGCCGCCAGCGAGGACGAGATCGCCTATCTCTGCGCCGCGGCGAGCGAGTATTTCCGCAAGCCGATCAAGCGCGAGGACGTGGTCTGGACCTATTCCGGCGTGCGCCCGCTCTATGACGACGGTGCCAGCAAGGCGCAGGAGGCGACGCGCGACTATGTGCTGACGCTGGACGAGCCGGCGGGCTCGGCACCGCTGCTCTCGGTCTTCGGTGGCAAGATCACCACGGCGCGCCGGCTGGCGGAAGCGGCGGTCGAGAAGCTGTCCGCGGCGGTTCCGGCCCTGCGCGCGCCGTCATGGACGGCAAAGGCGCACCTGCCCGGCGGCGATTTTCCGGTCGAGGGCTTCGAGGGATTGGTCGAGCGCATCGCCGCCGCCCGCCCCTGGCTCGAGCGCAAGCTGGCGCGCCGGCTCGCCCGCGCCTATGGCACCCGCGCCGAGACCCTGCTCGAAGGTGCCAAGGCGATGGCCGATCTCGGCCAGGTCTTCGGCGCCGACCTCACCGAGCACGAGGTCGCCTGGCTGATGAGCCAGGAATGGGCCGTGAGCGCCGAGGACGTGCTGTTCCGGCGCAGTAAGCTTGGCCTGCGCTTCTCGCCCGAGCAGCGCCGGGCGCTCGACGACTACATGGCGGCGAAGGCTTCGCCACCCGCTTCCGCCAAGATGGAGGCGCGCGGATGAGCCTGACGCTCGACAGTATCAGCCTGACGCGCGGCGCGCAGACCCTGCTCGCCGACATCTCGCTGACGCTGGAGAGGGGCTCGCTCAACGTGCTGCTCGGCGCGACGCTCGCCGGCAAGACCACGCTGATGCGCCTGATGGCCGGGCTCGACGCGCCCAGCAGCGGCAAGGTCCTGGTCGAGGGCCGCGACGTCACCGGGCTGCCGGTGCAGAAGCGCAATGTCGCGATGGTCTACCAGCAGTTCATCAACTACCCGGCCCTGTCGGTCTACGAGAACATCGCCTCGCCTCTGCGCGTCGCCGGCCTGCCGGCGAGCGAGATCGAGACCCGGGTGAAGAGCGCCGCGGCGCTGCTGCGGCTGGAGCCCTATCTCCAGCGCAAGCCGCTCGAACTCTCCGGCGGCCAGCAGCAGCGCACCGCGATCGCCCGCGCGCTGGTGAAGCGGGCCGAGCTCGTGCTGCTCGACGAGCCGCTCGCCAATCTCGACTACAAATTGCGCGAGGAGCTGCGCGAGGAATTGCCGCGCATCTTCGCCGAATCCGGCGCGATCTTCGTCTACGCCACCACCGAGCCGAGCGAGGCGCTGCTGCTCGGCGGCAATACCGCGACACTGTTCCAGGGTACGGTGACGCAGTTCGGGCCGACGGCGCAGGTCTACCGCCAGCCGGATGATCTCGTGACGGCACAGGTCTTCTCCGATCCGCCGCTCAACACGCTCGCCGGAACCAGGCAGGGCGGCGAGGTCAGGCTCTCGACCGGCCAGAGCATCCCGGCGACCGGGGCTTTCGCCGGCGTGCCCGACGGGCCCTATACGATCGGCTTCCGCGCCCATCATCTTGCGCTCGATGCGCTGCCGGCCCCGGCGATCGAACTCGAGGCGAATGTCTCGGTCTCCGAGATCACCGGCTCGGAATCCTTCGTCCATCTCGATGTCGGCGACCACCGCCTGATCGCGCTGGTGCCGGGCGTGCGGCGACTGGAGCCAAATGCTGCCGTCACGGCCTGGCTCGATCCCGCCCGCATCTTCCTGTTCGACGCCACCGGCCGGCTGGCGGCGGCGGCTCCGGCAAAGGCGGCGTGAGATGGCCAGGATCACGCTCGACAAGCTGGCCCATTCCTACAAGCCCAATCCGCAGGGACCGCAGGACTATGCCCTGCGCGAGGTCGACCATGTCTGGCGCCAGGGCGGCGCTTACGCCCTGCTCGGCCCCTCCGGCTGCGGCAAGACCACGCTGCTCAACATCATCTCCGGCCTCGTCGTGCCGACGCGCGGGCGCATCCTGTTCGACGACAAGGACGTGACGCAGTTGCCGACCGAGGCGCGCAACATCGCCCAGGTCTTCCAGTTCCCGGTCGTCTACGACACGATGACGGTGCGCGAGAACCTCGCCTTCCCCCTGAAGAACCGCGGCGTTCCGCGGGCGCAGATCGAGGCTCGCGTCGCCGAGATCGCCGGCCTGCTCGACCTCACCTCGGCGCTCGACCGCAAGGCGAGCCGGCTCGGCGCCGACGCCAAGCAGAAGATCTCGCTCGGGCGCGGACTGGTCAGGCCCGACGTCGCCGCGATCCTGTTCGACGAGCCGCTGACCGTCATCGACCCGCATCTGAAATGGCAATTGCGCTCGATGCTGAAGGAGCTGCACCGCAAGCTCGACCTCACCATGATCTACGTCACCCATGACCAGACCGAGGCGCTGACCTTCGCCGACACGGTGGTGGTGATGCATGATGGCGGCGTGGTGCAGACCGGCACGCCCGAGGAGCTGTTCCAGCATCCCGCCCACACCTTCGTCGGCCATTTCATCGGCTCGCCCGGCATGAACGTGCTGCCCTGCAAGGTCGAGGGCGCGCAAGCCAGCCTCGCCGGACAGGAGATCGCACTGGCTCGACACTATCCGGCACTCGCCGGCAAGGTCGAGCTCGGCATCCGGCCGGAATATGCGATGCTTCGTCCGCGCGGCGACGGCCTGCCGGTCAGGATCGCCAGGATTGATGATATCGGCCGCGCCCGCATCGCCCGCGTCGAGCTCGATGGCCTCAAGCTCGCCGCGAGCGTGCCTGAGGGCGCGAGCTTCGACGGAGATCAGGCGGCGCTGGCACTGCAAGCTGGCCAGATCCACATCTACAGCGACGGCCATCTGGTGAAGGGTGAAGCGCTTCCGGGAGGCCAGCCATGAAGCCGGTCAACCAGAAGGCCTGGCTGCTCGTCCTGCCGGTGCTGCTGATCGTCGCCTTCTCGGCGGTGATCCCGCTGATGACGGTGGTCAATTACTCGGTCCAGGATTCCTTCGGCAACAACCAGTTCTTCTGGAACGGCGTTGGCTGGTTCGCCGAACTGCTCGACCCGAAGAGCGATCTCGGCTCGCGCTTCTACGACTCGCTCTGGCGCAACCTCGCCTTCTCCGCGATCATCCTCGCGATCGAGATCCCGCTCGGCATCTTGGTCGCGCTGTCGATGCCGCGCCAGGGCTGGACGGTCTCGGCCACCCTCGTCCTGATGGCGCTGCCGCTGCTGATCCCGTGGAACGTCGTCGGCACGATCTGGCAGATCTTCGCACGCGGCGACATCGGCCTGTTCGGCGCGGCGGTGAACGGCCTTGGCATCCGCTACAACTACGTCTCCGACCCGGTCGCCGCCTGGTTCACCATCGTCGTGATGGATGTCTGGCACTGGACCTCGCTGGTCGCGCTGCTCTGCTATGCCGGCCTGAAGTCGATCCCGGACGCCTATTACCAGGCGGCGCGCATCGACGGCGCCTCGCGCTGGGCCGTGTTCCGCACCATCCAGCTGCCGAAGATGAACCGCGTGCTTCTGATCGCCGTGCTGCTGCGCTTCATGGACTCGTTCATGATCTATACCGAACCCTTCGTCGTCACCGGCGGCGGCCCCGGCAATTCGACGACCTTCCTCTCGATCGAACTGGTGAAGCTGGCGCTGGGCCAGTTCGACCTCGGCAAGGCCGCGGCGCTCTCGATCGTCTACAATCTGATCATCCTCGCGGTCTGCTGGGTGTTCTACACGGTGATGACCACCGCCGATGCGCGGGCCGACTCCGAAGCGGGGAGGGGCTGATGCGCGGCGGCCGGCTGATCCTTGCCCTCTACCTCATCGCGCTGATGTTGCCGATCTATTGGCTCGTCAACATGAGCTTCAAGACCAACACCGAGATCACCAGCCAGCTGACGCTCTGGCCGCGGACTTTCACCTTCGACAACTACGCCAAGATCTTCACCGACCCGAGCTGGTACAACGGCTACATCAACTCGCTGCAGTACGTCGCACTTAACACGCTGCTCTCGCTCGCCTTCGCGCTGCCGGCGGCCTACGCCTTCTCGCGCTACCGCTTCCTCGGCGACAAGCACCTGTTCTTCTGGCTGCTCTCGAACCGGATGGCGCCGCCGGCGGTGTTCGCCCTGCCCTTCTTCAACCTCTATTCGGCGATCGGCCTGTTCGATACGCCGCTCGCGGTCGCCCTCGCCCATTGTCTGTTCAATGTGCCGCTGGCGGTCTGGATCCTCGAAGGCTTCATGTCCGGCGTGCCGCGCGAAATCGACGAGACCGCGGCGATCGACGGCTATTCCTTCCCGCGCTTCTTCGTGAAGATCTTCATGCCGCTGATCGCCTCCGGCATCGGCGTCGCCGCCTTCTTCTGCTTCATGTTTTCCTGGGTCGAGCTCTTGCTGGCGCGCACGCTGACCAGCGTCAGCGCCAAGCCGATCGCCGCGACCATGACCAGAACGGTCTCGGCCGCCGGCATGGACTGGGGCGTGCTCGCCGCGGCGGGCGTGCTGACGCTGATCCCCGGCGCGCTCGTGATCTGGTTCGTCCGCAACTACATCGCCAAGGGCTTCGCCCTGGGGAGGGTGTGATGGAACTCGCCTGGATGGCCTGGACCTGGCAGACCGGCGTCTTCTTCGCCGGCATCGCCAGCCTCCTCCTGGTCCTGACCCTGCTCGCGATCTTCCGGCCCGAGACCGAGCGGGTCGGGGTGCTGGGGATCGCCACCACCCGCGGCGACCGGCTCTTCATCTCGCTGCTCGGCAGCGCCTTCATTCACCTCGCCTGGCTCGGTCTCGTCGGCCAGCCGCTGTGGTGGGCATCCGGCCTCGCGCTCCTCTATGCCGCAGCGGTGTTCCGCTTCGTCTGAGGAGGCTGGCCCAAGAACAAGAAACGACCGACCCGGAAGAACGGGCGGCACCCCAAGGGAAACGTCGGAGGACAACGATGACGACGCTCAGCAGGACCCTTACCAGCCTTTCCGGCGCCAGCCTGTTCGCGCTGACGCTCGCCGCCGGACCGGCCCTCGCCGGCCCCGAGGAAGCCCGCAAATGGATCGACAGCGAGTTCCAGCCCTCTACGCTCTCCAAGGAAGAGCAGATGAAGGAGATGGAATGGTTCATCAACGCGGCGAAGCCCTTCGCCGGCATGGAGATCAACATCGTCTCGGAGACGATCACCACGCATGAATACGAGTCCAAGGTCCTGGCCAAGGCCTTCAGCGAGATCACCGGGATCAAGCTGACGCACGACATCATCCAGGAAGGTGACGTCGTCGAGAAGATCCAGACGCAGATGCAGTCCGGCAAGAACATCTATGATGGCTGGATCAACGATTCCGACCTGATCGGCACGCATTTCCGCTACAAGCAGGCGACCAACCTGACCGACTGGATGGCGGGCCCGGGCAAGGACGTCACCAATCCCGGTCTCGACGTCGACGACTTCATCGGCAAGTCCTTCGGCACCGCCCCCGACGGCAAGCTCTACCAGCTGCCGGTGCAGCAGTTCGCGAACCTCTACTGGTTCCGCTACGACTGGTTCCAGCGCGCCGACCTCAAGGAGAAGTTCAAGGCCAAATACGGCTACGATCTCGGCGTGCCGGTGAACTGGTCGGCCTATGAGGACATCGCCGAGTTCTTCACCAACGACGTCAAGGAAGTCGACGGCACCAAGGTCTACGGCCATATGGACTATGGCAAGAAGGACCCCTCGCTCGGCTGGCGCTTCACCGATGCCTGGCTCTCCATGGCCGGCAACGGCGACAAGGGCATCCCGAACGGCCTGCCGGTCGACGAATGGGGCATCCGCATGGAAGGCTGCCGCCCGGTCGGCTCCTCGATCGAGCGCGGCGGCGACACAAATGGCCCGGCTGCAGTCTACTCGATCGTCAAATATGTCGACTGGCTGAAGAAATATGCGCCGCCGCAGGCGCAGGGCATGACCTTCGGCGAGTCGGGCCCGGTGCCGGCGCAAGGCACCATCGCCCAGCAGATCTTCTGGTACACCGCCTTCACCGCCGACATGGTCAAGCCCGGCCTGCCGGTGATGAATTCGGACGGCAAGCCGAAATGGCGGATGGCCCCCTCGCCCAAGGGCGCCTACTGGAAGGACGGCATGAAGCTCGGCTACCAGGACGCCGGCTCCGCCACGCTGCTCAACTCGACCCCGGTCGACCGGCGCAAGGCGGCCTGGCTCTACCTGCAGTTCATCGTCTCCAAGTCGGTCAGCCTGAAGAAGAGCCATGTCGGCCTGACCTTCATCCGCGAGAGCGACATCTGGGACAAGAGCTTCACCGAGCGCGCCCCGCAGCTCGGCGGGCTGATCGAGTTCTACCGCTCGCCGGCGCGCGTGCAGTGGACCCCGACCGGCAACAACGTCCCGGATTATCCGCGCCTCGCCCAGCTCTGGTGGCAGAATATCGGCGACGCCTCCTCCGGCGCCAAGACGCCGCAAGCGGCGATGGATGCCCTCGCCGCGGCGCAGGACTCGGTGATGGAGCGCCTGGAGCGCTCGGGCGTGCAGGGCGATTGCGGGCCGAAGCTCAACCCGAAGACCTCGGCCGAGGAGTGGTTCTCCAAGGCGGAAAAGGCCGGCACGATCGCGCCGCAACGCAAGCTCGCCAACGAGAAGCCGAAGGGCGAGACGATCGACTACGACACGCTGATCAAGAGCTGGCCAGCGTCTCCTCCCAAGCGCGGCTGAGCCCCCTCCTCCCGGCTCAACAGCGCGAAAGGGGCGCGGCAGCAATGCCGCGCCCCCGATCTTTACGGAGCCGCTACTGACTGAAGTTGCCGCTGCGACGCCATTCCAGTTCGTCATGCTCGCTCTCGTGGCGAGCATCCACGTCTTGAACGCCACGTTGCAGGAAGGAAGACGTGGATGGTCGGGACAAGCCCGACCATGACGGGAAAGTGCTGCTCGCTACCCCTGGACCACGCTCGGGTCCATCCACATCACGCCCCAGGCATGGCCGTCGAGATCCAGAAAGCTGTGGTCGTACATGAAGCCGTAGTCCTGCGGCTCATCGGTCGTCGTCCCGCCGGCGGCAAGCGCCGCCGCGACGGTCGCATCGACCGCCTCGCGGCTTTCGCGCGAGAGCGTGAGCAGGACCTGCAGCACCTGGCTGGTGTCGGCGATCGGCTTCGGCGAGAAGCTTTTGAACTTCTCATGGGTCAGCAGCATCACGAAGATGGTGTCGCTGATCACCATGCAGGCGGCGGTGTCGTCGGTGAATTGCGGATTGAAGGAGAAGCCGAGCGCCGCGAAAAAGGCCTTCGACTTGTCGAGGTCCTTCACCGGCAGGTTGACGAAGATCATCTGGGGCATTTGGTGCTCCTCGGGTCGGATCATCTGTCGGAAGGCCAGCCAACTGGGCCGGGACGATATGGCAGGGCTATGACACGGCCTGAAGCGCCTGCCTGAGCTTGGCCGGTTCGAAATCGCCGAGGCGGGCATCGACCGCATCATGCGTGCGCTGCCAGATCGGCAGCGCCTTGGCGAGCAGCTCAATTCCCTCCGGCGTAATTGCCAGGAGCCGGCTGCGGCGGTCCTTCTCGCCGGCGGTCACGACGACGAGGCCGCGGCGCTCCAGCGGCTTCAGCGCCGCGGTCAGCGTCGTCCGGTCCATGCCGAGCAGGTTGGCGACCGGGCCGATCGGCGGCGGCTCCGGCCGGTTGAGCGACATCAGGAGGGAGAATTGCTGATTGGTCAGGTCGACCGGGCGCAGCGCCTCGTCGAACAATCGCGCCAGCGTCCGTGCCGCCCGCTGGACATGCAGGCAGAGGCAATGGTCGCGCACATGCAGCGTCGTGGCGAAGGGAACGAGGGATTCGATGGGTGCTTCCAGTGATTTTGACATCGTTCAGATATGTTGATATCAACGCATCCAGCTTAGGCTGGGTAGCTGGATGCTGCAAGGAGGCGGTGATGGAGCATCAGGTGGTTTCCCGTTCCGACTGGCTGGATGCGCGCAAGGCCCTGCTCGCCCGCGAGAAGGAGTTCACCCGGCTGCGCGACGAGATCAATGCCGAGCGCCTCGCTTTGCCCTGGGTCAAGGTCGACAAGGATTACGTGTTCGACACGCCTGCAGGCAAGAAGACGCTGGCCGAGCTGTTCGACGGCCGCAGCCAGCTGGTGGTCTATCATTTCATGTTCGGGCCGGATTGGGAGGCGGGCTGCCCCGGCTGCTCCTTCATAGCCGACCATCTCGGCGGCACGCTGGCGCATCTCAACAACCACGACGTCACGCTGGTGATGGTCTCGCGCGCGCCGCTCGCCAAGATCGAAACCTACAAGGCGCGCATGGGCTGGAGCGTGCCCTGGGTCTCATCCTTCGGTAGCGACTTCAACTTCGACTACCAGGCCTCCTTCACCAAGGAGGAGCTCGCCCAAGGCGCGGTGCTCTACAACTTCACAAAGACGCCGTCGGAGCAGGCGCATGACGAATTGCCCGGCCTCAGCTCCTTCATCCGCAACGAAGCGGGCGAGGTCTTCCACACCTATTCGGGCTATGCCCGCGGCGGCGAGGAGATGCTGACGACGCTGATGATCCTGGATCGCGCGCCGAAGGGCCGCAACGAGGATTCGACGCTGAGCTTCGTCAGGCGCCACGACGAATACGAGGACAAGCCGAAGGCTCACGCCTGCTGCGCCGTCTGAGGGCGCAGCGAACACGATCACGCGCATAGGGTCGGTGGGATGCCCGCTTCCGCAAGGAGCCGGGCTTGGGGCGCGTGTTTTTCTCGATGGCTGCCGCGGGCCGGTTCCAGAGGCCGCCGCCCGCGCAGGAATTCAGCCGGCGCCGAGCCGCTCGCCGCGATAGACGCCGGAGCGGATTCGGCCCCACCAGTCGCGGTTCTCCAGATACCACTGGACGGTGTTGCGCAGCCCGCTTTCGAAGCTTTCCTGCGGCCGCCAGCCGAGCTCGCGCTCGATCTTGCTGGCATCGATCGCATAGCGCTGGTCATGGCCCGGCCGGTCGGCGACGAAGCGGATCAGGCTCTCGCGCGAGCCGATCGCGGCATCGGGCACGAGCTCGTCCATCAGCGCGCAGATCGCCTTGACGACCTCCAGATTGCTGCGCTCGGCCGAGCCGCCGACATTGTAGCTCTCGCCAATCCGGCCGCTTTCGGCGATCAGAGCGAGCGCGCGGGCATGGTCCTCGACATGCAGCCAGTCGCGGATCTGGGCCCCCGAGCCATAGACCGGCAGGTCCTTGCCTTCGAGCGCATTGAGGATCATCAGCGGGATCAGCTTCTCGGGGAAGTGATAGGGCCCGTAATTGTTCGAGCAGTTCGAGAGCACGACCGGCAAGCCATAAGTGTGGTGCCAGGCTCGCACCAGATGGTCCGAGGCTGCCTTCGAGGCCGAATAGGGCGAGTTCGGCTGATAGGGCGAGGTCTCGCTGAACAGCCCGTCCTCGCCGAGCGAGCCAAAGACCTCGTCGGTCGAGATCTGGTGGAAGCGGAAGCTCGCCTGCTCGGCCGGCGGCAGCGCGCGCCAGTGCCGCAGCGCCTCCTGAAGCAGCAAGAAAGAGCCGACGATATTGGTCTCGATGAAGGCGGCCGGCCCGTCGATCGAGCGGTCGACATGGCTTTCGGCGGCGAGGTGCATGACGATGTCAGGGCGGAATTCGGCAAAGGCCCGCTGTATCGCGGCCTGGTCGCCGATGTCGGCCTGGAGGAACGCCAGCCGGGGATCGTTCGAGACGGGTTCGAGATTGTCGCGGTTGCCGGCATAGGTCAGCTTGTCGACGACCAGCACCTGATGCGGCGTCTGCCGGATCAGATGACGCACCACGGCCGAGCCGATGAAGCCGGCGCCGCCAGTGACGAGATAGCGCTTCACAGCTGGGCCTCATAGCGAAACGGGCTGGCGAAACCGGTGAAGCCCGGGAGGACGGCGTCCTTGCCGGAGAGCTGCGCCTCGGCGGCCGCGACCGGCCAGTCGATCGCAAGCACGGAATCGTTCCAGGCGATGCCACCCTCGGTCTGTGGCGCATAGGGGCCGTCGACCTTGTAGACGACCTCGGTGCCTGCTTCGAGCGTGCAGAAGCCATGGGCGAAGCCACGCGGCACGTAGAGCTGCTCGGCTCCTTCGGCGGTGAGCGTCGCCGCACACCACGTCCCATAGCTCGGCGATCCCAGGCGGATATCGACGGCGACGTCGAAGATCGCGCCCTTAAGCACCCTGACGAGCTTGGCCTGCGCCGCAGGCGGAGCCTGGAAATGCAGGCCGCGCACCACGCCGCGCGCCGCCGAGAGCGACTGGTTGTCCTGGATGAAGACGGCATCGATGCCGGCCGCCGCGAAGGCCTCGGTGCTGTAGGTTTCCATGAAGTAGCCGCGCGCATCGCCGAATTTCTTCGGCCGGATCAGCATGACGGCCGGAATGGCGAGGGGCTCGAAGGCGAACTTGCTCATGCCGCCCTTGAACCCCTGCCGGCGCGCGCCGTCAACGCCCGGGCGCGATCCGCCCGCCCGTCATCGGCTCCGCCACCCCGGTGGTCAAAGGAAAGGAGATCGGCAGGCCGGCCTTGCGGCGCATGGCGAGGAAGGCGAAGCACTCCGCCTCGATCGCATCGCCGCGCCAGCCGACCGCCTCGGCCGGAATCGCCTCGGCGCCGGTGCGGGCATTGAGCGCCGCCATGATTGCCGGGTTGCGCCGACCACCACCGCAGACGATCAGCCGTTCCGGCCTGACCGGCAGCAGGTCGAGCCCGCGCCCCACAGCACCGGCGGTGAAGGCGGTCAGCGTCGCCGCCCCGTCCTCGAAGGCAAGGCCCTCGGCCATGGCGGCGGTGAAGTCGTAGCGATCGAGCGATTTCGGATAGGGCGCGAACAGGTAGCGATGCTCGAGCAGGCGCACGAGCCGGGCTTCGTCGACCGCTCCGGCCAGCGAGAAGGCGCCGTCGCGATCCATCTCGCCCTTGCCGTGTTGCTTGATCCAGTCGTTGAGCGGCGCATTGCCGGGGCCGGTATCGAAGGCGAGCACGCATTCGGCATCGGCGAAGGCGCTGAGATTGCCGACGCCGCCAAGATTGAGCGCGGCGGTCTCCTGCCCCGCCCCGATGCTGCGCATCAGTGCGGCATGGTAGCTCGCGACCAGCGGCGCGCCCTGGCCGCCTGCCCGGACATCGGCGGTGCGGAAATCGTAGACGACGTCGATACCAAGCTGCTGCGCCATCAAGGCGCCGTCGCCAAGCTGGCGGGTATCGCCCTTGCGCTCTTTGGTCGGAGCGCGATGCAGCACGGTCTGGCCATGGAAGCCGATCGCCGCGACCTCGCTCGCAGCGATGCCCTCGGCGGCGAGGAACTCGGCGACGGCCTCGCCTTGCGCCAACGTCAGAGCGTGCTCAGCCTGCGCAAAGATCGCCGGCTCCGGCCCCTCGAAGCGCCAGGCCAGCGCCGCTTGGACCGCTTCGGCCAGCAAGTCACGGACCTCCTGGCGATAGGGCGAAAGCCGCCAGGGGCCGAACTCAGCGACGACAGCACCGTCCGTGCGGATCGCCGCGATGTCGATATTGCCGTCGAGGACCGTTCCGGTCATCAGGCCGATCGCCCAGGCTGGCTGCATGCGCCGCATCCCTCTCGTCACTCCATCTCGCGCAATTCCGGACGCAAAACCGCTGCGCGCTTTTGCCGGATGGCTTTGGCGATGCCTGTCACAGGCCAGCCTCACCCGCAATCCCGTCCCGATTCCGTCCCAATCGCTGCTTACGCAAGGCAAGCCTCTTCTGGAGATCGGCCATGCTGACCCGTCGCTTCGTCCTCACCGCCTGCCTCGGCCTCGCTCCGGCGGGATCGGCCCTCGCCCAGGCCTTGAGCGGTGGCGTGGGAGCGCCGCCGCGAGCCGTTCCCCCGCCTGTCCCCCTGCCCGCCCCCGTGCCGGATGTTGCTCCACCGCCGCCGCGCGGGCCTCGGCCGCCAGCGCCGGCTTACGATGAAGACGATCAGGATTACGGCATCAGCCGGCGCGAAGCGGTGCGCATCGCCCGCCGCCGCGGCTTGGTCGATGTCGAGAACGTCAGCCGCCGTCGCGGCGTCTGGATCGTCTCGGGCACCGACGACGAGGGCGACGACATCCGCGTCGTCGTCAATGACGAAGGTTATGTCGTCGACGTCAGGCGAGACTGAATTCAGCCGGCCTGCAGCGCCGCGTCGAAGGCGTCCTGCAGCATCTGCCGGCATTGCCGAGCCTGTTCGCGGCTCGGCTCGTGCAGGATATGCGGGGTGATGTCGGCGAGATCGCGCAAGGCGAAGTCGATCGCCGACATCAAGTCGAGCGCATCGCCATCGCTTGCGGCGAGCTGCGGCTTCAACTGGCGGAACTGCAGAACCTGACCCATTACGCGTCTCACGAGACTAGAAGGCGAATCGTTCCCTTAAGTCTCGTCCGCAATCGGTCAGGAACCGGTTAACGCCGCCCCGGCCTCACTTCTTCTCGATGTTCCAGAACAGCATGACCGGAGCCGCCAGCACGCCAGAGACATTGGCGCGCCGGGCATAGGGCTGGTCGAACTGGCCGAGCACGCGATAGGGCTGCATCTCGGCCAGGCGCTTGTGCAATGCCTCGACCGCCGCCTTGCGGGCAGCATCGTCGGGCGCATCGACCACCGCGCCACGCAGCTTTTCGGCCTCGGCATCGCAGGGCCAGCCGGCCCAGGCCTTCTCGCAGGCCATGTTGGTGCCGATATTGGTCATCGGCGACTGCATGGTCGCGCCTGAGGCATAGGTGACGAACAGGTTCCAGCCGCCCTGGTCCGGCGGGCTCTTGTTCTGCTGGCGGGTGGTGACGGTGCCCCAGTCCGAGAACTGGACATCGACGGTGACGCCGATCTTCTTCAGCTGAGCGGCGGCGACCTCGGCCATCCGGCCGATCGCAGCGATGTCGTTGCTGGTCGTCAGCACCAGCTTCTCGCCCTTGTAGCCGGCCTCGGCCAGCAACTGCTTCGCCTTCTCCAGATCGGGCTTGGCGTAACCCTCCGTTCCGGCCTGCGTGCCGTTGGGCGCACCGCAGATGAAATAGGCGGCGCAGCGCTTCCACCATTCCTCGTCGCCGAAGCCGCCGGCGAGGAACTCGGCCTGGTCGGTGGCATAGGCCAAAGCGAGCCGCGCCTTCGGATTGTCGAAGGGCGGATGCAGGCTGTTCGGCCGCAGCATCACCTGGTTGGCGAGGTTGGAATAGCGCTCGACCTTGACGTCCTTGGCCGCCGCGACCACCGGGATCAGGTCCTGGCTCGGCTGCTCCCAGATGTCGATCTCGCCGGTCTGCAGCGCCGCCGCGGCCGTTGCCGGGTCGGGCATGATCAGCCACTCGACGCGATCGACCTTGACGACGCGCCCGCCGGCGAGCCCGTCGGCCGGCTCGTTGCGAGGCACATAGTCAGGATTCCTGTCATAGACGACCTTGGCGCCGCTGCGCCATTCCGCCCGGTTGAACTTGAACGGGCCGGAGCCGATCGTCTCGGTCACCGGCTTCATCGGGTCGGTCGCGGCGTCGGCTTCGCGCATGATCACCGGGATCTGGCCGACAGCCGAGCCGAGCGCGAACGGCACCAGCGCCATCGGCTTCTTCAGCTTGAGCACGAAGGTCCTGTCGTCCTTCGCCTCCATGCCTTCCGTGTACTCGCCGAGCTTGCCGCCGATGGTGTCGCGCTTCATCCAGCGCGCCAGCGAGGCGATGACGTCGCGCGTCGTCACCGGCTGGCCGTCATGGAATTTGAGGCCCGGCCGCAGGGTGAAGGTCCAGCTCAGCTTGTCATCCGAGGTCGAGAAGCTCTCGACCATCTGCGGCTTGGGCTGGAGATTGGCGTCCCAGGCGAACAGGGTCTCGTAGATCATCAGCCCGTGCATGCGGGTGATCACGATCGAGGCGGCCACCGGATCGAGCGTCTTGAGATCGGCATGCGGCGCGACACGCAGCACGTTCTTCGGCGCCGGCTGTGCCAGTGCGCCGGCGGCGAGCAGCAGCGCGGCTGTCCCGAACAGAGCGGCGACAAGGCGGGATCGGATCATGGCGGGCCTCCCTCGATTGTTGAAACGCAGGATGCGCGGGCGCCGGGGCGCCCTCATTGCTTCTCGATGTTCCAGAACAGCATGACCGGCGCGGCGAGCACGCCGGCGACATTGGCGCGCCGAGCATAGGGCTGCACGAACTGGCCGAGCACCCGATAGGGCTGAACCTCGGCGAGGTGCCGATGCAAGGTCTCGACCGCCGCCTTGCGGGCTGCCTCGTCAGGCGCATCGACGACAGCGCCGCGCAGCCTCTCGGTCTGCCCATCGCAGGCCCAGCCGGCCCAGGCCTTCTCGCACGCCATGTTTGTGCCGACATTGGTCAATGGCGACTGCATGGTCGCGCCGGGAATGGTGGTGACGAAGAGGTTCCAGCCGGCGCGGCCGGGCGCGCTGCGGTTCTGCTGGCGCGTCGCCACCGTGCCCCAGTCGGAGAACTGCAGGTCGATGTTGAAGCCGGCCTTGCGTAGGCTGTCGGCGGCGACCTCCGCCATGCGGCCGATCGAGGGGATGTCCATGCTCGACATCAGCGCCAGCGGCTCGCCCTTGTAGCCGCTCTCCGCCAGCAGCTGCCTGGCCTTGGCGAGATCGGGCTTGGCGAAGCCTTCGGCGCCAGCCTCAGTGCCGTTCGAGCTGCCGCAGATGAAGTAGGAATTGCAGCGCCGCCACCATTCCTCATCGCCGAAGCCGCCGGCCAGGAACTCGGCCTGATCGGTGGCATAGGCGAGCGCGAGCCGGGCCTTGGGATTGTCGAAGGGCGGGTAGAGATGGTTGGGCCGCAGCAGCGCCTGATCGGGCAGGCTGGCATAGCGCTCGACCTTGACCTCCTTCGTCGCCGAGATCATCGGCACGAGGTCCTGGCTCGGCTGCTCCCAGATATCGATCTCGCCGGTCTGCAGTGCCGCGGCAGCCGTCGCCGGATCGGGCATGATCAGCCATTCGACCCGGTCGACCTTGACGATCCGCCCGCCGGCGAGCCCGTCGGCCGGCTCGGAGCGCGGCACGTAGTCCGGGTTCCTGTCGTAGACGACCTTCGCGCCGCTGCGCCATTCCTCGCGGTTGAACCTGAACGGGCCGGAGCCGATCGCTTCGCTGATCGGCTTCAGCGGATCGCTCGCCGCGTCGCTCTCGCGCATGATCGCCGGGATGTTGCCGACCGCAGAGCCGAGCGCGAACGGCACCAGCGCCATCGGCTTCTTCAGCTTCAGCACGAAGGTCCGGTCATCGACCGCCGTCATGCCCTCGGTGTACTCGCCGAGCTTGCCGCCGATCGTGTCGCGCGCCATCCAGCGCTTCAGCGAGGCGATGACGTCGCGCGTCGCCACCGGCTGGCCGTCATGGAATTTGAGGCCGGGCCGCAGCGTGAAGCTCCAGCTGAGCTTGTCGTCCAAGGTCGAGAAGCTCTCGACCATCTGCGGCTTCGGCTGAAGCTTGGCGTCCCAGGCGAACAGCGTCTCGTAGATCATCAGCCCGTGCATGCGGGTAATCAGCACCGACGCTGCGACGGGATCGAGCGTCTTGAGATCGGCATGCGGTGCCACCCGCAGCACGTTTTTCGGCGCGGACTGCGCCTGCGCCCCGGTGGCGAGGAACAGGGCGGCCGCTCCGATGAGTGCGGCAGCGAGGCGGGATCGGGTCATGGCCGGCTTTCCGGGTCTATGCGGGTGAAATGCAGGATGCGCGAGCGATGGCTTGCAAGGCGCAGGCTGCCGTCCGCCTGCAGCCACAAGCAAGGCCGGTGCCGCCAGGGGCCGTGCTTCAGATCGGCCAGCGCCCGCCCGCCGGGCAGCGGCGTCAGCCGTGTATCGAGGCCGATCGTCCCGGCCCAGGGCCAGGATGCGGTGCCATCGGCCCGAATGGTGATCTCGACCCCGAGCCGGTCATCGCGCCAGCGCCCGACGAGGCGCTCGTCCAACGTCGTATCGGCGGGCACCGGCAGCAGCCGGCGAGCCGCGCCGCCGATCCTGCCGCTGAAGCCGCCATCGGCCTCGGCCTTCAGGGCGATGTCGAGATAGGCCGGCAGGCTGCGCAGACCGCCTTCGCCATCCGAGACCAGCTTCTCATAACCGCCCATGACGCTGATCGCGCCACCGGCGAACTCGGCCCAGAACGGGCCCTCCTCGGCCGCGTAGAGCCCGGTCGGCACGCTCTCCGGATCATCAGGCAGCGCTTCACCGGTGAGCGCTGCCAGCACGCGCAAGGCCGGCCAGAGCGCATCCTCCTCGCGATTGGTCAGCACAACGACGCCGACGCCCTGCTCCGGCGCCATCAGCATGTGGTTGCGATAGCCGGTGAGCGAACCGCCATGGCCGATGACCCGAATGCCGCCGAGCCGGCTCGCGACCAGGCCGAGCCGGTAGCCGCTCTCGCTGCCATCGGCGAACTGGCGCGGCGCGGTGAGCCGGTCGAGCAGCCCCGCATAAGGCTCGCGCCCGGCCATCAGGCCCGCCGCCCAGCGCGCCAGCCCCGCGGCGCTGCCGGCCATGCCACCGGAAGCCGAGAAGTTGAAGCCGTAGAAACCGCGCCGCCAGTCCTGCCCGTCGTGCCAGTAACCGGTGGCGAGGCCTGGAACGACCTCGCTCTCGTCGGAGACGAAGCGGATCGGCAGCGCGGCCGGCGCCATCAACTCCTCGACCAGTTGCGCGGCGCCCTTGCCGGTCCGGCGTTCGAGGATCGCCTGCGCCAGGCGCCAGCCGGTGTTCGAATAGGCCATCTCGGTGCCAGGCTCAGCGTTGAGGCTCGGCAGGCGGCAGGCGGCTGCGAAGATCTCGCCGGCGGAGAGGCTCGCGGTGAAGGGCGTGCCTTGCTGCCAGAGCGCTTCCATCATGTCCGGCAACGCGCCGGTCATGTCGAGCGCCCGGCCGAGCGGCACTGCGCCCAGCGCCTCGGGCAATTCCGGGATGAAGCTGCCGAGCGTTCCCTCCAGCGGCACGCCTTCGCGCAGCAGCAGCGCGGCGCAGATGTGCTTGCTGATCGAGGCCAGCCGGTTCTGCGTGTCGGGGGTGAAGGGCAGGCGGTGCTCGATCACCGCGAAACCGCCGCTGGCGCTCTCGCGCACGCCGTCGCGGTCGAACAGCACGATGGCGCCGCCCGGCCCGCCCTGCCGCGTCCAGGGCTCGGTGATCGCCTGCGCCTCGCTGCGCCCCTTCGTCCAGTCGGCCATACGCGTTCGTTCTCCGGCGATTCCGTCCCGGATGGGACTTTCGCGGATGTGGCCAGGACTAGGCAATCCTCCTGGTCATGCGTTGGTGTTCAACTGCATTGTCATGAAAGCGGCACAATCGCTGGTCGATCCTGCCATCGCGCGCCCGCGCGGCGGCGAGCTGGACCGTAGCCCGTCCCTGGCGGAGACTGCGGATTTGATGAAGGCATATTGAGGAGGCGGATTGGGATGAAACGCGTATTCTTCGTGGCTGGGGCGATTGGCTTTGCCGGTATCGTGGCGGGGTGCTCGCAGCCGCAGCGCTTCGGCGCCTCGCCTCCCGGCCTGGCGCCCAGCGCAGCACCGGCCCCCACCGTGATGACCAAGCGAATCGTCAGCGACGGTGCCGGCGGCCTGCAATTGCCGGATGGAACACGCGTCCAGACCGACCAGAGCGGCGGCTTCTCCCTGCCCAACGGCGCCTATGTCCGGCGTGACCGCTCCGGTGCGCTCAACTTGCCGAACGGATCGCGCTGCGTGCCCGACAATCAGGGCGGCTTCGTCTGCCCGTAAGGCTAGGCCGGCTCAGCCCGTCTCGGCGACACGATTGAAGAAATCGGGCGTGCCCATCTGGCCGCCTTTGAGCACGATATCGAGGCCGTCGAGCCTCGCATCGTCGCTATGGGCTCGGCAGAGCGGCGCGCCCGGCGTGCAGGGCGAACGATAGGACAGGCCCCAGAGGTCGAGCGAGCGGATCGCCAGCGTCGAGGTATCGCCGCCGGCAACGACCAGCCGCGCGATCTGCGCTTCGCTCATGATCGCGCGCAGCAGCGCTCCGGTCGCGACCGCGACCTTACCGGTCTCGGCTGGCGCGCTGGCCGGCTTGTCGGTGATCAGCATGACATTGCGCTGGGCGAGGCGGGCGAGCGTCTCGGTGCGTAGCTCATCGAGATAAGCGGGCTCGCCGGTCAGCCGCGCAGGGTCGATCGCGATCCGCTCGTATCCCTCCGCCAGCTCGACCTGGGCGCGGGTGACCGGCGAGAGGCTGCCGACCAGAGCGAGCAGATTGCCGCCAGAAACAGGCCGCGGGAGCTTTGGCAACGCGGGCTGCACAGCTCGCGGAAAGCCGGCGAAAGCCTGCGCCACCGAGCTCGCTCCGATCGCGAGCATCGGGCCGGCGCTCATCCGCTTGCGCAGCAGGGCGCCGATCGCCATAAGATCGGAAGGTTGCGAAACATCGAAGAGCACGGCTTCGGGCTCATCCGCCAGTGCAGCGCTGAGCGCCTCTCCGGCCCCGCCGCCTTCATGGCAGCGATAGTCGACGAGGGCGACGCGCTCCAGTCCCTGCGCCTGGAGATGCCGGCGCAGATCGGCCTCGCCCATCGGCGTCACCGGGTGGACGCTCATGGTCGGATGGCGGTCGATGCGGTGCACCGTCCCGCCCGCTCCGGCCGCGGCGAAGAGAATGCCGAACAGGCAGTAGCGCCCGAGATTGGGCTGGCCGCCGATGATCGGCAACAGCGGGTTCGGGAAATGCGGCCGCAAGGCGCGTGCCGCCGCGCCGAGGCTGCCGACTTCGGGCGCGCTGTCGAAGGTCGAGCAGCATTTATAGTGCAGCAGGCCGATGCCAAGCGCGGCGAAGAAGCGCCCGGCCTCGTCCAGTTCCCGCGCCATGGCGTGGGGCGTCATCGCCCGTGTCGCCCCGGCGATGCCGACAGCGTCCAACGCTCCGGCGCTGGCGAGCTGCTGGGGCGTCGGGATGCGCAGGAAGAGCAGAGCGCGCTGCCCGGCCTCTGCCAGCGTGGCGAGCGTGTCGGTGGCGCCGGTGAAGTCGTCGCCATACCAGCCGTAGCGGGGCGCCTCGTTCGCCATGCTCAGCCGGCGCCCTTGCCGAAGAAAGCGAGCGCCTGGGCGAGCTCGTCATGTTCCTTGGCTGCTTCGTTCAGCGGCACGCCGGCCGCGACCGCCTGCCAGGCCTGGCGGATGCTGGCGACACCGGCCGCGGGGCCGCCAGGATGGGCGAGGATGCCGCCGCCGGCCATGAACAGCAGGTCGTCATGGCCGATCGCATCCCAGGTCGGCTGCGCCGTGCCGGCCCATTGCCCGGAGGAGAAGGCCGGCAGCACGCGGTCGTCGATGCCATCCGCCAGCGGCGTCACGCAATCCTTCGCGGAAGTCACAACCTCCTCGTCCTCCTGCGCAAACTTCCCCTGCAAGCCATGGACATGCATGTGGTCGACGCCGGCGAGCCGCCACAGCGTCTGGTACGCCTGGAAGCCGATGCCGAGCAGCGGGTGACGCGAGAGCGCGCCAAAACCGTTGCGGTGGCCGTGCAAAGCCAGGCTGGTCGAGCGGCGGAGCGTTTCGACCGCCGAGAAGCCGCACCAGTTCAGGCTGACCATGACGCAGGAGCCACCCTCGCGCTCGACGAGCTCGGCATGGCGGCGCATCTGGTCAGTCTCGGCGGAGATGTTGAAGGCAACCATCACCGCCTTGCCGGTGCGGTCCTGATGGCGGCGGACCGCAGCCATCACGGCCGGGACACGTTGAGCCAGCGGCGCATGCACCGGATCGGCCGAGATCTCGTCGTCCTTGATGAAGTCGAGCCCGGCGGCGCAGAGCCGGCCGACCAGTTCGGCGGTCTCATAGGGGCGCAGGCCGACATTGGGCTTGATGATCGAGCCGATCATCGGGCCATCCGTCACGCCGGTCGCGCGGCGGGTGCCGGCGATGCCGCGCGTCGGCAACGGGAAGAGACGGCGATAGGCGGCCGGCAGAGCCATGCTCTCCAGCCGGAGCCCGGTGACCTCGCCGAGATCGAACAGGTTGCCGGCGACGATCGAGGCCAGCGTCGGCAAGTTGGCACCGACATTGTCGACCGGAAAGGAGAGCGTGATCCGGGCGCGCCGCCATGGGCCGTTGACACCCTTCCGCGCCAACCAGGCATTGGGCAGGCTCGGCTCGGCGGCGCTATCGAGCTCCTCGACCGCGACGACGACGGCGCGGGTGCGATCGCGGAGTTCGTCGGTCTCGCCGGCGACGCGGGTGAAGGTCCCGCTCGACTGCTCGCCGGCCATGACATCCGCGACCTTGCGGGGATCGAGCGGCGTCTCGATCAGATAGGTGGCTGTGAAGCGGTCAGCGGCCATGATCATGTTCCGAAGTCGCCGCCTCGTCATTGCGAGCGTAGCGAAGCAATCCAGGAGGTCTCGCGCAATCCCTCTGGATTGCTTCGTCGGCTTCGCCTCCTCGCAATGACGGGGAGGGCGCCATGATCGCTCAGAGCTTGCTGAGGTCGGGGAAGGGACGCACCGGGTCCTTGCCGTCCCACGTCTCGGCCGCCTCGCGGATCAGCCGGAACATCTCGCCCTTGGGACCTGCGACCTCCGAGAGCTCGATCACCGTGCCGGGATGGTAATGCGTGTCGAAATAGATGAAACGGCCGCGCTCGCCGACCTCGCCCGACATCACCGGCTTGAAGCCCTCGGCCAGCAGACGCTCCAGGTCGGCATCGTAGTCCGAGGTCCAGTAGGCGACGTGCTGCAGGCCGCTATGGCCGGCATCGGTGAAGTCCTTGTACATCGACGGCACCGCATTGCGGCACTGGATCAATTCGATCTGCAGCGGGCCGGAATTGGCGAGCGCCACGGAATTATGCGGCTCGTAGGCCTCGCCCTTGTAGCGATAGTTCCTGATCGGAACTTTGGGGTTGTAGAAGAACGGCCCGACGCCGAGCACCCGGCTCCAGTAGTCCATCGCCGCCTCGATATCGGGGACGACATAGCCGGCCTGACGGATCTGGCCAAAATGACGGCTCATGGCGGGTGCTTTCCTGCGAAGATGTCTAGAGGAAGCCGATGGAGAACCACGGCACGGCAGCGACGATGACGAGGCCGACCAAAAGGGCTGCGACATAGGCCCAGATGTATTTCAGCCCCTCGTCGGGATTGATCTTCGAGATCGCGCAGGCGCCGTAATAGCCGACGCCGAAAGGCGGGGCGAAAAGCCCGATGCCCATCGCGAAGATCACGACCATCGAATAGTGCACCTCGTGCACGCCGATCTGCTTGGCGATCGGGAAGAGCAGCGGGCCGAACAGCACGATCGCCGGGATGCCCTCGAGCACGCTGCCGAGGATGACGAAGGCGATGATCGAGATGGCGAGGAAGCCCCAGGTTCCGCCGGGGACCGCCGCCATGATCTTGGCGAGGTCCTGCGAGAAGCCCGACTGCGTCAGCCCCCAGGCCATGGCGGTGGCGCAGCCGATGATGAAGATGATCGCGCCGGTGAGCGAGGCGGTGTCGACCAGCATGCGCTTGAGCCGGCGCCAGTCGAACTGGCGATAGATCAGGATGCCGGCCAGCACCGCATAGGCGATGCCGATGGTCGAGACCTCGGTCGCGGTGGCGACGCCCTCGACGACGGCGGCGCGGATGACGAAGGGCAGTGCGATCGCCGGCGCCGCGATCAGGCAGAGCTTTCCGATCTCACGCTTCGAATACTTCGTGACGTGGCTGAGGTCCTCGCCCCGGTTGCGCCACCAGACGACGAAGCAGAGCGCGATGCCGAGCACGACCGCCGGCAGCATGCCGCCGGTGAACAGAGCCGCGATCGAGACGCCGGTGACCGAGCCGATGGTGATCAGCACGATCGAAGGCGGAATCGTCTCGGTCTGCGCGCCCGTCGCCGAAAGCAGCGCGACGAGGTCGCCGGGCTTGGCGCCGCGCTTCTGCATCTCCGGGAAGAGCACCGGCGCGATCGCGGCCATGTCGGCGATCTTCGAGCCGGAAATGCCGGAGACCAGGTACATAGCGCCGACCAGCACATAGGACAGCCCGCCGCGGACATGGCCGAGCAGCGAGGCCAGGAACTGGATCATGGCGCGCGCCATGCCGGTCATCTCGATCAGCGCGCCGAGGAAGATGAACAATGGCACGGCGAGCAGGATGAGATGGCTCATGCCCTCGTCGAGCCGGCCGACCATCACGACCATCGGCGTCGAGGTCGTCAGCGAGAGATAGCCGAAGGTGGCGAGTGCGAAGGAAAAGGCGATCGGTACCCCGGCGAAAACGTTCGCCGCGACGACGCCGACGAAGAAGATCACCAGGTTGAGCTTGCCGAGCGGCTTCAGCACCGGCCCGGCGACATAGAACAGCGCGATCAGCCCCACGGTGACTGCGACCGCGAGCGCGACGGTCTTCCACGAGCCGAAGCGCAGCAGCCGGCAGAAGGCGGCGAACAGCATCAGCACGATACCGATCGGCAGCGCCGCGGCGCGCCAGGAATTGGCGATCTCCAGCGCCGGCGTGACGATGAAGCGCTCGTCCTCGGCATAATCCAGCGCATCCGGCAGGATCATCACGAGGAAGGCGATCGCAGCGGTGATGGCGAGCGCTTCGAGCAGGAGGCGCGCCTGCGGGCCGACGCGGGTGACGAGCCCGGTCATGCGCATATGCTCGCCGCGGCGCAGCGCCACCACCGCGCCGAGCATGGAGAGCCAGAGGAACAGGATCGAGGCGAGCTCGTCCGACCAGACCAAAGGCGCATGGAAGGCGTAGCGGGCGGTGACGCCTGCACCCAGGATGACGATCTCGGCGAGGACGAGCACGGCTGCGACCAGTTCGACCACCGTGCCGACGGCACGGTCGAGCCTGTCCGCGAGGCGACCTAGGCCGGTCGCCGGCGCGGCCGGCGGCGGCAAAGTGGCGGCGTGAGCGTCCATGGCGTTTCCCCGAGATTCGGTCCCGGCAAGCCTCAGGCGAGCTTGCCGACCGCTCCCTCGAGCAGGCTCCAGGCCTCGGCGCCGAAGCGCTCCTGCCATTCCTTGTAGAACCCGCCGTCGCGGAGCTTGGCC
This sequence comes from Allobosea sp. GW821-FHT03A12, assembly GCF_058986765.1. NCBI lineage: Bacteria > Pseudomonadati > Pseudomonadota > Alphaproteobacteria > Hyphomicrobiales > Alloboseaceae > Allobosea > Allobosea sp. GW821-FHT03A12. The sequence continues at coordinate 150,291 of NZ_JBYSVZ010000006.1, forward strand.
CGGAAGCTGTCGGGGTTGGTCTTGTTGAAGGCAAGCCCCTTGGACTGCAGATCAGCCTGCACGGTTTCGTTGAGGCTCTTGATGTCGCCGCGCTGGGCGACGCCGGCGTCGTTGATCGCGGACGCCACGATCTTCTGGATGTCCGCCGGCAGGCCCTTCCAGGCGCGGCCATTGGCGATGAACCAGAAGCCGTCCCAGATATGGTTCGAGACCGCGCAGCTCTTCTGGACTTCGTAGAGCTTGGCGACCTGGATGATCGGCAGCGGGTTCTCCTGCGCATCGACGACCTTGGTCTGCAGGGCCGAATAGACCTCGGAGAACTGCAGGCTGGCGGGGGCGGCGCCGAGCGCCTTGAACATGGAGATCGAGAGCGGCGAGACCGGCACGCGGATCTTGAGCGAGGCCATGTCGGCCGCCTGCTCGATCGCCTTGCCCGAGGTGGTCATCTGGCGAAAGCCATTGTCCCACATCTTCTCGAACGCGTAGAGATTGACCTTCTCGATGGCGGCGCGGACATGCGCGCCGACCGGCCCGTCCATCGCCTTCCAGACCTGGTCGTAATCAGCGAAGGCGAAGCCGACCGCGTTGATCGCCGCGACCGGCACCAGCGTCGCGATCACCAGCGCCGACGGCGTGAAGAAGGTGATGCCGCCATTGCGGACCTGGCTCAGCATGTCGGTGTCGCCGCCGAGCTGGTTGTTCGGGAAGATCTTGATCTCGACCCGGCCGTTCGTCTCCTTGGCGACGCGCTCGGCCGCCTGCTGGGCGCGGATGTTGAGCGGATGGCTGAGCGGCAGGTTGTTGCCGTATTTCAGCTCGATCTCGGCGGCTCGCGCGATCATCGGCATGCCGATCAGCGATGCGGCGGGGGCGGCGGCGAGGCCCTTGATGAGCGTGCGGCGGCTCGGTCCGGTCATGATGTCCTCCCTGGACTTCCTGATGCGATTTGATCGCTCTTGAGTGCTTGACGCTCAGCATAGAAATCGCAACTGATGGTCTTCAAGCTCATTTTCTGATGGTTTTTGATTGAATGAATACACCGATCCGAAATGCAGCCGAGGAGATTGCACCGCGCCGCCGCCAGATGGCGCGGGTCGAGGACGTCGCGCGGCTCGCAGGCGTCTCGACTGCGACGGTCGACCGGGTGCTGAATCAGCGCCCGGGCGTCAGGCCGGCAACGGTACAGCGCGTGCTGAAGGCGGCGGGCGAGCTCGGCTATGTCATGGAGGGCGCGCTGCCGGCGAGCGCGCTCAGGCCCTTGCGGCTCGGCTTCCTGCTGCCGGCCGGAAACAACCGCTTCCTCGGCCTGCTCGGCCGGCTGATTGCCGGGTCGCAGGATCAGCTCGCTTCCTTCAACATGCGCGCAAGGGTCGAGCATATCGAGAGCTTCAAGCCGGAGCTGCTGGCCCATGAGCTCCGGCGCATCGGCCGCGAGGTCGACGGCATCGCCTTCATGGCGCTGGAGCATCCGACGGTGCGCGAGGCGGTCGATGCCCTCGCCGAGCGCGGCGTGCCGAGCGTCACGCTGATCTCCGACATCGCCAACACCGCCCGCGCCGCCTATGTCGGCCTCGACAACCGTGCTGCCGGACGCACGGCGGGACAGCTCATCGCCCGCTTCATCGGGCCGCGCCGGGCCAAGGTGGCGATGATCGCCGGCAGCCTGAGCTATCGCGCCCATGAGGAACGCGAGATGGGCTTCCTGCATCTGTTCGAGGAGCTCTATCCCGACATCCAGGTCGTCGGCCTGCGCGAGGGCCATGACGACGAGGCCAAGAACTACCGCCAGACCAAGACCCTGCTCGGCCAGCACCCGGACCTCGCCGGCATCTACAATATCGGCGGCGGGCCGGAGGGCATCGCCCGGGCACTGAAGGAGGCCGGGCGGCAGGACGTCGTCTTCGTCGGCCACGGCCTGACGCCGGAGACGCGCGGCCTTCTCGTCGACGGCACCATGGACGCAGTGATCACCCAGCAGCCTCTGGCGACACTGATGAGCTGCGTTGCAATCTTCGCCAATCTGCGCGCCGGCCGGCCGGCGGCGGAGGGAACGGCGCGGCCCGGCATCGAGATCGTGCTGCGCGAGAACCTGCCTTGAGAAAGCGACCGGCTGAGCTTCAGCCTTGCGCCACAGTCGCCCGCCGCACGATCCCCGCCAGCTCAGGCGCGGGATCGAGCGTGCCGAAGACATAGCCCCAATCGGCATCGAGCCGCGAGCGGCAGAAGCTCTCGAACACCGCCTCGTCGGCATGCTTCCTGAGCTCCGAAGCCTGCAGCGCATAGGCCATCAGATTGGCGAGGCGGCGGCCATGGCCGTCATCATTGCGCGGTTTGGCCGCCTCGTCGCCGAGCCGGTCGAGCCAGCGGTCGAGGGCGCGGTTTGCCCCGCGCGCCTGACCGACCTCGGTCATGAAGGCCTCCCTGGTGCGCGGCTCGCGGTTGAAGGCGCGCAGCACGTCCATGCACATCATGTTCGAGGTGCCCTCCCAGATCGCGTTGAGCGGTGCCTCGCGATAGAGACGCGCCATCGGATTCTCCTCAATGAAGCCGTTGCCGCCATGGCATTCCAGCGCTTCGACGACGAAGGCGGCGGCGCGCTTGCAGTTCCAGAACTTCGCCAGCGGGGTGGTGACGCGGGCGAGATGACGCTCCTGTTCGCTTGTCTCCATCGCATCGGTCGCAGCGGCGACGCGGAAGGCCATCAGCGTCGAGGCTTCCGAGTCGATGGCGAGATCGGCGAGGATATTGGTCATCATCGGCTGCTCGGCGAGCGAAGAACCAAAGCCCCGGCGCGACTGGGTGTGGTTGAGCGCCAGCGTCAGCGCCTGGCGCATCAGCCCTGCGGAACCGACGGCGAAATCGAGCCGCGTCAGATGGGCGTGGGAAAGGATCTCCTTGATCCCCGCCCCCTCCGCGCCGACGAGCCAGCCCAGGCATTCGCGGAACTCGACCTCGGAGGAGGCGTTCGAGCGGTTGCCGGCCTTGTCCTTGAGGCGCTGGATCTGCAGGCGGTTGCGGCTGCCATCGGGCAGGAAGCCCGGACAGAACAGGCAGGAGACGCCGCTTTCGGTCTGCGCCAGGGTGAAGAACCCGTCCGATTGCGGCACCGAGAAGAACCATTTGTGCCCGGTGATCAGATAGACCCGGCCCTCCGGGGTGTCCTCGAAGAAGCGGGCGGTGGTCTGGGTCTGGCGCAGGTCGGAGCCGCCCTGCTTCTCGGTCATCGCATAGCCGATGCTGGCACCCGCCTTCTGCGTCACCGGCACCGGGCGCTTGTCATAGCGACCCGAGGTGATCTTCTGCCGCCAGAGCGCGAACTCCGGCTGGGCGAGGCCGGGATAGGCGGCATAGGTCATGCCGGTCGGGCAGCCGGTCCCGTGCTCGACCTGGTTCCAGAGATAGGATAGCACCGCGCGGCCGAGATGGCCGTTCGGCTCTTTCGTGGTCCAGGCGAGCGAAGGCACCTCATGGGCGAAGGCGAGGCCCATCAATTCGTGCCAGGCCGGGTGGAATTCGATCCAGTCGATGCGATTGCCGTAGCGGTCATGGCTCCGGAGCTCCGGTCCATGGCGGTTGGCGAGGCGCGCGAGCTCCTGCACTTCGGCATCGCCGGCCTGGGCGCCGAGCGCCGCCGCCTTGTCAGCGACCCATGGCGCGCCGCGCGCGACGATGCCCTGCAGCACCGTATCGCCGGAGAAAGCGTTCCAGCCGGTGGCGGGGCGAGCCTGGTTGAGGACCTGATGGGTGGCGTGGGCGTTCATTCTGCGGCCTCCTGCGTCGTCACGCGTTCGGGCACCTCGCAGCCGGTGACGCAGCAACGGCCAGGCTGCTTCGACACGCGCGAGCCGTCGGCGAGCACGCCGCGATCGAGCAGGCTCTCGACCAGCGCGACCTTCTCCATGACGGGGTAGTTGCGCCAGATCTCGCGCTTCATCGCCTCGGGCGAGCCGCCGCCATGCAGCGAGATCACCGAATACCAGCCGGCCTCCTTGGACACGGTGAGGTCCTCGATGAAGCGGGCGACCTCGGCGCGCTGCTCATAGGGGATGTCCGGCCGCCCCGTGAGCACAGCCGCGAGCGAGGCCGAGGTCTCGGGATTGTGGTCCTCGTCCGGACCGGGGAGGGCGACGACGAGGCCGCCGGAGACGTAATGGGCGATGCGGTGCATGTCGTAGATCTTGGTAGCGAGCAGCAGCTTGCCGATATTGGCGAAAACTGCGTCCGGCATCGCGACGCCCGAGGCGTCCTTGCTGCAATAGACCGAGGCCGCGACGCCGCAGGCGAAGAAGCTCTCGGTGATGGTGATCAATTCGACCAGCTGCTCGCGGACATGCGAGTGCCTGTCGGCATCGAGCCCGTTGGCCTCGACCATCAGCGCGCCGGCGCCGATCAGGAGGTCGCCGAAGCCGGCCCTTGCGGCGATGCAGCTCTGGCGGTGATGGGTGGCGTAGCTGGTGGTGAGGTAGCCGGCTTCCTCGGTCTCGCCGGCCATGAAAACCCGGTCCCACGGCACGAAGACGTCGTCGAACATCACCGCGCCGGTCGACTGGCCGTATTTCGCCGAGAATTTCGCGGCGGGGTCGCCCGGCCGCCCAGCCGGGCGCGCAACGATGGTGATGCCCTGCGCATCGCAGGGCACGGCGCAGCACAGTGCGAAGTCCTCGTCGCCCTTGGCGTGGGTGCGGCAGGGCATCACCAGGAATTCGTGGACATAGGGCGCGCCGGTGACGATCGCCTTGGTACCGCGGATGACGATGCCATCCGGACGGCGCTCCTTGATGTGAACGTAGGAATCGCGATTGGCCTGCAGGCCCGGCCGCAGCGAGCGGTCGCCCTTGGCGTCGGTCATGGCGACGCCGCAGGTCAGGTCCTCGTCCTGGATGCGGTGCATGTAGGCGAGGAAGCGCTGGGTGTAGTCGCTGCCGTGATTGGCGTCGGCCCGCACTGTCGCCTGCAGGATACCGTTGAAGGCATCATGGGTCAGGTAGCGCTGGGCACAGCCGGAGATCTTGCAGACCAGGCGTACAGCCTCGAGCTTGGCGAGAAGATCGCTGGACGAGGCGTCGATATGGAGCATGCGGTTGACGGTCTTGCCGGAAGACCCCTGCACCGCCGTCATGATCGGCCGATAGGCCTCGTCATGGGCGAGGTCGTAGGTGACGCCGATGCCGTTGATGCCCGGCAGCAGGAGCTTCTCGTCGGCGACGCTCTCGACCCGCTGCCCGCCAACGAAGACGCGCGGTTGGTAGGCGCGCAGGGATTCGCGATAGCCGGCGGCGTCCATCAACATGCTAGCCTCCTCCCGAAAGGTTGTTGCCGTTAAAATTGAACGGCGTTAGATTTTCGTCAAGAGGATTGGAGGCGTTCCAGATTGAGCGAGGGAACGGCAGGCCGGAAGCGTGGCCGCTATGCCGCAACTGATGCGAAACGCGAGGGCATCGTCGCTGCGGCGCGCGCCGTGTTCGAGCGCGAGGGGCTGGACGGCGCCTCGCTGCGGGCGATCGCCGCAGAGGCCGGCTACACGCCGGCTGCGCTCTATTTCCATTTCGACTCGAAGGAAGCGCTCTATGCCGAGGTGCTCGGCCGGTCGATCGCGACCCTGCAGGAGGCGGTCGATACCGCCGTCGCGGCTGCCGAGACGCCCGAAGACCATTTCCGCGCCGCCGCCCTCGCCTTCTTCGATTTCTATGCTGCAAATCCGCGCGATCTGGATCTCGGCTTCTATCTGTTCCGCGGCGGCATGCGTCCGCACGGCCTCGGCCGCGAGCGCGACAGGGCGCTCAACGAGGCGCTGGAGGCGACGCTGGCGCCGATCCGCATGGCGGCACTGGCGCTTGGTGCCGATACCGCGCAAGCCGACTTGATCATGACCGACGCCTTCGCCCATGCTTCCGGCGTGCTGCTGCTGGCACATACGCGGCGCATCCGCATGTTCGGCGCGTCGCCGCGCCTGCTGATGGAGCGCCATGTCGAAACCGAACTCGACCGGCTCCTGCGGAGATGACGCCGATGCACCTGATGAGCGCCAACCGATCCCGCCTCGTCATCATCGATTTCCAGGCGCGACTGATGCCGGCGATCCATGACGGGCCGCGCCTCGTCGCCAATGCCGGCAAGCTGGTGGCGGCGGCGAAGCTGCTGGAGGTGCCGATCGTGATGACCGAGCAGAACCCTGCCGGCCTCGGCCCGACGGTGCCGGAGTTGGCGGAGGCTGCGTCCGCGATCGCCAAGATGAGCTTCGATGCCTGCGCCGCGCCCGGCTTCATCGAGGCCATCTCTGGCGACGAAGACCTGATCCTCTGCGGCTGCGAGGCACATGTCTGCTTCGGCCAGACCGCGCTCTCGCTGCTCGAGAACAAGCGCCGCGTCTTCGTGGTGCAGGACGCGGTCGGCTCGCGCGCGCCGGAAAGCAAGGAGGTGAGCTTGCGTCGGCTGCAGCGGCATGGCGCCGAGGTCGTCACCACCGAGATGGTCGTGTTCGAATGGCTGCGCTCGGCCGAGCATCCGCAGTTCCGCGCTGCGCTCGCGCTGGTCAAGTGAGCCTGCCCGTGCCTCAGCCCACCCTCTGGTATTTTGACATCATCTCGCCCTTCGCGCATCTGGCGCTGAAGCGGCTCGACGCGATCCGGACTTACCGGCCGGTCGTGCTGAAGCCGCTCGTTTTCGGTGGGGTGCTCAAGGCCTGGGGCCAGCTCGGTCCGGCCGAAATCGCTCCAAAGCGCATCCATACCTATAGGCTCGCCACCCACACAGCGCAGGCGATGGGCGTGCCTTTCCGCTTCCCGCCGACACACCCCTTCAATCCTTTGGCCATGCTGCGCCTCCTGACCGCGCTCGACGGCAACGAGGCGGCCGTGGCGGCCGCCTTCAGCCTTGTCTGGGGCGAGGGTCGCGACGCCAACGATGCGCAAGTCCTGCAGGAAGTTGCCGACGCCGCCGGCCGCCCCGATGCGCTGGCGCTGATCGGCGAGCAGGAGGTCAAGGATCGCTTGCGCCGGACGACCGAGGACGCGGTTGCCGCCGGCGTCTTCGGCGTGCCGAGCCTGGTGATCGACGGCGAGGTCTTCTGGGGCGCCGACGCGATGGCGATGGCGCAGGATTATCTCGCCGATCCCGCAACATTCCGCAGCGGCGAGATGGCGCGTGTCTCGGCCCTGCCCGAGGGCATTCAGCGGCAGCGCTAAACGGGGGGCAAGGGAACCGCCCGGCCACAGCCACAGTTTCACGATGTTGTCGGTTTACGCCTGTCTTGGACAGGCGGATCATCCACCGCCGACGACGAAAGGAGACGCCGATGCTGCGCCGTTCGTTCCTGAAATTTGGTGCCGCCGGCCTCGCCGCGCCGAACCTGATCCTGCGCAGCGCGCAAGCGACCGGCCAGACCCAGCCCGGCAGCCCGTTCATCGTCACCTATTTCGAGGTGCCGGAGATCAAGGGCTCGCGCGATGTCACCGACGCCGGCGACGGCACGATCTGGGTCTGCGGCCAGCGCAACGGCGTGCTCGGTCGCTTCGATCCGCGCACCAGCCAGACCAAGGTGATTCCGCTCGGCGACGGCGCCGCCCCGCATGGCGTGGTGCGCGGGCCTGACGGCGCCGCCTGGGTCACCGAAGGCGGGCAGAACGCCATCGCCCGCATCGACGACAAGACCCACAAGGTCGATCTGTTCAAGCTGCCGGAAGGGCGCGAGCGCGCCAATCTCAACACGCCGGTCTTCGACAAGGCCGGCATGCTCTGGTTCACCGGCCAGAACGGCATTGTCGGCCGGCTCGAGCCCAAATCCGGCAAGATGGACATTTTCGACGCCCCGCGCGGCGCCGGTCCCTATGGCATGACGCGCACGCCCTCGGGCGAAATCTGGTTCGCCTCGCTCGCCGGCAACTATATCGCCCGGATCAACACGCAGAGCGGCAGCTTCACCGTGGTCGACCCGCCGACGGAGGGCCAGGGCGCGCGCCGCGTCTGGTCGGATTCGAAGAACCGGATCTGGGTCAGCGAGTGGAACTCCGGGCAGGTCTCGTCCTTCGACACCGAAAGCGGCAGCTGGAAGGGCTGGAAATTGCCGGGCCATAAGCCGCGGACCTATTCGGTCTATGTCGACGATGCCGACAAGGTCTGGCTCACCGATTTCGCCCTCAACAGCATCGTCCGCTTCGATCCGCTCACGGAGGAGTTCAACAGCTTCCCGAGCGACAAGCCCGGCGCGAATGTCCGCCAGATGGATGGGCGAACCGGCGAGGCCTGGGGCGGCGAGAGCGGAACCAACCGGCTGGTGCGCATCCAGACGGTCAAGCCGGCGTGAGGGCGGCCCTCGCGCCGCTGATCATCTTTGCATTGGCCCTAAGCGGAGCGGCCCGAGCGCAGGAGCCGGCAAGTGCGGCCATCTTCAAGGCCTGCCAATCCTGCCACAGCCTCGATCCCGCCAAGGCCGGCATGGCCGGGCCACATCTCGCCGGTCTGAACGGGCGGGTGCTCGGCTCGGCCGAGAGCTTCGACTATTCGCCGGCGTTCAAAGCGGCGAAAGCGCAGGGGCTCAGATGGGACCGCGAGCGGCTGCTCGGCTATCTCGCCGATCCCGATGCGGTCGTGCCCGGCGGCTGGATGAGCCCACCCGCCGGCTTCAACGCTGCGGACCGGGCAGCCATCGCGGACTATCTGCTCAAGCAGTAGCGTCCGCCCTTACAGCGGCTTCTTGATCCATTTGGCGATGACGCCGACGATGCCCTCGCGGAAGAGCAGCACGCAGGCGACGAAGATCACACCCTGGACGACGAGCACCCAGGAGCCGAGGCCGGCGAGATAGTTCTGCATGGCGACGATGACGGCAGCGCCGACGATCGGGCCAAAGACGGTGCCGAGGCCGCCGACCAGCGTCATCAGCACCACTTCGCCCGACATCGTCCAGTAGACGTCGGTCAGCGAGGCCAGCTGGAAGACGATCGCCTTGGTCGCGCCGGCAAGGCCGGCGAGCCCGGCCGAGAGCACGAAGACGGCGAGCTTGTACTGGCTGGCGCGGTAGCCGAGCGAGATGGCGCGGGGCTCGTTGTCGCGGATCGCCTTGCAGACCTGGCCGAAGGGCGAGTGGATGATCCGGTAGATCAGCAGGAGCCCACCCATGAAGATCGCGGCGACCAGCCAATAGAGCGCACGGTCGTCAGCGAGGCTGATCATGCCGAGAAGCTTGCCGCGCGGCACCGCCTGGATGCCGTCCTCGCCGCCGGTGAAGCGCGGCGTCTGCAGCGAGAAGAAGAAGGCCATCTGCGCCAGCGCCAGGGTGATCATGGCGAAATAGATGCCCTGACGGCGGATGGCGAGCGCGCCGAAGACGAGGCCGAGAACGGCGGCGACGGCCGTGCCGAGCAGGATCGCCAGCTCCGGCGTCAGGCCCCAGTTCTTGGCGGTGTAGGCGCTGACATAGCTCGCCATGCCGAAATAGGCGGCGTGGCCGAAGGAGAGCAGGCCGCCATAGCCAAGCAGAAGATTGAAGGCGAGCGCGAACAGCGCGAAGCACAGCACCTTCATCACGAAGACGGGATAGGCGACGAAGGGCGCGATCGCGAGCAGCACCGCGATCGCGATGAAGAGGTTGCGGTGCAGCCGCGCGGCGCTGTCGTCTGTCTCGGCGACGACGGCGGCGGTGGGGGTATCGCTGGAAGCAAGGTCGGTCATGTCTTTGGTCCTTGCGTCCTCAGGCGGCGCGGCCGAACAGGCCGGCGGGCTTCACCAGCAGCACCAGCACCATGATGATGAAGATCACGGTCGAGGAGGCCTCGGGGTAGAACACCTTGGTCAGGCCCTCGATCAGGCCGAGCGAGAAGCCGGTGACGATCGCTCCCATGATCGAGCCCATGCCGCCGATGACGACCACGGCGAAGACGACGATGATCAGGTCGGCGCCCATGTTCGGGTTGACCGCATAGATCGGCGCGGCGAGCACGCCGGCGAAGGCGGCGAGCGCGACGCCGAAGCCGTAGGTCAGCGTCACCAGGAGCGGCACATTGATGCCGAAGGCCTGGGTCAGGGTCGGGTTCTCGGTGGCGGCGCGCAGATACGAACCCAGCTTGGTCTTCTCGATCACGAACCAGGTGGCGAGGCAGACCACCAGCGAGGCGACGACGACCCAGCCGCGATAGGTCGGCAGGAACATGAAACCGAGATTCTGGCCGCCTGTCAGCTGCGGCGGGATGCCATAGGGCAGGCCCGAGGAGCCGTAATAATTGCGGAACAGGCCCTGGATGATCAGCGCCAGGCCGAAGGTCAGCAGCAACCCGTAGAGATGGTCGTATTTGGCGATGCGGGCGAGGAAGACCCGCTCGATCACGATGCCGGTGGCGCCGACCGCGATCGGTGCGATCAGCAGCGCGGCCCAGTAGTTCACGCCGAGATAGTTCAGGCACATCCAGGCGACGAAGGCGCCCATCATGTACTGCGCCCCATGGGCGAAGTTGATGATGTTGAGCAGGCCGAAGATCACCGCCAGCCCGAGCGACAGGATCGCGTAAAACGAGCCGTTGATCAGGCCGAGAAGGACCTGGCCGAACAGCGCCTGCGGCGGCACGCCTAGAAGTTCGAACATCGGATCGACCGTTCCGTGAAAACTGATCCGGGGCCGGCTTCGGCCCCGGAAAGAGACGTCGTGCGGACCTTGTCAGCCAGCCGTCACTTGACGAGCGAGCAGCCGGTCTCGGCGAGCGGCTGGAAGGCCTCCTCGCCGGAGAGCACCGCGATCTGCTTGTAGTAGTCCCACGGCCCCTTCGACTCCGACGGCTTCTTGACCTCGTAGAGATACATCGGGTGCATCTTGCGGCCGTTGACGCGGATCGAGCCCTTGCCGAACAGCGGATCGTCGGTCGGCATTTCCTTCATCTTGGCCATGACGACGGCGGCGTCCTTGCTCTTGGTCGCCTCGACCGCCTTCAGATAATGCAGCAGGCCGGAATAGACGCCCGCCTGCACCATGGTCGGCTTCTTGCCGCCATTGAGCTTGGCAAAGCGCTCCGACCAGGCACGGGTGCCGTCGTCGCGATCCCAGTAGAAGGATTCGGTCAGCACCAGGCCCTGCGCCGCCTGCAGGCCGAGCGCATGCACGTCGCTGGCGAAGGTCAGGAGTCCGGCGAGCTTCTGGCCGCCCTGGGTGATGCCGAACTCGCTCGCCTGCTTGACCGAGTTGGTCAGGTCGCCGCCGGCATTGGCGAGGCCGATGACCTTGGCCTTGGAGGCCTGCGCCTGCAGCAGGAAGGACGAGAAGTCCGTGCCCGGGAACGGGGTGCGCACCGCGCCCACGACCTTGCCGCCAGCCTTGGTGATGACAGCCGTGGCGTCACGCTCGAGCGCATGGCCGAAGGCGTAGTCGGCGGTGAGGAAGAACCAGCTGTCGCCGCCGGCCTTGACCATCGCGCCACCGGTGCCCTGCGCGAGCGCATAGGTGTCGTAGGTCCAGTGGACCGTGTTCGGCGAGCAGGCCTTGCCGGTGAGGTCGGACGTGCCGGCGCCGGAATTGATGTGGATCTTGTTCTTGTCCTTGGTGATCTGGCTCACCGCCAGCGCCACCGAGGAGGTCGGCACGTCGAGGATCAGGTCGACGCCGTCCTGGTCGTACCATTGCCGGGCGATGGTCGAGCCGACGTCGGGCTTGTTCTGATGGTCGGCCGAGACGATGTCGACCTTGATGCCCTTCTCGGCCGCCTTGAAGTCCTCGACCGCCAGGCGCGCGGCGATCACCGAGCCCTCGCCGGAGAGGTCGGCATAGATGCCGGAGCGGTCGTTGAGCACGCCGGCCTTGACGGTGATCTGTTGCGCGAGCGCCGGCGCGGCCATCAGCGCGCCGAGCGCCGTGGCCGCAAGCAATGTCTTGAGGTTCATGTTGGTCTCCCTGGGGATGTCTGAATTGCGACGGTTCTTGTTGGACGCCCTGCGTCAGACTCCGAGATAGCTGTGGAGCTTGTCGATATTGGCGTCGAGGTCTGCGTTGGGGATCATGTCGACGACCTTGCCCTGCTCGACGACGTAGTGGCGGTCGGCGACGGTCTGGGCGAAGCGGAAGTTCTGCTCGACCAGCACGATGGTGAAGCCCTTCTGCTTCAGCATGCGGATGGTGGCGCCGATCTGGTCGATGATGACAGGCGCGAGGCCTTCGGTCGGCTCGTCGAGCAGGAGCAGGTTGGCGCCGGTGCGCAGGATGCGGCCGATCGCCAGCATCTGCTGCTCGCCGCCCGAGAGCTTGGTCCCCTGGCTCCTGAGGCGCTCCTTCAGGTTGGGGAAGAGCGTGAAGATCTGCTCGACGGTGAGGCCGCCCGGCTTCACCTGCGGCGGCAACATCAGGTTCTCCTCGACCGACAGGGTCGAGTAGATGCCGCGCTCCTCCGGGACGTAGCCGATGCCGAGCCTTGCGATGGCGCGCGAAGGCAGCCCGATCGTCTCTTGCCCGGCGAAGGTCACCGAGCCCTTGCGCTTGCCGATCACGCCCATGATCGACTTCAGCGTCGTGGTCTTGCCGGCGCCGTTGCGGCCGAGCAGCGTCACCACCTCGCCCTCGCCGACGTCGAGCTCGACACCATGCAGGACATGGCTCTCGCCATACCAGGCCTCGAGCCCGCGCACGGCGAGCAGCGGCTTGCCGCCTGTCACGGCCGGGCGCTCCAGCACCGCCTCAGTGGCCATGGCCGACCCCCGATCCGATATAGGCTTCGACCACGCGCGGATCCTTCGAAACGGTGGCGTAGTCGCCCTCGGCCAGGACCTGGCCGCGGGCGAGCACGGTGATGCGGTCGCAGAGTGCCGCAACCACCGAGAGATTGTGTTCGACCATCAGGATGGTGCGATTGGCCGAGACCTTGCGGATCAGCGCCTCGATGCGGTCGATGTCCTCGCGGCCCATGCCGGCCATCGGCTCGTCGAGCAGCAGCATCTCGGGATCGAGCGCCAATGTCGTCGCGATCTCGAGCGCGCGCTTGCGGCCATAGGAGAGCTCGCCCGCCGGCAATTCGGCGAAGGCCGAGAGGCCGACCGCCTCGACCAGGCGCAGCGCCTCGGCATCGAGCGAGGACAGCGCCCGCTCGGAGCGCCAGAAGTCGAAATTGTCGCCGCGCTTGCGCTGCAGGGCGACGCGGACATTGGTCTTGACCGAAAGCTGCGGGAACACCGCCGAGATCTGGAAGGAGCGGACCAGGCCGAGCCTGGCGATCTCCGCCGGCTTCTCGCGGGTGATGTCGCGGCCGTTATAGACGATCTGCCCGCGCGTCGGCGGCAGGAACTTGGTCAACAGGTTGAAGCAGGTGGTCTTGCCCGCCCCGTTCGGCCCGATCAACGCATGAATCGAACCGCGACGAACCTTCAGATCAACGCCATTGACAGCTGTGAAGCCGGCAAATTCTTTCGTCAGGCCTGAGGTCGCGAGAATAGTATCCTCAGACATCCCTGGATAACCTTGCCCATTGCTCGATTGTTCGTTTCCCGGGCGGCATGCTGCACCGCGCATATCGCCCATGTCAACGGCGCGGGCGTGCGCAGAACCCCATACAGAGCCCGCGAAGCAACCGCCGCTAGACGAAAGGCTTAGGCACAAGAGCCGGCTTGCGCTGCGATCAGCTTCGCGCCGACGCGTCCAGCGCGACCGCAGCCGCAAACACCGCCGCGACCTCGCGCAGCCGGACGAGATAATGCTCGCAGGACGGCTGCTCGCCATATTTCGCACCGGCGGCGGCGCGGACCAGCGTCGCGATCAGCGTCTCCAGCGGAAGGCCGCTGCGCGCGATCGCGATCTCGCCGCGGGCCGCCGCATCCTCGAAGAGCTGCCGGGCGAAACCGACGAAGATTGTCTCGAAAGCCGCAAGCTCGGCTCCGGCGATGGCGAGCATCACCGCCTTGAGCTCGCCGAGATGCTCGCCGGCGCTGAAGGCGGCGAAGGCGGTGCCGTGATGGGCCTCCATCAGCGCGGCGAGCCGCTCCGAGAACGGGCCGGGCGTCGCCAAGGCCTCGCGGCAACGTGTCTCGACTTGGGCTCCGAGGCCCGCGAGCATGGCCCGGAAGACGTCGTCCTTGCCCTTGAAATGGAGGTAGAGCGTGGCGCGGGCGACCCCGGCCTCGCGCGCGATGTCGTCCATCGAGGTGCGCTTGTAGCCGTAGCGGGCGAAGAGGCGCAGCGCCGCCGCCGCGATCTGCTCGATGCGGCCCTTGCCGTCCTCTGCGGACGCTACGGAACTTTCGCTGCGATCGCTCATTTGCAGTCTTGACAGAATCCAAACTGTCGGCGACCATTCTAGTTAGACGCAAAACGTCTAACTCGTCTAGTCGCGCGACCCAAGACGACGGATCACCGCCCGCCTTCTGATATGTCAGAACGGGCCTTCGAGCGAGCCTCGATCCGGCAGCCCTGGTGCCGCGCTGTGTCATGCCCAGCGAGCCAGAGAGGCAGCCATGGCCCACACCATCACAGTCAACGGAACGCGCCACAGCGTCGATGTCGACGACGACACCCCATTGCTCTGGGTGCTGCGCGACACTCTGCAGCTGACCGGCACCAAATTCGGCTGCGGCGTCGCGCAATGCGGCGCCTGCACCGTCTACATGGACGGCCAACCGCTGCGCTCCTGCTCCATGCCGGTCTCCGCGATCGGCGAAGCGAAGATCACCACCATCGAGGCGCTCGCCGGCAAGGAGGCCGAGGCCGTGCAGGCCGCCTGGGTCAAGCACGACGTGCCGCAATGCGGCTATTGCCAATCCGGCCAGGTGATGAGCGCGATCGCCCTGCTCAAGGAGGTCCGCAAGCCGACCGACCATGACATCGACCTCGCAATGAACGGCAATCTCTGCCGCTGCGCCACCTATGTCCGTATCCGCGCCGCGATCCACGACGCCGCGCGCACGCTGGAGGGCTGACCATGACCGCTCATGACATCTCCCTCTCGCGCCGCAATCTCCTGAGGGGCGCCGGTGCGCTCGTCATCGGCATGAGCCTGCCGCAGGCCGGCCGGGCGCAATCGGGCGCGGCCCAGGTGTTCAAGCCGGGCGGCACGGCCGCCTTCGCGCCGAACGCCTTCGTCCGCATCGCTGCCGACGACACCGTGACGGTGCTGGTCAAGCATATCGAGTTCGGCCAGGGCCCGTTCACCGGCCTCGCCACGCTCGTCGCCGAGGAGCTCGACGCCGACTGGGCCCAGATGCGGGCCGAGCACGCGGTCTCCGATCCCAGGCTCTATGCCAACCTCGCCTTCGGCATCCAGGGCACCGGCGGCTCGACCGCGATCGCCAATTCCTATGAGCAGATGCGCAAGGCCGGCGGCACCGCCCGCGCCATGCTGGTACAGGCGGCGGCCGAGGCCTGGAAGGTGCCGGCCGGCGAGATCACCGTCGAGAAGGGCGTGCTGAAGCATGCCTCTGGCAAGCAGGGCCGCTTCGGCGAGTTCGCCGAAGCGGCGTCGAAGCTGCAGGCTCCGGCCGAGGTCAAGCTCAAGGACCCCGCGCAGTTCAGGCTGATCGGCAAGGATGGCGCGACCCCGCGGCTCGACAGCCTGGGCAAGTCGACCGGCAAGGCGCAATTCACCATCGACATCCATACGCCGGAGATGCTGACGGTGGTGGTCACCCGGCCGCCGCGCTTCGGCGGCAAGGTCGCCTCCTTCGACGCGAGCGAGGCGAAGAAGGTGAAGGGCGTCGTCGACGTCAAGCAGATTCCCTCGGGCGTCGCCGTCTATGCGACCGGGACCTGGCCGGCGCTGAAGGGCCGCGAAGCCCTGAAGGTGACCTGGGACGAGAGCGGCGCCGAGAAGCGCGGCAGCCGCGAGCTCTTCGCCGAGTACCGCAAGCTCGCGCGGACGGAAGGGACCGTCGCCGGCAAGCATGGCGACGCCGAAGCCGTGCTCGCCAAGGCCGAGAAGGTGATCGAGGCGGAATACGCCTTCCCCTATCTGGCGCATGCGCCGATGGAGCCGCTCGACGGCTATCTCGAATGGAATGCGCAGGGCGCGCTCGCCCGCCTCGGCAGCCAGCTCCAGACCATCGACCACATGACCATCGCCAAGATACTCGACCTCGGACCGGAGAAGGTCACGGTCGAGACCGTGCTGGGCGGCGGCAGTTTCGGGCGGCGCGCGCAGCCAAGCTCGGAGCTTGCGGCCGAACTCGCGCAGGTCGCCAGGGCGATCGGGCCGAACCGGCCGGTCAAG
Organism: Allobosea sp. GW821-FHT03A12; assembly: GCF_058986765.1. Taxonomy (NCBI): domain Bacteria; kingdom Pseudomonadati; phylum Pseudomonadota; class Alphaproteobacteria; order Hyphomicrobiales; family Alloboseaceae; genus Allobosea; species Allobosea sp. GW821-FHT03A12. The sequence goes on from NZ_JBYSVZ010000006.1 coordinate 166,454, forward strand.
CTGGTGCGCACCCGTGAGGACGACCTTTCCGGCGGCTATTACCGGCCGCTCTTCCTGCATCGCCTGCGCGGTGCGGTGAAGGACGGCAAGATCACCGCCTGGAGCGCCGCGATCGTCGGCCAGTCCTTCCTGAAGGGCTCGCCCTTCGAGGCGATGATCAAGGACGGCATCGACCCGGTGATGGTCGAGGGCGCCAACGAATTGCCCTATGAGATCGCCGATTTCCGCTGCGACCTGCACACGGTCGATGTCGGCGTGCCGACCTTGTGGTGGCGCTCGGTCGGCCACACCCATACCGGCTACGCGGTCGAGTGCTTCATCGACCAGTTGCTGCAGGCCGCCGGGCAGGACCCGGTCGCCGGGCGGCTTGCACTGATGGGCAAGCAGCAGCGGCTCGCCAATGTGCTCAAGGCCGTCGCGGATCTCGCCAAATGGAACGGGCCCGGCCCGGTCGACGGGCGTGCCCGCGGCGTCGGCGTGGTCGAGAGCTTCGGGTCCTATGTGGCGCAGATCGCCGAGGTCTCGCTCGGCGCCGGCGGCGAGCCCAAAGTGCACAAGGTCTGGTGCGCGGTCGATTGCGGCGTCGCGGTCAACCCCGACATCATCCGCGCCCAGATGGAGGGCGGCATCGGCTTTGGCCTCGGCCATGCCCTCTATGGCGAACTGACGCTGGACCAGGGCAAGCCGGTCCAGGGCAATTTCGACAGCTATCGCTCGCTGCGGATCAACGAGATGCCGGAGGTCGAGGTCCGGATCGTGCCCTCGACCGAGAAGCCGACCGGCGTCGGCGAGCCCGGCGTGCCGCCGATCGGCCCTGCTGTCGCCAATGCGCTGGCCCGGCTCGGGCGCGAGCGGCCGCTGTCGCTGCCGATGGTCGGGGGGACGGTGTGATGCGGTCGATCGTCCTCGCCTCCGCGGCTGCCGCCGTCACCCTGCTGCTCGGCAGCGCCTTCACGCTGGCGCAGACCGCGCCGGCGCCGGGCGGGGCGACCTTGCGCCCGGCCGCCAGCTTCGCCGGCATCGCCAATCAGCGCGACCGCTCGGTCGCGCTGTTCACCGAGATCGGCAAGGTGCTGCAGCACCCGCGCTGCATGAACTGCCATCCGGCCACGGAACGGCCGCGCCAGAGCGATGCGCGCCGCTTGCACCAGCCGATGGTGGTACGCGGCAAGGACGGGCATGGCGCGCCCGGCCTCGCCTGCACCACCTGCCATGGCAAGCAGAACTTCGACCCGGCCGGCGTCCCCGGCGATGGTCATTGGGCGCTGGCTCCAGCCTCGATGGCCTGGGAGGGCAAGACGCTCGGCCAGATCTGCGAACAGCTCAAGGACCAGAACCGCAATGGCAGCCGCGACCTCGCGGCGATCGTCAAGCACGTCACCTCGGACACGCTGGTGCTCTGGGGCTGGAACCCCGGCAAAGGCCGTCAGCCCGCGCCGGGGACGAATGCGCAGTTCGGCGAACTGATGCAGGCCTGGGCCGATAGCGGGGCGGCCTGCCCGGCGGGGTAGGCGAGCCGGTGAGCCTTTGCCGTCATGGTCGGGCTTGTCCCGACCATCCACGTCTTCGTTTAACTGATCGAGTGTAGTGTTCAAGACGTGGATGCTCGCCACAAGGGCGAGCATGACGGCATCACCTGAACGGCGGTTCGTCGAAACTGCGCAACTTGCGCGAATGGATCGACGAGCCGGCTTCCTTCAGCTTCTCCAGCGCGGCGAGGCCGATCTTGAGGTGCTCGCCGACTGCCCGCTCGTAGAAGGCGTTGGCGGCGCCGGGCAGCTTGATCTCGCCGTGCAGCGGCTTGTCGGAGACGCAGAGCAGAGTGCCGTAGGGCACGCGCAGGCGGTAGCCCTGCGCCGCGATGGTGCCGGATTCCATGTCGATGGCGATGGCGCGCGACAGGTTGATGCGCTTGCGCTCGTTGGTCCAGCGCAGCTCCCAATTGCGATCGTCCTGGGTGACGACGGTGCCGGTGCGCAGGCGCTGCTTCAGCCGGTCGCCCTTCTCGCCGGTGACCTCGGCAGCCGCCTGCTGCAGCGCGACCTGGACCTCGGCCAGCGCCGGGATCGGGATATCCGGCGGAACCAGCTCGTCGAGAATGCCGTCCTGGCGGAGATAGGCGTGGGCGAGGACATAATCGCCGATGATCTGCGTCTGGCGCAGGCCGCCGCAATGGCCGACCATCAGCCAGCAATTGGGCCTGAGCACCGCGAGATGGTCGGTGATGTTCTTGGCGTTGGAGGGGCCGACGCCGATATTGACCAAAGTGACGCCCTCGCCGCTCTCGCGGATCAGGTGATAGGCCGGCATCTGGAAGCGGTGCCAGGGCGCCGACATCACCCGCTCGGCGGCGCTGACGTCGATGCCGTCGCGATCGATGCGGATGCCGCCCGGCGCGACCAGCGCCTGCGCCGTGCCGGCCTCGATCTCCGCCAGAGCGAGCCGGACGAACTGGTCGACATAACGATGGTAGTTGGTCAGCAGCACCCAGGGCTGCACGGCGCGCCAATCGGTGCCGGTGTAGTGGACCAGCCGGCGCAGCGAATAATCGACCCGGACCGCGTCGAAGAGCGAGAGCGGACGCGGCTCGCCCTCGACGATCTCGAAGGTGCCGTCGGCGATCTCGTCGCCGACCAGCGCCAAGAGCGGCGTCGGAAAGTAGCGGGCGAGCTCGGCGGCCGTCACCGCGCCGCGCCCGAGTTCGTCGCCGCCATCGAGCGCGTAGGGGTAGGGGATTTCCTGGTTGCTGACGCCGGTCTCGATCGTCGCGCCGTATTCATCGACCAGCGGCTGGAGCTGGTCGAGCAGATAGGCCCGGAATTCGCCCGGCTGCGTCACCGTGGTCGAGTAGATGCCCGGCATCGAGAACTTGGCATAGCCACGCCGCGTCGCTGCCGGCAGCTTCGACGGCTCATAGGTGACGCGCAGCATCGGGTAGCGATAGAGCGCGCGCTCCTCCAGCGTCGGCGGCTCGGCGGTGGTGAAGAAGCGCTGCAGATCGTTGCGCAGCGCCGTCCGTGCCTGCTCGTAGAGCAGCTCCAGCCGGTCGACGGCCTCCTGCGGGGTGGCGGCGATCTCGAATGTCATGCGCGAACGATCCTCTCGTTCGGGGTGCTTGTAGCTGGGCCGGTGAGCCCCTGACAACAGCGCCGAAATGATGCGGCTTGCTGTGTAGCAAATTTTGGATACAATTATCCTATGCTTGCTACCTCGCTTGCCCCTGCTACGACCGCATCCGCCCTTGCCCAGCGCTTGCGCGAGGCGATCGATGCCGGGCGCTGGCAGCCCGGCGAACTGCTGCGGCAGGAGCAGATCGCCGCCGAATACGGCGTCAGCCGCATCCCGGTGCGCGAGGCGTTGGCGCAGTTGCAGAGCGAAGGCCTGCTGGAGATCGCGCATTATCGCGGCGCGCGCGTGAGCCGGCCGCAGGCCGGGGAGATCGGCGAGCTCTTTGATCTCAGGCTGCTGGTCGAGGGCGACCTGCTGGCGCGGGCACTGCGCCGGCACGACCAGCGCTCGCTGCGCGAACTGACCCGGTTGCAGGACGCTCTGGAGGACGCCGACGACCGCCTCGGCTGGATTTCCGGCGACATCGCCTTCCACGAGGCGCTCTATGCGCCGGCGGAACGTCCACGCAGCCTTGCCCTGTTCCGGCAGCTGCGCGCGCCGATCGACCGTTTCAGTGCCCAGGCACTCGGCCCCGGGGCGCGCAAGCAGGGCTGGGCGGACGAGCACCGCCAATTGATCGCCGCTGTCGCAGCCGGCGATGCGGCCGCCGCCCGGACGATCCTCGAACAGCATCTGCAGGCGACACGGGCCGTGGTGCTCGCAGCCTGCTCGGGAGAAGGAGAAAGCTGATGGCGACGCATGGCGCGACGATCACCTGGCAGCGCGGCGAGGAGGAGACCTTCCTCGACAACCGCTACAGCCGCGCCCATCTCTGGCGCTTCGACGGTGGGCTGGAGGTGCCGGCATCGAGCTCGCCGCATGTGGTGCGCGTGCCCTTCTCCAATCCGGCCAATGTCGATCCGGAAGAGGCCTATGTCGCGGCCCTGTCGAGCTGCCACATGCTCTGGTTCCTCAACCTGGCGGCGATGCGCGGCTACCGGGTCGACAGCTATGTCGACGCGGCCGAAGGCGCGATGGCGAAGAATGCCGAGGGCAAGGAGTGGGTCGCGACCGTGACGCTGAAGCCGCATGTCGTCTTCAGCGGACCGAAAACGCCGGACGAGGCCGCCGTCGAGGCGCTGCATCACGACGCCCATGCCAATTGCTTCCTGGCCAATTCGGTGCGCTCGACCCTGGAGACGCAGGGCAGCTGGGATCATCGCGCTGCCTGAGAACTGACCCAGCCGCTCGCGCCGATGCCCGCTCACTGCGCCGCGAGCAGGTCCTCCTCGGCGACGAGCCGGCCGATGAAGCCGAGCTGGCGATCGACGCAGGCCTCGCGCTCGAAGCGCGCCATGACCGTCTGGCGCGCTGCCGCGCGCAGCGGCGCCACCTCAGCGCGTCTGTCGAGCGCGGCGATCACCGTCTTCGCCAGCCTCGCCTCGTCGAAGAAGGGGGCGAGCAGGCCATTGACGCCGTGGCGGACCACCTCCTGCACCGGCGGCGTCGCCGAGCCGACGATCAGCGCGCCGCAGGCCATCGCCTCCAGCATCGACCAGGACAGGACGAAGGGAACGCTCAGATAGACATGGGCGGCCGAGACCTGGAACAGCCTGACGAGGTCGGCATGGGCGAGCCAGGGGATATGGACGATGCGGTCGCCGAGACCGGTCTCCTCCAGCATCACCTCGCGCCAGAGCCGCCCGTCCGGACGCGGCCGGCCATAGCCCGGTCCGTCGCCGCCGACCGCGACGAAGACCACCTCGGGCCGCTCCTGCGCAATCCTCGCCGCCGCCCGCATGAATTGCGGATAGCCGCGATAGGGATCGAGATCGCGGGCGGCAAAGGTGACGACGGTATCGCCGGGCCGCAGCACGCGCCCATCAGGCAGAGTGAACGTCGCCTGCCCGTCAGGCCGGCAGAAATGGATGTCGATGCCGTCATGGCAGACGGCGATGCGCTGCTGCAGGGCGCGCGGGTATTGTCGCTGCTGCCAGCGGGTCGGCGCATAGGCGAAGTCGAGGGTCTGCAACGTCACCAATTGGGCAGCGTTGCGCATGCGGATGCGCCGCCGCTCGGCCTCCGGCACCGTGAAGGCCGGATCGAAGTCGAGGTCGGAACCGGCAGCGTTGTAGAAATACTCGCAATAGCCGATCAGCGGCACGCCCGGCATCGCGTCCTTCGCGAAGAGCATGCCGCCCCAGCCGACATGGCCGAGAATGGCGTCCGGCCGGTCGTGCCGATGCAACCTGCTCAATTCAGCGGCAACCGCCTCACCCGTGCGCACGTGATAGTCCGTCGCAGCCAGCGTCGCATGCGCGGTCGCCGACTCGCCGACGGAATAGGCGATCTGCCTGATTCCCGGGCGATCCGGTTCGGGCTTCTCCGTCACCAGCGTGACCTCGCCGCCCTCGGCGACGAGGCGCTGGATCAGGTGAGCGAACTGACCAGATCCTGAACGATGAACGAATAGGACGTGCATGAAGCCAGCAGGATCCCGCCATAGCGCAAAGCGTCGCCCCACCACTGCTCGAGGCGGCGCAGCGTGTCGTGGGTAGCCTGAAGATCGGCGACGAGATCGCCGTCGAGTCCCTGGCTGAATTGGCTGGTCTCGTCGAGGAGCTTCAAGCGCTCGACCAGAAGCTGGCCCTTCGGCGAGAGCGAGATGCGGGCGAGGCGGCGGTCGCGCGGCGAGGCCCCGCGGTCGAGATAGCCGCTCTCGACCAGCTGCTTGAGGTTGTAGGAGGCGTTCGAGCCGACATAGTGGCCGCGATCGAGCAGATCGCGCACGGCGATCTCGCCGGAGCCGATGGTGAACAGCACCATCACCTGCGAGGGCGAGATGTCGTCGACGCCAAGCTTGCTGAGCTCGAGCCTGAGGTAGTCGAGAAAGCGCCGGCTGACCCGTTCGACCATGCGGGCGAGGTCGAGCTGCGACACCGGCGCCCGCGCCGGGCCTGATTCGGCTTCGAGGCGGCGGATGCCGTCGGGGGGATCTCCGTTGAAGCCATTGCCTAGGAATCGAGCGCCGTCATGGGGTTTTAGATGCATTCCCTACTCCGCCTGATCTCGAAATGAGCAGTCAGCCCTCCGGGCCCCTTCGGCTGACGAATAGCCTATACGCAAAGCACATGCCACCCCGAACCGAAGGAGATTAAGATTTTATCGGAATCAACATAGTCATGAACTGTTTCAAATTTTGAAATGTAGCACGGTTCCGCCATATTTCCGGTAATTGCCGTTGTTTCACAAGGCTTCATCTGTCATATTATAGACACGACTTGTGTGGCACGATTTTATAACGTTCAGAACCTGCCGTATCGGCATAGGCGTCGACAGCGCCATCTGATGGCCAGCCCCATTCGGAGATCTGCATGAAGGTTGCGACCCAGCCTGCCGACGTCCTGATTCGCGGCCTGCAGCGCGGCTTTGCCGGGGGGCTGGCCTATGCCGCCTTCCTCAGTTTCTGCGTCAACATCCTGCTGCTGACCGTGCCGATGTTCATGCTGCAGGTTCAGGATCGCGTCATCGTCAGCCGCAGCTACGACACGCTGACCATGCTGCTGGTGATCGCGGTCGGGGCGCTGGCGCTCTACGGCACGATCGAGTTCATCCGCTCGCTCACCTTCCAGGCGATGGCGAGCATCCTCGCCCGCCGGCTCAACCTGCCGGCGCTGCAGGCCGCCGTCTCGACCTCGCTGGAGAAGGGCTCCGGCCAGGCGACGCAGGCGATCCGCGACCTCAACGAGCTCCGCTACTTCATCGCGAGCTCGGCGATCGCGACGCCGCTGGAGGCGATGTGGGCGCCGATCTTCCTCGCCGTGCTTTTCGCCTTCCACTGGATCTACGGCCTCGTCGGCCTGGCCTCGCTGCTGATCCTGCTGCTGCTCGGCGTCGTCTCTGACATGCTGACCCGGCGGGCGCTGAAAGAGGCGAACGAGGAGGGCGTCGCCTCGATCAATGAGATCAGCGCCACCTTGCGCCATGCCGAGACGATCGAGGCGATGGGCATGCTGCCGGCCCTGTCCAGCCGCTGGCGGGCCAAGCAGATCGCCATGCTGGAGCATCTCGATCTCGGCACGCGCCGCGGCAAGTTCATCGCCGCCATCACCCGGGCCAGCCGCATGACCATGCAGCTCGCGATCTACGCAACCGGCGCCGTGCTGATCATCCGGCACGAGGTCACTGCCGGCACGCTGATGGCAGGCAGCATCCTGCTCGGCCGTTTGCTGGCGCCGTTCGATTCGATGATCACCGACTGGCGGCAATGGGTACTCGCCGCCGCGGCCTGGAAGCGCGTGCGTGAACTCCTGCAATCGCAGAGCTCGCAGCGCCAGAGCGTGCCGACCCCGGCGACGCAGGGCGACCTCGTCATCGACCGGCTGGTCTACGCGCCCAAGGGCGGCGAGCAGACGGTGATCAAGGGCGTCTCCTTCACGCTGGAGCCGGGCGATGTGCTCGGCCTGGTCGGCCCGTCCGGAGCCGGCAAATCGACGCTCGCGCGGCTGATCGTCGGCGTGCTCCGGCCCAATGTCGGCGGCGTCTATCTCGACGGCCACAACACCTATCTGTGGGAGCGCGGCTCCTTCGGCGACATGGTCGGCTATCTCCCGCAATCGGTCTCGCTGCTCGACGGCACCATCGCCGAGAACATCGCCCGCATGCGCAAGCCCGATCCGCACGCCATCCTGGAAGCGGCGCGCATTGCCGGCGTGCACGAGCTGATCGGCCGCCTGCCGCTCGGCTACGACACCAATGTCGCCGACAGCGACTTCAAGCTCTCGGGTGGCCAGCGCCAGCGCATCGGCCTGGCGCGGGCGCTCTACGGCATGCCGCGCCTCGTCGTGCTCGACGAGCCCAACGCCAATCTCGACACCGAGGGCGAGCAGAGCCTGATCCGCGCGATCAACACGGCGCGCGAGAGCGGCGCGATCGTGATCCTGATCGCGCACCGCCCCTCGGTGATGCAGACCGTCGACAAGATCCTGGTGCTGCGCGAGGGCCGCGTCGCCCAGTTCGGCCCGCGCTCGGCGATCTCCGGCATGATCACGCCCGGCGGCGTGGTCGAGCTCGAACCCGCGAAACCAGCCGGTCAACAGTCCCCTGCCCGCGAGGTGAGCGCATGAGCGAGCTTCCGATGCTGCGCCGGCCAGACCGCGCGCTCGTGCCGATGAAGGTGGAGGCGGAGCCCGAGGAGCGCATGCCCTCGCTGCGCAATCTCGTCCTCGCCGGCGTCTGCGCGGTGGCGATCGGCTTCGGCGGCTTCGGCGCCTGGGCGGTGACGGCGCGGCTCGACAATGCCGCCGTCGCGCAGGGTACCGTGATCGTCGACAGCCGGCGCAAGACCGTCAGCCATCTCGAAGGCGGCATCCTCAAGACCCTGCTCAAGGCCGAGGGCGAGCGCGTCGCCCAGGACGAGCCGCTGCTCAGGCTGGAGGATGCCCGCGCCCGTGCCGAGCTGCAGCAGCTCGAAGGCAAGCGCGTCGGCCTCGACGCCAGGCTCGCCCGCCTGCGCGCCGAGCAGGCCGATGCCACGGAGATCAACTTCCCCGAGGATATCGAGAAGGCGCGGACGCCGATCGCGCGCGAGGTCATCAATGCCGAGCGCGCGCTCTTCCGTGCCCGCGCCCAGGTCTATGACGGCAAGACCCGCATCCAGCAGCGCGTGATCGAGCAGCACCAGGCCGAGTCCGAGGCGTTGCAGGCGCAGATCGACGCCGTGCGCAACCAGCGCACGCTGATTGACGAGGAGGTCAAGACGATCGCCGAGCTCTACGAGAAGCGCTATGCGAAGCGCTCCCAGCTCGTCGAATTGCAGACCCGCCAGAGCGAGCTCACCGGCCGCGCCGGCGAGATGAAGGCGCGCAAGGCCAAGGCCGAGCAGGCCGTCGCCGGCGCCGAACTCGAAATCAAGGCGATCAGCCTCGATCGCCAGAGCGAGATCGCCAAGGACCTGCAAGACAGCCAGCTCCAGCTCTCGGAGGTGGTCGAACGTATCGTCCAGGCGCAGGACGTGCTGCGCCGACTGGTGGTGACCGCGCCGCAGGAGGGCATCGTCGCCAATATCCGCATGCGCACCGCCGGCAGCGTCGTTACCGCGGGCGAGGCGATCCTCGACATCGTGCCCGAGCAGGAGCCGCTGGTTGTCGAGGCCAAGGTCGATCCACGCGACATCGATTCGGTCCGGGTCGGCGCCGATACGCAGGTCCGACTCACCGCCTTCAATGCCCGGATCATGCCGCCCCTCCTGGCGAAGGTCTCCTATGTCGCCGCCGACCAGCTGATCGACGACAAGACCGGCAATGCCTTCTTCATCGTCCGCGCCGAGATCACGCCGCAGAGCCTGAAGGAGAACAAGGTGACGCTGCACGCCGGCATGGCGGCGGAGGTACTGATCGTCAACGGCCGGCGCTTTGCGTCCGACTACCTGCTCTCGCCGATCCGCGACAGCTTCAACCGCGCCTTCAGGGAGGACTGAACCCGGCAGCTCCGCCAGTGAAAGGCGCCCGCGCTGCGGACCTAGCGAACACGCCGACAAGATAGTTCGAAATCCAAAGTAACTTGTAAATTTAATTCCCGATATAACGAAATATAAAATGACTTAACCTTTGCTGCATCGCAAAATGGTCATAATATATTGCTTGATACGACATGGTTATTGGCTACTCTCCCGAGCGTCGTACGATAGCGAGCCTGTTTGTTCGCTGTCGAAACCGCACCATGACCCAGAACGAGCGGCGGAGGTTCTCCGCATATCTGGTGGTGCTCTCAGATCACCGAGGAGGTGACGAATGGCCACGATCGAAGGCAGCGCGTTTGACGATTTTCTGATCGGAACGCGATTCAGTGACGTAATCCATGCAGGTGCCGGCGACGACATCGTCCATGGCGGTAACGAGGTCGACCATCTCTTCGGTGAAGAGGGCGACGACCTGATCTTCGGCGACGGAGGCAACGACTTCATCTCCGGCGGGATCGGGAATGATGCGCTCTTCGGCGGCCAGGGTGACGACATCCTGTCCGGCGATGCGGGCAATGACAGCCTGTTCGGCGGCGAGGGCGACGATGTCCTCGACGGCGGCGCCGGCGACGACATCCTGCGCGGCAATGCCGGCGACGACGTGCTGCGCGGCGGTGACGGCGACGACCTGCTCCAGGGCGGGCCAGGCGACGACATCCTGCTCGGCGGCACCGGCAATGACCTCCTTCAGGGCGGCGCCGGCAGCGACGTGCTCGAAGGCGGCGCTGGCAACGACGTCCTCCAGGGCGGCGCGGGCGACGACCTGCTCTTCGCCGGCGCGGGTGACGACATTCTCTCCGGCGGGTCCGGCGACGACGTCTTCATCTTCAATGGCGGCGGCGGCAACGACGTCGTGCTCGACTTCGATGCCGGTCACGATCTGCTGCAAATCTCCAGCGGCATCAACGGCACCGACATCGGCTCGGCCGAGGATGTGGCGGCGCGGGCCACCACCGTGGGCGGCAATGCCGTCGTCGATCTCGGCAATGGCGACACCGTGACCATCGTCGGTGTCACCGCCGAAGACATCCAGGCCGATCCGAACTCCTACTTCTCGGTCGCCTGACGCTTTTAAGGGCGCCGGCCGGATTTCGGTCCGGCCGGCGCCTACCCCTGCCCTTTCGGAACAGGTTCCTCATGCTCTCTCTCGCGCCCGCGCCGGTCACGGACGGCCTGAGCCCGCAATTGCATCTCTCCAGGCTGAGCGGCTCGGTCTTCCTGCTGAGCTGGACCATCGACGCCCCCGTCCTCGCGCGGCCGCGCATCGCGCTGGCGGCAGGAGAGAAGCGTCTCGCCTCGGCCTCGGTCGTCCTGCCGCTCGGCGACGGACGCCAGCGCGTCATCGTCGTCTTCCGCCATGGCGGGCCCGGCGAGGCCGTCGCGACCCTGTCCGACGACAATCCGGGCGGCGACATCACCGCGCGCTTCGATCCCGATCTCGTCCACGGCATGGCCGATGCGGACGATCTTGTCCGCGACGCGACGCCGGAGGCGCGCCGCATGCTCGCCAACGCGCTGGTCGGCCACTGGCCCACGTTGTTCGGGCTGAGCCAGGCCGCCGGCTATCTCGGCTTCCTGCGCCAATTCCTGCTGATCCTCGCCCGCAAACCCTCGGCGGCGTCCCCGGTTGCCCGGCTCACCGAAGGCAAGGTCCTGCTAGAATCGACCGTTCCCGGCCGACTCGCCGGCATCCGCACCGCCTATCGGCTCGATTCCGGCGGCCTCTCCCGCCTGCCCGGAAAGCCGCGGCTCGGCCGCGCCGATCGCGCCGGCAACCGGCCTTTGCACCTGATCATCGACGAATTCCCGCCGCAGGCCGGCGGCCTGCTGATCCTGCAGGCCGACTCCGGCCTGATCGTCCGGACCGTCGCGGCCCGGCAGGACGTCCCTTCGCTCGGGCGCTGGTGGGCCGGCAAGGCTAGCCAGCGCGACGGCCTGCGCAGCTGGCTGGTCGAGCAGCTCTCCGGCCTCTCCGAGCAGGGCCGCCTGCTGGCGATCGAAATGCAAAGGCGCCTGCCGCTCGCCGCGCAGACCGTGCGCCGCAATGACGACCTGCCCTCGGCCGAGCTCGACCTCGCCGTCACCACCCCGGCTGGGCTCCTGCTCGGCGGCTGGTACCGGGACGCCGAAGGCCTGCTTGGCGAAATGCTGCTGCATCGCTCCGAGGGCGAGCCGGTGCCGGTCCTCGAACGGCTGGAGCAGTTCCCGGCGCTGCTGCCGGCCGGCGCCAAGGGCGACGTGATGCGCGCCTCCGGCTTTGCGGCGCTGATCCCCGGCCATGCCGGTGGTGCGCCGGTGCTGCAGCCGCGGGTCGAGCTGAAGCTGAAATCCGGCACAGTCCTGTCGCTGCGCCCCAATGTGCAGCCAGCGGATGCCGTCGCTATTCGCGCTCGCGCGCTGGCCGCGATCCCGCCGCAGCACCTGACCGCGCAGATGCTGGAGCGGACGATCGCGCCGGTGCTCGCCGAGTGCCAAAAGGCGCTGCGCGAGAGCCTGCCTGAGCCGCGGATCAAGAGCTTCGGCAAGGGGCCGGCGAGCCCGGCCGTCTCGGTGGTGATCCCGCTCTACCGCGTCTACGATTTCCTGCGCATCCAGGTCGCTGCCTTCGCCGCCGATCGCTGGTTCGCCGAGAAGGCCGAGCTGATCTACGTGCTCGATTCGCCCGAGCACGAGGGCGAGGTCGCCCACCTCCTCGGCGGGCTCTTCCTTGCCTATGGGCTGCCGATGCAGCTCGTGGTGATGGGCCGCAATGGCGGCTTCTCGGCCGCCTGCAATGCCGGCGCGGCCGCCTCGCGCGGGCAGGCGCTGGCGCTGGTCAATTCCGACGTCATCCCGGACAGCGAAGGCTGGCTGCCGGCGCTGCTGCAACGTCTGGAGCCGCATCGGCGCACCGGCGCAGTCGGCCCCAAGCTGCTCTACGATGATGGCTCGCTGCAGCATGCTGGGCTCTTCTTCAAGCGCGACAGTAAAGGCACCTGGCTCAACCATCATTACTTCAAGGGCATGCCCAGCGGCTATGCGCCGGCCAATGTCGAGCGGCCGGTGCCCGGCGTCACCGGCGCCTGCATCGTCATGCCGCGGGCGCTGTTCATGGAGATCGGCGGCTTCGACGACGCTTACGTGATCGGCGACTACGAGGACAGCGATCTCTGCCTCAAGATCGCCCGGGCCGGGCTCGGCATCGTCTATGTCCCGAGCGTCCAACTCTACCATCTCGAGCGCCAGTCGATCTCGAAGAGCCTCGACTACACGCGCGGCGTCGCCTCGCAGCACAATTCCTGGCTCCAGACCAAGCGCTGGGACGCTCAGATCGAAGCGCTGATGGCGGCGGTCGACAAGCCCGCGCCGCAGGAGCCTGCGCCACCGCCGGCGCCGACCATGAGCCCCGACCCCGAATTCTTCCTCTCCCGCGCCAATCTCAGAAGGGCGACAGCGGCATGACGGCGACCCTCGCCTTGCGACAGATCACGGAACCGGCTCCCGCGACCTTGCCGGCGACGCCAGAGCTCGCCTGGCTGATGGCCCATGTCCAGACGAACCGTTTCCTGCCGCATCCGCCGCCGGATTCGATCTTCGTCGGCGATGGCGACTATCGCGCCATCGGCGCCGAGTTTTTGGGCCATTTCGTCCGGATCGGCCGGCTGCAGCCACATGAGCGCGTCTTCGATATCGGCTGCGGCATCGGCCGCATGGCGGTGCCGCTGACGCAGTATCTCGATCCCGAGCGTGGCAGCTATGACGGCGTCGACCCGGTCATGGACGGTATCCTCTGGTGTGCCCAGACGATCACGCCGGCCTATCCGCGTTTCCGCTTCCAGCGCCTCGACATCGCCCATCCGCTCTACAACCCGCAAGGCTCGCTCCCGGGCAACGAAGTCCGATTCGGCTTCCCGAACCAGAGCTTCGACTTCATCACCATGACCTCGGTGGCGACGCATCTGCCGCCCGACGAGCTGGTGGTCTATCTCAACGAAGCCTCGCGCCTGCTCGCGCCCGGCGGCCGGCTCTTCCTCACCGCCTTCGCGCTCGACGGCCAGAGCACCGGCCAGGAGCGCCTGAAGTTCCGGCGCTGGGGCGAGGGCCCGGGCTGGTATGCGATCGAGGAAGCGCCGCTGGCGGCCGCCGGGATCGATGCCGGCTTCCTCTTGGAGCACGCCACCCAGGCCGGCCTCGCGGTCGAGCGGCTCGACCCCGGCCATTGGCGCGGCCACAGCGCGGCCCATTATCAGGACCTGCTGCTTGCGGTGAAGCCGGGAGGCCAGCGATGAGCCGGCGCATCCTCGTCGTCGCCCATAATCACCCCGATCTGCATCCGGGCGGTACCGAGATCTTCGCGCACGACCTGGCGAGTGCCTATCGCGGCGAGGGCTGCGAGGTGCTCTTCCTCGGCGCGACCAATGCGATCCACCGCCAGCCGCATCCCGGCACCGCCTTCCAGGCGACGGGAGCGAACGGCGACCTCCTGCTGTGGAGCGGCCATTTCGACCGCTTCCACCTCAGCCAGATCGATCATTACGGCACCTTGCAGGATCTCGGCTCGCTCTTGACCGAGTTCCGGCCGGACGTGATCCACATCCATCATCTCGTGCTGATTGGCGCCGAGTTCCTGGCGCTGGCGCGACGTCTGCTGCCGCAGGCGTCAATCGTGATGACGCTGCACGACTATTATTCGATCTGCCACCATGACGGGCTGATGGTGCGGGCGAACGACAAGCAGCGCTGCACCGGTGCTTCGCCGGCAAAGTGCCATGGCTGCTTCCCGGAAATCGGTCCCGACCGCTTCCTGCTGCGCGAGCGCTTCCTGAAGACGCATCTCGCCGCCGTCGACCGCTTCGTCGCGCCGAGCCGCTTCCTGCGCCAGCGCTATCTCGACTGGGGCCTGCCAGCTGAGAAGATCGAGGTCGTCGCCAATGCACGGCCAGCGCAGATGCCGGTGCCGCACCGGCACACCCATGGCGCCCGCAACCGCTTCGGCTATTTCGGCAATCTCAACCCGTGGAAGGGCGTGCTGCCGCTGCTGCAGGCCGCCAAGCTCCTGCGCGACGAGGGCGGTGAGAGCTTCGAACTGCGCATCCATGGCGGCGCGCCGTTCCAGAGCGAGGCCTTCACCACCGCGCTGGACAAGGCGCTTTCAGAAGCAGGTGCGGAAGTCATCCATTGCGGCCCCTATCGCCGCGACGAGATGCCGGCGCTGATGGCCGAGGTCGACTGGGTGGTGATGCCCTCGATCTGGTACGAGAACGCCCCACTCGTCATCCAGGAAGCCTTCCAGCACCTGCGGCCGGTGATCGCCAGCAATATCGGCGGCATGGCCGAGATGGTGCGCGACGGCGTCGACGGTTTGCACGCCCGCCCGGGCGATCCGCGCCAGCTCGCGCAGGTGATGCGCCGCGCCGCGAGCGAGGACGGGCTGTGGCGCCGCCTCGTCGACGGCATCGATTTCCAACCCGGCATGGATGACTGCGCGCAGGCGCACCTTGCCCTGTTCGATCAACTCAAACTGGCGGAGGCGGCATGACCAGCATGACGACGATGCACAGTCCGGACGGTACCGTGAGCGAAGCGAGCGCGACCCCGGCAAAGCTCAACGGGCGCGTCGACGCGCTCGACGGCAACCGGCTGCATGGCTGGATCTGGGACGAGGCCCGTCCCGAGGAGCGGCTGACCGTGCGCCTGATGCGCAATGGCCTCAAGGTGCAGGAGGCGGTGGCCGACCAGGGCCGCATCGACCTGCGCCGCAACGGCATCGGCGACGGCCGGCACGCTTTCGCCATGGAGCTCGACGACCGGACCGCGGCGGCGCGCGAGGCGCTGACCATCGTCGGTATCTCGCCGAGCACCGGCGCCGAGCTCGAATTGCGCCTGCCGCCGCCGGCGGAACTCGCGGCGGAGGCGGCGATCGCCGTGCCGCTCGCCCGCTTCTTCGACCGGGTCGAGGCGCTGATCGCGCTGCAGCGACGCTCGCAGCTCACCCAGAAGGAACTGCTCGACAAGGTCGGAGAGCTCGGCGTGCAGCTGGCGCAGCATCGCCAGCGGGAAGCCGAGGTGAGGCAATCCGAAGAGGTCGAGGGCAATGGCGCGATCGCGTCCCGTCTCGGCGAGATCGACGTCTTCCAGATGCGCTTCGACCAGACGTTGCGCGCCTTCGACGACCGGCTGGTCGCGATCCGCAAGGAAGCCAAGGCGCCGCTCCGGCAGGTCACCGTCGTGCTCGGCTTCCTCTCGGGGCTGTCGGCGGTGCTCTCCTTCGTCACCCTCACCGTCATGCTGATGGGCAGGTGACGCGATGAACGAGGTCATCATCCCCGAGCGGACCATGATCAGCCCGGCGCCGACCGTGGCCTGGACCCCGCTCGGCGAGAACGCGATCCTGGTGATGAGCGCCTGCGATGCGCTGCCCGGCAAGGTGCCGGTCGCGGTCGACGGCAATCCGCGCAACCGGGTCGAGACGATGGCGCTGACCTGGCGCCGGCCGCAGGCCGATGCCGCACACGCCACCGGCTTCCTCTGCCTCGCCCCCGCCCCGTCGCCGGATCGTGCCGGCTCCGGCGCGATCCTGCTCGGCCGACCTGGCCGTCCCTTGCGCCTGATCCTGGCGCCGAAGCCGATGCCGCTGCAGGCCTTCCTCGCCGCTCTCGCCGAGGAGGCCGGCCAATCCTTCCCGACAGTAGTCGACGGGCTGCTGGAGGTGCTCCTGTCCGGCAAGTCGAACCCGCGCCGCCTGCGCGCCGTCGGCATGCTGCTGCAGTCGGTCGCCAAGCCCGGCGGCTTCGTCGAAGTGATGGGCCCGCTCGAAGAGGGCATCTTCCTGCAGGGCTGGACCTCGAATTTCTCCGCCGGCCGAACCAAGCTGCTGATCGCCCATGGCGGGCTGTCACCAGCGGTGCTGGAGGCCGGCACCTTCGAGCGCGACGATCTCGGCGAGGGCGCCTGCGGCTTCTTCGGCCTGCTGGAGGAGTGCGCGATCCGCCATCCCAGCGAGATCGAGCGGCTGTTCTTCCGCGCCAATGACGGCTGGCGGGCGCTCGAAGTCTATGACCGCCACGTCCTGCTCGAGCAGATCACGGTGCCCGGCCATCTGCGCGACGGGCTGCAGCGCGGTACTGCCCCCCCGGCGACGACTGAGAAGCTGAAGCAGGCCTCGCAGCGCTTCGATGGCCGCGACACCATCTCCTTCCTGGAGCAGCCGGTGCGCGCCGGGATCGACGATGCCACCATCGTCGAGGGCACCGGCGTCCTGATCATCGGCTGGCTGTTCGATCCCGAGCGCCTGACCGGCAACGTCACGCTGCGCAGCGGCACGCAGTCCTGCGCCATCGACAAGAACTGGACGCGAGCGGTACGGCCGGACGTCACCGCCGCCTTCGCGGAGGACCCACGCTTCGGCCCGGCCATGGCGAGCCGGCGCAACAGCCACGGCTTCATCGTCTTCGCGCCGAAGCTGCTGCCGGAGCCCGGCCAGCCGCTCTATCTCGAATTCGAGGTCGAAGGCCACGGGCCGGCCTTCCTGCCGCTGGCGCCCGGGCGCAACCCGGCGCGGCGCGCGCTGGAGCGGGTCTTCGGCTTGCTCGATCCGCGCTCCTCGACCGCGACCGCCGTGGTCGAGAAGCAGATCGCGCCCGCTTTGCAGGCCGCCGAGATCCCGCCGCCCAAGGCGATCGAGACGCATGACATCGGCCGCTTCAATGCCGATGCGGCGCTCGGACTGGTGATCGGGCTCGACCAGCGCCAGCGCGAGCTCTCCAGCCTGTTCGCCCTGCTGGCGATCGACCCCGAGGTCAGGCCGCTGCCGATCGTCGTCGCCGCCCCCGGCGAGAGCTTCGACCGGCTCGGCGCCGAGGCGCGACGGCTGGCCAAGTTCTACGGGCTCCAGGTCCGGCTCGTGCTGGTCGAGGGTGTCGAGGACAGCTGTGATGCGCTGGAGGCGGGCGTGCGCGCCTGCCGCTTCCAGACGGTGGCGCTGCTCTCCGGCGCGGCCCAGATCCGCATGCCTGGCTGGCTCGGGCGGCTGGAGCGCGCCTATCGCGGCCGCGGCGGCCAATGCGTCGCGAGCCCGACCCTGCTGTTCGAGGACAATTCGATCCGCTGGGCCGGCGCCTGGCTCGAAGGCGAAGGCGCCAACCGGCGCGTTTACAACCGCTTCGTCGGCTATCCGCTGGATGCGATCGGCAGCCTCGGGCCGATGGAGGTCGCCGCCGGCGCGACCGAATGCTGCGTGATGTCGCGCAACGCCTTCCTCGAAGCCGACGGCTTCTCGCGCAGCTATTTCACGCCCAGCGAGAAGGGCCTCGACCTCTGCCTCAAGCTCAGGATGAACGGCGTCCCCTCGCTCTGGGTGCCGGAGGTCGAGATCTATGTCGTCGAGGACGGTGAGACCCGCCCGCATGTCGGCGCACTGATCAACCTCGCCGACCGCACCAGTTTCGACCGGCGCTGGGCGCTGGCCATTTCCAACATGAGAGGATGAGCATGCGTATCCTCGTCGTCTCGCACGGCCACCCTTCCTTCTCGCTCGGCGGCGCCGAAGTCGCCTCCTACAACCTGCACAAGGGCTTCCAGGCCAATAGCGAGGTGGACACCCACTATCTCGCCAGGGTCGGCGCGCCGACACCGCGCCATGCCGGCACGGCGCTGATGAGCCTGCGCCAACGCGGCGGCGAACTGCTCTACTACGCCGAGGAATACGACCACTTCCTGCTCTCGAATCGCGCCACCGACGAGATCGAGCGCGACTTCGTCCGCGTCTTGCGCGACCTGAAGCCCGATGTGGTGCATTTCCACCATTTCATCGGGCTCGGCCTCGAATGCATCTTCGCGGTGCGCGACACGCTGCCGGATGCGCTGATCGTGGTGACCTTCCACGAATATCTCTCGATCTGCCATCATCACGGCCAGATGGTGAAGACCGGCGCCTTCAAGCTCTGCTACAAATCCTCGCCGAGCGATTGCAACGCCTGCTTCCCGGACATTTCGCCGTCGCGCTTCCTGGCGCGCGAGACCTTCATCAAGGGCATCCTCAACCTCGCCGACCATTTCATCTCGCCAAGCCGCTTCCTCGCCGAGCGCTACCAGCAATGGGGGCTTTCGGCCGAGCGCTTCTCGGTGATCGAGAACGGCATCGACGTCGCCGAGGTCGCGCCGCCGCGGCCCGGGCCGCAAGAGAACGGTCGGCGCTCGCGCTTTGCCTATTTCGGTCAGCTCACGCCCTATAAGGGCGCCGACGTGCTGATCGACGCCGTCACCCGCATCCCGGAGGACGTCTGGGGCGAGGACAGCGTGCTTCTGGTCTATGGCGGCAATCTCGATCGCCAACCCGAGGCCTACAAGAAGAAGTTCACCGACCTGGTCGAGGCGGCCGGGCGGCGCGTGCGCTTCTGCGGCCCCTTCCAGAACCATGAGATGCCGAACCTGATGCGTTCGGTCGACTGGGTGGTGATGCCGTCGGTCTGGTGGGAGAACTCGCCGATCGTGATCCAGGAGGCCTTCTTCCATGGCCGCCCGATCCTCTCCAGCAATCTCGGCGGCATGGCCGAGAAGATCACCGACGAGGTCGACGGGCTGCATTTCCGCTCCGGCAGCCCGGAGGATCTCGTCGACTGCATGACCCGGGCGCTGAGCGAGCCCGGGCTCTGGGAGCGCCTGCGCGCAGGCATCAAGAAGCCGCTCAGCCATGTCGACTGCGCCAATCAGCATCTCGCGCTCTACCAGCGCCTGATTGCCGACCGAGGCGTGACGACCCCGGCCAATCGCGCCGCCGCGCCGATGATCGCGTGAGCGACGCGAAGACAAGAAGGGAGAACGCAACCATGGCCCGCATCCTCGTGATCAGCCCGTCGGGCGAGGTCTACGACCACGACAATGTCCGCTGGTACCGCCATGCCGACCTGCAGAGCCACATCAACCACTATCACAACATCGGCGACGCCTTCGTCTTCGATTCCTCGCTGAAGCTGCTCAACTTCGAGAAGCTCGAGGAACTGCCGATCACCAGCATCGATCCCGCCCAGATCGACCGGTTCAACGCCGAGTTCGACTATGTCTTCCTGCGCGGCTCGAACTATGTGCACGCCGGCATGAACTGGAGCCGCACCGCCGAGGTGCTGCGCCGGCTCAAGCTGCCGGTGCTCGCCTTCGGCATCGGCGCGCAGGCCCCGGTCAGTGGCAAGCTCGAGCTCAGCGAGGACAGCAAGACCGTTCTCAAGCTGATCTCGGACTCGACCGCCTCGGTCGGCGTGCGCGGCACCTATTCGGCCGAGGTGATGAACGAGCTCGGCATCAAGAATGCCCGGATCATCGGCTGCCCGACCGCCTTCCGCAACAACCGGCCGGACCTCGCCATCCGCCTGCCGGCGCTCGACGCGGTAAAACAGGTCGGCGTCACCCTGCGCCGCGAGGTCTCCAAGCACTACGCCAAGGACATCAAGCGCTACCTCTCCTTCCACCGCGACCTGGTGAAGGCGATGGCGGATCGCTTCGAGATCACGCTGATGTCGCAGGGCGAGGTCGAGGAGAAGAAGCTCGCGCTCGGCACGCCCGAGCAGAAGCTGGAGGGCATGGCCGCCCTGCGCGAGAACGGCTGGGCGATGGCCTGGTACCTCGATGAGCAGATGGAAGGCCTCTACCGCGACCGGATGTTCTATTCGGACGTCGTGGCCGGCTACGAGCAGCTCGTGCGCAAGCTCGATCTCGTGCTCGGCTATCGGCTGCACGGCAATCTGATGGCGCTCGCCAACGGCACGCCCTCGATCTACTTCACCTATGACAGCCGCACCGTCGAATTCGCCGAGACCTTCCAGATCCCGAGCGTCGATGTCTTCGGCGACAAGCCGTTCAAGCTGGAAGAGTACTGGGACCAGGTGCTCTTCGACCGCTTCAACGCGGCCTACGCCCGGACCTATGGCGCGATGAGCGCCTTCCTCAGCGAGAACAAGGTCGACCACAAGATGGTGAGGCCCGCTGTCGCCGCCCCGTCCGCACCGCCGGCTCCCGAGCCGGAAAGGAAGGTGGCATGAGGAACCTTCGCAGCGCCTTCGCCTGGCTGCCGGCGGCATTGCTGGCCGTCGCCGCTCCGGTCGCCGGCCTCGCTCAGCAGGCGCCGGGTCCGAAAGGGCCCGGCTACCGGCTGGAGATCGCGCCCGACGCGAAGGAGGAGACGGTCGTCTCCTGGGCGCGCGAGCGCTGCGAGGAATGGGACCTGCCGGACGCGCCCCTGCGCGCCTTCCGCGACAACAAGGGCGAGGTCGTCGCCTTCGCCAGCCATTATCGCAGCCGGCCGCTGATCGGCGGCAATCTCGGCGCGATCCGCAAGAGCTGCGCGGTCTCCTTCGAGGCGAAGAGCAGCGCCGACCCCAGCCAGTTCAGCGACAAGAGCTGGATCGCCGCGACCTGGACCGGCGACGGCCGCAATGTCGAGGCGCTGGTCCATGCCGAGTACCATGCCGACAAGCATCCCGGCGCCTGCCGTTTCAAGGATGCGATGAGCTGCTGGTACAATGTCGTCACCGCCGCGCATTCCAGCGATGGCGGTCTCAGCTTCAAGACCGACGAGCCGCGTCCGCTGGTGGCCGCCCCCGGCTTTCCCCAGGAGATCGGCCAGGGTCGCCATCGCGGCTTCTTCAACCCGTCTAACATCGTCCAGAAGGACGGCGCCTGGTACGCGCTGATCATGACCACCGGCGGCGAGGGCCAGAAGAACGGCGTCTGCCTGTTCCGCTCGACCAACATCAAGGACCCGACCTCCTGGCGCGCCTATGATGGGCAGGATTTCACCATCCGCGCCGTCGATCCCTATCGCGACGACCTCAGCCAGGCGCGGCCCTGCCAGACGCTCAAGCCGCTGCCGACCACCGTGGGATCGCTGACCCGGCACGAGCCGAGCGGAAAATGGCTCGCGCTGCTCCATCTCGGCCCCGATCCGAGCCAGAACATCGCCGGCGGCCGCGTCGCCTATAGCTGGTCCGACGACCTGATCCGCTGGTCGCCGCTGCAGACCCTGATGGTGCAGCCGACGATGTGGAGCAAGAACTGCAGCGACCGGCTGCGCTACGGCTATGGCGCCCTCGCCGACCCCGCCTCGCGCTCGCGCAATTTCGAGACCACCGGCGACGAGGCCTATCTCTTCATGACCAGGATGAAGGTCGCCGACTGCAAGCTCGGACCCGATCGCGATCTGGTCCGCCTCAAGGTTCAGTTCGTCAAGGAGGGGCCATGAACGCGCCCGTGCTCAATCTCGGCTCCGTCGTCTCGGCGCAGAACGCCATCAAGATTCTGCGCGCCACCACCGGCGAAGTCGTCGTCGCCATCGGTCGCCGGCCCGACCGGAGCTGGCCAGCGCTCAAGCTGCTGCTCGACGGGCAGGACTACGCCACCATCCATCCCGGCGCGATCGTCACCGGCGACGCCGATGTCGCCGAGCTGACGATCCCGCTGCCAGCTATGCCCAACGGGCGCCCCCACTCGGTCGCGATCGCCGACGCAGCCACGGGCACGCTCGCCCCGGGCTCGAATCTGCGTCCGATCGCGACCGAGACTAAATTGCGCGCGCTGGTGATCTATCCGGCTGGCGAGGTGCATGAGCACGACAAGGTGCGCTGGTACCGCGCGCCGATGGAGAAGCTGCTCTCCGACTACTTCAACATCGGCGACATGATCGTCTACGATTCGACGCTGAAGCTCCTGCGCTATGCGCATCTGGAGCCGATGAAGATCATGTCGCCGACCGAGGCCGATATCGAGCGCTATGCCAGCGAATTCGATTACGTCTTCGTGCGCGGCTCGAACTTCATCCATGAGAACATGGAGTGGTTCCGCGCCGTCGAGGTGCTGGAGCGGGTGAAGCTGCCGGTCTACGCCATCGGCGTCGGCGCGCAGGCGAGCCAGAACCGCAAGATCGAGCTGCCCGAGCCTTCGAAGCGCTTCTGGTCGATCGTCGCCGAGCGCTGCGCCTCGATCGGCGTGCGCGGCGCCTTCAGCGCCGAGACCCTGCGCCAGAACGGCATCCGCAATGTCGAGGTCGTCGGCTGCCCCTCGATCTTCCGCACCCGCAATCGCGACCTCAAGATCCGCATTCCTGACCAGCGCGAGATCCGCAAGGTCGCCTTTAGCCTGCGCCGCGAGGCCGACAAGAGCTACACCGCCGACCCCGAGGCCTATCTGCGCAACCAGAAGGCCGCGCTGCTCAAGGTCGATGCCCAAAGCGAGATGGTGATGTCCTCGCATGGCGAGCAGGAGGAGAAGGCGTTCTTCCTGCGCGATGGCGCCGCCAAGGAGAAGGCTGTCGCCGAGTTCGTGAAAACCAAGTGGTGGGACGGTCCGGACGATGCTCCGATGCGGCGCATCTACGAGAAGCAGTTGTTCTCGTTCTTCGACGTCGAGCGCTATGACGAGTTCGCGAGGTCGATCGACCTCGCCGTCGGCTACCGCGTCCATGGCGTGCTGCCGGCGGTCGCCCATGGCGTGCCCGGCGTGCTCGTCGCCTATGACACGCGCAGCCAGGAGCTGGCGGAGACGCTGAAGATCCCGGTCGTGCCGGAAGCGGCGCTGGCCGAGGGCGGCTGGCGCGCCGTCTACCAGGAGGCGGCGCTCAACAATCTCGCGAAGAGCTATGCCGCCTCCTACGACCGGATGCGCGGCTTCCTCGATCGCAACGGCATTCCCCACCGCATGTGAACAAACCCGGCGCGGCGAAGACCGCGCCGGTTGGAGGAAACGCCCGGAGGTCACCGGGCCATCTGCAAACGCCCGGCGTGCTTACGAGACTTCCCCAGTCCGCAGCGTCGAGCCCAAGAGGTTTGCACGAACCAGGAGACGATCGATGAAGATCGAATACGATGCCGGCACGGCCCTTTCCATCATGCGCGGCAATCCCGTGCGCGGCTGGACCTCGGGCAAGCCCGAGAAGATGGCCAAGGAGCGGCTGACCACCGGCAACTACCTCGCCGTCCAGCACAAGCCGAAATTCAAGATCGACCCGACCTGGCCGATCTTCACCATGGGCTCCTGCTTCGCACGCGAGGTCGAGAACATCCTGATGATGCGCGGCCTGCCGCTGCTGCTGCGCGGCCATGGCGTGCCGGCCGAGCATTTCGAGAGCTGGGACGAGGCGACGGGCCGCGGTGGCGGCGCCGATCGTGGCCAGCTTTCCCGCGGCGCGCTCAACAAGTACTCGGTCCGCTCGATGACGCATGAGCTGAAGCGCGTGCTACGCGGCGAGAGCTACCCCAATGACGGGCTGATCGAGCTCGCCCCCGGGCAATGGTTCGATCCGCATGCCAGCGGCCTCAGGCTGCTCGAGCGCGAGACCGCCTTCGCCAACCGAAAGCGCCTCACCGAGGCGACGGCGACGATCAAGCAGGCGAAGATCTGTTTCTTCACGCTTGGCCTGACCGAGACCTGGCTCGATGCCGAGACCGGGATCGCGATGAACGCCCATCCCGGGCCGAGCTGGCTGCAGCGCATGCCGGAGCGCTTCCGTTTCGTCGACTACGGCTACGATGCGACGCTGGCCGACATGCTCGACATCATCGGGTTGATCCGCGAGCACTGCAATCCGGGGATGCGCTTCGTCGTCACCGTCTCGCCGGTGCCGTTCGGCGCGACCTTCAAGGACGCCGACGTGATCGTCGCCAACAGCGCCTCGAAATCGCTGTTGCGGGCGGTGGCCGAGGAGCTGTTCCGGCGCTTCGACTATGTCGACTACTTCCCGAGCTACGAGATCGTGCTCAACTCGCCGCGGACGATCGCCTTCGAGGACGACCAGCTCCATATCGCCCGCGAGATGGTCGCGCATGTGATGACGACCTTCCAGGGCGCCTATCTGCCGCCGGTCGAGCAGCCGCAAGCAGCCTGATCATAAGCCGGTCGCCCTGACCGGTTCGACATGCCAAGATGCGCCGGGCGCCGACGAACGGCCCCCGGCGCAGGCTTGTCCGGTGGCCGTCCGACCGCCCGATCAGAATCGGGAGGACGAGATGAACGTCGCCAATCTTCAGCTCGAAGGCATGCTTCTGGCCTTCACCGCCGTGCTGCGCTCACTGGTCGCATCCGGCGCCCTGAGCGAAGCGGAGCTCAAGGCCGCGCTGGCGCAGGCCGAGCAGACCGGGCTCGGCGACCGGCAGCGCTGCGACCAGCTCAGCCCGAGCCAGCGCGACTCGCTCGCCTTCGCCGCCCGCTTCCTCTCGATCGCGACGCGGCCGGATAGCGGCATGCGCCCCTTCTCGGAGGTGGCGCGCGAGGTCGGCCGTACCACCTGACCCTGCGACCTCGCGCCGCCCTCACCCGCTTGTCATTGGCTTTTCGCGACAGAAGCGGGCATCTGATCGGCATGATCGCGACGAGCCTCCCGCGCCGGACCGCATTCCGGCTGTTGCAGCGCGCCTCAGTGGCGCTGGCCTTGCTCGCGCCTGTGCCCGTGCTTGCCGCCGAATCCACGCCCGTGACCTCGGCCCGCGTCACCGCGACCTTGCTGTCGAGCCGCGATGCGGTCGCGCCGGGCGAGCGCTTCCAGGTCGCCCTGACGCAGAAGCTGGCGCCGGGCTGGCACAGCTACTGGCAGAATCCCGGCGATTCCGGCGAGGCGACGAAGATCGACTGGACGCTGCCGGAGGGCGTGAGCGCCGGTGCGATCCGGTGGCCGACGCCGAAAGCGATCCGGGTCGAGCCGCTCGTCAATTTCGGCTTCGAGGACCATGTCCTGCTGCCGGTCGAGATCACGGTTCCCGCCAATGCCAAGCCGGGCGAGACGCTGACGCTCTCGGCCAAGGCGACCTGGCTGGTCTGCGAGAAGATCTGCATTCCCGAAGAGGGCGCATTCACGCTCGATCTGCCGATCGCGGCGACCGGCGCGGTCGATACTGCCGCGCAGGCGCGGATCGACGAGGCGATCGCCGCCCTGCCGAAGCCAGCCGGCTTCACCGGCAAGCTGACGGCGAAGGGCGAGGACAAGCTTGCGCTCGCTCTGCCCGGCCTGCCGGCCGGCGCCAGCGATATCCGTTTCTTCCCGGTCCTGGACACGCTGATCGAGCATGCGGCCGAGCAGCCGCTCGCGAACGGCGCGCTCACCCTGACCCGCTCGACCGCCTTCAAGGTGGGCACGCCGACGACCGATGGCGTCCTCACCTTCACAGAGGGTGGCGCCAAGCGTGCTTTGGCGCTCAGCGCCGAGGTCGAGCCTGCCCTGCTGCAAGCTGCTGCCGCTCCGGCGCAGGCACCGGCCAAGGTGGTTCTGCCGCCGCCTCCGGCCGAGGATTTGACGCTCCTTCTGGCGCTGGCCTTCGCCTTTGCCGGAGGCTTGATCCTCAACCTGATGCCTTGCGTGCTGCCCGTGCTGTTCATCAAGGCACTCGGCTTCGCCCAGGTGGCGCAGGCGAGCCGCGGCGAGGTCCGCCAGCAGGGCCTGCTCTTCCTCGCCGGCGTGCTTGCGACCTTCTTCGTGCTGGCCTCGCTGGTGATCACGCTCGGCGCCGGCTGGGGCTTCCAGCTGCAATCGCCGCCGCTCGTCATCCTGCTCGCGGTGCTGATGACGCTGATCGGCTTCAACCTGATCGGCGCCTTCGAGATCGGCGGCCGCCTGCAAGGGGTCGGCGACGGGCTCGCCAGTCGCAGCGGCCCGGTCGGCGCCTTCATGACGGGAGCGCTCGCCGTCGTCGTCGCGACGCCCTGTACCGCCCCGTTCATGGGCGCGGCGATGGGCTATGCACTGACCCAGCCACCGGCCGCGGCGCTCTCGATCTTCATGGCGCTGGCGCTCGGCTTTGCCGCGCCGGTGGTGGCGCTCTCCTTCGCACCCGGGCTGCTGCGTCTTTTGCCCAGGCCCGGCCGCTGGATGATTATCCTCAAGCAGGCCTTCGCCTTTCCGATGTTCGCAACCGCGATCTGGCTCGTCTGGGTCGCAACCATGCAGGCCGGGGCCGATGGTGCGCTCGCCGCGCTCGTCGCAATCCTCGTCGCCGGCTTCGCGCTCTGGCTGATCGGCGTGACGCGTGGCAGCGGCCGTGCCCTGCGCGCCATCGCGGCTGCAGTGGCCATCCTGCTCGTCGGCGCGACCTCGGCCTTCGTGATCGAAAGCGCGACGCCCTCGTCCCAGCCGACCGCCCAGGCTGGCACGGATGCGCCCGGCGTCTGGTCGCCGGCACGGGTCGCGGAATTGCAGGCGCAGGGCAAGCCGGTCTTCGTCAACTTCACCGCCGCCTGGTGCATCACCTGCCTCGCCAATGACCGGGTGGCGCTGTCGCGGCAGGAGGTGAAGGACGCCTTCGCCAAGCTCGGCGTCGCCTATCTCAAGGCCGACTGGACCAATCGCGACGCGACCATCGCCGCAACGCTGGCGGAGTATGGCCGCGCCGGCGTGCCGCTCTATCTGTTCTATCCGGGCACGAAGGGCGCGCAGGCGGAAGTGCTGCCGCAATTGCTGACGCCCGAGACTGTGGTGAGCGCGGCGCAGCGCGCCGCCGGCAAAGAGGTGAAGACCGCCACCGCACGATAACACTGCCCACGCCGACGCATCTGCCACCAACCGATGGAGACAGACATGACAGACGTGACCAGACAGAATTTCATCGCCGGCCTTGCCGCAATCGCGCTGGGCCTCGGCTCAAGCGCTGCCTTCGCCCAGAGCGCGGCGAAGCCTGGCGCCAAGGCGCCCGATTTCTCGGTCGTCGACGTCGACGGCAAATTGCAGAAGCTCTCCGACTATGCCGGCAAGACGGTGATCCTGGAATGGACCAACCACGACTGCCCCTATGTCCGGAAGCACTACAACAGCGCGACCATGCAGACCCTGCAGAAGGACATGGCCAAGGACGGCATCGTCTGGCTCTCGGTGATCTCCTCGCCCGCCGGCGAGCAGGGCCATGTCGACGCGGCCAAAGCGAAGGAGCTGAGCAAGGCGCGCGACGCCGCCCCGGCCTCAATCCTGCTCGACCCGAAGAGCCAGCTGGCGCGCGCCTATGGCGCCCAGACGACGCCGCACATGTACATCATCGATCCCAAGGGCACCCTCGCCTATGCCGGCGCGATCGACGACAAGCCTTCGTCGAACGCCTCGAGCCTCGCCGGCGCCAAGAGCTATGTCCGCCAGGCGGTGGCCGAGCTCAAGGCCGGCAAGGCGATCTCGGAGCCCGCGACCAAGGCCTATGGCTGCGTGGTGAAATACGCGCCGGCGAGTTGAGCGAAGCCGCCGTCATTGACGAGAAGAGCGCGGGCAACCCTCTCCTGGAAGGAGAGGGCAGGGTGAGGTGTGGGCCGCCCAACAAGTTACGCGAGCGCTTACCGCGCGTTTGGGTCAGGCCAACGTTTTCAGTCCGAACACCTCACCCCTGCCCCTCTCCTTCCAGGAGAGGGGTTACGTCGCGGGTCCCGCGCTCACGCCCGCCCCAGCCTAACGCCGCTCTCCGCATCGAAAACGTGGACCTTGTCGGGGTCGACCGAAATCCAGAGCCGGCCGGCCTGCGCCGCGACCTCGCCGGTCGCCGCCTGCATGACGAAGGGCTTGCCGGAGAGCTGGCCATGGAAGAGCTGGGTCGCGCCGAGCTCCTCGATGAACTCGACATCGAAGGGCAGCGAGCCCGCCGCGCCTTCCGAGGCGATCTCGATATCCTCGGGCCGCAGGCCGACCTCTACCGCGGTGCCGGTGGCCAAGTCCTCGCGCAGGTCGCGCGCCTGCAGCAGGGCATCGCCAAGCGCGATGATGCCGTGCCCGTCGACCTTGGCCGGCAGCAGGTTCATCGGCGGTGAGCCGATGAAGGTCGCGACGAAGCGGCTCGCCGGCTTGCGGTAGACATCGGCCGGCAGGCCGATCTGCTCGACCTGGCCGCCATTCATCACCACCAGCTTGTCGGAGAGCGTCATCGCCTCGACCTGATCGTGGGTGACGTAGATCGCGGTGACGCCGAGGGCGCGCTGCAGCTTCTTGATCTCGACGCGCATCTGCACGCGCAGCTTGGCGTCGAGATTGGAGAGCGGCTCGTCGAACAGGAAGACCTGCGGCTTGCGCACGATGGCGCGGCCCATGGCGACGCGCTGGCGCTGGCCGCCGGAGAGCTGGCGCGGGCGGCGCTGCAGGAAGGGCTCGATGGCGAGGATGCGGGCAGCCTCGGCGACGCGCTTCTCGATCTCGTCCTTGGGCGTGCCGCGATTGCGCAGGCCATAGGCCATGTTGTCGTAGACGCTCATATGCGGATAGAGCGCGTAGTTCTGGAAGACCATCGCGATGTCGCGGTCGGCCGGCTCGACCTGATTGACGACGCGGCTGCCGATCGCGACCTCGCCGGCCGAGATCGTCTCCAGCCCGGCGACCATGCGCAGCAGGGTCGACTTGCCGCAGCCGGAGGGGCCGACGAGGACGCAGAAGCCGCCATCGGGGATGTCGAAGGAGACGCCCTTCACCGCCTCGACGCCGCCGGCATAGATCTTCTTGACGTTGCTGAGCGTGACCTGAGCCATTGGCGGGCTACTTCTCTGTCTCGACGAGGCCCTTCACGAAGAGCCTCTGCATGGCGATGACGACGAGGACCGGGGGCAGCATGGCGAGCATGGCGGTGGCCATGGCGAGCTGCCATTCGGTCAGGGCGTCGGAGGTGGTGATCATCTTGCGGATGCCAATCACGATGGTCTGCATCGAGTCCTTGGTCGTGATCAGCAGCGGCCAGAGATACTGGTTCCAGCCATAGATGAACTGGATGACGAACAGGGCCGCGATCGTCGTCAGCGAGAGCGGCAGCACCGTGTCCTTGAAGAACTTGAACGGGCCGGCGCCGTCGATCTTCGACGCTTCGAGCAGCTCGTCGGGAATGGTCATGAAGAACTGTCGGAACAGCAGCGTGCCGGTGGCCGAGGCGATCAGCGGCACGGCGAGGCCCTGATAGCTGTCGAGCATGCCGAGATCGGAGACGACCTTGAAAGTCGGGAAGATGCGGACCTCGACCGGGAGCATCAATGTGACGAAGATGATCCAGAACGCCGCCATCCGGAACGGGAAGCGATAGTAGACGATGGCGTAAGCCGAAAGCACCGAGATGAAGATCTTACCCAGCGCGATCGTCATCGCCATGATGAAGGAGTTCAGCATCATGCTCGCCACCGGCTCGCGGGTTGAGCCCGAGGTGCCGACGAACAGGATGCGGTAGTAGTTCTCCAGGAAGTGCGGCCCCGGATAGAGCGGCAATTGCCCGTTGATGATGGTGGCGTTGTCCCAGGTCGAGGCGACGAAGGTCAGCCAGACCGGAAAGGCGCAGATGAGTACGCCGATCGTCAGGATGATGTAGGCGATCGCGTCGCCCAGGCGGCGGTCCTCGACCATCAGCCGTGCCCTCCCCGGTCGCTCAAGAGTTTCGCCAGCGCGTCCGCCGCAGCATCGAGAAAGGCTTGGCCCTTCTCCACCGTCGCCTTGCGGGCATCGCCGATCACGCCGGTCTCAGTCATCTCGCGGAAAGGGCGGTACTGGCCGACCGTCGGACGGGTCAGTGCGGTGAGATCGGCATCGAGCATGCCGAAGGCTTCCGGGAGCCGTTCGCTGCGTACGGTCTCCGGCGCCAGCACCATCATCATCGAGGTCTCGACCTCGCAGGCATGCAGCACGCTGACCTGATCGTCCATGAAGGGCGCCATCGCCTCCTGCGCCAGCAGGAAATAGGTGGTGGCGCGGACCTGGAGCGAGGTCTCCCTGGCGAAGTCCGGCAGGAAGGCGGCGAGCGCGGCGATGTTGCCGCCATGGCCGTTGACGATGACGACGCGGTGGAAGCCGTGGCGCTCCAGGCTCTTCAGCAGGGCGAGCAGCACGGCGCGATAGGTCGGGATGTCGAAGGTAAAGGTGCCGCCGAAGGCCATGTGGTGCTCGGCCATGCCGCACCACAGCGCCGGCGCAACCACCACCTCGACTTCGCCGGCGCGCTCGGCCGCGAGCTTGCAGACGCCGCCGCACAGGATGGTGTCGACCCCGACGGGCAGATGCGGGCCGTGCTGCTCGATGGAGGCGACCGGCAGCACGACGACGGCGTCCCGCGCCGCCTTGCCGCGCAGCTCCTCGGCGGTGAGCTCCTGCCAGAGTACGGACGCCATCAGTAGTTCACCTTCCGCTCAATGAAGCGGAACTGGATCGCGGTCATGCCGATGACCATGATCAGCAGGATCACCGACTGCGCCGCCGAGCCGCCAAGATCGGTACCGCCCTTGCCGTCGGAAAAGACCTTGTAGACCAGGGTGGTCGTGGCGCCCGAAGGGCCGCCGCCCGACACGGTGTCGATGATGCCGAAGGTGTCGAAGAAGACGTAGACGAGGTTGACCACCAGGAGGAAGAAGGTCGTCGGCGAGAGCAGCGGGAAGACGATGGTCCAGAAACGCCGCATCGGCCGGGCGCCGTCGATCACCGCCGCCTCGATCACGCTCTTGGGGATCGACTGCAGTCCGGCGAGGAAGAACAGGAAATTATAGGAGATCTGTTTCCAGGTCGCCGCGAGGATGACCAGCGTCATCGCATCATTGCCGTTGAGGCGCGGGTTCCAGTTGATCCCCAGCGATTGCAGCCCGCGGGCGAGCATGCCGAGCGAGGGGTCGAACATGAAGATCCAGAGCACACCGGCGATCGCCGGAGCGACCGCATAGGGCCAGATCAGCAAGGTCTTGTAGACCTCGGCGCCGCGGATCTGCCGGTCCGCCATCACCGCGAAGAGCAGCGCCAGCGAAAGCGAGAACAGGGCGACGAAGAAGGAGAAGATGCCGGTGTTGACCAGCGCCTTGAAATATTCCGGCTTAGAGAACAGCTCGCGATAGTTCTCGAACCAGACGAACTGCGTCGAGATGCCGAAGGCGTCCTGCAGCAGGAAGCTCTGCCAGACCGCCTGGCTCGCCGGCCAGTAGAAGAAGACGACCGTAATCGCGAGCTGCGGCAGCAGGAGCAGCAGCGGGATCGTCAAGCCCTTGAAGTGAGCATATTTCTGCATTGGCGACCTAGCGCTGGGCTTTCCGAGGCTTCGCACCAGCGAAGAGCCCGGAACCCATGAACACGACCTGTCTCAAGCGATGTGCCTTCATCTTTCGCCGGCATGTTCATGGATTCCGGGGTCGGGCCTTACGGCCCGCCCCCGGAACGACCAGCGAGCGTGAGATCAGCGGGCCATGGTGCGCTCGAACTGGCGCAGCGCCTGGTTGCCGCGCTCATTGGCGGCGTCGAGCGCCGCCTTCGGCGTCTTCTGGCCGTTCAGCGCCGCCTCGATCTCCTCCGACCAGATGTCGCGGATCTGGACGAGGCCGCCGAAACGCACGCCGCGGGAGTTGTCGGTCGGCTCCTTGTTGTTGAGCTCGAGCAGCGGCGTCTCGAGATAGGGGTTCTGGTTGTAGAAACCCGACGCCTTGACCTTCTCATAGGCCGCCTTGGTGATCGGCAGGTAGCCGGACTCGGTGTGCAGCTTCACCTGCCGGTCGACGTCAGAGAGGAAGGTGAAGAACTTGGCGACGCCCTTGTACTCGTCAGCCTTCTTGCCGCCCATGACCCAGAGCGAGGCGCCGCCGATGATCGAGTTCTGCGGCGCGCCGGCGACATCCGGATAATACGGCATCGGCGCGTTCGACCAGTCGAACTTGGCGTTGGCCTTGACGTTGCCGAAGAAGGCCGAGGAGGTCAGGAAGAGCGGGCACTCCCCCGAGGTGAAGCGGCCCTCGCCGGTGTTGGTGCGGCCGGAATAGTCGAAGGTCTTGTCCTTCTGAAGCTCGGCCAGATTGGTCAGGTGCTTGACGAAGAGGTCGCCGTTGATGCGGAACTCGGTATCGAAGCCATCGAAGCCGTTGGCCTTGGTGCCGACAGGCACGTTGTGCCAGGCGCCGAGCTGCTCGATATTGGCCCAGGTGGTCCAGGCGGTCGAGAAGCCGCACTTGTCGAAGCCCGCGGCCTTGAGCTTCTTGGCCGCTGCGAACACCTCCGGCCAGGTCTTCGGCGGCGCCTCCGGCAGGCCCGCCTTCTTCAGCGCGTCCTTGTTATACCACATCACCATCGAGGACGAGTTGAACGGGAAGGAGAGCATCTCACCCTTCGTCGTCGAATAGTAGCCGGTGATCGCCGGCAGATAGCTCTTCGGATCGAATTTCTCGCCGGCGTCCTTCATCACGTCGGCGACCGGCTTGATCGCGCCCTTGGCCGACATCATCGTCGCGGTGCCGACCTCGAAGACCTGCATGATGTGCGGCGCGTTGCCGGCACGGAAAGCGGCGATGCCGGCGTTCAGCGTGTCGGGATAGGACCCCTTATAGGCGACGACGACCTTGTAGTCCTTCTGCGAGGCGTTGAACTCCTCGGCCAGCTTGACGACGACGTCGTTGTTGGCGCCGGTCATGGCGTGCCACCACTGGATCTCGGTCTGCGCCATAGCCGGCGAAGCAGCGGCGAGCGCGAACGCACCGACCGCGGTCAAGGTCTTCGATTTGAAGGTCATTATCAGCTCCCTCTCAGCCCCCGATACACGCGGGCGTTCTTGTCGTTGGTGCGCAAGCTAGCATGAAGCCGGGGCGACAGTTCAATGACAAAACGATGACATTTCCGCCCCGCTGTGGACGCGCATCCGCGCACTTGCGATTTCCGGCGGAAGCGGCTGTTCTTCGCAGCTCGCCCTGTACACTGCACACAACCTGGATCAGCCATGCCCTCGCTTTCGCTCACGCCCGCCAACACCCTGCCGGCCGATGCCGACCGCGCCGCGCTGGCCGGCCGGGTCTGGCGCCCGGATCTCGCGGGACCATCGGTGGTCAAGCTCCAGGGCGACACGGTGATCGACGTCACCGCGGCCTTCCCGACCATGCGAGACCTGTGCGAGACCACCGATCCGGCAACGGCCCTGCGCGCCGCTGATGGCGAGAGCCTGGGCTCGCTGGCCGACCTGCTCGCCAACAGCTCGGCCGCCACGCGCAATGACGGCAGGCCCTGGCTGCTCGCCCCGGTCGATCTGCAGGCGGTCAAGGCCGCCGGCGTCACCTTCGCGGTGTCGATGCTGGAGCGCGTCATCGAGGAGAAGGCGCGTGGCAACCCGGCCGCCGCCGCCGCGATCCGGGCCGAGATCGGCAAGCTGATCGGCGACGATCTCTCCAAGCTGAAGCCCGGCTCGCCCGAGGCGATGAAGCTGAAGGAGGTGCTGATCGCCCAGAACAGCTGGAGCCAGTACCTTGAGGTCGGCATCGGGCCGGACGCCGAGATCTTCACCAAGGCGCCGCCGATGTCGGCGGTCGGCACCGGCGCCGATGCCGGGCTGCACCCGGCCTCGAGCTGGAACAATCCCGAGCCGGAGATCGTGCTGGTCGTCGCCTCGGATGGCCGCATCGTCGGCGCCAGCCTCGGCAACGACGTCAACCTGCGCGATGTCGAGGGTCGCTCGGCGCTGCTGCTCGGCAAGGCCAAGGACAATAATGCGGCAGCTGCGATCGGCCCCTTCATCCGCTTCTTCGATGGTGATTTCTCGCTCGACAACGTCCGCAAGACGACGGTGAGCCTGACGGTCGAAGGCGAAGACGGCTTCACGCTGGAGGGCTCGTCCTCGATCGCCATGATCAGCCGCGACCCGGCCGACCTCGCTGCGCAGATGATCGGCCCGCACCATCAGTACCCGGACGGGGCGGTGCTCTATCTCGGCACCATGTTCGCGCCGATCAAGGATCGCGACGCGCCGGGCGGCGGCTTCACCCATAAATACGGCGACGTCGTCACCATCTCGGCGCCCGAGCTCGGCGCGCTGATCAACCGGATGCGCCGCACCGACGAATGCGAGCCCTGGCGCTTCGGCGCCTCGCACCTGATGCGCAACCTGGCCAAGCGCGGCCTGCTGTGACGGGCAAGGGTGTCCTCGTCTATGGCGAGGCGCTGGTCGACATCGTGCCCGGCCGTGCCGGGCACGAGCACGAGACCGTGCTCGGCGGCTCTGGCTTCAACACGGCGCTGGCATTGGCCCGCTGCGGCGCGCCGGTCGCCTATAATGTCAGCCTATCGCAAGACGAATTCGGCCAGATTTTCCTCCAGCGTATGACCGAGGAGGGCATCGACCAGCGCTTCGCCGGGGTCTGCGATGCACCGACGCCCTCCGCCACGGCCTCGCTCGACGCAGACGGTGCCGCGACCTACCGGTTCTCGTTGAGCGGCACGGCCTTCGATACCGCACCACCCGCGCCGGCGGATCTCGACGATTTCGCGCATCTGCACGTCACCTCCTTCGGCGCGACGATCGGCGCGTCCGGCCAGGCAGCACTGGCGCTGATGCGGCGGGCGCGCGAGGCGGGCCTCAGCGTCAGCTATGATCCCAATGTCAGGCCGGCCGTGCTGCCGGCGCTTCCGGAGGCACGCCGTGCCATCGAGGAGCGAGCAGCCCTGTGCGATCTGCTGAAATGCAGCACGGATGATGCCCGAACACTCCACGGCGCCGAGTTCGGCCATCCCTTGGCGCGCTGGCTTGCCCATGGGGATCGCTTGCTGCTGGTCACCGATGGCGAGAAGGGCGGCTATCTCCTGCCGTTCCGCCGCGAGCCCATGGTGTTCCCTGCCCTCGCGCAGGAGGTGGTCGATACGATCGGCGCGGGGGATAGCTTCATAGGCGCCTTCCTCGCTTCGCTCTGGCGCAATGGCGGCCTTGGTCCGGTGCTGAAGAACCTGCCGAACGAACTCTGCGCGGCGGCTCTCGGCTTTGCCGTCGTGGTGGCGGCCGAAAACTGCGCCCAACGGGGCTGCAATCCGCCGCGGCTCGACCCGCCCTCCGCCCATGACTGATGGACGAGAACCCATGCGCCTCGCTTACATCGACTACCACACCTGCGGCGAGCCGGTGCGCATCGTCACCGGGGGCTACCCGGAGCTGACCGGCGCTGGCATCCTCGACAAGCGCCGGCAGGCGCGCGAGCAGCACGATCACCTGCGCCGTGCGATGATGCTGGAGCCGCGTGGCCATGACGGCATGTATGGTGTCATCCCGGTCAAGCCGAGCCATCCGGAAGCGGCCTTCGGCGTGCTGTTCACGCATAATGAGGGCTATTCGACCATGTGCGGCCACGCGACGATCGCGCTCGGCCGCTATGCGATCGAGCAGGGGCTGGTCGAGGCGAGCGAGCCGGTCACCCACTTCGCGATCGAGGCGCCCTGCGGGCTCGTGCGGCTCGCCTGCGAGGTCGAGGGCGGCCAAGGCAACTGGAAAGTCGGCGATGTCAGCTTCGAGAGCGTGCCGGCCTTCGTCGAGGCGCGCGATCTCGCAGTCCCGGTGCCGGGTTATGGCGACGTCGTCACCGACATCGCCTATGGCGGCGCCTATTACTGCATCCTGCCGGCCTCGCGCTTCGGGCTCGATCTGATGCAGACGCCGGTCGAGGAGATCGTCGCGGCCGCGGGCGCGCTGACCGACCAGGTCCGGGCGAGCCGCAGGATCACGCATCCGACCGAGCCCGATCTCGGCTTCCTCTATGGCACGATCGTCACCGACGAGGCGGTTCCGGGCGAGGACAGCTTCAATCTCTGCGTCTTCGCCGAGCGCCAGATCGACCGCTCTCCGACCGGCTCGGGTGTCACCGCCCGCATGGCGCTCGACCATGCCAAGGGGCTGATCCCGATCGGCCAAAGCCGGAATATCCGCAGCATCACTGGCGGCACCTTCACCGGGCGGGTGATCCGTCCGGTCGTTTTCCCGGCGGCGGGCGCGGTCACGGTCGAAGTCGGCGGACGCGGGCATCTTGCCGGCGAAGGCAGCTTCGTCATCGAGGCAGACGACCCGCTCGGGCACGGCTTTGCCCTGCCGAAGCGCTTCGCCGAGATCGCCGGCTAGGTCAGGCGCTCGCGGCGACCCGCTCCGACAGGGCGGTCTCGATCGCGAGACGAAGATCACGCGCCGCCTCGCGGATATCATCGCCACCAAAGAGCGCGCCGATCACGGCGACGCCATCAGCGCCCGCCGCAATCACCGAGCCGGCATTGGCAGCCGTGATGCCGGCGATGGCGCCGACCGGCAGGGCCCCCAGCGCGCGCGCCGCCGCCTGGCGCAAGGCGGCGAACCCGTCGACGCCGAGCGCCGCGCCGGCATTGTCCTTGTGCGTGGTCGGAAAGACGCCGCCGATGCAGGCATAGTCGATCTTGGCGGAGGCCAGCTCGGGCAACTCGTTCTCATGCTTCAGCGTCGCGCCGATGATGGCGCGCGGGCCGAGCAGGCGGCGGGCATCGACCAGCTTCATGTCGTCGGCGCCGAGATGGACGCCGTCGGCACCGGACGCGAGCGCGACGTCGACGCGGTCGTTGATCAACAACGGCACATTGGTGCCGTGCAGGGCCGAGCGGATGGCGCGGGCTTCGCGCACCATCTCGCGCGTCGTCTCGGTCTTGGCGCGCAGCTGGATCAGCGTCGCTCCGCCTTCGACCGCGGCACGCGCCATATCGGCCATGGAGCGGCCATTGGCGATCTGCGGATCGACGATGCCGTAAAGGGTGATGTCGACACTCATCGTCCGGTTCCCATCCGCGCAGCCAATGTCGCCGCGTCCATCGCCGCGACCGCGTCGATCAGCTCGACCTCGAAGCTGCCCGGGCCGCGGCATCGCTCGGCGGCGATTTCGCCGGCAATGCCATAGGCGGTCAAGGCCGCAACCGCGGCGACCGCCTTGTTCGCCTCGACGGCGCAGCAGGCCGCGATGAGGGCGCCGGCGGCGCAGCCGATGCCGGTGACCCTGGTCATCAACGGGTGGCCATGCGCGACGGCGAAGCTCGCGGAGCCGCTCTCGATCCGATCGACCTTGCCGGTGGTGACGCGGGTGACGCCCTCAGCCGCAGCGAGATCGAAGGAGAGCGCTGCCATCTCGGTGGCGTTGCCGCGCACCAGGATATTCGGCAGGCGCAGCACCTGCGCGGCAATGTGCCGGCGCAGCGGCGAGAGTTCGACGAAGACCGGATCAAAGACGACAGGCTTGCCGCGATCGCGCGCCACCTCCAGCAGCTTAGGAATGGCGAGCTCGCTCTCGGCATTGATCGTGCCGATATTGATCAGGATCGCGCCGGCGCCCTCCGCCATCGCCGCGACCTCGTCGACATGGATCGCCATCGAGGGGATCGCACCGAAGGCGAGCAGCATGTTGGCGGTGATGTTCTGCGCCACCGTGTTGGTGAGGCACTGCACTCGCGGACGGCTCTGCGCCACGCGGGCGAGCACAGCGGCGACCTCCTGCGGCTGCAGGGTCCGCGCCGGCATGATCTCGGTGGTGTCGCTCGTCATCTGGTCTCCATCGGGCTCGCCAAGGGATATGGGACAGAATCTAGCCCAGCGCCATCACGGCCAGATCGTCGGCGCCGCGCGCTGCAAGCCTGCCGGCGGCGCGCGCCGCCCTGATGCCGCTTCGGCAGCAAAGCACCACACGCCGACCGTCGACTTCATCCAGCGACAGCCGGTCGATCTCATCGACCGTCAGCCTGATCGCGTCCGGAGCAGCCGGAACAGGCGCTTCCTCGACGCCGCGCAGCTCGACGACGATGTCGCTGGCCGAAAGTTGCGATGGCGCGATGAAGCGGAATGAGCCGGCGACGGGCTCCGGCGCCCCGGCGAAGGAGAAGCCGCCGAAGCCGAGGCGGCGGGCGTCGAAGCTGATCACGCGGCCGAGCGGCGATGGCTCGAGGCCGAGCGCCAGCAGCAGGGCCATCTGCGCCTGCAGCAGGCCGAGGGTGGCGACCGCCGGGCCGAGCACACCGGCGGTGGCGCAATCGGCGGCGCGCGTCGGCATTTCCGGGAAGACGGCACGATAGCTCGGGCCATCACCGCAGAAGGCGCCGACATAGCCGGCAGTGCCGACGATCGAAGCACTGACCAGCGGCTTTCCGGCCTCGCGGCAGGCATCGCTCAGGACATAGGTCGCGGCGAAGCTGTCGGCGGCATCGATGACGATATCGGCACGCGCCACCAGCTCTGCGGCATTGTCGGGCGCGAGCCTGAGTGCCAAGGCCTCGATCTCTACACCGGGATTATACGCGGCGAGCGCCTCACGAGCCGCCTCTACCTTGGGCCGACCGACATCGCTCATCCGGTAGAGCGGCTGGCGGTGCAGATTGCTCTCCTCGACCCGGTCGGGATCGACCAGCAGCAAGCGGCCGATGCCAGCGCCAACGAGATAGGACGATACGGGACAGCCGAGGCCGCCTGCTCCGACGACGAGGATGCAGGTGCGGGCCAGCCGCGCCTGTCCCTCGGGGCCGACCTCCGGCATGACGATCTGGCGGGCATAGCGATCGATCATGGTTCCCTCCTTGTCAGCCGAGCAGGGCCCGGCCGAGCACCGGGGTCGAGGGCGCGGCCATATCGCGCGGCTCCATCGGGCCGGCTTCGAAGGCGAGGCGTCCGGCCTCGACGGCGCGGGCGAAGGCGGCCGCCATCGCGGCGGGATCGCGGGCCTTCGCCACCGCGGTGTTGAGCAGCACCGCGTCGTAGCCGAGTTCCATCGCCGCGGCGGCATGCGAGGGCAGGCCGATGCCGGCATCGACGACGAGCGGGATATCGGGGAAATGCGCCCGCAATGCCCGCAGACCGTAAGGGTTGTTCAGGCCCTTGCCGGTGCCGATCGGCGCGCCCCAGGGCATCAGCACCCGGCAACCGGCCTCGACCAGCCGCTCGGCCACGACGAGGTCCTCGGTCATGTAGGGGAAGACCTCGAAGCCCTCGGCACAGAGGATGCGCGCCGCCTCGACCAGACCGAACACATCCGGCTGGAGCGTGTCGGCCTCGCCGATCACCTCGAGCTTGATCCAGGGCGTGCCGAAGACCTCGCGCGCCATCTGCGCCGTCGTCACCGCTTCCTTGACCGAATGGCAGCCGGCCGTGTTGGGCAGCACCCTGACGCCGAGGCTGCGGATCAGCGCCCAGAAGTCCTGGCCGCCGCCGAGCCGGCCGGCCTCGCGGCGCAGCGAGACCGTGACGACATCGACGCCGGCTGCCTCGACCGACTTTTGCAGCACGGCCGGCGAAGGATATTGCGCCGTGCCGAGGAAAAGGCGCGAGCGCGGGGTGAAGCCGTAGAAATCCATCGTTCAGCCTCCCTGCATCGGCGCGAGGACCTCGAGCCGATCGCCATCTGCGAGGGTTGTGTGCGCCCGCACGGCAGCCGGTACGAAGGCTTCGTTCACGGCGGTGGCGACGACCGCGCCGGCATAGCCCAGCTCGGCCAATGCCTCGGCCAGAACCGGGGCAGCGACCTCACGCGTGTCGCCGTTGACGATGATGCGCATCGGACAACTCCCTGGATGCGAGGAGACGATCGGCCACCTGCCCGGCCAGGGCCGGCGAGAGCAGGAAGCCGTGGCGGAACAGGCCGTTGAAGCGCAGGAACCGGCCGTCCTCGATGATACGGGGCAGGTTGTCGGGAAAGGCCGGGCGGACATCGGCGCGCAGTTCGACGATCTCGGCCTCGCCGAAGGCCGGATGCAGCGCATAGGCGGCGCTGAGCAGTTCGATCGCCGAGCGGGCGCTGACACGGCGGCGATCATCGCTCTCGATCATCGTCGCGCCGATCATGAAGTGCCCATCGGCGCGTGGCACGACATAGAGCGGAATGCGCGGATGCAGCAGCCGGACCGGACGGCTCAGCCTGATCTCGTCCGTGCGCAGCACCAGCATCTCGCCGCGCACGCCGCGCAACCCGTCGAGCCGGTCGCGGGCGACAAGGCCCCGGCAATCGACGATGCGGTCGGCATCGAGCGCCGTCTCGTCAACCTCGACGCCGTAGTGGATCGGCACGCCGGCTGCCTTTAGCGCTTCAGCCAGCGCCGCCAGGGCCCGGCGCGGGTCGAGATGCGCCTCTTGCGCGAGGAACAGGCCCTGCCGGAAGCGGCCGGCGAGGTCGGGCTCCAGCGCGGCGACCCCTTCGGCGTCGAGGCGCTCGAAGCCATCAGTCCGCGCCGCAAAGCGCGTCAGCTCACCGGCGTCCCGGGCCGGAGCGAGCACGAGCGTGCCCTGGGCGAGCGTGCCGGGATAATGGCGTGGCCACCAGTCGAGGGCTTGTCGGCCCAAAGTGACGACCGCCTCCTCGGCGCTCTCGCGCTCGCACCAGGGCGCCAGCATGCCGCCGGCAGCCCACGAGCAGGCCTGCTCGCCGAGCGCTGCACTGCGTTCGAACACTTCGACCGCAACGTTTCGCTCGGCCAGCTCGAGCGCCGTCACGAGGCCGGCGACGCCAGCCCCGATCACAGCGACGCGCATGGTCCCTACTCCGCCGCGGGCAGATAGAGATTGCCGCCCTTCTTCAGGAATTCCTGCGACTTCTCCGCCATCCCCTGCGTGGCCATGGCTTCGAGCGCCGCCCGCTCATTGTCGCCCATCGCCTGAACCTCGGCACGCAGGTCCTGGGTGATCTTCATCGAGCAGAATTTCGGCCCGCACATCGAGCAGAAATGCGCGACCTTGTGGGCATCCTTCGGCAGGGTCTCGTCATGGAAGGCGCGGGCCGTGTCCGGATCGAGCGCCAGGTTGAACTGGTCCTCCCAGCGGAAGTCGAAGCGGGCGCGGGAGAGCGCGTCGTCACGCAGCTTGGCTGCCGGATGGCCCTTGGCGAGGTCGGCGGCGTGGGCGGCAATCCGGTAGGTGATGACACCGGTCTTGACGTCGTCGCGATCCGGCAGGCCGAGATGCTCCTTCGGCGTGACATAGCAGAGCATGGCGCAGCCGAACCAGCCGATCATCGCCGCGCCGATGCCGGAGGTGATGTGGTCGTAGCCCGGCGCGATGTCGGTGGTCAGCGGTCCCAACGTATAGAACGGCGCCTCGCCGCATTCGCGCAGCTGCTTGTCCATGTTCTCCTTGATCTTGTGCATCGGCACATGGCCGGGGCCCTCGATCATCACCTGGCAGCCCTTATCCCAGGCGATCTTGGTGAGCTCGCCCAGCGTCTCCAGCTCGGCGAACTGGGCGCGATCGTTGGCGTCGGCGATCGAGCCGGGACGCAGGCCGTCGCCGAGAGAGAAGGAGACGTCGTAGCGTCGCATGATCTCGCAGATCTCGTCGAAGCGCTCGTAGAGGAAGCTCTCCTTGTGATGCGCCAGGCACCAGCGCGCCATGATCGAGCCGCCGCGCGAGACGATGCCGGTCACACGGCTGGCGGTCAGCGGCACGTAAGGCAGCCTGACGCCGGCGTGGATGGTGAAATAGTCGACGCCCTGCTCGGCCTGCTCGATGAGGGTATCCTTGAACACCTCCCAGTCGAGCTTGATCGGATCGCCGCCGACCTTCTCCAGCGCCTGGTAGATCGGCACCGTGCCGATCGGGACCGGCGAGTTGCGCAGGATCCAGGAGCGGATGTTGTGGATGTTGCGGCCGGTCGAGAGGTCCATGACCGTGTCGGCGCCCCAGCGGATCGCCCAGACCAGCTTCTCGACCTCCTCGGCGGCACCGGAGGTCACGGCCGAATTGCCGATATTGGCGTTGATCTTGACCAGGAAATTGCGGCCGATCGCCATCGGCTCGAGCTCGGGGTGGTTGATGTTCGCGGGGATGATGGCGCGGCCGCGGGCGATCTCCTCGCGGACGAATTCCGGCGTGACGAATTCGGGAACCGAGGCGCCGAAGCTCTCGCCATCGGCATGGCGCTCGCGGGCGCCCTCCAGCATGGCGGCGCGGCCAAGATTCTCGCGATGGGCGACGTAGATCATCTCAGGCGTGACGATGCCGGCCTTGGCGAACTCGTACTGAGTCGTCATCTGGCCGGGCTTCGCCATCAGGATCGGGCGCTGCGCGGGACAGGCCGGGACGAGCTGCTCGGCCGAAATGTTGCCGTTGTCCGCGGCGGTGACGACGCGGCCTGCAACGACCTCGAAGCCGCGGGCGTCGAGCCAGGCGCGGCGCGGCTGCACCAGGCCAGCGTTGAGGTCGATGCTGGCGTCGGTCTCGGTATAGGGGCCGGACGGGTCGTAGATGCGCACCGGCGGTTCGGCATCGGTGGTCAGCACGACCTCGCGGAAGGGCACGCGCATGTCGGGATGCTCGGGCGCGGCGACATAGATCTTGCGCGAGCCGATGATCGGGCCAGTCGTCACCGTCTGCGGTGCGGCCTTGACGCTGTTCTTCTGGGGCTTGGTGTGGGCGTTCATCTCAGGATCTCCTCCCTCTCAGGTTCAGGAGATCCGGGGCGTCTGACGGTCCAGTCGCTGTGAGGCGGATGCACTTGTGGCGCAGCCGCGTTCCAGTCCCTCCGCCGGTATGACCCGGATCAGGTTCGATGGGTTCGGCCGTCAGGCCATCTCAGCTCTTATCGAGCACCCCTCGGAACGAGGCGGAGGTTAGAACCGTCGTGATCTGCGCGCAACTGCCAAAGGACCGCAGCTGCACGCCGCGCGGCCATGCACGGGAAACAACACCGTTGGCGGAAACGAAATAATCAGGCGGTGATGTCGAGATTGCCGCCCTGGCCGGCGGGGAGGATCGCCTGCTGCTGCTCGGACGCCTGCTGCAGCATAGCGACCAGCGCCTGGTCGGAATCGGCGTTCTGCTTGACCATCTCGATCTGCAGCGCCTGCTGCGTCGCAGCCGACTTCATGCTGATCAGGCTCTGGGCGATCGCGACCGACATCTCGCTCATGGCATAGCTCCTCACCGCCACCATAGGTGGCGAGCCTTACCTGAATCTAAACCCGAAGCGGTGGGCTCTAACGAGTCGGCGCGATGATCGACGGCACAGGCTTCGGCATGGGGATCTCACGGTTCGGCTCCGGCGGTCCGGAGCGGTCGCGTGCCAGCTGTTCGCGCTCCCGCTTCGCCTCGACGCGGTCGGAGCGTGGCTCCAGCTTCTGCACTTCGCCGGCATTCGGCGACATCGGCACGCCGGGTGCGCGCTGCTGGCGCTGCGTCTGCAGCGAGGAAGACTGCGCGGCAGCGGCTTCCGCCGCGAGCAGCCCTACAGCGAGCAGTCCGAGCAGGACCCATGAGTTCTTGCGCATGGCACTCCTCCAGTCAGGCAGGCCAAGGCGAGCCCGCCCGCTAGAGGAACAAGGGCGGCCGGGGATTGTTCCGGCCGCCCCTCGAGAAAGGCGCGGGGCAGCTCACAGGCGGCCCCGGGTTGGCGTCACTGCTGGTTCTGGCCGGTGAGCAGCGGCGTGATCCGGCGCAGCGTCACGCGCCGGTTCTCACGGGAATCGCCCTGCGTCTGCACCTTGGGGTACTGCTCGCCATAGCCCTGCGTCGTCAGATTCTCGGCCGGGATCGCAAAGTCGCGGGTCAGGATCTCGGCGACCGACTGCGCCCGCCGATCCGACAGCGAGAGGTTGTCGACATCGGCGCCGACCGCGTCGGTATGGCCCTCGACCATGAAGACCTCGTTCGGCGCCCGCTCGACCGCCTGGCGCACCGCCTGCGCGATCACCCGAAGGCGCCCGGCCTGGTCAGGCGTGACCGTCCAGGAGCCGGAATCGAAGTTGATCGTGTCGATGTCGACGCTGCGCATATGGGCGCGCAGATCGGGCGAGTAGCGGACCTCGTCGAGCGTGTAGCGGCGCGGCACCGGGGCGACCGG
This sequence comes from Allobosea sp. GW821-FHT03A12, assembly GCF_058986765.1. Lineage (NCBI taxonomy): Bacteria > Pseudomonadati > Pseudomonadota > Alphaproteobacteria > Hyphomicrobiales > Alloboseaceae > Allobosea > Allobosea sp. GW821-FHT03A12. The sequence goes on from NZ_JBYSVZ010000006.1 coordinate 210,558, forward strand.
CGGCGCGGTGATCGTCTCATAGATCAGCCGCTCGTCGGCACGCTCGGCATCGACGATATAACGCTCGCGCGGGATGCGCAGCTGGGGCGGCGGCAGCACCACCACCTCCTCGGCGAAGCGGGCCTGGGGCCCGTCGCGGCGGACATTGTCGATCATCACGAATTCGCCGCCGTCGCGCTCGCGCCGCGAGCGGCGGATCAGCCGGCCTTCGGCGTCGGTCACCGTGACGATCTGCGTGCCGTCGGGGCGATTGTAGATCGTCACGTTTTCGTCGCCGCGGCGTTCGCTGCGGGTGTCGAGGCCGAGATCGCGGAAGCGCTGCGTCTCGTCATAGCGGATCACGGCGCGATCATCGTCGCCGCGGATGATGGTGCGGCCGGGCTCGCGGATGATGGTGACGTCGCCTTCGCGACGCTCCTCGCGCTGCTTACGGACATCGTCGAGCCGGTTCGCGCCCTGCGTCGCCATGATGCCGCCGATCGCGGCGGCGCCGAGACCGATCGCAGCCGCGCCACCGAGGCCGATGCCGCCGCGGCGACCCTGGCGATCAGGCGCAGGCTGGCCGGGCACACCTGGCTGCGGCTGGACCTGACCGGGCGCGACACCCGGCTGCGACAGGGCTCCGGGTTGCTGACCGGGCACGGGCGCGGGTTGCGACGGCGCGGTTCCGGGTTGCGACAGGCCCCCCGGCGCGCGGCCGGCATTCGGTGCCGGAGCGGGCTGGCCAGTCGCAGGCTGTCCAGCGCCGAGAGCGCCTTGGCCGGGTGCGGGCTGGGTGGGCGCAGCTTGTCCCGGAGCGGGCTGGCCGGGCTGGCGGCTGAGGCCAGACGGTTGCTGGGGCTGGGCCGGCGCCGGTTGCGCAGGCGCGGTACCGGGTTGCGACAGGGCGCCCGGCGCGCGGCCGGCATTTGGCGCTGTCGACGGCTGGCCGGGCGCGGGCTGGCTCGGAGCGGCCTGCCCGGGCTGGCGGTTCAAGCCGGGCTGTTGCGATGGGGCAGGCTGGGACGGAGCTGTACCGGGTTGCGAAAGCGCGCCCGGCGCACGGCCGGCCGGCGGCGTGCCGGAGGGCTGGCCGGGTGCCGGCTGGCCAGGCTGACCGTTCAAGCTCGGCCGCTGCTGCGACGGGGTCGGCTGGGACGGGGCCGCACCGGGCTGCGACAAGGCGCCCGGCGCGCGGCCACCGCCCGGCGCTGTGGGGGTCTGGCCAGGCTGAGTCTGGCTGCTGCTGCCCGGAGCGGCCTGTCCCGGCGCAGGTCGAGTGGGCGCCGAGGGAGCGGTGGCGGGCGGCTGCCCCGGTGCCGTCTGCGAGGGTGCAGGACGGCGCTGGCCAGTGTCGCCGGACGGCGCTCCCGAAGCGTTAGGCTGGGCCGGTGGCGTGCTCGGCCGGGCGGGCGAGGCCGGCGGTGCGATCTGGCCTGGAGCCGGCCGCTGCGGTTCGCTCGGCGCGGCCGAGGGCGCGCGTGGTGCGCCTTGCGGGGTGGACGGAGAAATCTGCCCGGGCGCGGCTCCCGCAGGCGGCGTCGGACGGCGCGGCTGTTCGGGCTCGGCACGGTTGGCCGGAGGCACGGCCTGCGGCGCGGACGGCGGACGTGGCGCGCTCGGAGCCGCTCCGGCCGGGCGTTCCGGCGCAGCGGGGCGGCCCGCTGGCGGCTGGCCCGGGGCGGGACGGGCACCGGGGCGTTCCTGGCCACCCGGGGTGGGGCGCTCCTGCCCGCCGGGCCGCTGGCGGCGCGGATCAGGCTTCTCGTCATCGCCGGACTGCGCCTGGGCCAGCTGGAGCGATGGAGCGGCGAAACTGCCCTGCGACAACACGATGGCGGGGATGATGGTGCCGATCAGAAGCAGGTTTTTCGTGCGCGTCATGACATCCGTTTCCAGTTGTTCTTCCGGAGATGAACGCCCCGGCGCCCTGAATTCCGAATGAACCGAAAACGGCCGAAATCGGGCACGGTTCCCGCTGACCCTGCGGAAACCGACCGGAAGATCACGCCTGTATCAGAGCCCCGCCTGCGCCTTCACATAGGCCGCGATCTCGGCATGCGTCGCGAACCAGACGTCGCCCTTGGCCTTGGCGTGGCGCACCAGCTCCTCGAGGATCCAGAAGCGGGAGCGATAGGTGATGACATGCGGGTGCATGGTCAGGAGGAAGAGCCCACCCTCGGCGTAAGCGCCGTCGAATTCGCGCTTGAAGATGTCGAACACCGCCTCGGGCGCCGTATAGGGTCGCAGCGCCTGGAAGCGGTTCATGTTGAAGTAGACGGCGTCGTCGCGGATCCACTCGACCGGCAGTTCGACCATGCCGGTCGGCTCGCCCTTCTCGATCAGCTCATAGGGATCGTCATCGGCGAAGAGCGAGGAATCGTAGATCAGGCCGAGCTCGCGCTCGACGGCGAGCGTCACTTCGGAAAAATCCCAGGACGGCGTGCGCATGCCGACCGGCCTGACGCCGGTGATCCTCTCCAGCGTGTCGGCCGAGCGCAGATGCAGCTCGCGCTCCTGGTCGGGCGGCACGGCCGTGTTGACCTCGTGGATCCAGCCATGGAGGCCGATCTCATGGCCCTCGGCAACCACGCGGCGCTGCTCATCGGGATAAAGCAGCGCGGTCACCGCGGGGACGAAGAAGCTCGCCTTGATCTCCTCGCGCGCCAGCATGGAGAGGATGCGCGGCATGCCGGCGCGATTGCCGTACTGGCCCCAGGACAGCCGGCCGACCGATTTGCCGCCATCGCGTAGCTCGTTGGTCTCGTGGTCGACATCGAAGGAGAGCGCCACCGCGCAGCGGGCGCCGCCCGGCCACCGCGTCGGCTTGAGGTTGCGGCCGGCGCGGACCTGCTCGACCTTGCCGCGCCAGGTCTCCTCCGGCCATTGCCAGGGCTTCAGTTCGGTCATGGCGTTCCTCCTAACGTCAGGCCGCCGCTACGGGCAGCACCGGCACGGCCGCGAGCAGCCGCCTGGTGTAGTCATGCTGCGGGTTGTCATAGACCTCGCTTGCCGATCCCTCCTCGACGATGCAGCCGCGATACATCACCGCGACCCGGTCGCAGAGATGCCGAACCACCGAGAGATCGTGCGAGATGAAGATCAGGGTCAGGCCGAGCTCGGCCCTGAGGCGCATCAGCAGGTTGATGATCTGCGCCTGGATCGAGACGTCGAGCGAAGCGACCGGCTCGTCGCAGACGACGAGGTCGGGCTGCATGGCGAGCGCGCGGGCGATGGCGACGCGCTGGCGCTGGCCGCCGGAGAACTGATGCGGATAGCGCTCGGCGAAGGCGGGATCGAGCCCGACCGCGGCGAGCCAGTCGCGGACGTAAGTCGCGGCGCCGGCCTTGCCGATCAGCCCGTGAGCAAGGGGCCCCTCGGCGATGCCGTCGCCGATGCGCATGCGCGGGTTGAGCGAGGCGAACGGGTCCTGGAAGATGGTCTGGATGCGGGTGGTCAGCTTGCGCGGCTCCTGCCCCTCGCTCATCACCGGCCAGCCCTCGAAGCGGACGGTGCCCGATGACGGTGCGTAGATGCCGGCGGCCATGCGCCCGAGCGTCGATTTGCCCGAGCCGGACTCGCCGACCAGCCCAAGCGCTTCGCCGCGCGGCACGACCAGGCTGACCTCGTCGACGGCCATCACGGCCGGCGGCGGCTGCACGAGGCCGAGTCTCTGGCCGAGGCCGCGCAAAGCGCCGGGTCGCGATTCGAAGCGCTTGCTGACGCGATCGGCAATGAAATAAGGCGCGCCAGGCACCGGCGCCGCGACCGCTGCCGCCGGCTTGCGGGCGGGCGGGGAAGCGTCTGGCACACCGCCGCCACGCAGCAGGAATTCGCCGGGTTTGGCGCGCGAGGGCAAAGCGTCGAGCAAAGCGCGGGTATAGGCGTGCTGCGGGCGCGTCAGCACGTCGAGCGTCGGGCCGGCTTCGACGATCTTGCCGAGCCGCATCACCGCGACGTGCTGGGCGATCGAAGCGACGGTGGCAAGGTCGTGGCTGATCCAGATCAGCGCCGTACCGAGCTCCGCGACGAGCTCCTTCATCTCGGCCAGGATCTCGGCCTGGATGGAGACGTCGAGCGCGGTCGTCGGCTCGTCGCAGATGATCAACTTCGGACGATGCAGCAACGCGATCGCGATGGCAACACGCTGGCGCATGCCGCCGGAGAGCTGGTGCGGGTAGAAATCGACCGTCGCCTCCGGCCGCGGAATGCGGACCTGGGCGAGGCCGGCAATGGCGCGCCGGCGGGCCTCGGCGGACGATACTTTTTCGTGCGCCTCGATCGCCAGCCGGATCTGCTCGCCGATGGTCAGGACCGGGTTCAGCGTCATCAGCGGGTCCTGGAAGACCATCGAGACGACGCGGCCGCGAAGCTTGCGCAATTCGTCGGGCGGCAACCCGACGAGTTGATGGCCTTCGAGCTTGACCGAGCCGCCGGCGACGCGGCCGGGCGGATCGATCAGGCCGATGATCGAGAAGCCGGTGACGCTTTTTCCCGAGCCGGATTCGCCGACGAGCCCCATCACCTCGCCGCGGCGCAGCGAGAAGGAGACACCATCGACCGCCTTGACCACGCCCGCGCGGGTGAAGAACTGCGTGGTGAGGTCAGTAACCTCCAGAAGGGGGGCGTTGCTCATGGGCATGCCACCCACGTCATGCTCGGCCTTGTGCCGAGCATCCACGTCTTGAACACCGCTCTCGATCCATGAAGACGTGGATGATCGGGACAAGCCCGACCATGACGGAGAGGGCTCGCTCCCGCCTTCATCGCTTCAGCCTCGGATTGACCTGGTCGCGGATCTGGTCGCCGACCAGGTTGATCGCGACGATCAGCAGGATCAGGGCAAGGCCGGGATAGATCGAGATCCAGTAGCGGCCGGACAGCATGTACTGGAAGCCGTTGGCGATCAGCGAGCCGAGCGAAGGCTCGGTCACCGGCAAGCCGACGCCGAGGAAGGACAGCGTCGCCTCCAGGGCGATGGCGTTGGCGATCTGCACCGTCGCGACCACGATCAGCGGCGGCAGACAGTTCGGCAGAATGTGGCGCCAGATCACCTGCCGGGCCGGCAGCGGCGTCGACAGCGCCGCCTCGACATAGTCCTTGCCGCGCTCGGCCGAGGCAGCGCCATGGGCGGTGCGGGCGAAATAGGCGTATTGCGCTGCGACCAGCGCGGCGATGAGCTGCGCCTTGCCCTGACCGAGCAGTGCCGAGATCACCAGCGCCAGCAGGATCGCCGGGAAGGCCAGCTGCAGGTCGATCACGCGCATGATGAAGGCCTCCCGGCGGCCGCCGAGATAGGCGGCGGCGATGCCGAGCGTGACGCCGATGGCAAAGGCAAAGGCGCCCGCGACCAGCCCCATCTGCAGAGATATGCGCAGGCCATAGAGAATGGCCGAGAGCAGGTCGCGCCCCTGCGCGTCGGTGCCGAGCCAATGGGTATAGCCGCTGGAGCCGACATAGCCGGGGGGCCTGCGCGCATCGGACAGAACGAGATTGGCGAGGTCGTAGGGGTTCTGCGGCGCGATCAGCGGGGCGAGCAGAGCGACGCCGATCATCAGGACGACGACGACGAGCGCCGCGACCGCGATACGGCTCTCCCTGAACTCGCTCCAGAAGCGGGCGATCGGCGTCTCCGTCCGCATCACGACCGTCCCTTCCGCAAGCGCGGGTCGAGCGCGAAATAAGTCAGGTCGACCAGGAAGTTGATCATGATGAAGACGAAGGCGACCAGCATCAGATAGGCGACCATCACCGGCCGGTCGAGCGACTGGATGGAGTCGATGATCAGCTTGCCGATGCCGGGCCAGGAGAAGATCGTCTCGGTGACCACCGCGAAGGCGAGCGTCGAGGCGAATTCCAGGCCGAAGACGGTGACGAGCGGGATCGAGATCAGGCGCAGCACGTGCCGGCGCAGGATGACGCCTTCCGAGATGCCGGCGGCGCGGGCGAATTTCACCGTGTCGGTCAGCATGACCTCGCGCGTGCCGGCGCGGGCCAGGCGGGTCATCAAAGCGAGCTTGAAGAAGGCGAGGTTCAGCGCCGGCAGCAGCAGATGCGAGAGGCCGTTCAGCGTCAGGAAGCTCCATTCGACGCCGAAGAGCGAGGCGGTCTCGCCGCGTCCGCCGGCCGGCAGCCAGGAAAGCTCGACGGCGAAGGTCATGATCAGGACGAGGCCGATCCAGAAGGTCGGCACCGAGAAGCCGAGAATGGACAGTGCCATGATCAGCTTGGAGAAAGGGCTCTCCGGCCGGTAGCCGGCATAGATGCCAGCGGGGATGCCGATCAGCGCCGCGCCGAACACCGCTGCGAGCGTCAATTCCAATGTCGCCGGCAGGCGCGACAGGATCAGCTCCAGCACCGGCATGCCGAAGACGAAGGAGCGGCCGAAATCACCGTGCAGGACACGGCCGAGAAAGGTGAAATACTGTTCCCAGAGCGGCTTATCGAGCCCGTAGCGAGCGATGGTGTCGAGCCTGATGTCCTGGCTGACATCGGGGCCGATCAGCACGTCGATTGGGTTGCCGATGGCGTAGACGCCGACGAAGACCAGCGCCGACATGACCAGCATGACGGCCAGCGCCTGCAGGACGCGCTCGATGATATGGGTCAGCATCGGATAGACATTCGCCGCCCCGGCTTCGCAACCTCCATGCCAAAGAGACGGGTTTTGTGGCCGCTCTCCTGGATCGAGACGGCGGCACTATAGATCATCACGGCCAGCTCTCGACCATCACCGCCCGCGTCTCCTCGACGCCGACGGCCCAGAGCGCCAGCATCTCCTCGTCCGGTCGCTGGTAGCGGCCGTGGAAATTGCCGTCGCCGAGGATCTCGCGCTTCCGCTGCGGGCTGGCGGCCTGGTAGAGCGCGGGATCGAAGGGCGGCTTCACTGCATCCGGCAACGTCACGCCTTCGAGCCGGGTCCAGGGGAAATTCTCCATCCAGGAGGCATGCGAAGCGGCCATGTCGACCGCCCTGACCGCCTTCTGGAAGCGCGGCCCCGCCCACCAATTGTGCATCTTGACGCTGGCATCGGGGCGCTTGCCCATCCACTCGGTCACTGCCGTCATCGCCGGCGCATTGCCGCCATGGCCGTTGACCAGCACGATGCGGCGGAAGCCGGAACGATAGACGCCCTCGAGCAAGTCCTCGAGCAGCGCGATATAGGTGGTCATCCGCAGCGAGATCGTGCCGGGATAGGCGGTGAAGCCCGGCGTCATGCCATAGGCCTGCACCGGGAAGACCGGGATGCCGAGCGGCTCGGCGGCTTCCGCCGCGACGCGCTCGGACAGGATCGCGTCGGTGGCGAGGCTCAAATAGGCGTGTTGCTCGACGCAGCCGAGCGGCAGCACGCAGCGATCGTCACGCTTCGCCTGCTCTTCGATCTGCATCCAGTTCATCCGGGCAACGAGCACGGCACTGATCCTTGCGTTTCGGCGAAACCGAGTCATCCTTGACAGTGCCCCCTGACACCGTCAAGTTCCATATGGAACCAAATAGGATTTCCCAGATGGCCCGAGCCCCGACCTCCCTGTCCAGGCTCGATCCAAGCCGCGAGGCGGCCTTGCGCGAGCTCGATCCGCTGACCGTCACCAAGCTCTGGGACAATCCCTGCTGGCTGTCCTTCCGGCTCAATTTCATCGCCTTCCGCTTCAACGACCCGGTCTATCGCTGGATCGAGACGCGCTACGGGCTGGTCCGGCCGGAATTCGTCGCGCTCTATGCCGTCGGCCTCAAGGGCGGCGTCGCGGCCAAGAACATCGTCTCCTCCTCCGGCCTGCCAAAGAACACCCTCTCGCGAGCTATCCAGAAGCTGCTGCAGCGGCGCCTGCTCAAGCGCGAGACCGATCCGGAGGATCTGCGCAGCTATGTGCTGGCGCTGACGCCGGCAGGACACGCCATCTTCGACGAGACCATGCCGATGATGGTGGGACAGCAAACCGCCATGCTCGCGGCGCTGACCGAGGCCGAGCAGAAGCAACTCTGCGAACTGATGGACAAGATGGTGATCGCCTCGCCGGCGTGGCCCGCCGATCTCGAACCCGAAGGGACCTCCAAATGACCAAGCCTTTGTCGCACCGGTCCCCGCTCTGGCGGACCGCCGCTCTCGCCGCCCTGATCGGCCTGCCGCTCTCCGACGCAGCCATGGCGCAGACGCTGACGATCGGCGTGCGCGCCGGACCTGAATCGATCGATCCGCATTTCACCGCGACCGGCACCCATGCCGAAGCGCTGAAGCATGTCTTCGACACGCTGACCTGGTCGGGCGACAAGCTGCAGATCGAGCCGCGCCTCGCTCTGAGCTGGAAGGCGATCGAGCCCAGCGTCTGGGAGTTCAAGCTGCGCCCGAACGTCAAGTTCCATGACGGCTCCGACTTCACCGCCGAGGACGTCAAGTTCTCGATCGAGCGCATCCCGGTCGTCGCCGGCCCGAACCCGACGACGATCTATGTCCGGCGCGTCAAGGAGGTGAAGATCGTCGATCCGCTCACCGTCCACATCGTCACCGACGGGCCGGCGCCGAACCTGCCGAACGATTTCATCCGCCTGTTCATCGTCTCGCACAAGGCGGCGGCCGGGTTGACCAAGGACAATGCCAACGACGCCTTCAACACCGGCAAGGCGGCGATCGGCACCGGCCCCTACAAGTTCGTCTCGTGGACGCCGAAGGACCAGCTCGTGCTCGAGCGCTTCGACGGCTATTGGGGCGAGAAGGAGCCGTGGCAGCGCGTGCTGCGCAAGGAATTGCCGAACGATGCCGCCCGCGTCGCCCAGCTCAAGGCCGGCCAGGTCGACATCATCGTGCGCGCACCGGCTTCCGACGTGCCGACGCTGCAGCGCGACGCCAAGCTTTCGGTCGCCACCATCGACACGGTCTATGTCTTCAACATGGAACTCGACATGCGGGACAAGTCCCCGCAAGTCAGCGCCAAGGACGGCTCGGCCCTGGCGAAGAACCCGCTGCAAGACGCCAAGGTGCGCGAGGCGATCGACCTTGCCATCGACCGGCCGGCGCTGGCCGAGATCGCGATGGAGGGCCTGGGCGCCCCGGTCAACCAGCTGGTGACGCCGGATATCGCCGGCTACAACAAGAGCCTGCCGCCGCTGAAGCCGGATCTCGCCAAGGCGAAGAAGCTGATGGAGGAGGCCGGCTATCCCAACGGCTTCAAGGTCTCGTTCTCCTTCACCAATGACCGCCTGCCGGGCGACCGCCAAGTCGGCACCTCGATCGCGCAGATGCTGGCGCGCATCGGCATCGACGTGAATGCCAACGCCCAGCCCGGCGCCGTCTTCTTCCCGGCGCGCCTGCGCGGTGAGTTCTCGATGTCGATGTCGGGCTGGGGCACGCTGACGGGCGAGGCGAACTACACCCTCTCCTCGGTGGTGCATTCGAACGACCCGGCCAAGAAGTTAGGGGCCTTCAACGTGCTCAACTACAAGAACGCCGAGCTCGACAAGCTGATCGAGGATGCCGCCGTCGAGATGGACGAGGCCAAGCGAAACGACCTGCTCTCGCAGGCCAACGCTATCGTCGCCAAGGACCGCCCGCGCCTGCCGATCGTCGCCGTCGGCTCGGCCTGGGCCATGCAGAAGTCCAAGGTCACGATCCGCCCGCGCGTCGACGAGGATACGCTGGCGATGGACATCAAGCCGGCGAAGTGAGCCGATCTGAGGCCGTCATGCTCGCCCTTGTGGCGAGCATCCACGTCTTGAACATCGAACTGCCCAGACTAAGACGTGGATGGTCGGGACAAGCCCGACCATGACGGTGCAGCGCACGCTCGCGACAGCCCAATGAAGTCAGGATAACAGACATGACCATCGCCCTCGCCATCCATGGCGGCTGCGGCACCTTGCCCAAGGCCGAGATGACCGACGCCGAATGGGCCGAGGCCAAGGCCCATCTCGCCAAGTCGCTGCGTGCCGGCTGGGCGATCCTCGCCAAAGGCGGTAGCGCCGTCGACGCGGTCGAGGCCGCCGTGCTGGTGATGGAGGATTCCGTCCATTTCAACGCCGGCCATGGCGCCGCCTTTAATGCCGATGGCGAGCATGAGCTCGACGCCTCGATCATGGACGGCTCGACGCTGGCCGCCGGAGCGCTTTGCGCGGTCAAGCGCATCCGCAACCCCGTCAGCGCCGCCAAGGCGCTGATGCATCGCGGCGACCCGCTCTTGCTGACCGGCCCGGCCGGCGATGCCTTCGCCCAGACCGAAGGTCTCGACATGGTCGAGAACGAGTATTTCTCGACCGAAAGGCGGCGCAAGAACCTGGCCTCGATGAAGATCCGCGAGCTCGTCGGCACCGCCGGCGAAGCGAGCGAGGCCGAGAAACACGGCACGGTTGGCGCCGTCGCGCTCGATTCTTACGGCCACCTCGCCGCAGCGACCTCGACCGGCGGCTACACCAACAAGCCGCCGGGCCGCGTCGGCGATTCCCCGATCATCGGCGCCGGCACCTATGCCCGCGACGGCCGCTGCGCGGTGTCGGGCACCGGCAAGGGTGAGTTCTTCATCCGCTACTGCATCGGCCACGAGATCGCGTCGCTGATCGGCTATGCGGGCTTGCCCCTGAAGGAAGCCGCCGACCGTGCCATCGCCGAGCTCACCGCCCACAAGATCGGCGCCGGGCTCGTCGCCGTCGGCGCCGATGGCACGATCGTCGCACCCTATAATTCCGAGGGCATGTATCGCGGCTGGGTGACGCCGGACGGGCTCCTCCATGTCGGAACCCATGCCGATGTCGAGGTGATGGGCCAGGCATGAGCAGCGAACCCATCCTGATCTGGGGCGCCGGCGCGATCGGCGGCACGCTCGGCGCCTATTGGGCGCGTGCCGGGGTGCCGGTGCTGCTGGTCGATATCGTACCCGAGCATGTCGAAGCCTGCCGGACTTCGGGCCTATCGATCACCGGACCGGTCGAGGAGTTCCGGCAGGTCGTGCCGGCGGTGACGCCGCAGGAATTGACCGGCAGCTATTCGCGCATCGTCCTGGCCGTGAAGGCCGGCGCCACCGAGGCTGCGCTCACGGCGCTGAAGCCGCATCTCGCTGGCGACGGGTATGTGCTCTCGGCCCAGAACGGGCTCAACGAGATCACCATCGCCAAGGCGGTCGGCGAACAGCGGACCATGGGCTGCTTCGTCAATTTCGGCGCCGACTGGCATGGGCCGGGCGAGATCCTCTACGGCAACCGCGGCGCCGTTGTCGTCGGCGAGCTCGATGGGGCGATGACCGACCGGGTGCGCGAGATGCACCGACTGCTCGCTCTGTTCGAGCCGGATGCGATCCTGACCGACAACATCTACGGCTATCTCTGGGGCAAGCTCGCCTATGGCGCGATGCTGTTCGGTACCGCCCTGACCAATGATTCGATGTCGGCGAATTTCGCCGATCCGCAGCGGCTGCCGGTCTGGCTGGCGCTCGGGCGCGAGGTCGGTGCGGTCGCAGCGGCGCGCGGCGTCACCTCGCTCGGCTTCGGCGATTTCGACCCCAGCGTGTTCGCGCCGGGTGCGCCGGAAGGTCCGCAGATCGAGACGATCGCCTGGCTCGCCGACTACACTTCGAAGACGGCCAAGACCCATTCCGGCATCTGGCGCGATCTCGCCGTGCGCAAGCGCAAGACCGAGGGCCAGCCGCAGATCGGCATCATCTCGGAACTCGGCCGCGAGGTCGGCGTCGCCACGCCGGCGCTGGAGCTGCTGGTCTCCCTGATCCGGGACATCGAGGATGGCCGCCGCCCGATGTCGTTCGAGACGCTGAAGGTATTGATCGAGCAATGCAGATCCGCTTCGACGGCCGCGTAGCCCTCGTCACCGGCGCCGCCCAGGGCATCGGCCGCGCCATCGCGGCCGCGCTTGTCGAGGCCGGCGCGAAGGTCCACCTCGCCGATCTCGATACCGAAGGTGTCGCCGCCAGTGCAAAGGCGCTCGGCGCGACTGCTCATGTCGCCGATCTCGGCAGCCCGGAGGCTGCACAGGAGCTGGTCGGTACGATACTCAAAGCCGAGGGCCGGCTCGACCTCCTAGTCAACGCGGCCGGCGGCGTGCGCGGCCAGGTCGGCCGGCCGATCGAGGAGATCTCCGAGAGCGACTGGCGCGCCGTCTTCGCCGCCAATGTCGATGCCGCCTTCTTCCTGTCGCAAGCGGCCGCGCCGGCGATGAAGCAGGCGGGATACGGCCGCATCGTCAACATCTCATCCGGCGCCGGCCTGCGACCGAGCCTGACCGGCATCCAGGCCTATGCCAGCGCCAAGCATGCGCTGGTCGGGCTGACCAAGCAGCTCGCCTGGGAATTCGGCCCGCATGGCATCACCGTGAACTCGGTCGCGCCCGGCTTCGTCCGCTCCAACCCGGCGACCGAGCGGCAATGGGAGTCCTACGGTCCGGACGGCCAGAAGCGGCTGATCGAAGGCATCCACACCCGCCGGCTCGGCACGGCCGAGGATATCGCACATGCCAGCCTGTTCTTCCTTTCCGAGCAGGCGGGCTGGGTGACCGGCCAAATCCTCTCGGTCGATGGCGGGCGGTCGTAGGAGATCGAGAGCTCGCGAAGCCCTGCGCGGCACCCCAGCGACGGAGCCTGTTTTTCGACGATTGACAAACTGCGAAACGCAGTCGAAATTTCATACGCATACAAACGAATTTCCACCCTGGCTTGTTGCAGCGCACTGCACTGGCCTAGGGTAGGACATCGCGCAGCGAGGGGCTGTGGTGCGTAAGGCCAGCGATCAACGGGAGAGTCACCGAATGGACCGTCGCCAATTCGTCAGCGGAGCGGCGCTCGGCGCCGTCGCGCTGGCCACGCCGTCGCTGCTGCGCGCGCAAAGCGCGCCGATCAAGATCGGCGAGATCAACAGCTACACCTCGCAGCCAGCCTTCCTGAAGCCCTATCGCCAGGGCTGGGAGCTGGCGCTGGAGCAGGTCAACGCCGCCGGCGGCGTGCTCGGCCGCAAGGTCGAGACGCTGTTCCGCGACGATGCCGGCAAGCCGGAAGATTCAGTGCGCCTCGCCGGCGAGCTGATCAACGCCGAGAAGGTCGACCTGCTCTCGGGCGGCTTTCTCTCCAATGTCGGCCTCGCCATCGCCGACTACGCCCTGCAGAACAAGCGGCTCTATGTCGCCTCCGAGCCGCTCTCGGACGCGATCGTCTGGGCCAAGGGCAACCGCTACACCTTCCGCCTGCGCCCCTCGACCTACATGCAGGCGGCGATGCTGGTCGAGGAAGCGGCCAAGCTCCCGGCGAAGAAATGGGCGATCGTGGCGCCCAACTACGAATACGGCCAGTCGGCCGCCAAATGGTTCAAGGAGCTGTTGAAGAAGGCCAAGCCGGACGTCGAGTTCGTCGCCGAGCAGTTCCCGGCGCTCGGGCGCATCGACGCCGGCGCGACCGTGCAGGCAATCGAGGCGGCCAAGCCCGATGCGATCTTCAACGTCACTTTCGCCGCCGACCTCTCGAACTTCGTCCGCCAGGGCAATACCCGCGGCCTGTTCGAAGGCCGTACGGTCGTCTCGATGCTGACCGGCGAGCCGGAATATCTCGACCCGCTCGGCGCGGAGACGCCGGTCGGCTGGATCGTCACCGGCTATCCGCATGCCGACATCCAGACGCCGGACCACGTCAAGTTCCGCGATGCCTACAAGGCGAAGTACAACGACTATCCGCGCCTCGGCTCGGTGGTCGGCTTCGACACCATGAACGCCATCGCTGCCGGTATCGCCAAGGCGGGCACGACCGAGAACGAAAAGCTCATCGACGCCATGAAGGGGTTGAAGTTCACCTCGGCCTTCGGCCCGGTCGAGTTCCGCGCCTCCGACCACCAGGCGACGCTCGGCGCCTATGTCGGCAAGACCGCGGTCAAGGACGGCAAGGGCGTCATGGTCGACTGGCGCTATGCCGACGGCGCCAAATACCTGCCTTCGGATGCAGAGGTGAAGACGCTTCGCCCGGCGGGCTGAGCGCCAGGCTTCGACCTGATCTAGACTATGGCTGACCCGGCCGCGGCTCTGCGCTGCGGCCGCGGGAGAATTGCGCCCTTTTTTCGGTTGCTTCGACGGGACCTCGCATGATCGACCTGATCTTCGCGCAGACGCTCAACGGCCTGGCCTCGGCCTCGTCGCTCTTCCTCGTCGCCTGCGGGCTGTCGATCATTTTCGGCGTGACGCGGATCGTGAACTTCGCGCACGGCTCCTTCTACATGCTCGGCGCCTATCTCGCCTTCACACTGGTCTCCCGCTTCGGCCCGGCCGATGCGCTCGGCTTCTGGGGCGGCGTGCTGCTGGCGGCTGTTATCGTCGCGGCACTCGGCGCCATCGTCGAGATCGTGATCCTGCGCCGGATCTACCAGGCGCCGGAGCTGTTCCAGCTGCTCGCCACCTTCGGCCTCGTACTGATGGTGCAGGACATTGCGCTCGGCATCTGGGGACCGGAGGACAAGCTCGGCCCGCGCGCGCCCGGTTTCAAGAGCTTCGTCGTGCTGATGGGCAGCCGCTTCCCGAGCTACGAACTCTTCCTGATCGTGGTCGGGCCGATCATGCTCGGCCTGCTCTGGTTCCTGTTCCAGAAGACGCGCTGGGGCACGCTGGTGCGGGCTGCGACGCAGGATCGCGAGATGGTCGGTGCGCTCGGCGTCAACCAGCGCTTGCTCTTCACCTCGGTCTTCGCCTTCGGCGCCGGCCTTGCCGCACTCGGCGGCGCGCTGCAGCTCCCGCGCGAGGCGGTGAACCTGCACATGGACCTCTCGATGATCTCGGAGGCCTTCGTCGTCGTGGTCGTCGGTGGGCTCGGCAGCGTCACCGGCGCCTATCTCGCCGCGGTGTTGATCGGCATCATCCACGCCTTCGGCATCCTGATCTTCCCGAAGATCACGCTGGTGCTGGTCTTCCTGGTGATGGCCGTCGTGCTGGTGATCAAGCCCTACGGCCTGATGGGCAAGCGCCCGGTCGGCAGCGCCCATGCCCATGGCCCGGTCGAACCGCTGCTCCTGCCCGCCAGTGCCAACGTCAAGCTGATCGGCCTCGCGGCACTCGCGGTGCTGCTGCTCGCCCCCTTCATCGTCGCCGATCATTGGCTGCTGACGCTGACCGAGCTCTCGATCTTCGCGCTCTTCGCAGCGTCGCTGCACTTCATGATGGGCCCGGGCGGCATGGCCTCCTTCGGCCACGCCGCCTATTTCGGCCTCGGCGCCTATGGCGCGGCACTGGCGGTGAAATGGCTGGGCATGCCGATGGTGCCGGCGCTCGCCTTCGCGCCATTCCTCGCCGGCATCGCCGGGGTCGTCTTCGGCTGGTTCTGCGTCCGGCTCTCCGGCGTCTACCTGGCCATGCTGACGCTCGCCTTCGCCCAGATCGCCTGGGCGACGGCCTTCCAATGGGTCGACGTCACCGGCGGCGACAACGGCATTCTGGGTGTCTGGCCGGCGGCCTGGGCGAGCTCGAAGCTGGTCTATTACTACCTCGCCCTGGCGGTCTGCGTCGTCGCGATCCTGGCCCTGCGTGTCATCGTCTTCGCGCCCTTCGGCTATGCCTTGCGGGCCGGCCGCGACAGCCCGCTCCGGGCCGAGGCGATCGGCCTGCCGGTGATGCGGATCCAGTGGATCGCCTTCATCATCGCCGCGGTCGCGGCCGGCATCGCGGGCGCCCTGTTTGCCTTCTTCAAGGGCTCGGTCTTCCCGACCTATATGGCGATCCCGCGCTCGGTCGACGGGCTGCTGATGGTGCTGCTCGGCGGCGTCCAGACCGTCTCGGGCCCGATCGTCGGTGCCTTCGCCTTCATGGGCCTGCAGGAGCAGCTGATGAAGGCGACGATGTACTGGCGCTTCGTCATGGGCGCCTCGATCGTCCTGCTCGTCATCCTGTTCCCGCGCGGGCTCGTCGGCACGGCGCTCGCTTTGTCGGAACGACGCCGCGAGGCCGAACCCGCCACGCCCGTTGCCGCCACGCCGGAGCCTGCCCGATGAGCCCGGTCCTGGAAGTCCGCAATCTCGGCAAGTCATTCGGCGGCGTGCGCGCCGTCGACGATGTCAGCTTCGAGGTCGAGGCCGGCAAGCTGCTCGCGCTGATCGGTCCGAACGGCGCCGGCAAGACGACCTGCTTCAACATGCTGAACGGCCAGCTCCCGTCCGACCGCGGCGAGGTGATCTTCGACGGCAAGAAGATCACCGGCCTCAAGCCGCGCGAGGTCTGGCGGCTCGGGGTCGGTCGCACCTTTCAGATCACCGCGACCTTCGCCTCGATGAGCGTGCGCGAGAACGTGCAGATGGCGCTGATCTCGCATGCTGGCGAGACCTGGACACTGTTCGGCCGCGCCAAGGACCGCCATGTCGCCGAGGCGGACGCCTTGCTGAAGCAGGTCGGCATGCTCGACCAGGCGCAGCGCGCCTGCGGCGTCCTCGCCTATGGCGACCTGAAGCGGGTCGAGCTCGCGGTCGCGATCGCCAACAAGCCGAAGCTCTTGCTGATGGACGAGCCGACCGCCGGCATGGCGCCGCGCGAGCGCATCGCTCTGATGGCGCTGACCGCCGAGATCGCCAGGGAGCGCGGCATCGCCGTATTGTTCACCGAGCACGACATGGACGTGGTCTTCGCCCATTCCGACGCGATCCTGGTGCTCGACCGCGGCAAGCTGATCGCCAAGGGCCGGGCCGAGGAGGTCCGCAACGATCCGGCCGTGCGCGCGGTCTATCTCGGCTCCGGCGCGACCTCGGGAGGCCACTGATGCTCGAGATCGAAGGCCTCAACGCCTATTACGGCCGCGCCCACATCCTGCACGGCGTCGGCTTCTCGATGGGGCGCGGTGAGGTGCTGGCGCTGATGGGCCGCAACGGCGCCGGCAAGTCGACGACGATGAAGGCGGTGATGGGGCTGGTACCACCGCAAGCCGGCCGCATCACCTTCGAGGGACACACGATCGTCGGCCGCGAGCCGTTCGAGATCGCCCGCCTCGGCATCGGCTATGTGCCGGAGGAGCGCCGCGTCTTCTCAGAGCTCAGCGTGATGGAGAACCTCTCCGTCGCGCAGCGGCCGAAGCGCGAGGGTGCGCCGCACTGGACGCCGGAGCGGCTGTTCCAGCTCTTCCCCAATCTCGGGCGCATGCGCGACCGGCCGGGCGGGGCGATGTCGGGCGGCGAGCAGCAGATGCTGACCATCGCCCGCACGCTGATGGGCAATCCCAAGCTCGTCCTGCTCGACGAGCCCTCGGAAGGCCTCGCGCCGGTGATCGTCGAGGAGATGGCCAAGACCATCCTGGCGCTGAAGGGCGAAGGGCTCTCGGTGCTGATCTCCGAGCAGAACCTGCATTTTGCCGGCTCGGTCGCCGACCGCGCCACCATCATCGAGAAGGGCCTGATCCGCTTCACCGGCACGATGGACCAGCTCAAGGCCGACGAGGCGGTGCGAGCGCAGTACCTGTCGGTGTGACGACGAGCTGGCGGCGGCCGGCACTGGCTCCTCCCTTCCCCCTTGTGGGGAAGGGTTGGGGATGGGGGGTGGCGCCGCTTGGCGAGCGGCGGCAGGCAGCGAGCTGGCAGTAGCGACAGCGTTATCAGCTTCGACCGATCGCACCTGCTTTGCCACCCCCACCCCTGCCCCTCCCCACAAGGGGGAAGGGTTCTCGCGCCCATCAAGCCCTCGGCCTGCCCTCCGGAAAGACGGCGAGTTCGAACGAAAAACCCCGGAAGCTGTCGCTTCCGGGGCAGGTGCCCGGCTGTGACCACGGCCAGGGGGAGGAGCCTTACCAGCCGGCGAGGACCGAGCCCTTGAAGCGCTCGGCGACGAAGGCCTTGATCTCGGGGGTGTGGTACGAAGCCAGCAGCGCCTTGACCCAGGGCTTGTCCTTGTCGGCCTCGCGCACGGCGATCAGGTTGACATAGGGGCCCTTCGGGTCCTCGCGCAGGATCGCCGAGGTCGGCTCGATCTTGGCGTCGACGGCGTAGTTGGTGTTGATCGCCGCGGCCGCGACATCGGCGAGCGAACGCGGCGTCTGGGCAGCCTCAATCTCGATGATCTTCAGCTTCTTCGGGTTGCTGACGATATCGGCGACGGTCGGCTTGAAGCCGACGCCGTCCTTGAGCTTGATCGCGCCCTTGTCCTGGAGCAGCAGCAGCGAGCGGCCGCCATTGGTCGGGTCGTTCTGGATCGCGACGGTCGCGCCATCCGGCACCTCGGCCCAGCTCTTGTACTTCGAGGAGTAGATGCCGAGCGGGAAGTTCACGGTCAGGCCGACGCTGACCAGCTTGAAGCCGCGATCCTTCACCTGATTGTCGAGATAGGGCTGGTTCTGGAAGGAGTTCGCCTCGAGCTCGCCGGCGGCCAGCGCCTGGTTCGGCACGACATAGTCGGAGAACTCGATGATCTTGAGGTCGAGGCCGTTCTTGGCGGCGATCGGCTTCACCTTCTCGAGGATCTCGGCATGCGGGCCGGGCGAGGCGCCGATACGGACGACCTGGTTCTGCTGTGCGAGCGCCGGGGCGGTGAAGGCGACGGCGGCCAGCGCGGTCGCGAGGATGATCCTGCGGGTGGTCATAAGAGATGCTCCGTTACGAAGAGGGAATTCGGGAAAGCGGCGCTTCACCAGCTCGGAAGAATCGAGCCTTTGAAGCGCTCAGTGACGAAGGTCTTGATCTCGGGCGAGCGATAGCTCTCGACCAGCGCCTGGACGAAAAGCTTGTCCTTGTCGGCGGCGCGCACCGCGATCAGGTTGGTATAGGGGCCCTTCGGCTCTTCGCGCAGGATCGCCGAATTCGGGTCGATCTTGGCGTCGACGGCATAGCTGGTGTTGATCGCGGCGGCGGCGACATCGGCGAGCGAGCGGACGGTCTGCCCGGCCTCGATCTCGATGATCTTCAACTTCCTGGGGTTCTCGGTGATGTCGAGCACCGTCGGCTTGAAGCCGGTCCCCTGCTTCAGCTTGATCACGCCCTTGTCCTGCAACAGCAGGAGCGCGCGGCCACCATTGGTCGGGTCGTTCTGGATCGAGACGGTTGCACCATCAGGCAGCTCGGCCCAGCTTTTGTATTTCTGGGAGTAGATGCCCATCGGGAAGTTCACGGTCGTCGCGGCGCTGACGATCTTGAAGCCGCGATCCTTCACCTGGTTGTCGAGATAGGGCTGGTGCTGGAAGGCGTTGGCCTCGAGGTCGCCGGTGTCGAGCGCCTGGTTCGGGATGACGAAATCCGAGAACTCGAAGATCTTGAGATCGTAGCCCTTCTTCGCGAGGAGCGGCTTGATCTGCTCGGCGATCTCGGCATGCGGGCCCGGCGTGACGCCGATGCGGATCACCTGGTTCTGCTGGGCGAAGGCGCCACCAGCGGACAAGGAGAGGGCGGCAGCCGCAGCGAGCAGGCTGCGACGGGAGAGGAACTTAGGCATCTTCTGTTTCCAGTAATCGGTCGTGGGTAAGCGGTTGCTCAGGCGTGGCGCAGGCGCTTGTTGAGGCGGCGCGAAAGACGGTCGCCGACGCTCTGCACGGTCTGGACGAGGACGATCAGCACGGCGACAACGATCGCCATCACATCCGGCATGAAGCGCTGATAGCCGTAGCGGATGCCGAGATCGCCCAAGCCCCCGCCACCGACCGCGCCGACCATGGCCGAGAAGCCGAGCAGGCTGACCAGCGCCAGCGTCAGGCCGAGCACGATCGCCGGCAGCGCCTCGGGCACCAGCACCTTGCGGACGATCTGCAGCGGGGTTGCGCCCATCGAGCGGGCCGCCTCGACCAGGCCCTGGTCGACCTCGCGGATCGCGCCCTCGATCAGGCGGGCGATGAAGGGCGTCGCCGCCACGGTCAGCGGCACGGTCGCGGCGAAGGTGCCAATCGAGGTGCCGGCGATCAGCCGGGTGAAGGGGATGATCGCGACGACCAGGATGATGAAGGGCGTCGAGCGCGTCGCGTTGACCAGCGCGCCGAGCACAGCGTTGACCGCGGGCGCCGCGAAGAGCTCGCCCTTCTTGCTTGTGGCGAGGAAGACGCCGAGCGGCAGGCCGAGCGCGGTGCCGAGGCCGGCCGCGATCGCGACCATCAATAGCGTGTCGCCGGTCGCCTCGACAATCAGACGGATGAGTTCAGGAGACATGGCCGACCAGCTCCGCCTTGAGGTCGAGGGATTTCAGCGCGCCGAAGACGGCGGCGAGCTCGGGCTCGCTCGCCGGCACCGAAACCAGCAGGCTGCCGAAAGGCTTGTCGCCGATCGCGTCGATGCGGCCGGCGAGGATATTGACGTCGACGCCGATCACGGCGCTGAGGCGGCTGATCACCGGCGTCGTCGCGTTCTCGCCGGTGAAGGCGATACGCAGCACGGCGCTGTCGCCGGCCAGAGCCTGCTCATGGATGCGGCCAGCGAGATAGTCGGGCACCTCGACGCCGGTCACCGCCTCGACGAAGCTCGCCGTGGTCGGGTGGCGCGGCCGGGTCATCACCTCGAAGGTCTCGCCCTCCTCGACGATATGGCCGCCTTCGATCACCGCGACCCGGTCGCAGATCTCCTTGATCACCGGAATCTCGTGGGTGATCAAAAGGATGGTGATGCCGAGCTCGCGATTGACCTGCTTGAGCAGCGCCAGGATGGCGCGGGTCGTCTCGGGATCGAGCGCCGAGGTCGCCTCGTCGCAGAGCAGCACCTTCGGCTCGGTCGCCAGCGCCCGGGCAATGCCGACGCGCTGCTTCTGGCCGCCGGAGAGCTCGGCCGGATAGCGCTCGCGCTTATCGGCGAGCCCGACCAGATCGAGCAGGCGGCTGACCTGGGTCTCGATCTTCGCCTTGGGCACGCCGGCGATCTCCAGCGGCAGCGCGACATTGTCGAACACCGTGCGCGAGGACAGCAGGTTGAAGTGCTGGAAGATCATGCCGGTGGCACGCCGGCGCTCGCGCCAGCCGGCCTCGGTCAGGTTGGTGACGTCCTCGCCCTCGATCAGGATGCGGCCGGAGGTGGCGCGCTCCAGCCCGTTGACGAGGCGGATCAGCGTCGACTTGCCGGCGCCGGAGCGACCGATCACGCCGACGATGCTGCCGCGCGGCACGACAAGGTCGATGCCGGCGAGCGCCGTCACCGGCTCCTGGCTGTCACGGCCGGCAAAGGTCTTGCCGACCGCCTCGAAGCGAATGATCGCGTCGGCTGGCGGCTGCGGAAGGAGAGCCTCGACGCGCAAGGCGCCGGGCTTCACGGGGGCGTTCATCATGACCTCAGAAATGCGTGTGGCACGACCAGTGCGCAATGCCCAATTGTTCGAGCGTGACCTCGCGGATCGAGCGGCGGCGCTCCTCGGCGCCGAGCTCGGCGAGGGAACGCTCCTGCCAGCGCGGCTCGCTCGGTTCGGCGGGCGCCGCCCGCTCGAACCAGGCGGCGAACACCGCGCGCAAGGCGTTGAACAGCGTCACCGGCGCGCTCCTCAAGCCGCCAGCCGCAGGCCGGGACGCGAGCGAACGAGCTGGCGCGCCGCGAGCTCGGCCGCGACCGGCGTGGCGAAGCGCTGGCCCTCGAGCCGGTCGAACGCCGCCGAAGCGGAGATGAAGGTGTAGAAGCGCTCATCGGCGCCGCGGGCGACGAGGCCGGCCTGGGTCTCGCCGATCTCGATGACATAAGCCTGGCGGGCCGGTGGACTGGAATTGACCTGGGACTGGAACGACATGACGATCTTCGCCGCGTTGCGACGCCCTCTGTGCGGTGATGTCGGAAATGATGCCGGGAAACGGCGTCAGCGCTGGATCAGCGGCGACAACAGCACATCCTCGAACGGCGGAGCGGTTCGACAGGGCGGAGAACGGAGCCGGTCATGTTCATCTCCTCAAGCTGGGGAGCCCACGACCACGTCGTGGCGCTTTAGCGTTTGGTGACGCGGCGCAAGCTGCTCGCTCAAATCTCCGCGGCCATCGGTGCCCCGACGACACCGGCAATCTAGGAAATCCCGTTCTGCATGTCAATCCAAACGTTCTTTTAAAGGTACGAACTGATCGGGAAGAGCTTTTCATCGAACGAGCGGAGAAGGAAATTTTCTTTTCCGGCGCAGCCCATTCCTTCCTCGGCGTAGAACAGTTTGCCATTCTGGCATCGCCCGGCCGACCTGCTATCGTCCGCACCGACTCAACGCGGGGACGGGATGAACGACAGGACGGACAGCGCCAGCATCGTGGACGGGCGGATGACGCTGCCGGGGGTGGCCGGTGCCTTCGTGCAGGACGCCGCCAGACCGCTCGCCTTCGCGGCGGATGGCCTTGTCGCGATCTCCGGGCATGAGTGGCGCGACGGCGTGCTGCACGACGCCGCCCGGATCGAGGGGCATGCGCGCCCGGATGGCGCGACGCTCGCCCGGATCGGCCAGGCGGGACCAGCGCAAGAGTTGTCGCTGACCATCCGCTCCTTCCCCGGCGAGAGCGCGCCATTGCTGCGGCTCAGCCTTCCCGCCGGGGCACCGGGCGATCTCGACGCCCGGCTCGCCGCCGAGCTCTTCCTGCCGCAACCCTTGTTCGCAGGCCTGCGGCAGGACCTTGCCGAGGGCCGCGCCAGCAGCCTCTCCTTCACTGCAACGACCAATCTCTGGCTGCGCGAGGGAGCCGGGGACGACGAGCCCCCGGTCTTCCATTTCACACCCGAGGCCGATGGCCGCCCGGTCCAGGCGCATGGCCGGGTGCAGAGCATCAGTTGGCGCTCGCTGGAACCGGCTGCCGACCCGGCCTTCCTCGTGGCCGGGCAGGCGGATCAGGAGGCCGAAGAGCCGGAAGACCCGGTCGCCGAGCAGCTTCGGCGGATCAACTGGAGCCTGAAGCAGGTCCTGATCGTCCTCGCCTTCCTGATGCTGATCATCGCGATCAAATAGGGCTCACTCGCCCTGCGAGCGCTGGTTCGCGTGCGTCTCGTAGACCTGCTCGTTCTCGATCCATTTGCCGTCGAGGCCGCGGCCGCGGTTGAGCTGCGTCTTGTCGCGATTGGAGAGTACCTTGTGATCCTGAAGCGCAACCGGCCGCGTGCTCGTCGCGCCGGTGCCGTCACCCTTGCCCTTGATGCTCGGACCGAGCTTCCCGCCTGCATTGGCCATCATCGTCTCCTTTGCGTGCGTTGAGCCCCCATGCTTTGCCAACGCCTCGGCCGGAGGATGGTTCGGCAGCGAACTTCGCCCGCAGGCCTGCGTTGTCCCTGGTGCAGACCAGGAGCCCGCCATGCTCGACATCCTCCCCGCGCCCGACCATGTCGCGGCTTTCCGCATCACCGGCACGCTCGACGAGCCGGATTTCGACCGGCTGATCGCCGAGATCGAGGCCAAGCTCGAACGCCATGAGAAGCTCGGCATCCTCGCCGACCTCACCGGCTTCGAGGACATGACCTTCCGCGCCGGCTTGAAGGATGCGCGCTACGGCTTCGGCAAGATCCTGCAATGGCACCGCTTCCCGCGCGAGGCCGTGGTCACCGACAAGGGCTGGATCGAGACGCTGGTCGCGATCACGAGCCCACTGGTGCCCTTCGTCGAGGTCAAGTGCTTCAAGCCGGATGCCTTCGAGGCGGCGCTTGCCTGGGCGAGCGAGATCGAAGGCGGGCCGAACGCCTGAGCTTCAGGGCACGGCCCAGAATTCGCGCGCTTCCGGCGGCAGCGTCTCCAGCATGCGCGCGAAGGCGCGCCGATCGACATTGCGCCAGAGCGCGGCGGCGACATCGGCGATGCCGCTCTCCGGCAGGATGCTGTGATCGCCGCGAAAGGCCATCGCCTCCCTGACCAGTTCGGCTCGCGGCGCGAAGGGTTTCGACTCGGCGGCCGGGTCCCAGTCGAGCAGGACCATCGCGCCGAGCAGCGGCGGCAGCGCCTGGGCGAAGGCGATCACCTGCGGCGCGCTCAGGCGCTCCCGGAAGGTGACGATCACGGCGAATACCGACTGCCAGGTCTGGTGCGTGGTCTGATGGCTGAGCTGGTCGCGGGCATCGAGCAGGAAGCGTTCGAGCTCGCGCGAGGCGTGGACGAAGTCGGGCGGCACGGTCATGGCGGCATCCTAGCCTCACAGGCGCGCGGCTGGAACACAGCGAAGATGAACGCCAGCGAACTATTCCGTTCAGGCGAAGTTCCGGACAGACCCGCTTTGATCGCGGCAACCAAAGGAGATGCCCCATGCGACACCTTCTCATCGCCGCGGCGATCGCGCTCGGCGCCGCCGTGACCCCGGCCGCCGCCAGCGAAACCTTCAGCGGCGCTGCCGCGCTCGACAAGGTCGAGGCGACCTATGTCCGCCACAACCGCGAACACCGGATGTGGGAGATCCAGCGCAACATGGAACGCCAGCAGCGCTACGGCTATCGCGATCGCGGCTATGACCGCGGCTACGGCTATCGCCGCCACCATGGCGGCCCGCCGCCCTGGGCCCCGGCCCATGGCCGCCGCCATCACGACCGTTACGACCGCTGGTAAGCGGCGTACCCCGCGCCCTTCGCCCCCTGTCCCCCAGGGCGAAGGGCGCGGGAGTTTTTCATGAAGCCGCGAGAACCTCGACCGAGACCCCTCTCCTGTAAGGAGAGGGGCAGGGGTGAGGTGTACGCCGTTGGACCCGTTGAGCGAGCCCTGACCGTGCGGTTGGGTTCAGGCTAGCGTTTCCACTCCGAACACCTCACCCTACCCTCTCCTTCCAGGAGAGGGTTCCCCGCGCCTCGACATTGAGGGCATCATGGCCGATGAGCACCGACAGTTCGCCAGAAGGCTACGGCGGCAGGCGACCGAACCGGAGGACATTCTCTGGGAGCTCCTTCGCAGCCGCCGCCTCGACGGCATGAAGTTCCGTCGGCAGGAGCCGCTCCTCGGCTACACCGTCGATTTCTTCTGCCCCGAACGCAAGCTCGTCATCGAGATCGATGGCCGCCAACATGGCTGGGAGCGTGACTATGACGCGGCCCGCACGCAGGAAATCGAGCGGCATGGCTTCATGCTGGTCCGCTTCTGCAACGAGGAGGTTCTGAACGACCGCGACGCCGTCATCGCGCGGATCAGGGCCACTTGCGCGACATAGAACCCTCTCCGCTAGTGCCGAGGAACCTCGACGCAGAACCCTCTCCTGTAAGGAGAGGGCAGGGTGAGGTGTGGGCCGCCTGACCAGTTCCGCGCGCGCTCACCGCGCGGTCGGGTTCAGGCCAACGTTTCAGGTCCGAACACCTCACCCCTGCCCCTCTCCTTACAGGAGAGGGGTTCCCCGCGCTCTTCGCCGCAGCGCCTCGTCCGGTGCGAATGGCAAGAGGAGATCGAGGTCGCGATGCGCTGCGGCGCCTCGATGAAACGCTGGAGCCTCGACCTAGAACCCTCTCCTGTAAGGAGAGGGCAGGGTGAGGTGTGGGCCGCTTGACCAGTTCCGCGCGCGCTCACCGCGCGGTCGGGTTCAGGCCAACGTTTCCGGTCCGAACACCTCACCCCTGCCCCTCTCCTTACAGGAGAGGGGTTCCCCGCGCGCTTCGCCGCCGGGGCTCGTCCGGTGCGAATGGCAAGAGGAGATCGAGGTCGTGATGCGCTGCGGCACCTCGATGAAACGCTGGAGCCTCGACGCAGAACCCTCTCCTGTAAGGAGAGGGCAGGTGAGGTGTGGGCCGCTTGACCAGTTCCGCGAGCGCTCACCGCTCGGTCGGGTTCAGGCCAACGTTTCCGGTCCGAACACCTCACCCCTACCCCCTCTCCTTTCAGGAGAGTGGTTCCCCGTGCGCATCGTCGCCGGGGCTCGTCTGGTACGAATGGCAAGAGGCGATCGAGGTCGCGATGCGCTGCGGCGCCTTGATAAAACGCTGGAGCCTCGACCTAGAACCCTCTCCTGTAAGGAGAGGGCAGGGTGAGGTGCGGGCCGCTTGACCAGTTCCGCGAGCGCTCACCGCGCGGTCGGGTTCAGGCCAACGTTTCCGGTCCGAACACCTCACCCCTGCCCCTCTCCTTCCAGGAGAGGGGTTCCCCGCGCTCTTCGCTGCAGTAGCGTGTCTGACATGAGGCTGCATTGAACCGCCGAAACCTCACCCCTCCCTTCTCCCGGATGGGAGAAGGTGGCGCGGAGCGCCGGATGTGGGCCTGCCCTTGCCGATTGGGGCCACAGGCCGTTGTGTTCAGACAATCAGCGGCGGTCCTTCACCCCTGCCCCTCTCCCATCCGGGAGAGGGGGTTTTCCCGCGCTCTTCGCCGCAACAGTTCATCTGATACGAACGGCACGCATTCGGCCGGTAATGCTCGAAATCACGGAAGGCGTTGATGAAGCTGGAATGGACAGCCACGTGGATCTAATTTGGGAAATTAGTGCCCTTCTTGTAGGCGGCGCGAGATTGCGACCGCCCAGGTATCCTTTCGATCAAGTTCGATTTGATCATCTCCTTGAATATGTTCTTAATTTTATTCTCGGAACCAATAAAACAAATACTTCGGGCTATACTGTTATTTATTTCGGCATTAGATCTTAGATACTCAATTATCAATTGCTGAGGAGCTGCCAATTTTTCGTGTCTCAATGAGACTAGAACACTAGTTTCTCTCTGCTCAACAATAGGGTCCTTCAATTTCAGTTTTCGCATCGCTTCAAAAGCGGTGTTTAGACCCTCTCCCACGTCCTTATTGGGAGGATTCCTAAATTTATTCAAAAGTCTCACGATCTTCGGGTTTCTCGCAAATCGCTCGTCAAGAATATTCTGCGTCGTGACATGTCCCGCCAGAACGCCTGGGCTCTGCACTTCAATTCTATTGTCAAATATCCTAACATGGATATCATCATTAATACTATAATCTCGATGAATAACTGCATTAGTAATGATCTCGTGAACAGCCTCAGTGGGATATTCAAGCTTAGACAAACCTGACGATTCTGCGACAGGTATCTTCTCGATAATGTCTCTAACCTTTGATACAGACGCGTATATCATGTTATAAGCGTTCCCCTCAATGGATAGAGGGTCGAATGCAAGTGTATCACGTGATCCTGCTGAATCGTTTGTGTTATATCTATAAATCTTAATAGCTGCTTTCGGCAGATCGATTTGAGGCTCGTCAGAAAATAACACAACCCCTGCCACTGTTGGTCTATCACCAATAATTAGCTTCTGTTTTTTTAGCCAATCTTCGGGCGCGGAAGACGGGACAATATCAGATGTAAAATCAATTGCTGCGTTCGATTCATAAATTATATCTGAATTGCTGTTAATAATATGGTCTTCAAATGAAATAATTCCTTTATTTAATTTCAATCTATTTATCTGATCGTTTGTTTTTTGAGGAATAGATTGAGCACCTCGCCTCAAATAAGGAATGCCATCAGACGCAATTCTTACATCAGGCGTCTTGTCGATCTCGACAGAAAGGACTAACCCTACAGCTCCAGTGCATCGCAAGAACCCCGCCCTGAAATGTGCTCCTAAAGGAAAAAACTGCTCAATAGTCTGAATAAGACCGTTGGCTTCCTCTTCGTTCTGAAAGCCAAGCTACTTAAAGACCCCGCCGATCTCTTCGATGCCTATAAAAAGCTCTCCCCCATCAGCATTGGCAAATGCCGATAGTGTTTTAGTTATCTTGGCAGGGGAGATGTCCTTCGATTTGAAGTCACAGAACTGCCCTTCAGTTCTTGAAGCAATTTTTCTAACGGCATCAGCCGAAATGTCTTGAATGATAACAGCCATAGAAAGCCCACATCTTAAACTTCAATATACACTAATCGAGCAATCCTTGGGACGCAACGTGGAAACTGAGTAGTCAACCTACCTCCCCCGCCGCCGTCTCTCCCCCGCTCCCTTCGGCCGCGCCTCCGGCACCGGCCCCATCTCGTCCAGCGTCGGCTTGCGCGGGCGTGCGACGCTCGCTTTCGGCCGGCCTTCACCCCCACCCCAGTTGTGCGGGCCCATATCGGCGTCGGTCGGCTTGCGGGCGCGGGTCGGCAGGTTGGCCGAGGCGCCGTAGCTGCGTTCGCCCCGGTACTTGCCGGCCGAGGACTCGACGTCGCTCTGGCGGGCGAGCGGGTCGTCGGCGATGGCGAGCTCGGTCGCCTGCAGGCGCTTGATCTCGTCGCGCAGGCGGGCGGCGGTCTCGAATTCGAGGTCGGCGGCGGCCTCGCGCATGCGCTTTTCGAGATCGGCGATCGCGGCCTTGAGGTTGTGGCCGGCGACCGGCCCCTCGACCAGGCCCTTGTCGACGGTGACATGGTCGCGCTCATAGACCGAGCCGAGGATGTCGCCGATGGCGCGCTTGATCGTCTGCGGCGTGATGCCGTTGGCGGCGTTGTAGGCCTCCTGCTTCTCGCGCCGGCGATTGGTCTCGGCCATCGCCCGCTCCATCGAGCCGGTAATGTGATCGGCATAGAGCACGACCTTGCCGTCGACATTGCGGGCGGCGCGGCCGATGGTCTGGATCAGCGAGGTCTCGGAGCGCAGGAAGCCCTCCTTGTCGGCGTCGAGGATGGCGACGAAGCCGCATTCGGGGATGTCGAGACCCTCGCGCAGCAGGTTGATGCCGACCAGCACGTCGAAGGCGCCGAGGCGCAGATCGCGCAGGATCTCGATGCGCTCGATCGTGTCGATGTCCGAGTGCATATAGCGCACGCGCACGCCGTTCTCGTGCAGGTATTCGGTCAAATCCTCGGCCATGCGCTTGGTCAGCACGGTGACGAGGGTGCGGTAGCCCTTGTCGGTGACCTCCTTGACCTCGTCGAGGAGGTCGGCGACCTGATGCTTGGCCGGGCGGATCTCGACCGGCGGATCGATCAGCCCGGTCGGGCGGATGACCTGCTCGGTGAAGACGCCGCCGGTCTGGTCCATCTCCCAGCCGCCGGGCGTGGCCGAGACATGGATCGAGGACGGGCGCATCGCGTCCCATTCCTCGAAGCGCAGCGGCCGGTTGTCCATGCAGGAAGGCAGGCGGAAGCCGTATTCGGCGAGCGTCGCCTTGCGGCGGAAGTCGCCTTTGTACATCGCGCCGATCTGCGGCACCGTGACATGGCTCTCATCGGTGAAGACGAGGGCGTTGTCGGGCAGATACTCGAACAGGGTCGGCGGCGGCTCGCCCGGCTTGCGGCCGGTGAGATAGCGAGAATAGTTCTCGATGCCGTTGCAGGAGCCGGTCGCCTCGATCATCTCGATGTCGAAAGTGCAGCGCTGGTCGAGCCGCTGCGCCTCGAGATAGCGGCCCATGCGGTTGAGCTCATCGAGGCGGGCCTTGAGCTCCTCCTTGATCGACTTGACCGCCTGGTTCAGCGTCGGGCGCGGCGTGGTGTAGTGCGAATTGCCGTAGACCTTGATGAATTCGAGCTCGCCGGTCTTCTGGCCGGTCAGCGGGTCGAACTCGGAGATGCTCTCGACCTCGTCGCCGAACAGGCCGATGCGCCAGGCGCGGTCCTCATAGTGGGCCGGGAAGAGCTCGACCGTATCGCCCCTCACGCGGAAGGTGCCGCGCGAAAAGTCGTGCTGGGTGCGCTTGTATTGCAGCGCGACAAGGTCGGCGATCAATTGGCGCTGCTCGATGCGCTCGCCGAGCTTCAGCGAGAAGGTCATCGCCGTATAGGTCTCGACCGAGCCGATACCGTAGATGCAGGAGACCGAGGCGACGATGATGACGTCGTCGCGCTCCAGCAGCGAGCGCGTCGCCGAATGGCGCATGCGGTCGATCTGCTCGTTGATCGAGGATTCCTTCTCGATATAGGTGTCCGAGCGCGGGACGTAGGCCTCCGGCTGATAATAGTCGTAATAGGAGACGAAGTACTCGACCGCGTTGTCGGGGAAGAAGCTTTTGAACTCGCCGTACAGCTGGGCGGCCAATGTCTTGTTCGGGGCGAGAATCAGCGCCGGGCGCTGCGTCTCCTCGATCACCTTGGCCATGGTAAAGGTTTTTCCGGAGCCGGTGACGCCGAGCAGCACCTGGTCGCGCTCCTGCCGGCGGACGCCGTCGACGAGATCGCCGATCGCGGTCGGCTGGTCGCCCGACGGGGAGAACTCGCTCTTCATCTGAAAACGAACGCCGCCTTCCGACTTCTCGGGGCGCTCGGGCCGGTGCGGCGTCCAGGGCTTGCCGGGCTCGATGAACGGGCTGCCGGTCTCCAACAGCGCCTGCAGCGACTTCGCCGTCAGCGATGCCGCGCTGTCGCTGTCGGGGTCGAAGGCGGAATCGGCCTTCTTCGAGAGCTTGCGCGGCTTCTTCTCATCGGCATCACCCGGCCGCGCCTCATAGCCGGCCTGCGGCGCATCGCTGAAGCCGGCCGCGCCGCCCGGCACCGCCTTGCCGCGATTGATCGCCGGGTTGAGCAGATCGGCGAGATAGCCGTCGAGCGGCTTGAGCTCGGGCTTGCTCGCCTTCGAGTTCGGCGTGCGCGTCGCGGCGGACTTCTTCGCCGCGGATTTGGTCGCAGCCTTGGGCTTGGCTGCGGTCGTGTCGGTGCTCTTTGGCATGGCCGCAATATGGGCGCGATTTGCGACGGATGCGAGGGGGCACGGCGCAGGTGGCAGCGCGTTGGTGACAGGAGTTGACAGGAGAAATGATTTCAACTTTAACGTGAGTCTACCATAAAATACACTCGAAAGAAGTGGGCATGGTGGGGGACGGGAGCTCGCCCGATGCGACGGAGGTCGAGGCCTTCATCGTGCGCTGGCGCATGTCGGAAGGGGCGGAACGAGCATCGTTCCCGTCCTTCATCAGCGAATTCTGCGAGCTGCTGCGGATGGAGCGCCCGCAGCCGCCAACCAGCGACGTCGAGGCGGTGGCTTACCGCTTCGAATATCCGGTGAGGCTGTCAGGACCGGACGGCTCAGGAACGACCGGACGGATCGACCTCTACCGGAAGCGCTGCTTCGTGGCCGAAGCCAAGCAGAGCCGGCAGAGGGGCCAGCCGAAGGAGATCCTGCCCGTCGGCGATACCGACGACGACGCCATCGGCGCGCCACGTGGACGCCGCGGAGCCGATCGCGGCCTCGACGTGATGATGCTCAACGCCAAGCGCCAGGCCGAACAGTATTGCCGGGCCTTGCCCGCCTCGCATGGCTGGCCGCCCTTCATCATCCTCTGCGATGTCGGCCATTGCTTCGAGTTCTATGCGGACTTCTCCGGGCAGGGGAAGAACTACGCCCAGTTCCCGGACCGGCACCGCTTCCGGGTCTATCTCGAAGACCTGCGCGATCCCGCGATCCGGAGCTGGATCGCGCGCATCTGGAGCGATCCGCTCGCGCTCGATCCCTCCCGTCAGGCGGCGCTGGCGACGCGTCAGATCGCCCAGCGCCTCGCTTTGGTCTCGAAGGCGCTGGAGCGCCGGCACGATCCGGAGGACGTGGCGCTCTTTCTGATGCGGTGCGTCTTCACCATGTTCGCCGAGGATGTCCGCCTGATCCCGGCCGACAGCTTCAAGCGGCTGCTGCGCGAATGCCTGGAGGCGCCGAAGAGCTTCAAGCCGCTGGTCGAGGACCTCTGGCGCGCCATGGATCTCGGCCGCTATTCCTCTGCCGTCCGCGCCGAGCTGAAGCGCTTCAACGGCCGCATGTTCGCCGAGCCGCAGGTGTTCGCGCTGGGCAGGGACGGCATCGCCGAGTTGCTCGCGGCGGCCGAGCATGACTGGAGCCTGGTCGACCCTGCCATCTTCGGCACCTTGCTCGAACAGGCGCTGGAGCCAGCCGAGCGAGCCCGGCTGGGCGCGCACTACACACCGCGCGCCTATGTCGAGCGCCTGGTCGTGGAGACGGTCATCGCTCCGCTACGCGACGACTGGCGCAATGTCCTGGCGGCAGCGCAGCAGGCACGCGATGGCGGCAATGCCAAGGCTGCGCTCGCGCTCGTCGACGACTTCCATGGCCAGCTCAGCAGGACACGCGTGCTCGACCCGGCCTGCGGAACCGGCAATTTCCTGCATGTCGCCCAGGATCTGATGAAGCGCCTGGAGGGCGAGGTGCTGGAGGTCGCGGCCGAGCTCGGGGCGGCGGAGCAGCTCGGCGGCTTCGGCGCGCGCGGGGTCGGGCCCTGGCAGTTCTTCGGCATCGACGCCAATCGTCGCGCCGTCGCGATCGCCGATCTGATGCTCTGGATCGGCTATCTGCAATGGCATTTGCGCACCCGCGCCTTCGCGCCGAGCGAGCCGATCCTGGAAGAGCTGATCCAGATCGTGCCGAGCGACGCATTGCTCGTCTGGGATGGCTGGCCGGTTCCGCTGGTCGAGGGCGGGCGCGAGGTCACGCCGCGCAATCCGCGCCGGCCGGACTGGCCGCAGGTCGAGTTCATCGTCGGCAACCCGCCCTTCATCGGCGGCAAGGACCTGCGTGGCCGGCTGGGGGACGGCTATCTCGGGGCGCTGCGCGCCACCTATCCGCAGATGAACGAGAGTGCAGACCTCGTCATGTACTGGTGGGATCGGGCCGCCGAGTTGCTCGTCGCACCGGCGACGACGCTGCGGCGCTTCGGCTTCGTCACCACCAACTCGATCACGCAAGTGTTCCAGCGCCGCGTGGTCGAGCGGCATCTGAACGCGAAGAAGCCGATCTCGCTGCTGCTCGCCATCGCCGATCATCCCTGGACCAAGGCGGGCAAGGATGCCGCGGCAGTACGGATCGCGATGACGGTCGCGGCAGCCGGCCGGCATGAAGGGCGCCTGCTCGAGGTGATCGCGGAGTCGGGGCTCGATACCGACCAGCCGCGCGTGGATGTGCGCGAGCGGCTGGGGGTGATCAACTCCGATCTCAGCATCGGCGCCGACGTGACCCGGACCACGCGCCTGCTCGCGAACGAGGGGATGTGCTCGCCGGGCGTGAAGCTGCACGGCGCCGGCTTCATCGTCACGCCTGCCGAGGCCGAGGCGCTTGGGCTCGGCAGGCGGCCAGGGCTCGACGATCATATCCGCCGCTACCGCAATGGCCGCGACCTGACAGCGCATTCGCGCGACGTCATGGCGATCGACCTGTTCGGGCTCTCCGCCGCCGAAGTGCGCGAGCGCTTTCCGGAGGTCTATCAGCACGTCAAGCTGCGGGTGAAGGAAGAGAAGGATGCAAGCGGGCAACTCATCGGGCGCGACGCCAACAACCGGGCGAGCTATCGCGAGCTGTGGTGGCTGTTCGGCGAATCGCGCAAGGACTTGCGCCCCGCTCTCTTGGGTCTCCAGCGCTACATCGCCACCGTCGAGACGACCAAGCACCGGGTCTTCCAATTCCTCGACGCCGGCATCCTGCCCGACAACATGCTGGTCGCCGTCGCCTTGTCGGACGCCTTCCATCTCGGCGTGCTGTCGTCGCGCGTACACCTCGCCTGGAGTCTCCAGCAAGGCGGGACGCTCGAAGATCGGCCCCGCTATTCGAAGTCGCTTTGCTTCGACCCATTCCCCTTCCCCGAGGTCGCGGAAGTGCAGAAGCAGGCGATCCGCGAGCCGGCCGAGGCGCTCGACGCCCTGCGCAAGGACGTGCTGGCGCGGCATCCGGACCTGACTTTGACCGGGCTCTATAATGTCCGCGAGGCGATCCTCGCCGGCCGACCCCTTTCCGCCGCGGAGGCGGAAATCCGCGATCGCGGCCTGGTGCTGATCCTGAACGAGCATCACGAGGCGATCGATGCGGCTGTCGCGGCTGCCTACGGTCTGCCGGCCAATGCCGACGACGAGACGATCCTGGCGATGCTGGTCGGGCTCAATCGCGGCCGGGCCCGGGAGGAAGAGCGCGGGACGGTGCGCTGGCTCCGGCCGGACTATCAGCGCCCGCGCCTCGGGCGCGAGACTGCGGTCGGCGAGCAGATCGAGGCTGCCGAACTGCTGTCGCTGCCGGCTCGAGACAACAGCCGACCAATCTTTCCGACATCGCCCGTCGAGCGGGTCGCGGCC
Organism: Allobosea sp. GW821-FHT03A12; assembly: GCF_058986765.1. Lineage (NCBI taxonomy): Bacteria > Pseudomonadati > Pseudomonadota > Alphaproteobacteria > Hyphomicrobiales > Alloboseaceae > Allobosea > Allobosea sp. GW821-FHT03A12. Next base: position 244,274 of record NZ_JBYSVZ010000006.1, read on the forward strand.
GTGCTCGCGGTCCTCGCGGCTTCCAACGCGCCGCTCGATGCCGATGCGATCGCGCGGCGCTTTAGCCAAGGTCTCAAGGTCAGGCCGGCGGTGCGTGGAATTCTGGTCTCTCTCGCCCGCGTCGGCGAGGTCTCGACCGGGGATGGTGGCACAAGTTTCGCGCGGCGGTTCCGCGCGACGGGCTGATTCTTACGTCCGCGTGCGCTCACCCTGTCCGGCGTTCTCGGCGACGCGTTGCAGCGGCGTCAGGTCGACATGGGCGATGCTCATCTGTCTTCCTCGAGTTCGCTGTGCGATTTCAGGGCGTAGCCGCCGCGCGGCTGCGTCACCAGATAGGCCGGATTCTCCGGCGAGGCGTTGCGCCGGACTTCTGTGCCCTTGATGGTGCGGGTCACCGGTTCGGTGAAGACCTGCTCGACGCGGCCCCTGGCTGTGTGGGCGCCCCAGCGCCAGGTCACCTTGGTGTCCGGCTTGAATGTCGTCGTCACGTTGCAGCTCCGTGCTCTGCTGGTGGAAACGCCGGGGCCGTGCTTTGGTTTCGGCTGGCAGCAGGGAGGATGGGATGCGCAGCGGTTTTGTCGGCAGCGCGCTGGCGCTGCTTGTCTCGGCCGGGATCGCCCATGCGGTCGGCCCCGACTGGACCTATCTCGACGAGGATCCCGATTATCGCCAGGCGCGGCGCTGGATCGAGGAGAAGAACTATGCACCGGCGATCGACAAGCTGATGACCCTGCTGAAGCACCAACCGGATTCGCCGGTGCTGCTCAACTGGATCGCCTTCTCGCAACGCAAATTGAAGAACTACCCGGTGTCCAAGCAGTTCTACGACGCCGCGCTGCTGCGCGATCCGACCTATCTGCCGGCGCTGGAATATCAGGGCGAATGGTTCATCGAGACCGGCGACATGGCCTCGGCCAAGGCCAATCTCGACAAGCTCGCCAAGCTCTGTGGCCGTTGCCACGAATGGCAGGATCTCGACGAAGCGATCCGCAAGGCGGAGAGCAAGTAGCCCCGTCACGCAAGCGTCACGCCGCTGTCGCGCGACTGCAAACTCCGGACGCGAAGCGGGAACCGTCCCGCTTTTCCTTAAATCGGAGTGTCCCATGCGTCTGCGCCTCGCCGCCGCCTTGCTTCTGTCGTCCACCATGCTCGCCGGCGCGCAGGATGCGCCCAAGGAATTCCCGGCCAAGCTGGTCGGCCATGCCTTGCTGCCGGCCAACACCATCATCCCGGCCCCAGCCGATGCGCCGGCCGATCTCAAGGTCTCCGGCAAGTTCGTCACGCCGGGCAAGCGCGTCGAGCAGGTCGGCTCGGTGATGGGCACCTCGGGCGGCCGCCCGACCGGGCTTTCCACCCCGTTCGCCGGTCAGCCGGTGCAGGGCTTCTCCGGCATCCGCTCGCTGGGCAATGGCGAGTTCCTGGTGCTGACCGACAACGGCTTCGGCGCCAAGGTGAACTCGCCGGACGCGATGCTGTTCTTCCACAAGCTCAAGGCCGACTTCAACACCGGCGCGGTCGAGCGCCTGTCGACCACCTTCCTGCACGATCCCGACAAGAAGGTGCCGTTCCGCATCGTCCATGAAGGCACCGAGAAGCGCTATCTGACCGGCGCGGATTTCGATCCGGAGTCGATCCAGCCGATCGGCGGCAAGTACTGGATCGGCGAGGAGTTCGGCCCCTACCTGATCCGCGTCGACGCCAACGGCAAGGTCGAGGCCGTGTTCGAGACCACCGTCGACGGCAAGCCGGCCCGCTCGCCCGACCATTACGCCGTGACCACGCCGGCGGCGCCGAACCTGCCGGTCGAGTTCAATGTCCGCCGCTCCAAGGGCTATGAGGGCATGGCCCAGTCGCCGGACGGACGCTTCCTCTATCCGCTGCTGGAAGGCCCGCTCTGGAACGCCGAGACAAAGGGCAATGAAGAGGTCGACGGCAAGGAAGTGCTGCGCATCCTCGAGTTCGACGTGCAGAACGAGAAGTGGACCGGCCGCTCCTGGTTCTTCCCGCTCGAGCAGAAGGGCCTCGCCATCGGCGACTTCAACATGATCGACGCCACGACCGCGCTGATCATCGAGCGCGATAACGGCGAAGGCACCGCCGACCGCGCCTGCGCCGCCGGCCAGAAGGGCCCGGACTGCTTCCACGACCTCGCCAAGTTCAAGCGCATCGTCAAGATCGAGATGACCGACGCCAATGTCGGCAAGCCCGTGCGCAAGGTCGGCTATATCGACCTGATGAAGATCGCCGATCCCGACAAGAAGGCGAAGCAGGGCGCGATCGACGGCGTGCTGCCCTTCCCGTTCTTCACCATCGAGAACGTCGACGTCGTCGATCTCGCCAACGGCATCATCGTCGTCGGCAACGACAACAATCTGCCGTTCTCGTCGTCGCGCGATCCGAAGAAGGCTGACGACAACGAGTTGGTGCTGCTCCAGGTCAAGGAGCTGCTCACCGCCAAGTGAGCCGCGCAGCTCGCCAAGTTACGGCGAAGTCGAACACCGCCTGCACCAAGTTGTCAGGCGTCGTCATGGCCGGCTCGCGCCGGCCATGATCGTTTTTCGGCCAGTTCTTGAGCCGCTTCGACAACAGGCGTATAATGTTCTGGACCAAGCGCCTCGTGCGCGAGGCGCCGTGGTTGGATGATCTTCACCGATGGAGGTGATCATGTTGACCGCGAATATGAGTGGAAAACGGCCGCAGGACTGGCTCAACCTGATCCTCGGCGCACTCCTGTTCATCTCGCCCTGGATGATGGGCTTCCTGGCCGACACCATGCCGACCCGCAACGCCTGGCTCGTCGGCGCCGTGCTTGCCCTGATCGCAATCGCGGCGCTCACCGCCTTCGCCGAATGGGAGGAATGGGTGAATCTGGCGCTCGGCCTCTGGCTGATCGCCGCGCCCTGGGTGCTCGGCTTCACCGGCAATACCAGCGCCTTCCGGACACATCTGGTGCTCGGCCTGCTGACGGCGTTCGTCTCGGCCTGGGCGGTCTGGAACTATCGGCACGAGCCGCATGCCACGGCGTGAACGGCGGGCCGGGCTCGCCAACCAGCGGGCCCGGCTTCCGCTGTCTGGAGCCGCGAAAGCGCTCAGTGACCGCTGCGCGCCCTCGCGATCGCATCCTCGATGCCGCTCCAGGCCGGTTTCTCGGGCGCGAAACGCCCGCGGAGATAGGCCGCGAGATCAGCAATCTGCCGATCGTCGAGCGCGGTGGCGAAGGACGGCATCGAGCCGATGCCGTGCTGGCCGCCTTCGAGCAGCATATTGAACAGGTTGGTCGGCGTTCCCGCATGCAGCTTCGACGACAGGCCGAGCGCCGGCCCGGCATTGACGAGCGGCGCGGCGCGGCCGGTCTCGTGGCAGGCGGCGCAGGCACCCTCATAGAGGCGCGCGATTGGCGAGGTCGCGGGATTGGCGGCCCGCGCGGTCTGCTGCTCGATACGCGCCACGAGCACTTCGGCTTCAGCAGCGGGTAGCGGTTCGTTCAGGGACGCAAGATAGGTCGCCATCGCCCGGATATCGGCGTCCGGCAGCTCTTTCAGCTCGGCGATCACAGGCGCCATCGGACCAGCGGCCGCGCCATGCTGCTGCGAGGTGCCGGTCTTCAGATAGGCGTAGAGCTCCGCCTCGCTCCACGGGATCGGCCCGGCCGAAAGCCTGGTCAGCGCCGGCGCCTCCCAGCCTTCCGCCTCGCCGCCGGCGAGATAGGCGCTGCCGCCCTTCTCGGCCCCGAGCGCATTGCGCGGCGTGTGGCAGGCGCTGCAATGGCCGAGCCCGTCGACGAGATAGCGCCCACGATTCCATTCGGCCGAGCGCGCCGGATCAAGCTTCAGCTCGCCGCCACGGTTGAACAGCAGGTTCCAGCCGGCCATGAGCGGCCGCAGGTTGAACGGGAAAGTGAGCCGGCTCGGCTCATTGTCCTGCCGCACCGCCGGCTGCGACATCAGGAAGGCATAGAGCGCCTGCAGGTCGGCCTCGCTCGCCTTGGCAAAGCTTGGATAGGGGAAGGCCGGGTAGAGCTGGCGGCCGTCGCGATGCAGGCCGGCGCGCATCGCCCGCTCGAAGGCGGCATAGGACCAGTTGCCGATGCCGGTCTCGACATCGGGCGTGATGTTGGTGGTCATCACTGTGCCAAACGGCGTCGGCAGAGCGAAGCCACCGGCATAGGGCACGCCATCCTTGCCAGTGTGGCAGACGGCGCAAGCGCCGAGCGCGGCGAGCTGGCGGCCGCGCTCGATCGTCGCCGCCGACCAGGTCGACGGGTCCGGCCGGGCGATCGGAGCGATCGCCGGTGCGAGGGCGAGCGAGACCGCGGCGAAGGTTGCGGCGCCCGCCACGGCGGCACCGAGCTTGCTCCACCAGGGCAGGCGCCTGCTCGGCTCGCGCGGCGGGGCTTTGAGCAGCGTCGTGCCGTTGAGGCCGGCGAGCACGCGCTCCGGCGTCAGCGGCAATTCGCGGAAGCGCACGCCGGTCGCATCGAAGACGGCGTTGACGATCGCCGCCGCGCTCGGGACGGAGGCCGACTCGCCCGCGCCCATCGGTGGCAGATGCTGGCGATCCATCAACATGACGTCGATCGCCGGCAATTCCGGGAAGGTCAGCACCGGGTAGGAACCCCAGTCGCGGCTGGCGACGGCGGTGGTCTGCGAGAACGTCACTTCCTCGCGCAGCACCCGGCTGGTCGATTGCAGGACATTGCCGTGGATCTGGTGCGTCACCCCGGCGGGGTTGACCATCATGCCGGTGTCCTGGCCGACGGTGACGCGATTGACCGTGACCTCGCCGGTCGTCCGGTTGACCGCGACATCGGCGACCCAGGCGGCCCAGGCGGCGCCGACGCCCGGCCAGCTGCCATGGACATAGCGCGCCTGGGCGAAGCCGCGCCCGCGCAGGACGTCGCCGTCGGCTTGCATGCGCGGACCGACATGCGGCTGCCAGTTCGCCCGCTCGGCCGTGGCGCGCGTCAGCTCGGCAGCACGCTCGTCATTGATGTGGCGCAGGCGGAATTCGACCGGATCGACGCCGGCCTCATGCGCCAGCTCGTCGATATAGCTCTCATGGGCGAAGACGTTCGGCATGGCCGAGACGCCGCGCAGCCAGGATGCCCGCACGATCGGCGGCATGTCATAGGCCGTCAGCCGCATGGTCTCGTAATTATACGAGGGCACCGCGGTGCGATCGCCCATCCGGAGCGCCGCCGGCTGGTTCGGGATGCGGCCGGTCAGCAGCAGCGCCAGGGTCGGCGCGGCGTTCGACGGGTACCAGGTGTGGAAGTCATAGGCCTTGAGCGATCCGCCTGGTCCGAGCCCGCCCTTGATGTCGATCAGCTGGGCCGCGCCCTTCGGCTCCCAGAGGTGTTCCTGCTCGCGGGTGAGCTGGACGCGGACGGGGGCACCGACCGCGCGCGAGAGCAGCACGGCGTCGGCGACGACGTCGTCGGCACAGTTGCGGCCATAGCAGCCGGCGGCCTCGAAGCGGATGACGTCGATCCGCTCCTTCGGCAGGCCGGTCAGCAGAGCAAGGTCGTGCTGCAGTGGGTAGGGATTCTGGCTGCCGGTCCAGACGGTGATCCCGTCCTCGCGCACATCGGCGACGGCGCAGGACGGGCCGATCGAGCCGTGCATGTGGTAGGGCCAGACATAGGTCCGGTCGAGCCGCGTCTCCAGGCTCTCCAACGCAGCGTCGACATCGCCCTCCTCGGCGAGGAGGCGTGGCGTCGAGGGATGGGTGCGCAGCGCCTGGCCGAGATCGGAGAGATCCGGCGGGGTGAACTCGCGCCATTCCGTCCGGAGCTTTGACGCGGCTTCCGCTGCCTGTTCCTCGCGCTCGGCAACAATACCGATGAAATCGCCCTCGACCACCACAGCGCGGATGCCGGGCACATCGGCGATCGAATCGCGATCGACCGAGATCAGACTCTTGCCGACGAAGTCGCCGGCATCCATGCCGGCATAGGGCGGGCGCACCACCCGGCCATGCAGCATGCCGGCGACGCGGACATCGTGGACGTAGGCGAAGCTGCCGGTGACCTTGGCCGGGATGTCGACGCGGGCGACCGAGCGGCCGACGAGCTTGTGCTGGTCGACCTGCTTGAACTCAGCGCTTTCAGCCAACGGCAGCAGGATGCGCTCATTGGCGAGCAGTGTGTCGAGCGCGATCGCCGGCGCGGTCTCGCCCTTGCGCGAGATCACGCCATCGCTGAGCGAGATCTCGTCCTCGCCGCAGCTCAGCGCGGCGGCGGCGAGGGTGATCAACCTGGCGCGGATTTGCGTCGCCGCGATCCTGATCGCCAGCGAGGTGACCTGGATCGTCTCGCTGGCGATGGTCGGACCCTGATCGGGCGTCTCGGTGGTGTCGCCCAGCACCATCTCGACTGCGGCGAACGGAAAATCGAGCTCTTCCGCGACCATCTGGGCCAGCGCAGTGCGGATGCCGGTGCCGAGGTCGACATGGCCGTTGAAGGCGAGGATGCGGCCTTCCGCCGTCAGGCAGACATGCAGGTCGAGCCCGTCCTCGGGCGCGGCGTCGGCCGGAGCGCCCTTGCGCGGCGCGACCACGCCGATGATGCCGGCGCGCTTCAGCAGCGTCTTGCGGGAGAGGGGGTCGCTCATGGTGCCGCCACATCCTGCCGGCCGCGCTCGGCGGCGAGCAGCACCGCCCTGACGATCTCGACATGGGTGCCGCAGCGGCAAAGATTATGGCGCAGCGCCTCGCGCACCTCCGCCTCGCTCGGATCGGGCTGGACGTCGAGAAAGGCCTTCGCCGTCATCACCATGCCGGAGATGCAGTAGCCGCATTGCGCCGCCTGCGCGTCGATGAAGGCCTGCTGGATCGGATGCGGCGCCTCGACGCTGCCCAGCCCTTCGAGCGTGACGATCTCGCGGCCCTCAGCCAGCCTGACCGGTAAGGCGCAGGCGCGCGCCGCCTGGCCGTCGACCAGCACGGTGCAGGCACCGCATTCGCCGAGGCCGCAGCCGAATTTCGGGCTGTTGAGGCAAAGGTCGTTGCGCAGGAAGAACAGCAGCGGCGTCTGGGCTTCGCCCTCGATCTCATGGCTCGCGCCGTTGACGCGAAGCGTGAAGCGCTTCCTCGTCCTCATGGCTCGCCCAGGCGGGGCGAGGCGCGCCTGATCGTCCTGATCGTCACGGCCACCGAGATCGTTCGTATACGAATGAGAATAATGACAAATTGAAGGAGGCTGCAAGCGGGATCTTGGTGGGAAGGCCCACTCCGTCATGCTCGGGCTTGACCCGAGCATCTCAGGCCGGAGGAGGTTCCGGTCAGCGCCTTCTCGTCATGAGATTCCCGGGTCTGCGCTTCGCTTCGCCCGGGAATGACGGCCAGATAGCACTCAATGCCGGACCGACGGGATCTTCTCAGCCGGCGGGGTGTTGCGGCTGATGCCGCTGCGGACGATGCCGTCGATCACGATCATGCCGATGCCGGGCAGGTCGCCGAGCTGGATCGAGTCGAGGAAGTTCTTGCCGGCCGAATGCTGGGCCTTGTCCATGAAGACGAAATCGGCGGCGCGGCCGACCTCGATCAGCCCGCAATCCAGGCTGCGCATCCGAGCGGTGTTGCCGGTGGCGAAGCAGAAGGCGACCTCGGCCGGGACATCGCCGAGCGAGGACAGCATCGAGACCATTCTGATGATACCGAGCGGCTGCACGCCCGAGCCCGCCGGCCCGTCGGTGCCGAGGATGACGCGCTTGAGATCGCCCATCTCGCGGGCGACGCGCAGCGTATAGAGCGCGGCACGCTCATTGCCGTTATGCACCAGTTCGAGGCCGCGCTTGCAGCCCTCGCAGATGCAGCGGATCTCCTTGTCCGGCAAAGCGGTATGGCCGCCATTGATGTGCCCGACCACATCGGTATCGGCTTCCAGCACGACATCGGCGCCGATCAGCCCGGAGCCGGGGATCGAGGGACCGCCGGTGTGGATGGTCGACTGGATCCCGTATTTGCGGGCCCAAGCCACCATTTCCCTGGCGCGCGCCCCGTCCTTGACACCGCCGAGGCCGACCTCGCCGAGTAGCTTCACCCCGGCATCGGCCAGGTCCTTGAAGTCCTGCTCGACCATGCCGGGCTCGATCACCGGCGCGCCGGCATGGACCTTGACGCCGCCGGGGCGGAAGGCGGTGAAGGCGCGCTGGGCGTAGATCGCCATCGCCTTCAGGCCGACAATGTCCTTGGGCCGTCCGGGGGTGTGGACTTCGCCAGCCGAGATCATGGTGGTGACGCCGCCATGCATGGTCGAGTCGATCCAGCCGAGCTGGTTCTGGCGCGGCGTCCAGTCGCCGGCGACCGGGTGGACATGGCTGTCGATCAGGCCGGGCGAGAGCACCGTGCCGTGGGCGTCGATGACGGTGTCGGCTCCTTCTGTGTCGAGATCCTTGAAGCGGCCGACCGCGGCGATCCGGCCGCCGATGGCGACGAGTGTATCGGCTTCGAGGATCGGGCGCTCGATGTCGCCGGAGAGCATCAGGCCGATATTCTTCACCACGAGCTTGTGGGTGCTGCTGACTGTCGTCGCCTGCTGTTCAGCCATCGTATCCGCCCTGTCGTCCGTTGCCCAAATCCGCCGCCATCCTCATCGCCACAAGCCCGATTGACAAGCACGGTAGGATGCGAGATATTGTTTGTGTACGAATGAATTTCTGCCCCGTTCGAACCCGGCTGTCAAGCAGCAAGGATCGCGCATGCCTTACGCCGTCACCAGCGCCTGCATCCGTTGCAAGTACATGGATTGCGTCGAGGTCTGTCCGGTCGACTGCTTCTACGAGGGCGAGAACATGCTCGTCATCCACCCGGACGAATGCATTGACTGCGGCGTCTGCGAGCCGGAATGCCCGGCCGAGGCGATCGTCGCCGACAGCGCCGACGGCGCCGAGCAATGGCTGGCCTTGAACGCGAGGCTGGCGCCGCTCTGGCCGAACATCACGCAGAAGAGCGAGCCGCCGGCCGATGCCGACGACTGGAAGGGAATACCGGACAAGATCGACCTGCTTTCCGAACGTCCGGCAATGTGATATTGGGTGGCCTGCATCCGATAATCTGCTAAATCGCTAGACTATCTAAGGATCGACGAGATGAGCAATTTCTACGAGGAGCGCGTCCTCTCCGTCCATCACTGGACCGATACGCTCTTCAGCTTCACGACGACCCGCGACACGACCTTCCGCTTCAAGAACGGCCAGTTCACGATGATCGGGCTCAAGGTCGGTGAGAAGCCGCTGCTGCGCGCCTACAGCGTCGCCAGCACCAATTACGACGAGAACCTCGAGTTCTTCTCGATCAAGGTGCCGGACGGCCCGCTGACCTCGCGCCTGCAGAACCTGCAGGTCGGCGACCCCATCATCATCGGCAAGAAGGCGACGGGCACGCTGGTGCTCGACAACCTCAAGGACGGCAAGCGCCTGTTCCTGCTCGGCACCGGCACGGGCCTCGCGCCGTTCCTCTCACTGATCCGCGATCCCGAGACCTATGAGCGCTATGAGAAGGTCGTGCTCGTGCATGGCTGCCGCCAGGTCTCGGAGCTGGCCTATGGCGAGCGCATCCAGCAGGAACTGCCGAACGACGAGTTCCTGGGCGAGATGATCCGCGAGCAGCTCGTCTATTATCCGACCGTGACGCGCGAGCCCTTCCGCAATCGCGGCCGCATCACCGACCTGCTGACCTCCGGCCAGCTCTTCAGCGATACCGGCATGGGCCCGTTCGATCCGGCCGGCGACCGCTTCATGCTCTGCGGCAGCCCGCAGATGCTGGTCGACCTCAAGCAGATCTTCGACGAGCGCGGCCTCGAGGAAGGTAATCACGGCGAGGCCGGCGACTACGTCATCGAGAAGGCTTTCGCCGAGCGCTGAGACCCGGCGCAGATCATTCAGGACGGCCGGCCTGTTCCCGCAGGCCGGCCGTTCTGCATTTGCAGTCCGCCTTGCGCTTTTGCCGAATGCGCCCTGGCCTGCTACCTGTCCGGCAAATCACTTCCGCAGACGAGCAGCACCATGACCGATACCCTCCCCGACCGCCTGTCCTCCAACCCCAACAGCCCCTTCTACAACGAAGAGCTGCTGGCGAAGGATATCGGCGTCCGCTTCAAGGGCGTCGAGAAGACCAATGTCGAGGAATATTGCATCAGCGAGGGCTGGGTGCGCCTCACCGCCGGCAATGCCAAGGACCGCCACGGCAACCCGATGACGGTCAAGCTCAAGGGCACGGTCGAGCCCTATTTCCGCAACGCCGAGTGAGAACTGCCGCGGGCGATCGCCAGCGCGAAAGCGGCGGTCGCCAGCACCGATAGTCCGGCACGCATGGTATGGAGTGCCCCCCAGCGCTCGATCAGTGCCCGGCTGGCCGCGCCGGCCTGCTCGGCGCCGAGCGCAAGAAGCGCGTCGTTCACCGGGGCGATCACGATCAGCGTGAACGGCAGGTTGGCGAGCATCAGCGCCGCGCCGACCAGCCAGAGCGGATTCCGCGCCCACCAGAAGGCGAGCACGCCGACAAGGCTCGCCAGCACGGCGAGCCCGGCCTGCATCCGCGCCGCGCGCGGATAGCTCTCCTGCCAGTGCCGCAGCAGCGGAGCATCAGCGAGTGTGAGCCGCGCCGGCTGCTCGGCGACGAGGATGTAGATCGCAGCGCCGGCGAATAAGGTCGCCAGGATCAGGGCGACGAGGCCCGTGGCGGAGGCGCCGCTTTTCCGCGCGATCGCTTCGAGATGAGTGTCAGGCATGGCCATCTCCTCGAAATGAACAGCATGCTATATATCATTGCATAGTATGCTGTTCAACCGCAATCTCGTCGGATCGAGCCTTGCATGACCAGCTTCAAGACCAGTTCCGCCGGCTATCTCGCCAACCATGTCGCCCGCCTGTTCGCCCGCGAGCTCGCCGAGGCGGTGCGCCCGCTCGGCCTCGCCCCGGCGCAATTCATGGTGCTGCTCGAGCTCTGGCGCGACGAAGGGTTGACGCAGAAGGACCTGGTCGGACGGCTCGATGTCGAGCAGGCGACCATGGCGGCGACGCTGGCCCGGATGGAGCGCGATGGCTTGATCGAGCGCCGGCCGGATCAGGCCGATGCCCGCGCCCGCCGCATCCAGCTCACCGCGCGGGCCAGGGCATTGCAGGAATCAGCGCTCGCCGCCGCCAAGGGCGTCAATGCGCGCGCTCTTGCGGACTTCTCCGAAGACGAGCGTGAGGTGCTGCTATTGGGCCTGCGCCGGATCGTCGGCGCTCTCTCGCGCAGCGCCGAGCTGGGTTAGCCCAGCTGCTTGTAGAAGAAGGTCGAGCCGCAATCTCGCCCGTCCGGCATCAGCGCATAGCGCGGGATGGTGCCGACCTCCCTCCAGCCCAGCCGGGTGTAGAGGCGGCGCGCCGCGCCGGCCTCGTCGGTGTCGAGCACCAGGAGGTCGCGCCCGAGCGCCAGCGCGCCCGCCTCGGCCGCCCGCATCAGGGCCTCGCCGATGCCACGGCGGCGGGCGCGCGAATGCACCAGCACCTTGGCGATCTCGGCGCGGTGCGGCTGGTTCGGCTTCCCGACGGGATGGAGCTGCGCTGTGCCGACGATGCCGCCGCCGTCGCGCGCAGCGAAGAGCAGGATGCGGCCGGCGGCGACCTCGGCCGCGATGCCGCGCCAGAAGCTCTCGAAATCGGCGGATGTGTTCCAGTCCATGAAGCCGACCGAGGCGCCGTTCGCCACGGAATCGCGCAGTACCTCCGCCAGAGCCGGCACGGCCGCCAGCGCTCCATCGCCGTCGAGCTGTTCGATGGTCGTCGTGTCTGGCGCCGTCATGATCCGTCTCCTCGCGCCGCCAATCAGCGGCGCAATCCATTATGCAAGATTAATTCCAACATAATGGATTATACCAAAGCAAGATCACCGCAGCCCGCCGTCAACCCGGATTTTACGACGTTCGGCGAATCCTCGTCTCGCCGGCGCAAATCCAGCAGGTGATTTCCGAAAAAGTCACGGGCTCGCGTTCTACTCGGAAAGTGGGAGACGCCGGAGACGGCGCCGGCGCGACGGGAGGCGTCGATGAACAGGGGGCTGGAATTCATCGGTCGCTCGGTGGTCCGCTTCATCACGCGCAGCAAGGCCCAGAGCGATCCTGTCGATCGCAAGGCCATGGCCCGGCTGGAAGCTGCGCTGCGCCCCGGCGACGTGCTCCTGGTCGAAGGCCGCATGAAGGTCTCGGCCGCGATCAAGTACCTGACGCAGTCGACCTGGTCGCATGCCGCCCTCTATGTCGGCGATACCGGCAAGGTCAGCCCGGAGGGCGAGCCGCTGGTGCTGGCCGAGGTCGAGATGGATGTCGGCTGCGTGCTCTCGCCTTTGTCGAAATACGGCGCCTTCGGCACCCGGATCTGCCGGCCACAAGCGCTCGACCGCGAAGGTCGCCAGACCGCCGTCGACTATGTGCTGGAACGGCTCGGCACCCAATACGACCTGAAGAACATCCTCGACCTGGCGCGCTGGCTAATTCCGGTGCCGTGGGCTCCCGCCAGCCTGCGCCGGCGGATGATCGCGCTCGGCTCCGGCGATCCGACGCGGGCAATCTGCTCGACCCTGATCGCCCAGGCCTTCGAGGCGGCGCGCTATCCCGTTCTGCCGACGGTCGAATACGCGCAGGCGATGGGCGAGGAGACCATCCGGGAAATCCTGCACATCCGGCATCACTCGCTCTACATGCCGCGCGACTTCGACATCTCGCCCTATTTCTCGGTGGTGAAGCCGACGCTGGAGGCTGGTTTCGACTATCGGGCGCTGAACTGGGCCAAGGAAAGGCTGCTCGCGGCGGAGTGAAACGGCCGGCGATCGCCGCAAACCGGTGGCGCGACCCTTGGCGCAACCCGCGCGCACTGCTATGGCGCGCGCATGAGCACCCGCAGCTTCGACAATATCCGCAACTTCTCGATCGTGGCCCATATCGACCACGGCAAGTCGACCCTCGCCGACCGGCTGATCCAGCAGACCGGCACGGTCGCCGCGCGCGACATGAGCGAGCAGATCCTCGACTCGATGGACATCGAGAAGGAGCGCGGCATCACCATCAAGGCGCAGACCGTCCGGCTGGACTACCAGGCCGAGGACGGCAAGACCTACATCCTCAACCTGATGGACACGCCCGGGCACGTCGACTTCGCCTATGAGGTCTCGCGCTCGCTGGCCGCCTGCGAAGGCTCGCTGCTGGTCGTCGACGCCTCGCAAGGCGTCGAGGCGCAGACGCTCGCCAATGTCTACCAGGCGCTCGACGCCGGGCACGAGATCGTCACCGTCCTCAACAAGATCGACCTGCCGGCCGCCGAGCCGGAGCGGATCAAGCAGCAGATCGAGGACGTGATCGGCCTCGACGCCTCCGAGGCCGTGCCGATCTCGGCCAAGACCGGCCTCAACATCGAGGGCGTGCTCGAAGCGATCGTCCAGAAGCTGCCGGCGCCGAAGGGCGATGCCGAAGCCCCGCTGAAATGCCTGCTGGTCGACTCCTGGTATGACGCTTATCTCGGCGTCGTCGTGCTGGTGCGCGTCATCGACGGCGTGCTGAAGAAGGGCATGACCATCCGGATGATGCGCGCCAACGCCAGCTACGGCGTCGACCGCGTTGGCGTGTTCAAGCCGAAGATGCTCGAAGTGAAGGAGCTCGGTCCCGGCGAGGTCGGCTTCTTCACCGCCTCGATCAAGGAAGTCGCCGACACCGCCGTCGGCGACACCATTACCGACGACCGCAAGCCGATCGCCGAGCCGCTGCCGGGCTTCAAGCCGGTGCAGCCGGTGGTGTTCTGCGGCATCTTCCCGGTCGACGCCGCCGATTTCGAGGTGCTGCGCAGCGCCATGTCGCGGCTGCGCCTGAACGATGCCTCGTTCTCCTATGAAATGGAGACCTCGGCGGCGCTCGGCTTCGGCTTCCGCTGCGGTTTCCTCGGGCTGCTCCATCTGGAGATCATCCAGGAGCGGCTGGAGCGCGAGTTCAACCTCAACCTGATCTCGACCGCGCCCTCGGTCGTCTATCATCTCAAGCTGCGCGACGGCTCGACGCTGGAGCTTCACAACCCGGCCGACATGCCGGACGTGATGAAGATCGAGTTCATCGAGGAGCCGTGGATCCGCGCCACGATCTTCACTCCGGACGAGTATCTCGGCTCGGTGCTGAAGCTCTGCCAGGACCGGCGCGGCCTGCAGATCGACCTCAACTATGTCGGCTCGCGCGCCAAGGTCGTCTACGACCTGCCGCTGAACGAGGTGGTGTTCGACTTCTACGACCGGCTGAAGTCGATATCGAAGGGCTATGCCTCCTTCGACTACAACATCACCGACTATCGCGAGGGCGACCTCGTGCGCATGTCGATCCTGGTCAATGCCGAGCCGGTCGATGCGCTCTCCATGCTGGTCCACCGCTCGCGCGCCGACGCCCGCGGCCGGGCGATGTGCGAGAAGCTCAAGGAGCTGATCCCGCCGCATATGTTCCAGATTCCCGTCCAGGCCGCCATCGGGGGCAAGATCATCGCCCGCGAGACCATCCGGGCGCTGCGCAAGGACGTGACCGCCAAGTGCTATGGCGGCGACGCCTCGCGCAAGCGCAAGCTCCTGGACAAGCAGAAGGAAGGCAAGAAGAAGATGCGGCAGTTCGGCCGCGTCGAGATTCCGCAGGAAGCCTTCATCGCCGCGCTGAAGATGGACGACTGAGCGACCTCGCTCAGCCGCCTCGTCTGCGGTTCAGGGAACCATCCCTTCAGCCACGGTGTTGATCCAAAGCCTTCAACCGAAGGGAGGACTGCATCGTGGACAGACGCTCTTTCCTCGCAAGCCTGATCGGCGGCTTGGCCGCCGCCGCCAGCCTCGGCACGGCCGCGCTCGCAGCGCCGCAGCCGAAACCGGCGGTAGAGCCTCACCGGCCCGACGAAACGCCCCAAGTCGATCCGGAAGCGCTCGACAAGACCGAGACCGACTACGCCCGATATCATTATCACCGCCACCGCCGGCGGCATTGGCGCAGGCGGTATTGGCGCCATCGCCATTATCGGCGACGCTATTATTATCGCCGACGCTGGCGGCCGCATCGCCGCTACTACTACCGCCGCCGCTACTGGTAGGCACTCCGTCCACCCCGCGCAGGCCTGGGCCGCACAGGGTGGTCAGCGCAATTCAGAGATTGGCGCCGAGCCCGCGGAGCTCAGCCTTGAGGTCGATCGGCTCGACGAAATGCACGGCCTGCATGCCGACCGAGCGGGCGGCGTCGATATTTTTGGCGCTGTCGTCGACGAAGATGCACTCGCCGGCGCTCAGCCCGTAGCGCTCCAGCAGCACATTGTAGATCGCCGGATCGGGCTTGAGCAGCCGCTCATGCGCCGAGACGATCACACCGTCGAAGCTCTGCAGAAAGGGAAAGCGGATCAGGCACTCCGCCCATTTCTCGCGCGAGAAATTGGTGATGGCATAAACCGCTTCGCCCTTCGCCTTCAGCTCCGCCAGGGTCGCGACGCTGTCCTCGATCGTCGAGGGCACCGTCTCGTGCCAACGCTCGTCATAGGCGCGGATCTCGGCCTCCCATTCCGGATGCTCCGCCACCAGCAGCGCGACCGCCTCGGGCCAGGGCCGGCCGCGGTCCTGCTCGATGTTCCAGGCAGCTGTGCAGACGTTCTTCAGGAACCAGTCGCGCTTGGCATCGTCCGGGATCAGGTTGCGGTAGAGGTGGAACGGATCCCAGCGCAGCAGGACATTGCCGACATCGAACACGACCTTGCGATTCTCAGGCACGACAGGCTTCTCCATTCCAGTTCGCGGCGATGGGATCGCGCGGCTCACGTCCTTGTGCGCGAGCGGGCGTAACTTTCACACCGATTCTGGCGTATTCGCGGTGGAGCATTTTCGCGTGAAGTGGATACCGGTTCGCGTAAAGAAAATGCGACCAGCCAGGAGCCAGAGCATTTTCGCGATCCGCAGGAACGCGAAAATGCTTCGGGATCGACAGTCAAGGTGATGAATGGCTTTCGCAGCGACAGCTAGCTACTGGCCGTGGAACGATCGGCAGGGGCGCTTCTCCGCCTTGCGCGCCGCCTGCTTTGCGCTGGTGCTCGTTCCGGCGCTGATTCTGGTCTGGCAGGCCTGGGCGCATCAGCTCGGCTCCAAGCCCTGGACGCAGGCCGTGCACGACACCGGCACCTGGGCCCTGCGCATTCTCGTCATCACCCTCGCGGTCACGCCGCTGCGCCGCATCCTCGACTGGAACAAGCTGATCGGCATCCGCCGCATGCTCGGCCTCTCGGCCATGGCGTATGCGCTCGGCCATCTCGCGCTTTACTGCATCGACCTCGCCTTCGATTGGGGGCTGATCCTCTCCGAGATCGTCAAGCGCTTCTATCTCGTCGTCGGCATCACCGCGCTGATCGGCCTGGTCGTGCTCGGCATCACCTCGACCGACGGCATGATCCGCCGGCTGGGTTCCGGCCGCTGGCAGCGCCTGCACAACATCGTCTACCTGATCGCCTGCCTCGGCCTGTTCCATTTCGCGCTGCAGTCAAAGATCGACGTCACCCAGCCGGTGCTGCTGACCGGGCTGTTTGCGCTGCTGATGGCCTATCGCGGGCTCAACCGGCTCAAGATTCCGCTGAGCTTTACCTCGCTCGCGCTGACCGCGCTGGCGACCGGCCTCGCCACCGCGCTGGCCGAGACGGCCTGGTATGCCTTTGCCACTGGTGCCTCGGCCTGGCTGATCTTCCAGGCCAATGCCGACATCGTCGTCTACCAAGACTGGACGGCGCTGCGGCCCGGCCATTGGGTCGCAGCCGTCGGGCTCGCGCTCGCGGCCCTGCACCTCTTCCGCAAGCCTGCAGCGCGGCCGGAAGGAATGCGCCGTCATGCTCGGGCTTGACCCGAGCATCTCGTAAGCCAGTGCGAACTGGTCCTGAGATTCTCGGGTCTGCGCTTCGCTTCGTCCGAGAATGACGCCCTGTCAGCCCTCGCGCCGCGCCAGTTCCAAGATCGTCTCGATCATGACGCGGATGGCGATGCCGGCGTCCAGCTCGGTCATGTTCTCCAGCGGCGAGTGGCTGATGCCCTTCTCGCAGCGCACGAATAGCATGGCTGAGGGACAGAGCCGCGCCATCGCCATGGCGTCGTGCCCGGCGCCGGACGGCAGGCGACGGGCCGAAAGGTTCGAGCCTGTGCGGGCGATGCCGGTGGCGAGCGCTTCCTGCAACTCGGCCGCCATCGGCGTCGCATCCTCGCGCGAATAGGGTGTGATGGTCAGGCCGACGCCACGCCGGGCCGCGATCTCGCCGAAGCGCTGCTGGATCTGCCGCTCCATGCTGGCGACGGTCGCACCGATGGGCGCGCGATAGTCGATGGTGAAGTCGACCGCGCCGGGCACGACATTGGTCGCGCCCGGATCGGGCCGGAAGACGCCGACCGTGCCGACCGCCTGGTCATGGCTGCCTGCGATCTCCTCCAGAGCCAGCGCCATCTCGGCGGCGGCGGTGAGAGCATCCCTGCGAAATTTCATCGGCACGGTGCCGGCATGGCCGGCCTCGCCGCTGACACGCACGGCGGCGCGGCTCTGGGCGTTGATTGCGGTGACGATGCCGACGGCCTCGCCCTCGACCTCCAGCACCGGGCCCTGCTCGATATGGACTTCGAGATAGGCCTTGACCGAGCCCGGCTTGCGGGCGAGCGCCGCGATCCCCGCCGGGTCGCCGCCGAAAGCGACGAGCGCGTCGCGCAATACGACGCCGTCCGCATCGCGCGACTCGAGCCAGGCCGGATCGTAATGACCGACCAGCGCCGAGGAGGTCGAAAGCGAGGTCGGGAAGCGCACCGTCTCCTCGTCGCCGAAAGCGATGACCTCAAGCGCGAAGGGCAAGGTGATGCCGGCATCGCGGATCGCCTGCGCCGCCAGGATGCCGGCGACGACGCCAAGATTGCCGTCGAAGCGCCCGCCATCGCGAACCGTGTCGATGTGGGAGCCGATCAGCACCGCCGGCAGGCCGAGGCTCGCGCCTTCGCGCCGTCCCTGCACCGAGCCGGCGGCGTCGATGAAGGCGGTCAGTCCCGCGACCTCCATCGCGCCCTTGACGTATTCCGCCGCCTGCCGGTGCGAGGGCGAGAGATAGAGCCGGGTGATCTTGCCCGTTTCGTCGCTGAAGCGGTTGATGCCGGCGAGGGTGGCGAAGGCGCGGGCGCCGAGGACGGCGGGAGAAGGCAGGGTCGTGGTCATGGGATCAACCTAGCGGGCCGGCCGTGGACGTGGCCAGCCCGCTTTAGCGCGGTGGGATCGATTTGCGTGTCAGTAGGTCGCCCGCCCGCCGGACAGGTCGAAGACCGAACCGGTGGTGAAGCTGTTTTCAGCCGAGGCGAGGAAAGCGACCATCGCGGCAACCTCTTCCGGCAGCAGGAAGCGCCCGCGCGGGATCTTGGCCAGCATGTAGCCGATATGCTCGTCGCTCATCTGGTCGAAGATGCGGGTGCGGGCGGCGGCCGGGGTGATGCAGTTCACCGCGATGTCCTGCTGCGCCAGCTCCTTGCCGAGCGACTTGGTCAGGGCGATCACCGCCGCCTTCGAGGCCGAATAGGCCGAGGCGTTGGGATTGCCCTCCTTGCCGGCGATCGAGGCGACCAGCACGAGCCGGCCGTAATTGCGCTTGATCATGCCGGGGATCACCGCCTGGCAGCAATGCAGGGTGCCGTCGACATTGAGGCGCATGATCTTGGCCCATTCGTCGAGCGGGTATTCCCAGGTCTTCAGATTGGGCCCGGCGATGCCGGCGCTGGTGACGAGGATATCGACGCTGCCATGGCGCTGCTCCAGCTCGGCGGCGGCGGCATTCACCGCCTTGGCATCGGTCACATCGATCGCAAGCCCGCTCGCGGCCGGTCCGATCGCAGCGGCCGCCTCGTTGGCGAGCTTGCCGTCGAGGTCCCAGATCGCAACCTTGGCGCCGCTGGCGGCGAGACGTTCGGCGACAGCGCGACCGATCCCCTGCGCCCCGCCGGTGATGATCGCGACCCGGCCCTTTAAATCGATTTGGTTCATTGAAACGGTATTCCTCCCTGGATCTTGCTTGCGAACTCTAGCGCAAAGCCGGCCAACGCAAAGCCGCGATGGCCTGAGGGGAGGGTTGCGTCAGCTTAACGGGCGTTCCGGAAGGCGCTCGGGCTGAAGACGGTGCGCAAGAGGATGCCGATATCGAGCCAGAACGACCAGTTGTCGATGTACCAGTGATCATAGGCGATGCGGCGGGCCATCTTGTCGTCGGTGTCGGTTTCGCCGCGCAGGCCATTGACCTGGGCCCAGCCGGTGATCCCCGGCTTGACGTTGTGGCGCCTCGCATAGAGCGCGATCTTGCGCTGGAACTCGCGGTCATGGGCGAGCGCATGCGGGCGCGGGCCGACCAGCGACATCTGCCCGGCGATGACATTGAGCAGCTGCGGCAATTCGTCGAGATTGTAGCGCCGCAGGAAGCCGCCGATCCTGGTGATGCGCGGATCGTTGCGCGTCGCCTGCTTGACCACCTCGCCGTCATCCGTTGTCGTCATCGTGCGGAACTTGAAAATCCGGAACGGCTCCTGGTTGAAGCCGTAGCGACGCTGCAGGAACAGCACTGGTCCCTTCGAATCCAGCTTGATCGCGAGCGCGACCAGCAGCAGCACCGGCAGGCTGGCGATCAGGATCGTGCTGGCGGCGAGGACGTCGAAGACGCGCTTGAACAGGATCTGGGCGAAGGAGAGCGCCGGACGCGTCAGCCTGAGCGAGGCGAGCGAGCCGATCCGCACGATATGGGGATTGTCGAAGCGGTCCATGACGCGCTCCGGCGTCAGGTGGATCGCGACCGGCAGGTTCATGAAGGCGTCGATGCAGGCGTCGATCGTCTCCTGGTCCGACCAGGGCAAGGCGATGAAGACGGCGTCCGGCTTGAGGTCGCGAGCACGAGCCGAGGCGGTGACGAGGTCGGCGGCGAGCGCCGCCTGCGGATCGTTGATGCGGCGCGGATCGTTGCTGCGCAGGAAGGCGACGTCGACGATCGAGAAGCCGATGTTCCAGGGCTGGTGACGGGAGACGAACGACATCACTTCGCTCTCGCGGCCGATCAGGAAGACCCGCTCGGAGGTGATCCGGCCGGTCTTCGAAGCCATCGAGATGGTGCGCACGATCGCCGAGCGGGCGAGCGCGATCAGCGGGGCGCCGGCGACATAGGTGGCGAGCACGACCGCACGCGAGTACTGGTCGTTGATCTTGGCCATGAAGACGATGGCGACGAAGGCGACCATCGTCAGATTCCAGACTCCGAACACCGAAGCGATCTGGCCCTTGGTCGAGAGGTAATTCTCGAGGCGGTAGCGGCCGCGCATCAGATTGGTGAAGACGAAGATCGCGGCGATCATCGAGGCGAGCTCGACCGTGACCTTGTCGTTGCCGAGATGGCGGTAGGCGACGAAGTGATAGGCGATCGAGGTGCCGGCGACCACGGTCGCCACGGTCACCGCATCGACCGCCGCCGTGATCAGCCCGATCCAGTGGCGCAGCGCATTGGCGCGCTGGTCTGCCGCTGTTGCGACTTCATAGTCCAGGTCGTTGACGCTCATCATGCCGCGCTCACTCGGTCGCAGGCAGTCCGGATTCGGCACAGGAGATGCGCCGGAGGCCGCCTCGTCGGTCGAAGTGGCAAGGGCGATGCCGCAGCGGCACGGCGGCGAAATCAGCGAAAACAAGCGGAAATCGACCCGCTTCATCTCCCTTCGACCAGGCCGCGATCGCAGAGCGTGCCATAACGGGACAACCGGCTGGGCAAGAGGTCACCGAGGCGCCGAGATCGGCTATGCGATCAGGGAAAGGCCGCATTCATCCTATGGTGGGGTTCCGCTTGACCCCGGCCGGGAACGCAACGAAGACAAAGCCCTACGCCGTCAGCATGGCGATGCGTGCGCCAGCAGCGATCGAGATGAACGTCGTTCTCTTCAAACCCTCGCAGCGACCGGCTGCCCTCGGCGTCCCGCCCGAACCGCCGCGCCGCGACATCGCCAGCGTCCCCGTCGCGGCCATGACGCGCGACGAGGCGCTCGCGCTGATCGAGCACGCCTTCGACGGCGGCCGCCATCTGCACCTGGCCTATTGCAACGCCAATCTCGTCAACATCGCCGCGCGCGATGCGGCCTTGCGCACGCGGCTCGCCGACTTCCTGATCCTGCCCGACGGGATCGGCGTCGACATCGCCTCGCGCCTGCTCTACGGCACACCCTTCCCCGCCAATCTCAACGGCACCGACTTCACGCCGGCCATCCTTTCCGCCCGCAAGCGTCCGCTGCGCGTGATGCTGCTCGGCGGTCGGCCGGGCATCGCCGAGCGCGCCGCGGCGCGGCTGCGGGCCGACCATCCGCAGCATCGCTTCTCGGTGCTGAGCCATGGCTATTTCGGACAGGACGAAGAAGCCGCCCTACTGGCGCGGCTCGCACATGAGCGGCCCGATCTCCTGCTGGTCGCCTTCGGCAATCCGCGGCAGGAGCAGTGGATCGCCGACCATATCGATGCCCGCCATTGCGCAGTCGCGGCCGGCATCGGCGCGCTGTTCGACTTCCTCGCCGGCGAGGTGGCGCGGGCGCCGGAAACCTTCCGAGCCCTCAGGATCGAGTGGACCTACCGCCTCTGGCTCGAGCCGCGCCGACTCTGGCGGCGCTATGTCGTCGGCAATCCCGCCTTCCTCCTGCGCGTGCTGCGCCAGAAGCTGGCAGGACGCGGCGCCTGAGGGTTAGGGCTTCTTCCCGACGATGGAGCCGAAGAGCGGGCCGGCGCCGATCATCACCAGGAAGACCCGGATGATGTGGTGCGCCGCGACGAAGGCGACCTCGGTGTGCAGCGCCAGCGCGATCAGGCTCATCTCGGCGAGTCCCCCCGGCGAATAGGCCAGGATCAGCGGCACCGGCTTGTAGCTGGAGACATGCGCGACCACGAAGGCGAAGACCAGCGTCAGCGCCACCAGGATCACCGTCGAGCCGACGGAGATCATGAGGATGCGCAGGATCGCCTGCGGCGGCGTGCCGACGAAGCGGCAGCCGATGGTGACGCCGAGGATGAGCTGGGCGACGTTGACGATCTCGTAGGGGGGCACGGAATCGCTGAAACCGACGAGGTGCACGATGGCCGAGACCAGCATCGGCCCGAGCAATTGCTTGGCCGGCATGCGCAGCGCATGGGCGAGCATCACGCCGGCGATCGCGCTGGCGACCAGCCAGAACCAGGCCAGCGCCGTGGTCTGGAACATGGAGGGACCGGTATTGCGGTTGATGCCGAGCGAGACGCCTTCGAGCCATTGCACGATGAAAGGCAGCGTCATCACCACCAAGAGGATGCGGGCGGAATGGATCAGCGCGATGGTGCGGGCATCGCCGCCCTTCTCCTCGCCGGTGATCACCATCTCGACGAGGCCGCCGGGCATGCCGGAGAAGAAGGCGGTCACCGGATCATAGCCGGCGACGCGGCGGAAATAGGTGACGCAGCACAGCCCGCAGGCGATCATGAACAGCACCAGGCCACCGATCGTCGGCAGCCAGTTCGGCATCTGCGCGATGATCTCCGGCTTGAAGCCAGAACCGAGCATCACCCCGATCACAGCCGACATGGGCGGGCGGATCACCGGTGGCGCGGCCACCGGTGCGCGGGCGATGGCGGCAATCGTGCAGAACACCATCGAGCCGAGCATCCAGGGCAATGGCAGGCGGTAATGCGCGAAGAGCCAGCCGCCGACGGTGCCGAGCGCCAATGCAAACAGGAAACGGCGCCAGGGAAAGCGTCGCGGCGACAATTCGCTGATGCCGTCAATCGCATCCCTCAGCAGATCCCGCATTGCCCCGATCACCTCCCCGGACGCATGCCAACGGCAAAGCTACGGCGCTGCTATACGCCATCCGCATGGCGATGACAGGGCCTTGTCGGCATGTCGCCCTTGCCCTCGCGGCGGAGCGAAGGAGCGTGGCGGCAAACTCGTCAGGCAACCCCGCCATGCTCGCAAGCCACTGACGAACGGTCGAAAAATCGACGACAGTTGCGGTCCTGCAGATATCTGATAGGCCGTCGGCGTCTTCCGCCCGGCTCGGGGCAGCCATGAGCGAAGACCGCCTTTCGGAAGCGACGGGTCGCGGCAGCGAGGCCATCGGCTTGGCCGAGGCGCTGCCCGCCGCCACAGACGAGGACGGCAGTCCACCGGAACCTCCGGAATCGCGCCCGCCTGAACGGCCGCTGCCGCCGGTCCTCTCCACCCCGTCCCGCGAGGGTTGGCTCGCTGCGCGCCGCAATCGCAGCCGCCTGTGGTGGCGCCGGGCGAGCCCGAACCTGCGCGGCACGGTCTACATGATCACCGCGCTGCTGGTCTACGCGGTGATGGTCGGCGCCTTCAAGCATCTGGGCACGGCGATCCCGCTGATCGAGACGCTGATGATCCGCCAGATCATCATGAGCACGGTGGTCCTTGTCATCGCCGGCCGCAGCCTGCCGCTCGCCCTGAAGACGGACCGGCCGGGCCTGCAGATCTTCCGCGGCCTGATCACGCTGGCCTCGATGCTGTGCGGCTTCAGCGCCCTGCTCTACATCCCGCTCGCCCAGGCGACGGCGATCAGCTTCAGCCAGGTGCTGTTCGTCACCGTCGCCGCCGTGCTGATCCTGAAGGAACGCGTCGATGCGGCGCGCTGGGTCGCGACCATCCTCGGCTTCGTCGGCGTGCTGATCATGCTCAATCCCTCCAGCGAGGGCTTGAACGTCTGGGCGCTGATGTCGCTCGGCGGCGCGCTGTTCGGCGCCGGCATCACCATCAGCGTGCGCATCCTCGGCACCAGCGAGCGCACCGAGACGATCCTGATCTATCAGGGCCTCGTCCTGATGGTCGTGCTCGCCTGGCCGGCCTGGGCTCTCTGGGTCTGGCCGACATCAGAACAATGGTTCTGGCTGCTGCTGCTCAGCCTGTTCGGCACGGCCGGGCAATGGCTGATCACCAAGGCCTATCAGGTCGGCGAGGCCGCTGCCCTCGCGCCGCTCGATTTCAGCCGCCTGATCCTGGCCGGTTTCACCGGTTTCGTCTTCTTCTCGGCAGTGCCGTCACTGACGACGCTCATCGGCGCCGCCATCGTCATCGGCGCGACGCTCTACACCATGCGCCGCAACGCCCGCGGCCGCCCCGGCTCCGACCTCTCATCTCCGCCCTGACCGACGAACGAGACCAGACCATGGCGCATCACCAGCTCGAAGCTTCCCTTGCCACCTGCCATTGGGGCTATTTCGACGCCGGGCTGAAGCCGGTGCTGGAGATCGAGAGCGGCGACAGCGTCACCATCCGCACCGTCACCGGCGGCGCTGCGCATCTGCCCGAGGGCAATGCGACGATCCCGCCGGAAATCCACGAGATCCATGAGAAAGCCGAGCGCATGGTGCCCGGCCATATCCTCACCGGTCCGATCGCGGTGAAGGGCGCCAGGCCCGGCCAGGTGCTGGAGGTGCAGATCCGGAGCGTCAGGCCGCGCACCGATTTCGGCTACACCATGTTCCGCCCGCTCGGCGGCACACTGCCGGACGAGTTCGACTATCACGCCTTCCGCTACATCCATCTCGACCGCGAGCGCAACGTCGCCAACCTGCCCTGGGGCATGGAGCTGCCGCTGGCGCCGTTCTTCGGGGTGATGGGCACCGCACCGCCGGCGCATTGGGGCCGGGTGACCTCGCTGATCCCGCGCGCCTTCGGCGGCAATATCGACAACAAGGAACTCGGCGCCGGCGCGACGCTCTATCTGCCTGTCTTCGTCGAGGGCGCGCTGTTCTCCTGCGGCGACGGCCATGGCGCGCAGGGCGATGGCGAGGTCTGCATCACCGCGATCGAGACGGCGCTGGAAGGCACCTTCGAATTCCATCTGCGCGAGGACCTCTCCTTCGCCATGCCGCGGGCGGAGACGAAGAGCCACCACATCACCATGGGCATCGACCCCGACCTCGACGTCTGTGCGCAGAACGCGCTGCGCGAGATGATCGACCTGATCACCTCCAGGACGAAGCTGACGCGGGACGAGGCCTATATGCTCTGCAGCCTCGCCGCCGACCTCAGGGTGACCCAGACGGTCAACGGCTCAAAGGGCATTCACTGCATGCTGCCGAAGAGCCTGGTGGCGTAACGCCTCGGCTCGAAGCGATCTTGCGGTCCGGATTTCGGACCGCTTTTGCCGCTGCGTCGTGCTAGGCTGGCGCCATGACCAGCTACGGCCAGTTCTGCGCGATGGCGCGCGCCCATGAGACGCTCGGCGGACGCTGGACGCTCCTGATCGTGCGCGAAATCCTCTGCGGCAGCGGCCGCTTTAACGACATCCGCCGCGGCATCCCCCGCATCTCCAAGACGATGCTGTCGGAGCGGCTGCAGGTGCTGGTCCAGGCCGGCGCCCTCCACCGCAGCGAGGGGACGGCCGGCCCGGAATACGCGCTGACCGAAGCGGGGCAGGAACTCGCCGAACTGGTCAAGGCGATGGGCGTCTGGGGCCAACGCTGGCTGCTGCGCCATGCCGAGCAGGAAGACCTCGACCTCGAGCCGCTGCTGGTCGACATGCAGCGGCGCGTGCGCTTCGCGGCGCTGCCGGACGAACCGCTCGTCATTCGCTTCGAGATCGTCGGCTACCCCGTTCGTTTCCTGCTCCTCAAGCGCACGGAAGCTTCGTTTTGCAGCCAGAACCCGGGCTTTCCGGAAGCGCTCACCCTGCGCGGCCCGCTCTCGGCACTGGTCGCCTGGTGGCGCGGCGATGTCAGCTTCGCCGGAAGCGGCCGGCTCGGCCTGTCGCTCTCCGGGCCGCGTGAGCTGATCCGGGCCTTTCCCGGCTGGTTCGAGCTCTATCTCTTCGCCGGCGTCGCGCCGGCCCATCGCGATGAAAGGGCAAGCGCATGAGCGTCCGCGTCGTCCGCCTCGGCACAGAGCGCGACCCTGACGAGGGCACGCGGATCGGCACGGTCCGGCGGGTGCCGCGCGGCGTGCCGAAGGAACGCTATGCCAGCGAGAACTGGTTCGATGTCTGGTTCCCGGTGCTGTCGCCGACCCCTGAATTGATGGCGCAGGCCAAGGCCGCCGAGAGCGAGAAGGACTGGGCCGGCTTCACCCGCGCCTTCAAGGCCGAGATGGCGGAGCCGGTGCCGCGTCATGCGCTCGACCTGCTGGCGACGCTGTCGCATGCGAGCGACTTCTCGGTCGGCTGCTATTGCGAGAACGAGGCCCATTGCCATCGCTCGGTGCTGCGAGCGCTGCTGGCCGAGCGCGGCGCCAAGTTCGCCTGAACACGGTCCGGATTCCGGACCTGACCGGATCGGGTTTTCAGGCGAGAAGGTGGAAAAGCCTCTCACCTGGAAGGACCGCGGCATGACCGAACAAACCGTTCTCGACAGCATCGGCAGGACCTCACTCGTCCCGCTGCGCCATGTCGTGCCGACCAACGGCGCCCGCATCCTGCTCAAGCTCGAAAGCGAGAACCCGACCGGCAGCATGAAGGATCGGATGGCGCTCGCCATGATCGAGGCGGCCGAGGCTGACGGGCGCCTGAAGCCCGGCGGGGCCGTGGTCGAGTATACCGGCGGCAGCACCGGGGTCTCGCTGGCGCTGGTCTGCGCAGTCAAGCGCCACCCGCTCCACATCGTCACCTCCGACGCTTTCGCCCGCGAGAAGCTGGACCATATGGCGATCCTCGGCGCGAAGATGACGGTCATCCCGAGCGAGAGCGGCAGGATGACGGAGAAACTGACCCGCGACATGATCGCGACGGCCGGCGTGATCGCCAGGGAGACCGGCGCCTTCTGGACCGACCAGATGAAGAACCGCGACCAGCTTTCCGCCTATGAGACGATGGCGGCGGAGATCTGGGAACAGACGGGCGGGCAGATCGATGGCTTCGTCCAGAGCGTCGGCACCGCCGCTTCGCTGGCCGGCATCGCCGCCGGCCTGCGGGACCGCAAGGACAGCATCCGCATCGCCGCGGTCGAGCCGGCGGAATCGCCGGTGCTGTCAGGCGGCGCGCCCGGCGCGCACAAGATCGACGGCATCGGCGCCGGCTTCGTCGTGCCGCTCTGGCAGGACGATGCCGCCGATGCGATCGAGCGGGTCTCGACCGAGGAAGCGCGGGCGATGGCGCTCCGGCTGGCGCGCGAGGAAGGCCTGTTCGCCGGACTCTCGACCAGCGCCAATGTCATCGCCGCCTTGCGGCTGGCCGAGCATCTCGGACCGGGAGCAACCGTGGTCAGCGTGATGTGCGACACCGGCATGAAGTATTTCGGCAGCTACCGCGCCGCCCTCGCCGCCACGGCCTGAACCGGCCCCTCTCGCCAGCCGAGCGCGGCCATGCTAACCGCTCCGGCATGACCGAGACTGGACAAGCCCGCATCCAAGCCCGCTTTGCCGCCTGCGCCGCGGCGGGCCGCGCCGCGCTGGTGACCTACGTCACCGCCGGCGACCCCGATTTCGACACCGGCAGCGCGATCCTGAACGCCTTGCCGGCGGCCGGTGCCGACATCATCGAGCTCGGCGTGCCCTTCACCGATCCGATGGCGGACGGGGTACCGGTCCAGCTCGCGGGCCAGCGCGCGCTCAAGGCCGGGCAGACGCTGCGCAAGACGCTCGCCATGGTCACCGCCTTCCGCAAGGCCGGCCACGACACGCCGATCGTGCTGATGGGCTATTACAACCCGATCTGGGCCTATGGCGTCGACGCCTTCCTTGGGGATGCCCGCGCCGCCGGCATCGACGGGCTGATCGTCGTCGACCTGCCGCCGGAAGAGGACGCGGAGCTCTGCCTGCCGGCGCTCGCCGCGGGCGTCAGCTTCATCCGTCTGGCGACGCCGACCACCGACGACAAGCGCCTGCCGCGCGTGCTGCAGAACACCTCGGGCTTCGTCTACTATGTCTCGATGACCGGCGTGACCGGCGGCGCGATCGCGAACTATGACGCGGTCGGTGCGGCGGTCGCCCGCATCAAGCAGCATACCGAGCTTCCCGTCGCGGTCGGTTTCGGCGTCAAGACGCCAGAGGATGCGATCGCGATCGCCAAGGGCGCAGACGGCGTCGTCGTCGGCTCGGCCCTGGTCGAGCGGGTCCGGCTCTCGCTCGACGCCGATGGCAAGGCCACGGAAAAGACGGTTTCGGCTGTCACCTCGCTGGTCGCCGAGCTCGCGGCCGGCGTCCGCTCGGTCGCGAGAGCCGGATCGCCTCAGGCTATTTCAGCCTGAGGCGTGAATCCGTCTCTCCAACTTTTGGTGAGAGCATGATGTCGTCCGAAAACCGCTTCGCACTTTTCGGCATCATGCTCGGCTGCGGCCTGAGCCGTTCGCGGCTTACGTAATTCAAGGATGATCCGATGAACTGGATTTCCGAAGTCGTCCGTCCGCGCATCAAGACGCTGTTCAAGCGCGAGACCCCGGAGAATCTCTGGATCAAGTGCCCGGATTCCGGGCAGATGGTCTTCCACAAGGATGTCGAGGCCAACGGCTTCGTCATTCCCGGCTCCGACCATCACATGCGCGTCGCCGCCCAGGATCGCCTGCGGCTGACCTTCGACGAAGGCAAGTGGATCGACGTCGCCCTGCCGGAGGCGGTGGCCGACCCGCTGAAGTTCCGCGACGAGAAGCGCTACACCGACCGGATCAAGGACGCCCGCGCCAAGACTGGCGCAACGGACTCGATCAAGGTCGGCTATGGCCGTGTCAAAGGCCTGCCGATGACGGTCGCGGTGCAGGACTTCCACTTCATGGCCGGCTCGCTCGGCATGGCCGCCGGCGAGGCCTTCATCAAGGCCGCCGAGACGGCGCTGGAGAAGAAGACGCCTCTGGTCGTGTTCGCCTGCGGCGGCGGCATGCGCATGCAGGAGGGCATCCTGTCGCTGATGCAGATGCCGCGCACGACCGTGGCCGTGCGGCGCCTGAAGGCAGCGAAACTGCCCTATTTCGTAGTGCTCACCGATCCGACGACCGGCGGCATCACCGCATCCTACGCCATGCTGGGCGACGTCCATATCGCCGAGCCCGGCGCCCTCATCGGCTTCGCCGGCCCGCGTGTGATCGAGCAGACGATCCGCGAGAAGCTGCCGGACGGCTTCCAGCGCGCCGAGTATCTCAAGGAGCACGGCATGGTCGACATGGTCGTGCATCGCCACGATATTCCGGCGACACTGGCGCGGCTCGGCCGTCTGCTGACCAAGCAGCCGCTCCCGGCCGTGAACGCACCGGAACCCGAGCCGCAGCCGGCCGCTGCCTGACCGCCTCCACCCCGGCCGGGAGGCCGGTGTCCGCATGAGCACATCCGACCTTTTGCTGGCGCGCTTCCTCGCGCTGCATCCCAAGCTGATCGACCTCTCGCTCGGGCGCATATTGCGCCTGCTGGAGCGGCTGGGTGACCCGCAGAAGAAGCTGCCGCCGGTGATCCATGTCGCCGGCACCAACGGCAAGGGCTCGACCATCGCCTTCATGCGGGCGATCCTCGAAGCGGCTGGCCTCTGCGTCCATGTCTATACTTCGCCGCATCTGGTGCGCTTCCATGAGCGCATCCGGCTGGGCCAGCCGGGGGGCGGGCGCTTCGTCGACGAAGCCCTGCTGGTCGATGCGCTGGAGCGCTGCGAGAAGGCCAATGCCGGCGATCCCATCACCTTCTTCGAGATCACCAACGCGGCCGCCTTCCTGCTCTTCTCCGAGCACAAGGCCGATGTCGTGCTGCTCGAGGTCGGGCTCGGCGGACGCTTCGACGCGACCAACGTCATCGACCACCCCGCCTGCACGGTGGTGACGCCGGTCTCGCTCGACCATTCCGAGTATCTCGGCGACACCGTCACCAAGATCGCCGGCGAGAAGGCCGGAATCTTCAAGCGCGGCGCCCCGGCGGTGATCGCGCCGCAGGAGCCGGAGCCGACAGCAGTGCTCGAAGCCGCGGCCGAGCGCGTCGGAGCCTCGAAGCTCCTGGTCGGCCTGCAGGACTTCAACGTCCATGAGGACGGCGGGCGGCTGGTCTATGAGGATGGCGACGGCCTGCTCGACCTGCCGCTACCGCGCCTCGCGGGGCGTCATCAGCACATCAATGCCGGCACCGCGATCGCGGCCCTGCGCGCCGCCGGCTATGGCCGCCTGCCGGCCTCCGCGTTCGAGCGCGGCATGACCGAGGCCGAGTGGCCGGCCCGCCTGCAGAGACTGGCGCGCGGCAAGCTCGCCGAGCTCGCGCCGGCCGGAGCCGAGCTCTGGCTCGATGGCGGCCACAACCCCGATGGCGGGCGCGTCCTCGCCCAGGCCATGGCCGATCTCGAGGAGAAGAACCCGGCCCCGCTGGTGATGATCGCCGGCCTGCTCGCGACCAAGGATGCGCGCGCCACGCTCGGCCATTTCAAGGGGCTGGCGCAGGTGCTGTTCGCCGTCTCCATGCAGAACCAGCTCGCGGCGCGCACGGCCGAAGAGGTGGCGGCGCTCGCACGCGAGGCGGGTTTGAAGGCCGAAGTCGCGGGCTCGGTCGAGCAGGCGTTGATGGAGATCGCCCGGCGCGACTGGAAGGCCCCGCCGCGTATCCTGATCTGCGGCTCGCTCTACCTCGCCGGCGAGGTGCTGGCGGCCAACGGCACGCCGCCGGTTTGACCCATCCGCGACGAGAAGCGCCATGCCGATCTCCGAATTGACGACGCTCGGGCTGATCCTGCTCTGCGGGGCGCTCGGCGGTTGCGTGACCTCGGGCGACAAGGGCGCTGACGGCGTCGACCGCGCGGTCGCGGGTGAGCCGACCTTCATGCAGCAGACTTACATGACCATGGACAAGCGTTGCCGGCAGGTGAAGCGGCCGACCGCCGTGCTGACCCAGAAGCCGCAACATGGCAGCGTCCGGATGCTGACCCGCAAGGCGGCGGCTGTCTATGGCCCGGGCGCTTACGAGCATTGCGACGGCAAGGTCGGCAAGGCGCTCGCCTTTGAATACACCTCCGACCCCGATTATCGCGGCCGCGACGCTTTCGAGGTGCGCGTGCGCTATTCCGATGGCGAGATCCGCCATGGCCGCTATGAGGTCGAGGTCCGCTGAGACCAGGCCCTCAGCGGCGGCCGGTGAAGCCTACCCCCGCCAGGAAGCCGTCGACCTTGCCGCGCCATTGGTCGATCGCGCGGATATAGCGATGCCCGTCCTCGCCGAAGGGCGGCGCCGCGACGAACTCGGCCCGGCCTCCCGCCTCCTGGAAGGCGCGGTGCAATCGGCTGGCGATCTCCGGGCCGAGGAAGCGGTCATTGCTGCTGTAGAGCCAGAGCTGCGGCACGCGTGAGCCGCTGCCATAGCGTGCGGCGGCGGAGACAAGCGCATCCGGAGAGCAGACCTCGCCTGCTTTCAGCGAGCCGCGCCCACCCGCGAAATTGACGACGCCGAGCAGGCCGGGGACGGATTGCGAGGCGGCTGCGAGCGAGCCCCAGCCGCCTGCCGACACCCCCATCAGCACGACGCGGCGCTGATCGGCTTCCGGCCGGGCCAGCACCGCATCGAGCGCCGCGCGAATGTCACGCGCGCTGTTCAGCCCGGCGCGATGGAACTCGGCCCGGTCGCAGGCGCCATAGCCTTCGGCCCAGGCGCCGCCCTCCGTCCCATAGCCGCGCCGGATCGGCACGGCGACCATGACGCCACGCGCGGTGAAATGGCGCGCGACCGCGGCGAGCGTGCCCTTGCCGAACTCCGCCCGTCCGGCCGCATCGCGCGGGCTGCCATGCGACAGCACCAGAACAGGGAAGGGACCGGATCCCGCCGGCCTATGCACGTAGACGGCGATCTGCCGGTCGTCGACGCGCGCCTGCAGCGCCTCGACCGTTTCGGCCACCGCCGCGGGAATCGTGAGCAGGGCGATCAAGCCGGCCGAAGCCAACGCTGCAACGATCCTGCGCATGATCAGCTCCCCAGCCGCGACGTCTCCAATGGATCGCAGCTTCCGCGGGTGACGACAAGGACACGCCCGGCATGGCCTTGCCCGAGCATGACCGCTAGGATCGTGCCCATGACGACAGCGGCATTCGGCAAGGGCAGCCCCGCGGTCTCGCGGATCGGCCAGGGCACCTGGAACATCGAGCGCTCGCCCCGCAGCGAGGCCATCGCGGCGCTGCGGCGCGGGCTCGACCTCGGCCTCTCCCATATCGATACCGCCGAGATGTATGCCGATGGCCGCGCCGAGGAGATCACCGGCGAGGCGCTCGCCGGGCGACGCGACGAGGTCTTCCTGGTCTCGAAGGTGCTGCCGCACAACGCCTCGAAGGCCGGCACGCGCAAGGCCTGCGAGCAGTCTCTGCGCCGGCTCAAGACCGACCGCCTCGACTGCTATCTGCTGCATTGGCGCGGCTCATACCCGCTGGCCGAGACCTTCGCAGCCTTCGAGGAGCTCAGGGCCGAGGGCAAGATCCTGTCCTGGGGCGTCAGCAATTTCGACGTCGCCGATCTCGACGAGGCGCTGCGCGTCGCCGGTTCGGGCAGGATCTCCTGCAACCAGGTACTCTATCACCTGCGCGAGCGGGCGATCGAACACGCGGTAATCCCCTGGTGCGAGCGCAACGGCATCGCCGTCACCGCCTACAGCCCGTTCGGGCAGGATGATTTTCCGGAAGAAGGCTCGCCGCAGGGCAAGGTCTTGGCCGAGATCGCGGCGGCTCATGGTGCGAGTTCGCGCCAAGTCGCGCTCGGCTTCCTGACGCGCAGTCCCGGCGTCTTCGCGATCCCGAAGGCGGCGAAAGCCAGCCATGCGCAGGACAATGCCGGCGCGCTGGAGCTTCGGCTCAGCGACGACGAGATCGCCCGGCTCGATGCAGCCTTCCCGCGCGGTCCGAAACCGCGCGGGCTGCCGATGCTTTAGCTGTCTTCAGCCTACTTCTCGATTCGCCAGACCGTGCGCAGGGCAGCGCTGACAGTGACCTCGCCCGGCTCGACCGAGACCGGCGCGCCAGCGGCGGCCATGCGGTAGGCCCTGACATCGCCCATCGGGCGCACCGGCGGCTCGGCCTCGGCCTCGACGATCGAGACGAGCTCGCCGACCTTGACGCCGAGGCGCTTGGCATAGATCTCAGCCCGGGCGCGCGCCGCTTCCGCCGCCTTGTCGCGGGCCTGGTCCTTGGCCTTGTCCTCGTCGGCGAGGCCGAAGCTGATGCCGGACATGTCGTTGGCGCCGGCGGCGACCAGCGCATCGATCAGCGGGCCGGCCTTGGCGATGTCGCGCACGATTACAGTGATGCCGGTGCGCGCCTCGTAGCCATCGATCTTCGGCGCACGCGGCTGCGGCGAGGACGAGGAGGAAGGCTGCGTCATCCGCGGCGTAAGCGCGATCTGCGAGGTCGAGAGGTCGCCCTGGGCGACGCCGGCGGCCTTCACCGCCTCGATCAGCTTGGCCAGCGCCGGGGTGTTCTTCGACAGCGCCTCAGCCGCGGTCTTGCCCTCGCTGACCACGCCGGCATGGACGGTGGCGAGATCGGGCCTCACCCGGACTTCGCCGGTGGTCTGGATCACGATGCCTTCCGCCGGCGCCAGCGGCCCCGCGGTCTGGGCGTGCACGGGAGCGGCGAGCGCCGCGAGCGCGGCGATGAGCAGGGCCTTCTTGGTCTTCGACATGATCGTCCTTCGCTGGGCAATAGTCCGCGAAAGCGCGCGCCGCTTCCGCGACGCGACCATGCGCAACCTATTGGGGCAGTATCACGACGCCGCGCGTCACCGCGATGCCAGAATCTCCGCCACCTGCGGGATGTCCTTGTCGCCGCGGCCGGAGAGGTTGACGACCATCAGATGGTCCTTCGGCTTCTTCGGGGCGAGCTCGGCGACCCGCGCCAGCGCATGCGCCGATTCCAGCGCCGGGATGATGCCTTCGAGCTTCGAGATCAGCTGGAAGGCCTCGAGTGCCTCCTCGTCCGTCGCCGAGAGATAGGTGGCGCGGCCGATATCGTGCAGCCAGGAGTGCTCCGGGCCGATGCCGGGATAGTCGAGCCCGGCCGAGATCGAATGGGCGTCGTTGATCTGCCCGTCCTCGTTCATCAGCAGATAGGTGCGGTTGCCGTGCAGCACGCCCGGGCGCCCGCCGGTCAGCGAAGCCGCGTGCAGGCCCGACGGGATGCCGTGGCCGGCGGCCTCGACGCCGTAGATCTCGACGCTGGGATCATCGAGGAAGGGGTGGAACAAGCCCATTGCATTGGAGCCGCCGCCGATACAGGCGATCAGCGAATCCGGCAGGCGGCCTTCCATCTCCTGCATCTGCTCGCGCGTCTCCTTGCCGATGATCGACTGGAAGTCGCGCACCATCGCTGGGTACGGATGCGGGCCGGCGACGGTGCCGATGCAGTAGAAGGTCGTCGCGACATTGGTCACCCAGTCGCGCAGCGCCTCGTTCATCGCATCCTTCAGCGTCTTGGTGCCGGATTCGACGGGAATGACGGTCGCGCCCAGCATCTGCATGCGGAAGACGTTCGGCGCCTGCCGGGCGACGTCGACCGCGCCCATATAGACGATGCATTCAAGGCCGTAGCGGGCGCAGAGCGTCGCGGTGGCGACGCCGTGCTGCCCGGCGCCGGTCTCGGCGATGATCCGCTTCTTGCCCATGCGCCGGGCGAGCAGGATCTGGCCGAGCACATTGTTAACCTTGTGCGAGCCGGTGTGGTTCAATTCCTCGCGCTTCAGATAGACCTTGGCGCCACCGAAATGCTCGGTCAGCCGCTCGGCGAGATAGAGCGGCGAGGGCCGGCCAACATAGTGCTTCAGCCCGCTCGTCATCTCGGCCTGGTAGGCGGGGTCGGCCTTGGCGGCGTTGTAGGCCTGCTCCAGCTCGAGGATCAGCGGCATCAGCGTCTCGGCGACGAAGCGGCCGCCGAACTGGCCGAAACGGCCATTCTCGTCCGGCCCGTTCCGGAAGCTGTTCGGAGTGTGCGGCGCGTTCATGCCTGGCCTGCCTTCTTCAAGTCTTCTGCCGCCGCGCGGGCGGCCCTGACGAATTCCGCGATCTTCGCGACATCCTTGATACCCGGTGCGCTTTCGACCCCGGAGGAGACGTCGACGCCGTCCGGCTTCGCGATGCCGATGGCGTTCGCGACATTCGCCGGATCGAGCCCGCCCGATAGCATGAAGCGGAAAGCCGGGTCGAGGTTGCTCAGCAAGGTCCAGTCGAAGGGCCGGCCGTGCCCACCCGGATAGGCGGCGTCCTTGGGCGGCTTGGCGTCAAGCAGAATGCGGTCGGCGATGCCGTGATAGCGCGCGACCTGTTCCAGATCGGCAGCCGTGGCGACGCCGAGTGCCTTCATCACCGGCAGGCCTGTCGCGGCCTTGATCGCGGCGACCTGCTCGGGCGTCTCCTTGCCATGAAGCTGCATCCAGTCCGGCCGCACGATCCGCGCCAGCTCGGCCGCCTGCTCCGGCTCGTAGTCGACGACCAACGCGACGACGATCGTCCTGCCGCGTGCCTGCGCAGCGAGCTCGGCCGCCCGCTCCGGCGTGACATAGCGCGGGCTCTTCGGATGGAAATTGAGGCCGATCATCTCGGCACCCGCGGCGAGCGCCGCCTCCAGCGTCTCCGGAGTCGAGAGGCCGCAGATCTTGATGGGGAAGGCGTCGTCACGGGTCATGTGGGGGCTCTAGCACATAGCCCTTCCCGCCGCACTCGTGACATGATGCCAGTCGAAACGGGCGTGCGGGGGCGAAAGCGGGCGACGAATGGGGCGGCGTTTCTTTGCAGGTCTGGCGGCGTTCCTGCTGATGGCCGGCCTCATCGCGTTGGGCGTCTATCTGTGGAGCCAACCGAGGACGCTGAAGCTCGCGGTCGGCCCCCTCGGCTCCGACGATGCCCGGCTTGCCGCCGCCCTGGTCCAGGGACTCAGCCGCGAAAAGAAGCCGGTGCGCCTGCGTCTCGTCCTGACCGAGGGCTCGGCCGAGAGCGCCAGGAAGATCGATGCCGGCAAGGTCGACCTTGCCATCGTCCGGCCCGACATCGCCCTGCCGGCCAAGGCCGATACGGCACTGATCACCCGCCGCTCCTTCCCCTTCTTCATCGGCTCCAAAGATCTGGGCACCGACCGAATCTCCGGCCTGCGCGGCAAGCGCATCGGCGTGGTGCGTGCACCGAACGGCAATCTCGACCTCTTGAAGCTCGTGCTCTCGCAATACGAGGTGAAGCCGGAGGAGGTGACGATCGTCCCGCTCGGACCGGAGGACGTCCAGGCCGCCATCGCCGAGGGCCATATCGACGTGCTCTTCGCCGTCAATGCGCTCAACGCCCGCGTCGTCACCGAGATCGGCGCGCGTTTGCACCGGGCCTTCGGCGAGCACCCGACCATCATCCCGATCCGCGAGGCCGATGCCCTCGCTGCCCGCAACCACGCGATCGAGTCGGGCGAGATCGTCCGCGGCGCGCTCGGCGGCGATCCGCCGGTGCCGGCCGAGAACCTGCCGAGCATCTCGATCACCTCGCGCCTGATGGCAGCGCAATCGCTCGACGATGCCAGGGTCGGCGAACTCGTCAGCGCCATCCTGTCGCTGCGTGTCACGCTCGCCACCGACCTGCCAGCGATCCAGGGGCTGGAGACGCCTGAGACCGACAAGGATGCGCCGCTCGCCGTGCATTCGGGCGCCGCCGCCTTCATCGACGGCGAGCAGGAGAGCTTCTTCGAGCGCTATGGCGACTGGTTCTATCTCGGCGTGATGGCGCTCTCGCTGGTCGGCTCCGGCGCGGCCGGCCTGTTCGGCGTCGAGAGCGCGGCGCGGCGCAAGCGGGCGATGGCGGATCTGAGCCGCCTGGTCGTCCTGCTCGGCGCAATGCGAACCGCGGCGGACGAGCCCGCGCTGGCGGCGATGGAGCGCGAGGCCGACGCCATCCTCGCCGAGGTGCTGGCGAATTATGCGCGCGGCGACATCGATTCCGGCGGGATCGGCGCCTATCGCTTCGCCATGGACCAGCTTGGCCGTGCCGCAGCCGAGCGGCGCATCGCGCTGCTGGAAACTGCAGCCGAGTGATCAAGCTTTATTCCTGCCGCAAAGGCGGGGCATGCGGATGGCGCGGCCGCTCCGACAGCTTCGAGACCCCTATGACCTCTGCCTTCGCCTCGCTCGCCCTCGGGACCTTGCTGGCACTCTCAGCTGCCGTCCCACTTCGGGCCCAGGCGCCCGAAAACTGGCCGCAGGTGAAATGCGACCGCTGGCGCAGCGCCTATGACGAGGCGCTCAAGCGCATCGGCAGGAAGGGGCTCGGGTCGGAGTTCCTGTCCGGCAACGAGGCCTTCATCGCCTCCGGCTGCCAGAATCCGCCCGACGTCTGCCCGCGCAGCGCCGAGGAACTCAACTTCGCCAATGTCATGGTAATGGCGGGCATGAATGCCGGGGTCTCCTCGACCTTCATGCCCTATGCCTGCCGGAGATCCTGACCCGGCTCTAGAGCAGGGACATGTGCAGGCCGGTCCCGGCGACGACACCGTCGGCGACGGCGAGCGCAACGCTGTGCCGGGCGGTCGCGGCATCGCCCGCTGCATAGATGCCGCGAACGCTCGTCTGCTTCATGCCATCGACGCGCAGCAGCGGGCCGAACGGGCCATCGTCAAAGGCGCAGCCGAGGTCCTCCGCCAGCGGGCTCGCGGGGCAGATGCCGCCGGCGACGAACAGCGCCTTGACCGGCGCGAGCCGACCGTCGGCGAGGCGCAGGCCAGCCATGGCCGTCCCCTCGCCCTCGGCCGCAACGACCAGTGCGCGCTCGACTGTGACGCCACGCCGCTCCAGCAGGGCACTCGCCTCGGCATCAGGCTCGGCCTCGCCATTGAGGAACAGTGTGACCTCGCCCCAATCGGCGACGAGCGCCGCCTTCAGGGCCGAGAACGAACCGCTCGCCAGCACGCCGAGCTTGCCGCCGCCGAGCTCGTAGCCGTCGCAATAGGGGCAATGCAGCACGCTCTTGCCCCAGCGCTCCCTCAGGCCGGGGATGGTGGGCAGCTCGTCGCGCACGCCGGTTGCGAGCAGCAGGCGGCGCGTTCGGTGCTCACCTCCGCTGGAATCGGCGACGCTGAACCCGTCTTCCGCGCCTCCGGCCTCGCTCGCCCGTGCATCCCGCCAGGTCACGGTCGGATAGGCCAGGAGCTGCTCCCTTGCCTCGGCGACGATCGCCGCCGGCTCGCGCCCGTCCTGGGCCAAAAAGCCGTGGGAATGGCTGGAGAAGCGGTTACGTCGCTGACCTTCGTCGATCACCAGGATGCGGCGGCGCGCCCGCGCCAGCTGGAGGCCGGCCGAAAGTCCGGCGAAACTGCCGCCGACGATGATCGCGTCATAAGGCTTGGTGCTTGGCATGGACCTGTCTCCGTTCGTCGAAGCGGCGGCTGAAATCCGCCGCGAGATCGGACAGCCGCACCCGGTCGAAATGGCCGGCGAGCAGCGCCTCGGCCTCGGCGAAGGCCTCGCCCAGCGCAGCGTTCACCGCCTGCTCGACCAGGCATTGCGGGTTCTCGCTGCGATGGCCGAGCGCGATCAGCGCGGGCTCGCCGAGCGCACGATGGACGTCGCCAAGCGTGATCGCATCGAGCGCACGCGCCAGCGTCCAGCCGCCGCCATGCCCCTTTTCCGAATGCACCAGCCCGGTTTCCCTGAGGCCCGCCATGGTGCGGCGGATCACGACCGGATTGGTGCCAAGGCAGGCGGCGAGCTCTTCCGAGGTCATCGGGGCGCCGCGATCGGCCATGTGCAACAGCACGTGCAAGGTGGCTGAGAGGCGGCTGTCCTGTTTCATGTAACCTTCAATGTTACATGATTGAGCGCCTGTCAAGCATACCGTGGAACGCGGACTTCGCCCGGTTGCGGTTGCCCAAACGCCCTCCAGCGTTTATGTGCAGCGCAACGAATTCCAGATTCACGCAACGCACAGGCTGCGCCGGCCGGGCTTTCCCCGCCGGCTCGCGGTCTTGAACCAAGGCCGCTTCCCGCATGTCCATGCGCAATATCGCCATCATCGCCCACGTCGACCACGGCAAGACCACGCTGGTCGACAAGCTGCTGCAGCAGTCCGGTGCCTTCCGCGAGAACCAGCGCGTCGCCGAGCGGGTGATGGATTCGAACGACCTCGAAAAGGAGCGCGGCATCACCATCCTGGCCAAGGCCACCTCGGTGGTCTGGAAGGATACGCGCATCAACATCGTCGACACCCCCGGCCACGCCGATTTCGGCGGCGAGGTCGAGCGCATCCTCAACATGGTCGACTCGGCGATCGTGCTGGTCGACGCCGCCGAAGGCCCGATGCCGCAGACCAAGTTCGTGGTCTCCAAGGCGCTGAAGCTCGGCCTTCGCCCGATCGTCGCGATCAACAAGGTCGACAAGCCCGACGCCCGCGTCACCGAGGTGATCAACGAGGTCTTCGACCTCTTCGCCGCGCTCGACGCCACCGACGAGCAGCTCGACTTCCCGATCCTCTACGGCTCGGGCAAGCAGGGCTGGATGGCGCCGTCGCCGGAAGGCCCGCAGGACCAGGGCCTGGCGCCGATGTACGACCTGATCCTGAAGCATGTGCCGGAGCCGCGCATCGAGGAGGGGCCGTTCCGGATGATCGGCACGCTGCTCGAGGCCAATCCCTATCTCGGCCGCATCATCACCGGCCGCGTCGTCTCGGGCACGGCCAAGCCGAACCAGAACATCAAGGTTCTCTCGGGCGACGGCTCCACGGTCGAAACCGGCCGCATCACCAAGATCCTGGCCTTCCGTGGGCTGGAGCGCACCCCGATCGAGGAGGCGATTCCCGGCGACATCGTTTCGATCGCCGGTCTGGTCAAGGGCTCGGTCGCCGACACCTTCTGCGATCCGTCGATCGATACCCCGATCAAAGCCCAGCCGATCGATCCGCCGACGGTGTCGATGACCTTCATGGTCAACGATTCCCCGCTCGCCGGCACCGAGGGCGACAAGGTCACCACCCGCGTCATCCGCGACCGCCTGTTCAAGGAGGCCGAGGGCAATGTCGCGCTGAAGATCGAGGAAGCCTTCGACAAGGACAGCTACATCGTCTCCGGCCGCGGCGAATTGCAGCTCGCCATCCTGATCGAGACCATGCGCCGCGAAGGCTTCGAGCTCGGCGTCTCGCGTCCGCGCGTCGTGCTGAAGCGCGACGAGGCCGGCCAGCTGCTCGAGCCGATCGAGGAGGTCGTGATCGACGTGGACGAGGAGCATTCCGGCGTCGTCGTGCAGAAGATGTCCGAGCGCAAGGCAGACATGCTGGAGATGCGCCCCTCCGGCGGCAATCGCCTGCGCCTCGTCTTCCACGCCCCGACCCGCGGCCTGATCGGCTATCAGGGCGAGCTGCTCACCGATACGCGCGGCACCGCGATCATGAACCGGCTGTTCCACGACTACCTGCCTTACAAGGGCGAGATCGGCGGGCGTCGCAACGGCGTGCTGATCGCGATGGAGACCGGCGAGGCCGTCGCATACGCGCTCTGGAACCTCGAAGACCGCGGCCCGATGATGATCGAGCCCGGCTGGAAGGTCTATCAGGGCATGATCGTCGGCGAGCACACCCGCGAGAATGACCTCGAAGTGAACGTGCTCAAGGGCAAGAAGCTGACCAACATCCGCACGACGTCGAAGGACGAGGCCGTGCGCCTCACCCCGCCGATCCGGATGACGCTGGAGCGCTCGCTCGCCTGGATCGACGATGACGAGCTCGTCGAGGTCACGCCGAAGTCGATCCGCCTGCGCAAGGGCATCCTCGACCCGAACGAGCGCAAGCGCTCGCAGAAGCAGAAGGCCGAAGTGGCCTGAGCCAGCCCGCCCCGATATCCTGGATGATGCGCGGCCCGGACTTCGTTCGGGCCGCGTTCTTGTCTCAGCGCCTGCCAATGCGGAATGTGGCCCGGCAAGGCCGGCTCGCCTCCGAGACGCTCTCTTAACGACTTCCGGTGATCATCCGCCGGTTGCCGGAACCGTCCGATCGGCAAGGCGTTGGGCGGCCGACCGGGGCGGGATGAGCGCTGTCTCGCGGTTCGGGAGGCCTCCTTGTCCAAGGTCTGGAACTTCATCGTGAAACACCGCGTCAGCATTCAGGATCTCGGCCTGATCCTGGCCGTGGTGCTGGTGCTCGCCTACATCGCCTTCGAGGTCGACATCTTCGTCACGCAAGGCAGCGTGCCGATGGAGCAGAAGCTCGTCGAGCTCGACGAGGCGCTGCTGCTCGGCGGCGTGCTGGCGATCGGCCTGCTGATCTTCGCGGCGCGCCGCTACATGGAGCAGAAGCGCGAGATGGCCCGGCGCATCGCCGCCGAGGGCCGGGCGCGCGAGCTCGCCTATCAGGACCCGCTCACCGGCCTTGCCAACCGCCGCCAGTTCGAGGAAGCGCTGGCGATGGCGGCGGCATCACCGCCGGCCCAGGGGCAGGCGCATGCGGTCTTCCTGCTCGATCTCAACGGCTTCAAGCAGATCAACGACACCTATGGCCACGATGCCGGCGACGAGGTGCTGCTCGCGGTCGCCGAGCATCTGCTGCGCGCAGTCCGTGACGGCGACCTGGTCGCGCGCCTGGGCGGCGACGAGTTCGTGCTGCTCGCCCAGCACCTGATGGGGCCGGAGGCCGCCGCGAACATTGCGACGCGCATCATCAGCGGCCTGGGCGAGCCGATCCTGACCGGCCGGGTCGAGCATCGGGTGGCGACGGGGATCGGCATCGCCTTCCTGCCCGACGACGCGCAGACGACGGCGGAGGCGCTGCGCAAGGCCGATCTTGCGCTCTATCGCGCCAAGGGCGAGCGCCGCTCCGCCTTCCGCTTCTTCGAGGAGGAGATGGATCGCCTGGTGCGCCAGCGCGAGCAGATGGAACGGGAGCTGCGCGAAGCGCTGGAGCAGGACCTGATCAGGCCGCAATTTCGCCCGTCGGTCGATCTCGCCAGCGGTAAGGTGACGGGTTTCGAGGCGGTGCCGAGCTGGATCGTCGATGGAGTCGAGCGCTTCCCGCCGGAGCGCTTCCTGCCCGTCGCCGAAGAGACCGGGCTGATCCACGCCATCGCCAAGCGCATCCTCGACATCGCCTGCGCGGCGGCGCGCGACTGGCCCGACGACATCATGCTGTCGATCGACGTGCTGCCCGCCCAGCTCAAGGACCGCTCGCTCGGCGAAGGCATCCTCGCGGCGATCGGCGCTGCGGGGCTGCAGCCGGCGCGCCTGGAGATCGACATCTCCGAGAGCGCCATCGTCCATGACCTGCATGCCGCCAAGGCGGCGCTGGGCTCCTTGCGGCAGGCGGGCGTCAGGGTCGCTCTCGACAATTTCGGCACGGGCTATTCGAACCTCTACCACATCCGGGAATTCGGCTTCGACAAGGTCAAGATCGACCGCCGCTTCGTCTCCAACATGCAGGACGAGGACGCGGCCAGCGTGGTGCGGGCACTGGCCGGCCTGGGACAGGGGCTCGGCGTCACCGTCAGCGCCGACGGCATTGCAGGGCCGGGCGACGCTGCCCTGCTCGCCTCGGGCGTCAGCGAAGGGCAGAACGCCGCGCAGCTGCTGTCCGCCGATGCCGCGCGCCTGCTCGCTCGCGAGGGACGGGCCCGGCTCGGAGCGCAATGATCGACGCCATCGCCAAGCCGGTCGAGATCCTGCTGATCACCGGCCCGGCCGGGGTCGGCAAATCGACCCTGTGCTGGGAAATGGGCGCGATACTGGCCGAGGCCGGCATCGCCCATGTCGCGATCGAAAGCGATGA
This sequence comes from Allobosea sp. GW821-FHT03A12, assembly GCF_058986765.1. Lineage (NCBI taxonomy): Bacteria > Pseudomonadati > Pseudomonadota > Alphaproteobacteria > Hyphomicrobiales > Alloboseaceae > Allobosea > Allobosea sp. GW821-FHT03A12. The sequence continues at coordinate 286,931 of NZ_JBYSVZ010000006.1, forward strand.
GCTCGACCGCGTCTTCCCGAAGCCCGGCGCGGAGGAACTCGCTCTGCTGGCGCCCGGCGCCCGCGATGTCAGCCAGCTCAATCTTGCGGCGCTGTGGCGCACCTATCGCGCCCTCGGCCACAGCCGCCTGATCATGCCCGGCGTGATGCTGCATGTCGCATTCGACAAGCGCTGGATCCTGGCCGCGATCCCCGAGGCCCACATCACCGTGGTGCGCCTGCGCGCCGGCGACGAGAGCTTGCGCCAGCGCATCGACCGCCGCGAGGTCGGGGCAGGCCGCGACGCCCAGATCGAGCGCTCGTTACGCCAGGCGAAGCGCATTGCAGGCGAAGATGCCGCGGGTTTCATCGTCATCGAGACCGATGGTCATACGCCCGCCGAACTGGCTGGCGAAGCGCTCGGCAAGGCCGGCTGGCTGCCCTTCGACACTAAGCATATTGACGATGAGTTCTTTGCGGATTTACAATTATGTAAAGACGCAAGGTGTCGATGACCTCCCCCCTGAACATCCGCAATCCCAAAGCCCATGCACTCGCCAGCAAGCTCGCGAGCCTGCGCAAGGTCTCGATCACGGACGCCGTCGTGGGCGCACTCGAAGCCGAGTTGAAGCGCGAGCAAGCGCAAATCCCGCTGGCCGAGCGACTCGACGCACTGGCGGACCGGGCACTCGCCAAGGCGGGCAAAGGCGGGCGCGAGGTCGGCGAAGAGGAGCGCGACGCGCTCTGGACCCGCTGATGTTCGTCGACACCTCCGTCTTCGTCGCGATCCTGTGCAAGGAGCCGGAGGCCGCTCTGTTCTCGGCCAAGCTGGAACGAGCACAGACGCGCTTCACCTCGCCGCTGGTGCGCCTCGAAGCCTGCATGGTGCTGGCGACACGGATGGCGCGAGACCCGGTCGATGTCGAAGCCGATTTCGACGCGTTTCTCGATATTGCCGATGTCTCGGTGATGCCGATCACCGATGCGATCGCGCGCGAAGCGGTCGCCGCCTTCCAGCGTTACGGGAAGGGCCGGGGTGCGCCGGCGCAGCTCAATCTCGCCGACTGCATGTCCTATGCTTGCGCCCGCGTTGCGGGGGCTCCGATCCTGTTCAAGGGCCGCGACTTCTCCCGCACCGATCTCGATCTCGCCTGAACAGCCGTCCAAGAGGGGTTTTCCATGCAGTTCCGCAATCTCGGCCGCTCCGGCCTGCGCGTCTCGCTCGTCGGCCTCGGCTGCAACAATTTCGGCGGCCGGATCGACCTGGAGGCGGCGCGCAAGGTCGTCGACGCCGCGATCGAGCACGGCATCACCCTGTTCGACACCGCCGACATGTACGGCAATCGCGGCGGCTCGGAGCTGGCGCTCGGCGAACTGCTCGGCGCCCGCCGCAAGGACATCGTGCTCGCCAGCAAGTTCGGCATGAACATGGACGACGCCGGCGTGAAGAAGGGCGGCTCGCGCCGCTACATCATCGAGGCGGTCGAAGCCTCGCTGAAGCGGATGAAGACCGACTGGATCGACCTCTACCAGCTGCACCGGCCCGACCCGCTGACGCCGATCGAGGAGACGCTGCGCGCCCTCGACGACCTCGTCCGCCAGGGCAAGGTCCGCTATATCGGCTGCTCGAACCTGCCGTCCTGGCAGGTCGCCGATGCGCATTGGACCGCGAAGACGCTCGGCCTCGAAGGCTTCGCCTCGGCGCAGGACGAGTACAGCCTGCTGGTGCGCGGCGCCGAGAAGGAGCTGATCCCGGCTCTCGATCATTTCGGCATGGGGTTGCTGCCCTATTTCCCGCTCGCCAACGGCCTGCTCACCGGCAAGTACCAGCGCAATGCCCCGATGCCGGAAGGCGCACGCATGACTCGCGAGGCGCAGCGCGCCGGCGAGGTGCTGACCGAGGCGAACTGGGCCAGGACCGAGAAGCTCGCCGCCTTCTGCGAGGCGCGCGGCAAGACGCTGCTGGAACTCGCCTTCTCCTGGCTCGCCGCCCAGCCGGTCGTCTCCAGCGTCATCGCCGGCGCGACGAAGCCAGAGCAGGTCGCCGCCAACGTCAAGGCGGCGGACTGGGCGCTGACACCGGAGGAGCTCGCCGAGATCGACGCGATCACGCGCTGAAATCGGCCGCGAGAGCGCCTCAAAGACGCCCAACGGCACAGCCAAAGCATTAACCTTGTCTCCCTGCCCATGCGACGGGGCGCGGAGGCTGTTGTCAAAACCCTGCGCCTGGGGTTCCCTTGCGCAACCGCAGCTGAGGCCGCTGATTTCGTGATGCGCATCGCCCATCTCCTGGCGTTCGCCTTTTCCCTGATCGCCTTGCCCGCGCTGGCGCAGGACAAGCCGGCTGCCGCGCCGCAGCCGGAGCCGATGCGCATCGTGCTGACGCGCAGCGCCGAGCCCTGCGAGCCAGACTGCCGTGAATGGCTCGCCGCCCAGGGGGCGATCACCAAGGACACGCCGGCCGAACTGCGCCGTGCGCTCGCCGAATTGAACGGGCGCAAGTTGCCGCTGCTGGTCTACTCGACCGGCGGCACGGTCGAGGCGGCGATCGCGATGGGCGAGCTCGTCCGCAAGAGCGGCCTCGACATCGCCGTCGCCCGCACCGTCTTCAGCCAGCGCGAGCCGGCACTCGGCACCATCGACGAGCGCAGCCCGCTCTGCGCCTCGGCCTGCACCCTCTTCCTCGCCAGCGGCGTGCGCCGGATCATCCCGCCGCAATCGCGCATCGGCGTGCACCAGCAGACCATCGTCGAGACCGAGACGACGACGGTGCGCGACTACAGGGTTGTGCGCGGGCGCAGGGAACTGGTCGACGAGAGAACCGAGACGCGGACGGTCAAGCAGGAGCAGGCGACCGGCGAGATCGACGCCAAGATGAGGCGCTACCTCGACGCCATGGGCCTCGACCGTTCCTTCATCGAGGTGACGGTGTCGACGCCGGCCGACACGATGCGATACCTCAAGCCCGACGAGATGCGCGCGACCACGATCGCGACCCAGATCGGACCCGCCGCCCTTGCCTTCGAGGACCTGCGGCCCGCATTGGCCCCCGCTCCCGGCTCTTCGCGGAGCCTGAGCGCGGCACCCGTGCTGCCGGCGACGCTGGTCGCGCCAGCGACCCCGATCGGCTCGGTCGAGCTCGGCCCGCATCGCGGCGGCAGATTGCGCCTCGCCTTGTCCGTCAGCGAAGGGCGCTATCAGCAGACCACCGCCCTGCAGATGCGGCTGCTGTTCGGCGATGCGCCGATCCCGACGCGGCTGCGGACGGTCACGCTGACCTTGCCGGGCGGTCCGCCGATCATCGCGCAGAACGAGGACGGCAGCGCCCCCGACGGGCCGATGAGCGCCGATGTCCTGCGCGAGACCTTGTGCGGCCTGACCGATCGGACCGCGGTATCGCTGAAGATCGATCCCCCGGCGGAAGACGGCACCCCTTCGACCTGGCAGCGCAGCGGCACCGCGGCCGAGCTGCTGCGTCTGCCGGCGCTGCGCTCGGCGATCTGCCGCTGACGGGCGCTTGACCAAATCCCATCCGGAACCAATCGCTCCCCGGCAGGCGCAATCGATTACATGCGCGCGATGCGTGCAGTTCAACCTGCCTTCAATGTGTGCTTGACGCGCCCGAGCCGATACGCTCACCTTCCCTCCAATCCGACGCGCAGCACGAAAGCGCGCGGCCGCAAACGAGGGAGAAACGCCGTGTTGAGACGCCATTTTCTCGCCGCGGGCCTCGCGCTCGCGGCTTTCGGTAGCGCTTATCCAGTTTTCGCCCAGAGCAAGGGCCCGGTGGTCGGCGTCAGCTGGTCGAACTTCCAGGAGGAGCGCTGGAAGACCGACGAGGCCGCAATCAAGGCGGCGATCGAGAAGGTCGGCGGCACCTATCTCTCGGCCGACGCGCAATCCTCGCCCGCCAAGCAGCTCACCGATGTCGAAAGCCTGATCGCACGCGGCGCCAAGGCGATCATCGTGCTGGCCCAGGACGCGCAGGCGATCCGCCCGGCCGTGCAGAAGGCGGTGGACGAGGGCATCGCGGTCATCGGCTACGATCGGCTGATCGAGATCCCGCAGGCCTTCTACCTGACCTTCGACAATGTCGAGGTCGGCCGGATGATGGCGCGCGAGATCCAGAAGGCGAAGCCGGAGGGCAACTACGTCTTCATCAAGGGCTCGAGCTCGGACCCGAACGCCAACTTCCTGTTCCAGGGCTCGATCGAGGTGCTGAAACCGGCGATCGACGCCGGCAAGATCAAGAATGTCGGCGAGGCCTATACCGATGGCTGGCTGCCGGCCAACGCCCAGCGCAACATGGAGCAGTTCCTGACGCGCAACGCCAACAAGGTCGACGCCGTCATCGCAGCCAATGACGGCACCGGCGGCGGCGCCATCGCGGCGCTCGCCGCGCAGGGCCTCGCCGGCTCGGTGCCGGTCTCCGGCCAGGACGCCGACCGCGCCGCCCTCAACCGCGTCGCCTTGGGCACCCAGACGGTGACGATCTGGAAGGATGCGCGCGAGCTTGGGCGCAATGCCGCCGAGATCGCGATCAAGCTCGCCGGCGGCGCCAAGCTGACCGAGGTCGCAGGCGCGACCGCCTGGGACCAGGGCCCGAGCAAGGCCAAGATGACCGCGCTGTTCCTGAAGCCGGTGCCGGTGACCAAGGACAATCTCGGCGTCGTGATCGAGGCCGGCTGGGCGCCAAAGGCCGCCGTCTGCCAGGGCGTGGCCGCCGGCAAGGTCAAGGCCTGTGACTGAAAGCGTGCCCGCGCCGGCAGCGCCGTCGCAGGATGCGAAGAGCTTCGCCGATCATCTGCGCGCCATCGAGTTCGACGCGCGGATGATCGGCATGATCGCCGCCTTGGCGGTGATCTGGCTCGGCTTCAACTGGCTCTCGGGCGGCGCCTTCCTGACGCCGCGCAATCTCTGGAATCTCTCGGTCCAGACCGCTTCGGTCGCGGTGATGGCCTGCGGCATGGTGCTGGTGATCGTCACCCGCAATATCGACCTCTCGGTCGGCTCGATGCTCGGCTTCGTCGGCATGGTCACCGGCCTCGTCCAGGCGCAACTGCTCCCCGGCCTGCTCGGTTTCGAGCACCCGGCCACCTGGCTGATCTCGATCGCCGCCGCGATCGCGCTCGGCGGGCTGATCGGCCTGTTCCAGGGCGCGCTGATCGCCTATCTCGCCATCCCCTCCTTCATCGTCACGCTCGGCGGCCTGCTGGTCTGGCGCGGCGGCGCCTGGTGGGTGACGCAGGGCCAGACCATCGCGCCGATGGATTCACGCTTTCGTCCGCTCGGCGGCGGCATCGAGGGCGCGATCGGTACCACCGCCTCTTGGGTGATCGGCATCGTCATCTGCGCGCTGATCGTCGCGGGGATCGCCTTCGCCCGGCGCCGGCGCAAGCGCTACGGCTTCGCCCTGCGCCCGCTCTGGGCCGAGATCGTGCTCGCCGCGCTCGCCTGCGGCACGGTGATCGGCGCGGTCGCGATCGCCAACGCCTATGCCCTGCCGGCCGGCGTCGCCCGCCGCCTCGTCGAGGCGAAGGGCGGCACCTGGCCCGAGGGCGGGCTCGTCATCGGCCATGGCCTCGCCGTGCCGGTTCTGCTCGCCCTCGCGGTCGGCGTCGCCATGAGTTTCCTGGCGCGGCGTTTGCGCTTCGGCCGCTATGTCTTCTCGATCGGCGGCAATCCCGAGGCGGCCCAGCTTTCCGGCGTCAACACGCGCAAGGTGCTGATGCTGGTCTACGGGCTGATGGGCATGCTGGTCGGCATCGCCGCCTGCATCTCGACCGCCCGCCTCAATGCCGCAACCAATTCGGCCGGCCAGCTCGACGAGCTCTATGTCATCGCCGCGGCGGTGATCGGCGGTACCTCGCTCGCCGGCGGCGTCGGCACCATAACCGGCGCGATGCTGGGCGCGCTGGTGATGCAGTCCCTGCAATCGGGCATGGTGCTGATCGGCGTCGATACGCCCCTGCAGAATATCGTCGTCGGCATCGTGCTCGTCCTCGCCGTCTGGCTCGACGGGCTCTATCGCAAGCGGCTGGGTTAGCGGGATGAGCGCGGCAAACTCCCCTGTCATTCCGGGTCGCCGCGCAGCGGCGAACCCGGAACCCACGACCGGGCGAGCGCGATCGACGGGATTGTATTTGAGGGTTCACCCGGTCGTGGGTTCCGGGTTCTCGCTTCGCGAGCCCCGGAATGACAGGGGAGGAGCCTGCCCATGGACATGACCACGCCCCTCGTCGAGATGCGCGAGATCTCGATCGCCTTCGGCGGCATCAAGGCGGTCGACCATGCCAGCATCGACCTGCATGCCGGCGAGGTTGTCGGCCTGCTCGGCCATAACGGCGCCGGCAAGTCGACGCTGATCAAGATCCTGTCGGGCGCCTATCGCGCCGATGCCGGCGAGATCAGGATCGCCGGCGAGCCCGTTGCGATCTCCAGCCCGCGCGACGCCAAGCGTCACGGCATCGAGACGATCTACCAGACGCTCGCTCTCGCCGACAATGTCGACGCCGCCGCCAACATCTTCCTCGGCCGCGAGCTTTTGACCTCCTGGGGCACGCTCGACGACAGCGTGATGGAGGCCGAGACCCGCAAAGTGATGGGCCGGCTCAACCCGCATTTCCGCCGCTTCAAGGAGCCGGTGAAGGCGCTTTCCGGCGGCCAGCGCCAGTCGGTCGCGATCGCCCGCGCGATCTATTTCAACGCGCGGGTGCTGATCATGGACGAGCCGACGGCCGCGCTCGGCCCGGCCGAGACCAAGCAGGTCGCCGACCTGATCCTGGAGCTGAAGAAGCAGGGCATCGGCATCTTCCTGATCAGCCACGATCTGCACGATGTCTTCGACCTCGCCGACCGCGTCAGCGTGATGAAGAACGGCAAGGTGGTCGGCACCGCCCATGTCCGCGACGTCACGCAGGACGAGGTGCTCGGCATGATCATCTCGGGCAAATGCCCGCCCGGCGCGGTGGCTGGGCCGGGCGCTCTACGCAGTTAGGCGAAAGGACGGGACGCGCGCCTCAGCGCAGTCCGTCCTCGCCCTTGGCCTCGGCATGGGTCAGCCCGCCGACGCGCGGCAGGGGCCGGCCGCCGCTGGTCAGGGCGACCGCGACGACGATCTCGCCGGCGCGCGGCCCATCGGGAATGCGCACCTCCATGCCGTCGAAATGACTGCGGACATAGGCCGCGGCCTTGTGGCCGAGCGGCACGTCGAGGACGACACCGAGCGAGCCGCGCTTCTTCGAGGACGGGATCAGCGCCGGTGCCTTGCCCAGGAGCTTGCGCAGGGGGGCGCCGAGCTTGGGATGCAGGATCGCGGCGGCGTGCTCCAGCTCGCCATCTTCGCCGACGGCAGCGGCCTTGCCATAGCCCTGGACCGCTTCGCCCTCGATGCCGAGGGCGGCCAGCGCATGGCGGCCGAGCAGGTCGCCGAGCTCCTCGCCGATGTCGATCAGCTCGGAGAGGTCGTCCTGATAGGTGCCGGCGAAGGGATTGGCGATCACGGCGACGGCGGCGGCGCGCTTGATGGGCGGCGAGACGGGCCGGCCGAGCTCACTATGGGTCTCGTCGAGGATCGTGACGATCTTGCGGATCCTGGCTTTCATCGCAGGCCGTCCTCGCCCTTGATCTCGCTCGCCTTGAGGCCGCCGACGCGGGCGTGGATGCGCGGCCCGGTGGTCATCACCAGCGCGAACAGCAATTCATCGGCCTTGGGCGCATCGGTGATGCCGATCTCGAAGGCGTCGAAATGGCTGCGGACGTAGGACGCATTGACGTGGGTCACGGGGATGTCGAGGCGCGTGCCGGGGCCGCCGACCTTCTTGGTCGAGGGCACGATCGCCTTGGCGTCGCCGAGCAGTTCGCGCATGGCGTAGCCGCCCGGCACGTGCCAGAGCGCACCATGCTCGAGCTCGCCGGCGGCGCCGACGATGGCACCCTTGCCATAGCCCTGGATTGCCCTGGCATCGCCGCCCATCGCCGCGAGCAGCCGCTGAGCCATGGCGAGTCCGAAGGGTTTCAGATCGTCCATGAAGCCCTGGATGTCCTCGACATAGCGGCCGGCATAGGGGTTGGCGATCACCGCCAGCGCCGCGCCGCGCTTCAGCGGCACTGCGGCGGCGGGGCCGCCCTCGTGGTAGATCTCCTCGACGGTCACGGCGTATTTGCGGACGGCGATCTCAGGCACGGGCAAGTCTCCTCTCGGGGTCTTCTTGAACGATCATAGGGGTCGCGAGCGTGCGGCTCACGCCCTGAAGATGCATGGCGGCCGAGACGATCAGGCCTGCGGCGCGCAAGCGCTCCGCCTCGGCGAGTCCCGCGGCAAGCGCGGTCTCGATCTCGTCGACGGCCAGCGGGCCGACGTCGCGTGTGACGAGCCTCTCGCCGAGATCGCTATCGCTCTGGACGGAGCTGGCCGGCAGGCGCTCGACTGCGGGATGGCCGGGTAAATCGATCGCATTGGCGATTACCGTCGCGGCGGCGTCGGCCATGGCCGCGGTGGCGCTAAGCACTGTCACCGCCTCGGCGATTCCCAGCGAAAAGCTGCGGCCGGGATAGCCGGATGTGGCGATGCCGGCGACGCCATCTTCAGGCCGGATCGTCGCCGTGGCGAAGAACTCCGGCCGGTCGGGACGCTTCACCAGCCCGATGCGGAACTGTTCTCCCGCTGCGAGATGCAGGGCGATGTCGCCGCCATTGTTGACATAGGCGCGCTGCAGCGGCGCGGCGGCACACATCACGCCGAGAATCTCCTGCGCGACAGAACCGGCGACGGCTGCCATCGGCGTGATGAAGCTGCGCTCGGCAAACGGACTGACCGCTGCATGCATGCGGCGAGCGATGGGACCGAGCGGCAGTGGGCTCGTCCGGCTCACCGCCGTCCGCAGCAGTTTCAATTCATCGCAAAGCTCGGCGAGCAGGCCGTCGAAGCGGAGAACGGCAGCCTCATGCGCAGCCTTGACAGCCCCCTGCTCGCCGACAGCCTCGATGACGAGGTCGATCGGCCCCTGCTGCAGGAGCAGGCGCCGGCCATCCGGCAGAATCCGCGCGGAGGGCTTCTCCCACATCGGCCTAGCCGAGCGAGCGGCGCGGCTGCTCCGGCGCCAGCGGCCAGGGATTGTCCGGGCGCTGCGGCAGGCGCAGGCGGCTGCCGCCCTTGAGCGAGGCCAGCGGCTGGATCGCGTCCATATGGCCGCCGAGCGCCTCATAGTCGCTGAGGCTCATGGTGAACTCGAGCGGCGCGACCAAGGCCGGCGTCGGCACATAGCCGAAGGCGTTCTCAGGCAGGCGGGTGACGTCGACCATGAAGGTGATGCCGCCGCCCGGCCAGATATAGACCGGCGCGCCGCCGCAGGTGACATAGGTCAGCGCATCCTTGACCGAGCGGGTCAGCCGGACCGGATTCTCGGTGACGCCGGCGCGCAGCGAGCCGCCGGCGCCGCCAATGAACAGCACGGTGGAGAGCGCCGGCTCGCAATTCTCGGCGATACGCTCGACCGGCTCGACCAGCGGCTGCGGCATCTGCATCTCGACAGGCTGCAGGTTCTCGTCGAGCTCGTAATAGGCGGCGTGCTCGCCGGTGGTCGAAACCATCAGCAGGCGCAGGCCGGGATAGGCGACCTTGGGGTCGAACGGCCCGAGAATAGTCAGGGGATCGCTGATATTGGTGCCGCCCCAGCCGGTGCCGGGCTGCGCCACCTGGAAATAGCGGCCGGGCGTCGAGCGCCGGCCCTTCATCTTGATGCCAGTGCTGGCCATGCCGAGCAGCTTGCCGGCCTGGTGCTCGGAGAGCACGCCGGTGATGTGGTCGTCGACGACGACGACCTCGTCGACCTTGCCGTGCCATTGCTTGGCGAAGATGCCGATCGTCGCCGAGCCGCAGCCGACGCGCATCCGGCTTTCCTGGATGCCGTTGACGATCGGCGGCTTGCCGGCCTGGACGATCACGGTCTCGCCCTCGTCGATGGTGAGCTCGACCGCCTTGCCGTTGCTGAGCTGGAGCAGTGCGTCGCAGGTGACGCGGCCCTCCTTCTTCGAGCCGCCGGTGAGGTGGTGGACCCCGCCGAGCGAGAGCATCTGCGAGCCGTATTCGCCGGTGGTGACGTGGCCGATCGCCTCGCCCTCGACGCGCACTGTCGCCTGCTCCGGGCCGAGGAAGCGGTCAGTGTCGATCTTCACCTTGACGCCGCAATAACTGAAGATGCCCTCGGTCACGACGGTGACCATGTCGACGCCGTCGACCTCAGAGGAGACGATGAACGGGGCCGGCTTGTAGTCGGGATAGGTGGTGCCGGCGCCGATCGCGGTGATGAAGGTGCCCTGCTGGTGGACGATCTCGCCGTCCCATTCGCGGCTGCCGGCAAAGGGAACGATCTCGCCGCCATGCTCCAGCGTGCGCTCCAGCACGATATGCGGTTCCATCCGAACCAGCTCGCCGTCGACATTGCCGTAGCGATCGCAGGCACCGACGGCGCCCGGCTTGATGAAGCACATCACCGGGCAGGCATCGCAGCGGATCTTGTCGTCCGCGACCGGGCTCGCTTCGTCCAGCGCCATGCTTGATCCTCCCGCAGAGCGGGTCTCTGAATTTTGTTTGTGTACAAACGATACTGGCGCGCCTCTTGGAGCAAGTCAAGACAGCGGCGAGGCGTGAGCCGGCCGTGCATTCTACGCCCAATTCCGAGATTGGCCCACGACCTCAGCCGTCAGGGCCGCGCTCGCGCCGGTTCGTCGGTGAAAAGGGAGCGTGGCCGCCAAATCTTGCATACAAGATTATTTATGGCGCCGTCAGGCAGGGCTTTTACCCGGCAGAGATGACCTCCGGATGACGCGATTGGCGGTTGCAAGCACGGCATCAATGGCGCATTGACAGCCAAATTTCCCCGCTGCTATTGTTTGCATACAAACATGTTTGGAGCGGCATCGCCGCGGGAGAGAGGGCCCTGCCATGTATGACGTCTTCGCCACGGACCGCCTGATCGACCACTGGCTTGTCGAGGATATCGGCGCCTGCGACCTCACCGTCCAGGTGATGATCGAGCCCGGCGAGACCGGCAAGTTCCACATGAACGCCCGCGAGCCGATGATCGTCGCCGGCGTCGAGGTCGCGGCCAGGGTGTTCAAGCGCTACGATCCCGATCTCAAGGTCACCCTGCGCGTCAAGGACGGCGACAAGGTCGAGAAGGGCGCGATCCTCGTCGAGATCGAAGGCTCTGCCCGCAGCGTGCTCACCGCCGAGCGCACCGCGCTCAACATCGCCCAGCGCCTCTCCGGCATCGCCAACGAGACCGCCCGCTACGCCGCCGCCATGGCCGGCAGCAAGGCGCGCCTGATCGACACCCGCAAGACCACGCCCGGCCTGCGCATGATGGAGAAGCACGCCGTGACCTGCGGCGGCGGCCTCAACCACCGCCTCGGCCTCGATAACGGCGTGATGATCAAGGACAACCACATCGCCGTCTGCGGCAGCATCACTGCCGCCGTCGAACGCGCCCGCAAGAAGCTGCCGGTGCTGACCAAGCTCGAGGTCGAGTGCGATCGGCTGGAGCAGGTCGAAGAGGCCGCCAAGGCCGGCGCCGACGTGATCATGCTCGACAACATGTCGGTCGCAGACATGACCAAGGCAGTCGAGCTGATCGCCGGCCGCGCCAAGGTCGAAGCCTCCGGCGGGATCAACATCGACACGATCGGCCCGATCTCGAAGACCGGCGTCGACTACATCTCGACCAGCAAGATCACCCAGTCGGCGCCGGCCGTGGATATCGGTCTCGACGAAGCCTGAGCAGGACTGCGGCCAGGGAATGCGGCAAGGCACCTTCTTCCTCGTCGTCGGCCCGAGCGGGGCCGGCAAGGACTCGCTGATCGACGGCGCCCGCACCTTGCTGGAGCCGACCGGCCGCTATGTCTTCGCGCGGCGTGTCGTCACCCGCCCGGCCGGCTCGCCGGGCGAGGATCACGAGGCGGCGACGGACGAGGCCTTCGATGCACGCGAGGCCAAGGGCGACTTCCTGATCACCTGGGGCGCCCATGGCCTGCGCTACGGGCTGCCGGCCGAGTTGAAGCGGCTGGTCGAGGCCGGCCGCAACGTCATCGCCAATGGCTCGCGCGCCACGATCGCGGCGCTCGCCGCTCGGCTGCCGCGCTTCGTCGTGGTCGAGGTCACCGCGCCGCCCGAGGTGCTCGCCGCCCGCATCGCCGGGCGCGGGCGCGAGAGCGGCGAAGCCATCGAGAAGCGCCTGTCGCGCACGGTCGAGCCGCGCCCGGAAGGCATCAGGGCGGCGACGATCTGCAATGATCAGAGCGTGGAGATCGGGATCGAGCGCTTCGTCGCCGCGGTCGAGGCGGCCGCCAATACGATGCGCCTGCGCCGTCTGCCGCTCTTTGCGGGACGGGCGCATTGCGCCTACCTCCCGGCCAAGGGCGAGATCGTCAACGGTTTCGACTATCTCGGGCCGGGCCGGATCGAGATCTCCGGGACGACGGCCAGCATTCGCTCGGATGTTCAGGTGGTCGATTCACCTGCCCTGCTCGCCGGCGACGAGATCGGCCTCTCGGCCGAGGCCTTCGACGAGCTTAATCTCCCGGAGGGCAGCGAAGTCACGATCCGGCGCACCCCCTCGCCGGAAAGCCGGGCGGCGCTGACCCGCAAGATCCAGGGCGGCGAGCTCACGGAGGCGCAGTATCACACGCTGATCCGCGACATCGTCGAAGCCCGCTATCCCGATGGCGAGGTTGCCGCCTTCCTGGTCGCGGCAACGCAGAAGCTGTCCGACGACGAGGTCATCGCGCTGGCACGGGTGCGGACCCGCTTCGCGCAAAGGATCACCTGGCCCGACAAGATCGTCGTCGACAAGCATTCGATGGGCGGCATTCCCGGCAGCCGGATCACGCTGATCGTCGTGCCGATCGTCGCCGCGCATGGCGCCTTCCTGATGCCGAAAACCTCGTCGCGCGCCATCACTTCGGCGGCAGGCACGGCCGATGCGATGGAGGCGCTCGCCCGCGTCGAGCTCAATCCGGCCGAACTGCGCGCCTGTGTGGAAAAGGCGCGCGGCTCGATCGCCTGGAACGGGCGGTTGAACCATTCCGTCGTCGACGACGTGATGAACGCGATCACGCGGCCGCTCGGCATCGATTCGAACCGCTGGTCGGTCGCCTCGATCCTGTCGAAGAAGCTCACGGCCGGCTCGACCCATGTCATCGTCGACCTGCCCTATGGCCCGCGCGCCAAGCTGAAGAGCGAAGCCGAGGCCGCCGAGCTGGCGCAGTTGTTCGAGACGGTCGGAGCCGGGCTCGGCCTCGTCGTCAACGCCTTTCCGACCGATGGCAGCCGCCCGATCGGGCGCGGCATCGGCCCGGCGCTGGAATGCCGCGATGTCGGCTGGGTGCTCGACAACGACCCGCAGGCGCCGGCCGACCTGGTCGAGAAGGCGCTGTTCTTCGCCAGCCGCATCCTGGCCTGGGACCCGGCGCTCGGCTCGGTCGCGGCCGGGCGGGCACGGGCGGAGGAGCTGCTGCGCTCAGGCGCGGCGCGGGCCGCCTTCGAGCGAATCATCGATGCGCAGGGGCGGCGCGAGCCCCCGGTCGCGCCGGGGCTGCTGGTCCATACCGTGCGCTCGCCCAAAGCCGGGATGGTCAGCGAGATCGATGGCTGGGCGGTCGCAGGAATCGCGCGGCGCGCCGGCGCACCCTTCGACAAGGCGGCCGGCATCGACCTGCGCCGCCATGTCGGCGACCGCGTCGCCGCAGGCGATCCGCTCTTCGCCATTCACGCCAGCGCCTCGAGCGATCTCGACGAGGCCAAGGCGATGGCTGACAGCTGCGACTGCTACGTGATCAGCTAGCGACCGCGCTTCAACGCAACTGCTTCAGCAAGGCGATCAGCGTCGCCCGTTGGTTGGTCGCCAGCGGGGCGAGCGTGACCTTGGTCACCGTCTCCGCCTTGGGCAGCAATTCGCGGGTATAGTCGACACCGGCCGGGCTGAGCTCGACGATGAGGCGGCGACCATCCTCGGGGTCAGGCTTGGTCTGGACCAGCTTGCGCTTGAGCAGGCGGTCGACCACGCCCTTGATCGTGGCCGCGTCCATCGCGGTCTGGCGCCCCAGCAGGTTCTGCGAGGAGCCGCCATCCTGATAGAGCCGCGCCAGCACCGCCCATTGCGTCGGCGTCAGGTCGGCGCCCATGATCTCGTTGAAGATCGAGACGTGGCGCTGCGCCGCCTGGCGCATGATGAAGCCGACCTGCTCGGCGAGATCATAGCTCTCGTCGGCGGGTTCGGGCGTCTCGGCCGCACTGCTCGGTCGCGCCATCGCTGGTCCTCGTTCGTGTACGAACGATATTTCTAGAGCATGTCCGGCAAAAGTGGGAACCACTTTTGCAATCAGGACCTGTTCCAGCCAAGCAGCTCCTCAGACTGTCGTCCAGCGCCCATCGCGGAAACTCCTCGCTGCCGCCTCGACCGTGCGCTCGATGCGCAGGCCGGCCTCGAAGTCGAGGAGATGCGCGGGCTCGCCGGCGATGGCGCGCAGCAATTCGCGGCATTCGATGATCTTGAGCTCGTTGAAGCCGAGGCCGTGGCCGGGCGCCGGAATGAAGCGGCCATAGGGCTCGTGCGCCGGAGCGGTGAGGATGCGGCGGAAGCCCTGGACGTCAGCTTTCCCCTCGGCGGTATAGAGCTCGATCTCGTTCATCCGCTCCTGGTCATAGGCGATCGTGCCCTTCGCGCCGAAGACCTGCAGCGCAATCCGGCCCTTGCGGCCCCATGCCGAGCGGTTGAGGGCGACGAGCCCGGAAGCGCCGGACGACAGGCGCAACAGCAGCGTGGCGATATCGTGGGTCTCGACCGCACGCTGGCCGCCGGCTGCGAGCGGCCGCTCGGCATAAGGCTTTGCCATATCGGCCATGACGGACTCGACCTCGCCGATCAGCACCTTGATCAGCGAGAAGGCATGGACGCCGAAATCGTCGAGGGCGCCGTGTCCGGAGGCAGCCTCGCTCTTCCAGGAGAACAGCGCGCCGGCATCGGCCATGAAATCCTCGTCCATCTCGACGCGGACATGGTTGACCGGGCCGATCGCGCCATCGGCGACCAGGCGCTGCGCCAGCCGGATCGCCGGGTTCTGGATGTAGTTGTAGCCGAGGGCCGCGATCGTTCCGGCCGCCTTCGCCGCCGCCAGCATCGCTTGCGCATCGCCGAGGCTGGTCGCCATCGGCTTCTCGCACCAGACGTGCTTGCCGGCCTTCAGCGCCGCGATCGCCATTTGCGCGTGGAAGGCGTTCGGCGTGGTGATCGAGACCACGTCGACATCGGGATGGGCGATGAGCGCCTGCCAGTCGGCGGTCGATTCGGTGAAGCCGAACTCGCCGGCCCGCTGGGCCGCCAAGGCCTCATCGACCTCGCAGAGCACGGCGAGCTTCGGGCGAGGCACATCGCCGAAGACCGGCGCGACCGCATTCCAGGCCAGTGCGTGGCACTTGCCCATATAGCCGGTGCCGATCAGGCCGACGCCGAGCGCGCGCATGGGGATGTCCTTTCCGATCACAATTTACGAGGTCATCCCGGACAAGCGGCGAAGCCGCGCCGATCCGGGACCCATTCCTGAACCGTTCCGGAATGGATCCCGGGTCTTCGCTTCGCTACGCCCGGGATGACCAATTGAGGGAAATAATCAGACCGTGCCGCCGAGCTCCTCGGAGACTGCCTGCAATTCCTTGCCGCCGGCCATCAGGTTCTGCAGCTCGTCCATGGCGATCCCGGACTTGGCGTAGGTGCCGAGCGTCTTGCCGCGGTTGAGCACGGTGAAGCGGTCGCCGACGGCATAGGCGTGGCGGACATTATGGGTGATGAAGATCACGCCGAGGCCCTTGGCGCGGACGAGGTTGATGTATTTCAGCACCATCGAGGTCTGGGCGACGCCGAGCGCCGAGGTCGGCTCGTCCAGGATCAGTACCTTGGCGCCAAAATAGACGGCGCGGGCGATGGCGACGCATTGACGCTCGCCGCCCGAGAGCGTGCCGACCGCCTGGTGCGGGTCGCGGATATCGATGCCGATCCTGTGCATCTCGTCGCGCGTCACCGCATGGGCGAGGTCGAAATCGATCCATTTCAGCGGGCCGAAGCCGCGGATCGGCTCGCGCCCCATGAAGAAGTTCCGCGTGATCGACATCAGCGGGATCATCGCCAGGTCCTGGTAGACCGTGGCGATGCCGGCATCGAGCGCGTCGCGCGGGCTCGAGAAGGCGACCGGCCGACCCTCGACCAGGAACTCGCCCGAGCTCGGCTTATGACAGCCCGAGAGCGTCTTGATCAGCGTCGACTTGCCAGCGCCGTTGTCGCCAAGCAGGCAGAGCACCTCGCCGGCGGAGACCTTGAGCGAGACGCCCGAGAGCGCGATCACCGAACCGAAATGCTTGACGATGTCGCGGACCTCGATCAGCGGGGCCTGTTCCGGAGCTGTCGTCATGGTCAGCGCTCCCCTGTCGCCTTGCGGCGGATGAAGTTGTTGAACAGCACGGCGAGCAGCAGCATCCCGCCGAGGAAGACCTGGAACCAGTCGCTGTCGAAGCTGGTGTAGGTCAGGCCGATCGAGACCATGCCGAAGATGATCGCGCCGAAGAAGGCGCCGATCGCCGAGCCATAGCCGCCGGTGAGCAGGCAGCCGCCGATGACCGCGGCGATGATCGCCTCGAACTCCTTCTGGAAGCCGCGGCGGGCATCGGTCGAGCCGGCGTCGAGCACGGTCAGGATCGCGACGAGCGTGGCGGCGCAGGCGGTCAGCACGAACAGGGTCGTCTTGACCATGTTCACCGGCACGCCGGAGTTGCGAGCCGCATTGGGATCGCCGCCGGCGGCGAAGATCCAGTTGCCGAAGCGGGTGCGCAAGAGGACATAGGTCGCGAGCGCGGCGATGGCGAGGAACCAGAGCACCCCGACGGGGACGCCGGTCACGGTCGGCGTGCCGTTGGGAAACTTGGCGATCCAGTTGGCCTGCGCCAGCCAGGCGAACAGCCCCTCCAGGGCCTGGCCGGAGAAGAGTTCGCGCACCACGCCTGCGCCCGCCTTGTCGCCGATCCCACGCAATTGCGTCGAGCCGCCGGTCGCCCATTTCAGCCCGACCAGCGAGAGCCCGCGCAGGATGAAGAGGAAGGCGAGCGTGACGATGAAGGAGGGCAGGCGCGTCCGGATGACGATCTGCCCGTTCACCGCGCCCATCAAGCCGGCGAAGACGAAGGTCGCGACGATCGCCGCCAGCAGCGGCAGGTCGCCGACGACGATCAGCGCGCCGAAGACGAGGCCGGAAAAGGCGATCATCGAGCCGATCGAAAGGTCGAACTCGCCGCCGATCATCAGCAGCGCCGCCGCAATGGCGAGGATGCCGAGCTGCGCCGCTGGCGAGAGCACGGTCATGACCCCGGCGAGGGTGAACATCGCCGGGTTGGCGGTCAGGCCGAAGAAGACGGTCACCAGGACGAGGCCGGCGACCGCCCCCAGTTCGGGCCGGCGCATCAATCGGGCGATCAGCGAGACGCGGCGCAGGCGCTCGTCGCGCGCCTCCGCGGCCGGGTCGGCGGGACGGGAGGCACCCGCGGCGAGATCGGCGGTCGACGTCGTCATGGCGCGCACCTTCAGCTTCTGAACCGTCCGGGGAGGGAGCGGCGGCGCTGGGCACGCCGCCGCAGATCGCTCAGCGGATGCCCTTGGCCGAGAGGTCGACGACCTGGGCCGCCTTCTCCTTGGTGACGAGGTTCGGGCCGGACGGGACGTTGCCGCCGGGGACGAGGCCGTATTCGGCGTTGAGCGCCAGGAAGGCGACCGGCAGATAGCCCTGCAGGAACTGCTGCTGGTCGATGCCGAAGGCGGCTTCGCCCGCGACGATCGCCTTGAGGAAGTTGGCGGAGAGATCGAAGGTGGCGACGCGGACGCTGGCGATCTTGCCGGCCTCCTTGACGCCGGCCAGGGTCGGCTCGCCGCCGAGCGAGGCGCTCAGCGCCATCACCGTGTCGACGCTGGCGTCGGAGAGTGCCGCCTTGACCTTGGAGCGGATCTCGGACGGGTCGTTCGAGACCGGCAGCACGGTGACCTTGCCCTTGAAGCCCTCGGCAAAACCCTTGCAGCGCAGGTCGAGCGCGACATTGCCGACCTCGTGGTTGACGCAGACGCCGACCTTGCCGCCCATGCTGGCGAGCTTCTCGCCGGCGGCCTTGCCGGCATCGAACTCGTCCTGGCCGACATGCAGCAGCGCGCCGAGCTTCTTCGAGACGTCGGAGCCCGAATTCATCGAGATCACCGGGATGCCGGCGGCGACCGCCTTCTGGATCGACGGACCGAGCGCCGAGGCGTCGGGAATCGAGACGACGAGGCCGGCCGGCTTCTGGTTTACCGCGGCGTCGATTAATTGGCTCATCGCCACCATGTCGAAAGTCTCGGGCGCGCGATAATCGACGGAGACCTTGAGGTCGGCCGCGGCCTTGGCGACGCCGTTCTTGACCACCGACCAGAACGGGTCTGCGGCCTGGCCATGGCTGACGACGATGATCCTGGTCTGCTGCGCGACACTGGGCGTCGCTCCTGCGACCGCGATGGCGGCGGCAGCAATCATCCCTGCGAGAAAACGCTTCATCTCATCCTCCCTTGCGGGGATGCTCCCCGCTTTCGTTATCGGTCCGATCGGGCGCGATCGGCCAGTTTTCGGGCGATTTGGCCGGCCGCGAAGCGCCGCGGACTGCCTGGGATGGCGAAGGAGGGAGGGCACGCCAGGCGCGACCGCCGACTCTGCGCTTCATTCAAAACGAAACAAAAAAACCGTTTTCAATATTCAATGGAACAATCATTCCATCTCTCATGCGCAGCTGTCAAGCGCCTTCTGCGCCGCTGACATACCGGAGCGTGTGCGCCGGTTCTCCCTACCAAGGCGGACCTCTCCACAGGCTGACCGCTTGGACTCCTCCCTTCTCCCTTGTGGGGAAGGGTATGGGGATCGGGGTGGTGCCGCTTGGTGACCGGCAGCAGAAACAGGATCTGGCAGCAGCGGCAGAGCCATCGAGCTCGGCCGATTGCTCCGGCTTTGCGACCCCCACCCCTACCCCTCCCCACAAGGGGGGTCCTGCGCAGACCGGAGAAATCCATCACCAATATCGATTTGCCAGGAGCGGGCTGCCGCCTCGATTGTTGGCACTTGAAGCGGCGCGGTCAGCGTCCGAGATCGGGGGACATTCATGGGCCTGCCAGCGACTGCACGCATCGATATCGGGCGCTTCTGGACGACGATCGAGCGCTCGGCTGAGATCGGGGTCGGTCGGCCGGGCGGCCTGTCGCGGCTGGCGCTGGGCAATGCCGACCGGGAGGTCCGCGGCGTCTTCATCGACTGGTGCCGGCAGGCGGGCCTCGCCGTGCGCATCGATGGCATCGGCAATATCTTCGCGCGCCGGGCCGGGCTGGACGACAGCCTGCCGCCGGTGGTGATGGGCAGCCATCTCGACACGCAAGTGAATGGCGGGCGCTTCGACGGCATTGCCGGCGTGCTCGGCGGGCTGGAGGTCTGCCGCATGCTCGACCAGCTCGGCCATCGCACGAAACGGCCGATCGAAGTGGTCAACTGGACCAATGAGGAGGGCGGGCGCTTCTCGCCGCCGATGGTCGGCTCTGGCTGCTTCACCGGCGCCTATACGCTCGACTGGGCGCTCAGCCGGCGCGACGACGATGGCCGGACGATCGGCGAGGAGCTCGACCGCATCGGCTATCGCGGGGAGATGGAACCGGCGCCCCACCCCTTCGACGCCTATGTCGAATTCCATATCGAGCAGGGGCCGATCCTCGATCGCGAGGGCATGCAGGTCGGTGTCGTCACCGGCGGCTTCGCCAGCACCGGCATGCTGGTCGAATTCCGCGGCGAGACCGCCCATACCGGCCCCTGGCCGATGGAGCGGCGCAAGAATGCGCTGATCGCCGGGGCGCGCCTGCTGGTCGCGGTCGACGATCTCGGCTGGGAGCATGCCGGCAGCGGCGGCAAGGCGACCGCCTCACGGCTGGTGGCCTGGCCGAACAAGCCAGGCATCCTCTCCGATTGGGCGCAGGCGACCTGTGACGTCCGCCATGCCGACCCGCAAGCCACAGCCGTGATGGCCGAGCGCGTGCGCCGTGCCGTCCATGAGGCGGCGGCGCGGGCCGACTGCACGGCCGAGATCCTCGATATCTGGAACTGGGGCGGCAAGGTTTTTGCCGAGGAGCTGATCGAGCAGGTTCGCACCACCTCGCAGGCGCTCGGCTACCGCACCCGCGACATCCTGAGCCAGGCTGGTCACGACGCCTATTTCGTCGCCCGCCACGCGCCGACGACGATGATCTTCGCGCCCTGCAAGGGCGGCATCACCCACAACAACGGGGAATTCTGCACGCCGGATGATCTCGAGCCCGGCCTCAACGTGCTGCTGCACACGGTGGTGGCGCGGGCGGACCGCTGAAACCGTGAGCACTCCATAGGTGCGACCGCCCATCTCCCGGTGGAAGCACGGCTGACCCGCTTCACCGGAAGGTGAGCCAGCCTTGACCCTGCGGCCGCCCGTTCATAGCTTCAGCGACGAATAGCGGCGTTGTTGCCGCACTCAGAATCGAAAGGCGGTAAGCCATGGCGACGACCAAAGTGACCGATGCGAGCTTCGAGGCCGACGTGCTGAAGTCGAGCGAGCCGGTGGTGGTGGATTTCTGGGCCGAGTGGTGCGGCCCCTGCCGGATGATCGGCCCGGCCCTCGAGGAGATCGCCGGCGAGCTCGACGGCAAGGTCAAGATC
Organism: Allobosea sp. GW821-FHT03A12; assembly: GCF_058986765.1. Lineage (NCBI taxonomy): Bacteria > Pseudomonadati > Pseudomonadota > Alphaproteobacteria > Hyphomicrobiales > Alloboseaceae > Allobosea > Allobosea sp. GW821-FHT03A12. The sequence goes on from NZ_JBYSVZ010000006.1 coordinate 307,693, forward strand.
GTCAAGATGAACGTCGACGAGAACCAGCAGATTCCGGCCCAGTTCGGCATCCGCTCGATCCCGACGCTGATGCTGTTCAAGGACGGCAAGCTGGCCTCGCAGAAGGTCGGCGCCGCTCCCAAGAGCGATCTGTCACGCTGGATCTCGGCCGCCGTCTGATCAATCGGCCCTAGAATCAAGAAGGCCCGCCCTCGACGAGGGCGGGCCTTCTTCGTTTCAGGCTGTCGGTCCCGTCACTTCGAACGGTTGTCGAGGGCCCAGGCGCCCGGGCCGGCGAAGACCAGATAGAAGAAAACGAAGCAGTAGAGGATCGCCGCATCACCGCCGTTCAGCAGCGGATAGAGGCTCCGCGGCGCGTGGAACATCCAATAGGCATAGGCCATCTCGCCCGCGAGGATGAAGGCGACGGGACGGGTCCAGAGGCCGATCAGGATGAGCAGGCCGCCGAAGGCTTCGAGGACCGCGCCGAACCAGAACAGCGTGAACATCGCCGGCAGACCACTGGCCGGGGGAGCCGGGAAGCCGAACAGCTTCTGCGTGCCATGGATGATGAAGATCAGCGCAGCCGCGATGCGCAGCAGCCCGAGCGCATAGGGCGCAAAGCGGTTCAGGGAGTTGAGAGCCTGCATGGGCGGGTTGCCTTCCGTCCGGTTTCGAAATGGAATAATTTGCTAAGTGATTGGGTTTGCTGGCGAAGAAGTCTCTTTCATCGCTCCGCGCTTGTCCTCGCGCAAGCACGGCCGATCAAGTCACGTTTTCGTTTGCAGTGCAGCAAAATCAGCGAGCGGCAAATCCGCAACAGCGATGGCTTCGTTCACCATTGCGGACAATTCGCAGGAATCGGGCTTAACCACCCCTTAAAAGCGCCATGTTTGAATCCTGTCTGGAAATCGCCGGGCTGCGGATCGCAGTGCGGTAGCGGGGCCTGAACGGGGCGGGATGAACGACCGGTCGAAACGAGGCGGTGAGCGGCGCGAGCCGTCCTTCGAACGTGCGCGCGACGATTACGAGCGCGACGACGGCGATCTGCGCCTCTCGGCCGAGGACCGCCCTTATCGCGGAGGAGCAAACCGGGTGGCACCGCGCCAGCAACCGCGCCGCCAGCAGAACGAGCGCAGCAAGGGTGGTCGCAAGCCGCGCCGCAAGCGCGGCTCCTTCCTTGGCCGCATCTTCTATTGGGGCGTCGTCATGGGGCTGTGGGCGGTGCTCGCCGTCGGCGGCGTCGTCGCCTATCACGCCGCGCAATTGCCGCCGATCGACCAGCTCACCGTGCCCAAGCGCCCGCCGAACATCGCGATTCTCGCGGCCGACGGCACGCTGCTCGCCAATCGCGGCGAGACCGGCGGACGCACCATCACCCTCGGCGAGGTACCGCCCTATCTGCCGAAAGCCTTCGTCGCGATCGAAGACCGGCGCTTCTACGACCATTTCGGCATCGACCCGATCGGCCTCGGCCGCGCCATCGTCAACAACCTGACCAAGCGCGGCGGTGTCCAGGGCGGCTCGACCCTGACCCAGCAGCTCGCCAAGAACCTGTTCCTCACGCAGGAGCGCACGGCAGCGCGCAAGATCCAGGAAGCGATCCTTTCGCTCTGGCTGGAGCGGACCTACACCAAGGACCAGATCCTCGAGCTCTATCTCAACCGCGTCTATTTCGGCTCGGGCGCCTATGGCGTCGAGGCGGCGGCGCAGCGCTACTTCAACAAGTCGGCGCGCTCGGTCTCGATTGCCGAGGCGGCGATGCTCGCCGGCCTGGTCCAGGCACCTTCGCGCCTCGCGCCGAACCGCAATCCCGACGCCGCCGAGAAGCGCGCCCAGCTGGTGATCTCGGCGATGGCCGAGCAGGGCCTGATCTCGCAGGCCTCGGCCAAGACCGCGCTCGGCGCGCCGGCCGAGGTGCCCGAGCGCGTCGGCGCCGGCTCGGTCAACTACGCCGCCGACTATGTCATGGACGTGCTCGACGACTTCGTCGGCGCGATCGAGGGCGACGTCACCGTGCTGACCACGATCGACACCAAGCTGCAAGGCTCGGCGGAGACGATCCTGGTCGAGGCGCTCTCGGCGCAGGGCGCCAAGCTCAACGCCTCGCAAGGCGCGGTGGTCTCGCTGGCGCCGGACGGGGCGATCCGTGCCCTGATCGGCGGGCGCGACTACACCAAGAGCCAGTTCAACCGCGCCACCGCCGCGCATCGCCAGCCGGGCTCGTCCTTCAAGCCCTTCGTCTATCTCACCGCGCTCGAGAAGGGCATGACGCCGGACACGATCCGCGACGATTCCCCGGTCTCGATCAAGGGCTGGGAGCCGGAGAACTATTCGCGCACCTTCCGCGGCCCAGTGACGCTGCAGACCGCCTTCGCCCATTCGCTCAACACCGTGGTGGCCCGCCTGATCCAGGAGGTGACGCCGCGCGAGGTCGTGCGCACGGCCCAGCGCCTCGGCGTCAACTCGTCCCTGCAGGCCAATCCGTCGCTGTCGCTCGGAACCTCGGAGGTGACGCCGCTCGAGATGACCGCGGCCTATGCGACCTTCGCCAATGGCGGCCAGTCGGTGCTCCCCTATGTCATCCGCGAGGTCAAATCGACCAGCGGCAAAGTCGTCTATGCCCGCAAGGCCAATAATTTCGGCCCGGTGATCCAGCCGCAGACGCTCTCGATGATGAATTCGATGTTCCACGCGGTGATGACGAGCGGTACCGGCAGCAAGGTCAACATTCCCGGCTGGGAGGTCGGCGGCAAGTCGGGGACGACGCAGGATTATCGCGACGCCTGGTTCGTCGGCTTCACCGGGCGCCTCGTCACGGCCGTCTGGGTCGGCAATGACGACAACTCGACGATGAAGCGCGTCACCGGGGCCGGCCTGCCGGCCGAGATCTGGGGCAAGTACATGAAGACGGCCCATGCCGGCCAGCAGCCGATACAGCTGCCGGGCGGGCTCTGGCAGTCGGCGCCCAAGTCGATCTTCGATGGCGGCGAGCCGGTCGCCGGCGTCGCGCCTTCGCCGCGGACGCAGCCGGCCGCCTCCGGCGATCGCGCCTGGACGCCGCCGGCGCCGCAGGAGAAGAACTTCTTCGAGCGCCTGTTCGGCGGGTAGCACGATCTAACCCCTCCCCCTTGTGGGGGGCAGGGGTGGGGGGCGCAAAGCCAAAGTGATCGGCAGAGTGTGATCGCGCTGTCTCTGCTGCCAATCCCTTTTCCTGCCGCCGATCACCAAGCGGCACCACCCCCATCCCCAACCCTTCCCCACAAGGGGGAAGGGAGAATTCTTTCACGTCCCGCGCGGCTTGGCGCGGGTCGTCGGCGTCGCCGCGGCGGGATCGTCCGGCCAGGGATGGCGGGGATAGCGCCCCTTCATTTCGCTCTTCACCGCAACCCAGGAACCGCGCCAGAAGCCCGGCAGGTCACGGGTGATCTGGATCGGCCGATGTCCGGGGGAGAGCAGCTCCAGCACCAGCGGCACGCGCCCGCCGGCGAGCGAAGGGTGCTGCGCCAGCCCATACAGCTCCTGCACGCGGACCGAGATGGTCGGCCCGGCCTCGGCGCCGTAGTCGACCACGAGTTGCGAGCCGGTCGGCGCCGTAAAATGCGTCGGCGCCTCCGCATCGAGCCGCCTTTTCAACTCCCAGGGCAGCAGGGTCGACAGCGCCGCGTCGAGATCGCCGGGCGTGATCGCTGCCAATGAATTGCGACCGACAATGTGGGGAGCTAGCCAATCCGCGACGCCGTCGGCGAGACCGCTGTCCGAGAGATCGGGCCAGCCGGCATCCTCGCCTTCGGCCGTGCGCAGGAAGGCGACGCGCTCGCGCAATTGCGCCTGCCCCTTGCTCCAAGGCAGCGTCTCGATGCCGAGCGCCGCAACGCCCTTCGCCAGCACCTCGGCATTCTCCGGCGAGGCTTCGGCCGGCAAGGGCCGCTCGGCCAGTACCAGCGAACCGTATTTGCGCGCAGCGCGAGCCCTCAGCGCCTTCGCCTGGCGGTCGAACACGGTTTCGTTGCGCTCCGACAGTCCGATCCGGATCAGCCCGGAGACGGCGAGCGCGGCGATCTCGGTCTCGCTGATCGCGACAGCGCTGAGGATGCGGGCCTGCTGGGCGCTTCCGGTCATCTCGCCGACGACGAGATAGGGCTCTCGCGCCAGCCTCTGGCCGGGTTCGAGCATCGCACCGCGGCCATTGGCGAGCAGGTACTGCCCCAAGCCGGGCTGGCGCGCCTTGGCGACACGGTCGGGGAAGGCAAGGCCTAGCAGGAAGCCGGGCGAAAGCGGCTGCTCCATGCCGGCCTTCACCTTGCTCGCCGCCTGCCTCGCCCAGCCCTCGGCGAGGCGGATCATGTCGCCGGCGCGGCCACCGCGCTCACGCCCGAAACGCTCCAGCCGTTCGGACAGGTCGATCGCATCGCCGCCGAGCCCGCGCTCGACCAGGAGAGCGGCGAGAAGCGCCGCCGGCTCGGCCTGACGATGATGCGCCGCGCCGACGACCATATGGGCAAGACGCGGCGGCAGCGGCAGGCCCTGCAGCGCCTTGCCGTCGTCGGTGATGCGGCCGTCCGGATCCAGCGCATCGAGGTCACCCAGCAGTGCCCGCGCCTCCTTCAGCGCGGGCGCTGGCGGCGGATCGAAGAAGGCGAGCGTGGTCGGATCGGAGACGCCCCAGGCGGCGCAATCGAGCAGCAGCGGGGCGAGGTCGGCCGAGAGGATTTCGGGGCGGGCGAAGGCTTCGAGCGCGCCGTTCGCCGCCTCCTCCCAGAGCCGATAGCAGATACCGGGCTCGGTACGCCCCGCGCGACCGCGGCGCTGGTCTGAAGCGGCGCGGCTGGCGCGCTGGGTGACGAGGCGGGTGACACCGATATCCGGCTCGTAGAGCGGCACGCGGGCGAGGCCGGAATCGATCACCACCCGCACGCCCTCGATCGTCAGCGAGGTCTCGGCGATCGAGGTCGCGAGCACGACCTTGCGCTTGCCTTTCGGCGCCGGCAGCACGGCGCGGTCCTGCTCGGCCTGGTCGAGCGCGCCATAGAGCGGCGCGATCTCGATGGATGCATCGCGGATCTTCTCGCGCAGGCGCTCCTCGACCCGGCGGATCTCACCCTGGCCGGGCAGGAAGACGAGCAGCGAGCCGGCCTGCTCGTTCAGCGCCTGCAGCACGGCCTCGGTGACCTGATCCTCGATCCGCTTCAGCGGGTCGCGGCCGAGATAGCGGGTCTCGACCGGATAGGCCCGGCCCTCGCTCTCGATCACCTCGGCATCGCCGAGCAGCTTGGCGACACGCGCGCCGTCCAGCGTCGCCGACATCACCAGAATCCGAAGATCCTCGCGCAGGCCGGCCTGGGCATCGAGCGCCAGCGCCAGCCCGAAATCGGCATCGAGCGAACGCTCGTGGAATTCGTCGAACAGCACGGCGGCGACGCCGTCGAGCGCGGGATCGTCGAGGATCATCCTTGCGAAGACGCCTTCGGTGACGACCTCGATCCGCGTCTTCGGCCCGATCTTCGAGCCGAGCCGGACACGCAGGCCGACCGTCTCGCCGACCCGCTCGCCCAATGTCTGCGCCATGCGATTGGCTGCGCCGCGCGCCGCGAGCCGGCGTGGCTCGAGCACGATCAGCTTGCCCCCGCCCTTGCCGTTATTTTGGGCCCAGGGCTCGTCGAGCAGAGCGAGCGGCACGCGCGTGGTCTTGCCGGCGCCGGGCGGAGCGACGAGCACGGCGTTCGGCTTCTCGCGCAGGGAGGTGGCGAGGACGTCGAGAACCGCGTCGATCGGGAGGGCTGTGTCGAAGGCGCGCATGCGCCTGCGATGTGGCGCAGGCGGCGCGGTCGCGCAAGCCGCCTCAGGCTGCCTGCCGCAATCCGACCTCGAACGGCGTCATGCTGACGGCGCCCGCCTTCACCGAGACCAGCGTGTTGCAGGGCAGGGCCTGCCAGCAGTCGCGGGCGGCATCGACCGGCTCGGAGGCGATCACCACCGCATCGCCGCGATCGCAGAGATAGAGCGTCGGAGGCCTCGGATCGGAGGACCAGCGCACGGCATGAATCGTCTCGCCATCGGCGAGCGCGGCCGCGCAACGCAACGGCTCCTTGACGCCGGCCTCCTGCATCAGCGCAAGGGCATCGCCGAGCGCGCCAGCCAGGGCATCGCCGGGCGTTGCGCCCTCGGCGATGCGCGCCAGCGCCAGCAGGAACAGCGCCTCGGAATCGGTGGTGCCGACGCGGGCGTCGTAGAGCGCGTCGGGGATCAGGCTTTCGAGCCGGCGCTTGATCACGGCGTAGCCGCCGATCTGGCCGTTATGCATGAACAGATGCCGGCCATGGACGAAGGGGTGGCAGTTCGCCCGCGTCGAGGCCGTGCCGGTCGCGGCACGCACATGCGCGAAGAACAGATGCGAGCGCACCAGGCGCGCGATCGAGAGCAGGTTTTCGTCCGACCATGCCGGCCTGATCTCGCGATACTGGCCGGGCTCGGCCCGCTCGCCATACCAGCCGACGCCGAAGCCGTCGCCATTGGTGCCGGTCTTGGCCTCCTCGGCGTGCAGCGACTGGTGGATCAACGAATGGCAGGGCGAGGCGATGAAGTCCTCGAGGAAGACCGGGGCGCCGGCATAGGCGAGGAAACGGCACATGGTGGTCCCGAATCAGCTGCGGGCGGGACGCCGCAGGAGAAGATTATTCCATGAGAATGAATGCCGGCATAATGGTGGCGATCGCCCGGTTGTCGCTCCCATAGCCTTGCTATAACCGTCGCAGCGATGGGGTGATGACGACGTCCCGCGGCAAGCGGGCGGGGGAAGGGCCGACTTTCATGCTGACGAAGCTTGCCGGCGCGGCGCTCCTGTTCGCCCTTTTCCCTGAAGCCGCCTTCGCCGCCGGCGATATTAGCGGCGCCAGCATGGGCGTCGCCTGGGCGCTGCCCTTCGCCGGCATGCTGCTCTCGATTGCGCTCGGCCCGGTGCTGTTCCCGCATTTTTGGGAACTGAACTACGGCAAATTCGCCGCCTTCTGGGCCGTGCTGGTGGTGGTGCCGCTCGTCCTGTTCCGCGGCTTCGACCCGGCGCTTGGCGCGCTGCTGCACACATCGCTGCTCGAATACATCCCCTTCATCATCCTGCTGTTCGCGCTGTTCACCATCGCCGGCGGCATCCTGATCACCGGCAATCTGCACGGCACGCCGGCGACCAATACGGTGCTGCTCGCGATCGGCACGCTGATGGCGAGCTTCGTCGGCACCACCGGCGCCTCGATCATCATGATCCGCCCGGTTCTGCGCGCGAACGACGACCGGCGCCATAACGTCCATGTCGTCGTCTTCTTCATCTTCTTGGTCTCGAACATCGGCGGATCGCTGACGCCGCTCGGCGACCCGCCGCTCTTCCTCGGCTTCCTGCGCGGCGTCTCCTTCTTCTGGACGACGACGCACCTCCTGCCGGAGACGCTGTTCGCCGTCGCTGTCCTGCTCGCTTTGTTCTACGCGCTCGACAGCTGGTTCTTCCGCAAGGAGGAGAACTACCCGCCGCTGCGCGATCCCACGCCGGACCGGGCGATCAAGCTGTTCGGCAAGATCAACATCCTCCTGCTCGGCGGCGTCATCCTCGCCATCCTGATGTCGGCGAACTGGAAGCCGGGCGTCGTCTTCGACATCCATGGCGTCCATGTCGAACTGCAGAACGTCGTGCGCGACCTCGTCCTGCTCGGGCTTGCCGGCCTCTCGCTCGTCCTGACGCCGAAGCCGGTGCGCGCCGGCAACGAGTTCAGCTGGGGGCCGATCAAGGAGGTCGCCAAGCTCTTCGCCGGCATCTTCGCCTGCATCATCCCGGTGCTGGCGATGCTCCAGGCCGGCCGCAACGGCGCCTTCGCGCCGCTGGTCGCCCTCGTCAGCAATGCCGACGGCAGCGCCAACAACACCGCCTATTTCTGGCTGACCGGCGCGCTCTCCTCCTTCCTCGACAACGCCCCGACCTATCTCGTCTTCTTCGAGCTCGCCGGCGGCGACCCCAAGGTGCTGATGACGACCGGGGCGCTGACGCTGACTGCGATCTCGGCCGGCGCCGTGTTCATGGGCGCCAACTCCTATATCGGCAACGCGCCGAACTTCATGGTCTATGCCATCGCCAAGGACCGGAAGGTCGCGATGCCGAGCTTCTTCGGCTACATGCTCTGGTCGGGCGCGATCCTGATCCCGCTCTTCCTGCTGCAGACGCTGATCTTCTTCCGCTGAGGGGCTTGCCCGTCATTGCGAGCACAGCGAAGCAATCCAGGAGCGGCAGCGCTCTACGTCCCCCTGGATTGCTTCGTCGCTCTCGCTCCTCGCAATGACGGCGCGGTTTCGTCGCGAACCGACATGGTCTAAATCGCGGCATCCATTTCGAGTACCTGTTCCCATGCCCCTGCGCCCCGACACGCTGGCGATGACCGCCGTCCTCGCCATGCTGACGGCGCTCGGCCCGCTCTCGACCGATTTCTACCTGCCATCCCTGCCCGAGATCGCGCGGGTGATGGGCACGGATTTCGCCGGCGCGCAGGCGACCCTCTCGGCCTTCCTGTTCGGCTATGCCGCCGGCCAGATCATCTGGGGGCCGCTCTCGGACCGGCTCGGCCGCCGGCCGGTGCTGATGATCGGCCTTGGCCTGTTCATCGCCACCACGCTCGCCTGTGCCTTTGCGCCCTCGATCGAAGCGCTGATCGGCGCCCGCTTCGCCCAGGCGGTCGGCGCCTCCGGACCGATCGTGCTCGGCCGCGCCATGGTGCGCGATCTCTATGAGGGGCCGCGCGCCGGCCGCGAGCTCGCCCGCATGGGCATGATCATGGGCCTCGTTCCGGCGATCGCGCCCGTGCTCGGCGGCCTGCTGCAGAACGCCTTCGGCTGGCGCTCGACCTTCCTGGCTTCGCTCGTCTTCGCGCTCACCATGCTCGCGATCATCGTGACGATCATGCCGGAGACATTGCGCCAGCGCTCGCCGGACGGGCTCTCGCTGCCGGCGATCTTCCGCGGCTACCGGCTGCTGCTGCGCAACCCGGCCTACCGGATCTATGTCGCCCTGACCTCGCTGGCCTATGCCGGCCTCTTCGCCTTCATCTCCGGCTCGTCCTTCGTGCTGATGGGGGTCTACGGCCTGTCGGCACCGGCCTATGGCCTGTCCTTCGGCTGCGCCGTGCTCGGCTTCATCCTCGGCACGATCATCGCGCAGCGCCTGGTCGGCCGCCGCGGCCTCGACGGCGTGATCGGGCTCGGCGTCGTCTGCCTCGCCGCCGGCGGGCTTGCCATGCTGGCCGGCGTCGCCACCGGTTTCGGCGGGCTGTTCGGGGTGGTCGCGCCGATGGCGCTCTATGCCTGCGGCATCGGCCTCGTCATGCCGCAAGCGCAGGCCTCGGCGATGATGCCGTTCCCAGACCGGGCCGGCGCGGCCTCCTCGCTGACGGGCCTGTGCCAGATGCTGCTCGCCGCCTGCGTCGGCCTGCTGGTCGGCCATCTGCTCAAGGGCACCGCGCTGCCTTTGCCGATCGTGATGTCGGTGATCGGCGTAGCGACGCTGATCCTCTTCCATGCCAGCGCCGCAATCCGCGCCGGCAAGCCCTGAGCCTCAGTTCCCCATCCGGTCGCGCCATTGCCGCTCGCCCTGCATGCAGGAGATGCGCGCGGGCTTGGCCTGCGCCTTCTGGATCAGCGCCTCGGGGCCAGAGGCCGGCATCTCGGCGATCTCGCGCACCAGCTTCGTCCTGGTCGCATCGACGAACTGGTGGCGCTCGCGGATCGGAATCACGAAGGCACCGGTGCCGGTGACGACGCAGTCCTCATAGTAGACGTCGAGATTGTCGATGTCGAAATAGCTCGCCTGCTTCAGCATCACCGGAAGCCCGTTGATCGAGATGCCCTTGTCGCGCGCGGCGTCGCGGGCTGCTGTCACCGGGCGTCCGTCATTGTTGGCGCCGTCGCCGGAGATGTCGATGACCCGGCGAATCGGCGTGACATTGCTCTTCTCGAGCAGCGCGACGGCAAGGTCGATCGCGCCGGAGATCGAGGTGCGCCGACCGCGCCGGGTCGGCGCCTCGCCGAGCTCCTCGGCGAAGGCGATCGCCGATTGCGGGGTCTCGATCACCGTCCAGGGTCGGACGATGTGCTGGAAGTCGCCGCCGGCCCATTCGAAATAGGTGACGGCGATCTTGCCGATCGCGCCCTTGGCGATGGCATCATGCAGCACCTTCGAGCGAAAGGCCTCGATATAGCCGTTGCGCTGCAGAGCGAGCTCGTCGAGGTCCATCGAATAGGAGACGTCGACTGCCAGGACGAGGGCGACGTCAACCTCCTCGGGCGGCGCATTCGCCTGCTGCGCATCGGGCGCCGAGGCGGGCCACGACCCGGCGGCGGCGAGACAAAAGAGACCGAACAGCCAGCGCCGCATCGAAACCTCCGTCATCTGTCGTCGAAGCGTGACGCCGAAAGGAGGACGGGTTTCGGGCGAAGGCAGGCTTCAAACGAATGTCGTCGAAGTCTGCGCTTGGTTTCGATTCGCGCAAAGCACGAAAACGCGAGTGCAGGCCGGAAAAATGAGCATCGGCCCGCACAAACCAGTACCCTGAAGGGATTATCCGCGCCGGCGATCCTCGACGACGGCGAGCGCCGCCTGGAAGGCTTCCTCGACGCCGAGCGCCGAGGTGTCGAGCTGAACCGCATCCTCGGCAGCTTTGAGAGGCGCATCGCCCCGGCCCGAATCCCTGGCGTCGCGGCGGCGGATATCGGCCAGGATGCCGTCGAGCGTGGCGATCTCGCCACGCCCCGCCAATTCCTTGTGCCGACGCGCGGCACGAACTTCGGGCGTCGCGGTGACGAAGAGCTTCACTGTCGCATCCGGGCAGATCACCGTGCCGATGTCACGCCCGTCGAGCACCGCCCCCTCCCCTGCCGCAGCGAAGCGGCGCTGCCGGTCGATCAAAGCGCGCCGGACAGCGGGGATCGCCGCCACCACCGAGGCGGCCTCACCGATCTCGCGGCCGCGCAGCCGCGATTCGTCGATTGCCGCATCGTCGAAGCCCGCCGCGCTCGCGGCAGCGGCCTGCGCATCGTCGAGCGGCTCGCCGGCATCAAGCATGGTGCGGGCGACCATGCGGTAGAGCAGGCCGGTGTCGAGATAGGGCAGGCCGTAATGGGCGGCGAGCCGGCGCGCCAAGGTTCCCTTGCCGGAGGCCGCCGGTCCGTCGACGGCGATGACCAGCCGGTCGGCCTGCTGGATCGGGGCGGCTGTCGGCTGGGTTGCGGGCACGATTCTCGTCTTTCGTCAGTGCTCTGGTGAGGGCTGAGTTCTAAAGCACGGGGCGCGCCGATGCGAAGCGGTTTTGCACCCGGTGTCGCAGCTTCGCGTCGCCGCCAAATCAATATTTGACAGCGACGCTTCGCCCGACTAACGGACGCCCCTGCTTTTTACGAACCCCGTACGAACTTGAAGGTCCGACGCCGTGGCGAAACCGGAACTTGGTACCAAGCGCGTTTGCCCGGTCACGGGCCGCAAATTCTACGATCTCGACAAGGATCCGATCGTCTCGCCCTATACCGGCCAGTCCTATCCGCGCTCGCTGTTCGAGCCGCAGGCCAAGGCCGCCGCCCCAGCGCCCAAGCCGGCGGATGACGAGGACGAGACGGAGGCCGCCGATGGCGCGGTCGAGCTCGTCTCGCTCGACGACGCCGATGCCGAAGCTGCCGAGAAGGAGCCGGTGGTCACCAGCGACGACGACATCGAGATCGAGGATGACGGCGTCGCCGGCGACGACGACGACACCTTCCTGGAAGAGGACGAGGAAGGCGACGACGACGTCTCTGACCTGATCGATGGTGACATCGAGGGCGACGAGGACGCCTGAACGGCGCCAAAATCGCGTCAGATCGCGCTCCTGAAAAAAGCGCGACGATAACGTGACATCAGTGCTTGTGTCTTGGCGCAAGCTTGCCTATAGAGCGCTTCGTCGCTGCGGCGACGAGCGCGGACCGCCTCGAAAGAGCCTCCGGTCAGCGACGATTTCCCGGCCTTTCCCCAAGAAGGCCGGCAGAGTGGGGCCATAGCTCAGTTGGGAGAGCGCTTGAATGGCATTCAAGAGGTCGGCGGTTCGATTCCGCCTGGCTCCACCAAATCTCCCCAAGCCTTTGTTGTCCTGAAAAGCCGTTTTATGACAGCGGCTTAATGAGCTGTGCGATCCACAGCCCCGGTTCGCGCAGCTGGCCAAGCCCGATAGCGCGCCGCCCTGAACCCCTTCTCCTGCGCGAAAATATCTGATGGTTGCCGACGCGACGCCGTGATGGGCGCTGGCTTCCTATGGCACCAGCCTCAGGCCCGGACCTAAAGCATGGGCGATATGACCTGCCGCCGGCCCACCACGGAGACCTGCAAGCAGGCGGCGTGGATGGCCCTCGAGTCACCAGCGCCTTTCATGGCCCCGTTCCCAGGGTCGGCACTCTCATTGGGAGAGCATCAGGAATCGACCGGATTATGAGCTGGCGCGAAGCCTGCTAGACCGGGAGGATCATGGTTTCTGGCGATGCGACAAAGGCAATAGTGACTGCGCTACGTCGTTCCGCGCCGGCTCTTCTTCTGGTTGCAGGAATCCTGAGTTTTCTAGGGATTGAAGGCTGGCGCAGTTACCGGGCCGCCTATCGTGGTGCCGAACAAAACATCCAAAATCTGGTCAGGGTCCTGTCCGAGCAGACAGAACGGACGGTGCAGTCGATCGATCTGAGCCTGCAGGGCGTCGTCGCCGATTTGGCGAGCGGACCAGAGTTGGCCGACAATGATACCCGATTTCTCGCAGAGCTCCGCAAGCGGACGAGCTCTCTGCCTTATGTGCGAGCGCTCTTTGTCATCGGCCCCGGTGGATTCATCTCGCACGATACGGATTACCCGGCGACCCCGCGCGTCAGCTTGGCCGATCGGCCATATTTCATCACCCACAGGGACAACCCACATCTTGGATTGCACATCAACATGCCCCTGCGAAGTCGCTCGCTCGGTGGTTGGTTCGTCGCTCTCTCGCGGCGGATCGAGCGTCCCGACGGCAGTTTCGGAGGCATTGTCGTAGCGGCGATGGAACCGCTCTTCTTCGAGCGCTTCTATCGGCAGCTTTGGGTTGGAGGCGGCACAATCGCGCTTCTGCACACCAATGGCACATTGCTCGCCCGCTCGCCTCATGACGACGCGATCATCGGCTCTTCGTTCGCGCATGTTGAACCGTTCAACAAGGCGCTCAGGCAGGATTCCGATGACGTTCTCTGGGCGAGAAGCCCGATCGACGGCGTCGAACGGGTCGCCGGCTACAGAGTGCTCGCGAACGAGCCGCTCGTGCTGCTGGTCACCATGGACAAGGATGAGGTCCTGCAGTCCTGGCGCTCTCACATGATCGCAATTGGGATCGGGGCGGCGCTTCTGATCGCAATGCTTGCCAGCATCGAGATTCTGACGCGGAGCTACCAGCGCCGGGAGAAACGCATCCAAGCACGCTTGATCGAGGCCGAGAGACTGGAATCGATCGGCCGCTTTGCGGCAGGGGTCGCGCACGATGTTGGAAACCTGCTGAGGATTCTACGATCCGCTGCGATACTCCTGCGTCCACAGGTGGCGGACAGGATGGACGCACGCCAATTGCTGGACCATGTCGATGCTACGCTGACCACAGGTGGTGAACTGGTCGGCCAGCTGCTGTCCTATGCCCGTACCGGCGACCTCGAGCTCCAGGTCGCCGACCTCAATGCGATCGTTCTCGAAGCTGAGCCGATGCTGAGGCAGGCAGCAGGGCCTCGCGTCGAGATTCTCACATTGTTCGCCGCATCAGCCTTGCCTTGCCGAATCGACCCGTTCCAGTTTCGCTCCGTCCTCCTGAATCTGGTCCTGAATGCCCGTGACGCCATGCCAGAAGGCGGCACGATGGTCCTGGGGCTGTCATGTCAGCGGGGCAAGGAGGATGAGCGACAGCGCTGGGCTGAAGTCCGTGTCTCGGATGATGGAGCCGGCATGTCTCAGGGCGTACTTGAACGGGCGCTCGTACCGTTCTTCTCCACCCGGGAAGCCGGACAGGGCAACGGCCTGGGTCTCAGCCAGGTTCGACGCTTCATCGACTTCAACCAGGGCGAGCTGGAGATCGCCAGCGAGGAGGGCGGAGGGACCACAATCCGGCTTCGTTTGCCGCTGGTGGAAGATGGCATGCTGGAGGATACTCCCCCCGCATAGACTGCGCTGCCTACCGCGGGCGGCCTGACGCACGCCAAGCTCAGCCTCCCCCAAGGCCGTTCAGATCCGAAATGGAAATCTTCTTTTTGAGAATCGCCTCAACGAGAGATAATAACCTCCTTTCTGATACCCATCTAGGCTAATAATTCTTTTAGAGGGCAAGCATCAGCCAATTCTCTCTCAAATTTCAGTGTAATAATCTCCTGACTGAACCGTTCTTTTTAAAAAACACTTCTCTTGACCATATACGCCGCCCGCAGTCATCGTAAATGACCGGGACGCGACCTTTGCATCCCACCAGATCATTCGCTTCATGCGAGGTGCGCGATGTCCAATGCCGGCCGCCAGCTCACGCTCAACCTGTTCATCTATCCCGGCGGCCACCATGAGGCGGCCTGGCGCTACAAGGACTCCGAGCCGGGACGCGTGCTCGACATCCGCTATTACCAGGAGCTGGCGCGGAAGGCGGAGGCCGCGAAGTTCGATGCGGTCTTCCTCGCCGATGGGCCGTCCCTGGCGGAGAATGTCCGCTATTCCTCGCGGATCCGCTTCGAACCCGTGACCTGGCTGACCGCGATCGCCGCGGCCACGCAGACAATCGGGCTGATCGGCACGGCCTCGACCACCTATAACGAGCCCTACAACCTCGCCCGCCTCTTCGCCTCGCTCGACCATATCAGCGGTGGCCGGGCGGGCTGGAACATCGTCACCACCAGCGATGCCGGGGCGGCCCATAATTTCGGCCTGCCGGAGCATCCGCCGCATGGCGAGCGCTACGAGAAGGCGCGCGAATTCCTCGATGTCATCACGAAGCTCTGGGACAGCTGGGAAGACGACGCCCTCGTCGCCGATCCGCAGAGCGGCGTCTTCGCCGAGGCCGGCAAGGTCCACCGCATCGACCATGTCGGCAAGCACTACCGGGTGCGTGGTCCCCTTAACATCTCGCGCTCGCCGCAGGGGCGGCCGGTCTATGTCCAAGCCGGCTCCTCCGAGGATGGCCGCTCCTTTGCGGCCCAGCATGCCGAGGCGATCTTCACTGCGCACCAGACGCTTCAAAGCGCGCAGGAATTCTATTCCGACATCAAGACCCGTGCGGTGGCGCTCGGCCGGCGGCCGAATCACCTGCGCATCCTGCCGGGGATCAGCCCCTTCCTCGGCTCGACGCAGGCCGAGGCGAAGCGGCTGGAAGAGGAGATCGACGATCTGATCCAGCCGGCCGCCTCGCTCGACCAGCTCAAGCGGATGATCGGCGTCGACCTCGGCGGCTACGACCTCGACGGACCCGTGCCGCGCCACATCATCGACACCAACGGGCCGAAGGGGCTGGCGAGCCGCTTCCAGCTCGTCGTCGACATCGTCGACCGCGAGAACCCGACGATCCGCCAGCTGATCCGGCGCCTTGCCGGCGCACGCGGCCATCGCGTCGTCGTCGGCACGCCCGAGCACGTTGCGAACGAGATCCAGAGCTGGTTCGAGGAGGGCGCGGCCGACGGCTTCAACATCATGCCGCCTTATCTCACCGGCGGCTTCGACACATTCGTCGCCGAGGTCGTGCCGATCCTGCGCAGGCGCGGCCTGTTCCGGCACGACTATTCCGGCACGACATTGCGCGACCATTACGGGCTGCCGCGGCCGGACAGCCTCTTCGCCGCCGAGCAGCGCAAGAGCGCCTGAGGCGCCCTGCGGCGCCAATCACCCTTCCCCATGCGTGACGTCGTGCGGGCCCTTTCCGCCGGGCGCTGACGCATGCCTATCGAGGACATCAAATGAAGCTGACTTACCTCCTGCCCCTTGCAGCCGCCCTGTTGGCCGGCCCGGCTATCGCCCAACCCTTGCCGGAGACTGCTCCCATTCCCGAGCGCGTCCCTCCGGGGACGACCCTGGTGATCGGCGATCCGCAAACCAGGGTCGCGCTCACTCTGTCGGGCGAACTCGCCAAGCTGCCCTTCAAGGTCGAATGGGCCAACATCTCCGGCGGACCGCAGACGATCGAGGCCTTCAGAGCGAAGGCGCTCGATATCGGCGCCGTTGCCGACATCCCGCCGATCCATGCGCAATGGACCGGGCTCGAGGTCAGGATCGTCGCCGCCAAGTTCCGCCGCGACCCCATCGGCCACCCGATTTATGTGATCGCGACCGCGCCGGGCTCCGGCATCACCAAGCTCGAGGACATCAAGGGCCGCAAGATCGCCTTCAGCCCGGGCCAGGCCCAGGGCGCGCTGGTGCTGCGCGTGCTGAAGAAGCTGAACCTCCGGCATGAGGAGGTCCAGCTCGTCGAACTGCCGAGCGTCGGCGATGCCTATGTCAACGCGCTCGCCAGCAAGCTCGTCGATGCCGCGCCGATCGGCGAGGCGAACAAGCAGCGCTTCGTCCAGAACTACGCCCGCGACGGCGCCAAGGCCTTGCCGCACGGCCTGCGCGACGATCCCGCCTATCTCTATGTCGTGAAATCCTCGCTGGAGGACCCCGGCAAGGCGGCGGCGATCCGCGCCTATGTCCAGGCCTGGGGGCGCGCCACCAAATGGGTCGAGACCCATCCCGAGGAATGGATCAAGGGCTATTACGTCAAGGACCAGGGCCTGAAGGCCGATTCCGGCCGCTTCCTGGTCGAATCCAACGGTGACCCGGATGTGCCGCTCGACTGGAACGGGGCGATCGAGCGCCAGCAGGAAACCATCGACCTCCTCGCCGCCGAACTGAAGAAGCCCGTGCTCAAGGCTGCGACGCTGTTCGACCGGCGCTTCGAGCAGGTCGCCGGCGCGGCCTATCAGGGAGAATGAGCATGGCCGATCTCTCGCTCACCGGCGGGCAGGGCGCCGTCGATCCCGTCTGGCTTAAGCTCGCCCGCAGCCAGCCTGCTACCACCGTCGAAACGCCGCGCCGCCGCCGCAAGCTCGGCCCGGGCCGTCCGATCCCCTATGGCGCGGCGCTCGGCCCGGCCCTGCTGCTGATCCTCTGGAGCATCGGCTCGGCGACCGGCTTCATCGACGACCGTATCCTGTCGGCGCCGTGGACGGTGGCGACCACCGGCTGGGAGCTGATCCAGGACGGGCGCCTGCAGGAGAACCTCTGGACCTCGTTCCAGCGCTCCTTCTGGGGGCTGTTCTGGGGCATCGTCGCCGGCGCCTCGCTCGGCGTCATCGCCGGCCTCAGCCGTATCGGCGAATACCTCGTCGACGGGCCGATCCAGATCAAGCGCGCCATTCCGGCGCTGGCGCTGATCCCGCTGCTGATGCTCTGGTTCGGCATCGGCGAGGGCATGAAGGTGCTGACCATCGCGCTGATCACCTTCGCACCGATCTATATCCAGACTCATGACGGCCTGCGCTCGACCGATGCCCGCTTCATCGAATTGGCCGAGACGCTCGACCTCTCCAACGGCCAGTTCCTGCGCCATGTCGTGCTGCCGGCGGCGCTGCCCGGCTTCCTGCTCGGCCTGCGCTTCGGCGTCACCTATTCCTGGCTCGCCCTCGTCGTGGTCGAGCAGGTCAACGCCACCTCCGGCCTCGGCTACATGATCAACCTCGCCCGCACCTATGGCCAGACCGAGGTCATCATCCTCTGCCTCGCCGTCTATGCCGCGCTCGGCCTGAGCTCGGACTGGCTCGTCCGCTTCATCACCCGAAAGGCTCTGCCATGGCGCAAGATTCTGGCCGACTGACCCAGCCTCCCGTGGTCGCGGTACGCGGCCTCACCCGCCGCTATGGCGAGCGCACCATCATCGACAATGTCGATCTCGACATCGGCCGTGGCGAGTTCGTCGCTCTGCTCGGCCGTTCCGGCTCGGGCAAGAGCACCTTCCTGCGGGCGCTCGCCGGGCTCGACCATGGCGTCCCCGGCTCCGGCCGGCTCGGCACGCCCGACGCGGTCTCGGTCGTCTTCCAGGATGCGCGGCTGCTGCCCTGGAAGACGGTCGTCGACAATGTCTCGCTCGGACTGAAGGGCGAAACGCCACGCGAGCGCGCCCTGCATGCGCTTGCCGAGGTCGAGCTGACGGCGCGGGCAAAGGCCTGGCCGATGCAGCTCTCCGGCGGTGAGCAGCAGCGCGCGGCGCTGGCCCGTTCGCTGGTGCGCGAGCCCGAGCTCCTGCTGCTCGACGAGCCCTTCGGCGCGCTCGATGCCCTCACTCGCCTGCGCATGCAGGCGCTGCTGCTCGACCTCTGCGCCCGCCATCGCCCGGCGGTGCTGCTCGTCACCCATGACGTCGACGAAGCGATCCATCTCGCCCAGCGGGTGCTGGTGCTCGATCAGGGCCGCTTCGTCGTCGACCTCAAGGTCGAGCTGCCGGCCGAAGCAGGACCGCGGCAGCGGCGCTTCGCCGAGGTGCGTAGCGAACTGCTGACCAGCCTCGGCGTGACCCAGGAGGAGCTGCGCCGCGTCGCCTGAGGCGAACCACCGCGTCTTTCCGGGGCAGGCCGCAGGCCCGAGCCCGGAATCCAGAACCGAGACGAAAGCCGGAAAGGCGCATCGGTCGCAGCGCTATCGTGATAGCCGGCATCGGTTCTGGGTTCCCGGCCCTTCGCTGCGCGAAGTCCCGGAAAGACGGCGACCCGGCTACTTCTTGATCGCCGGGCAGGCGCTCTGGGCGAGCGGGCGGAAGGCCTGGTCGCCCGGAATCGTGGCGACGAGGTCGTAGAGGTCCCATTCGCTCTTCGACTCCGCCGGCTTCTTGACCTGGAAGACGTAGAAGTCGTGGACCATGCGCCCGTCCTCGCGCAGCTTGGCGTTGCGCACGACCTCGTCCTCGATCGGCAGCTCGCGCATCTTGGCGATCACCGTCTTGGCCTCGTCCGACTTCGCCGCGACGACGGCCTTGAGATAGTGCCGGACCGAGGAATAGACGCCGGCCTGGATCGCCGAGGGCACCGCGCCATGCGCCGCCTTGAAGCGCTCGGAGAAGGCGCGGGTGCGCTCGTCGATGTTCCAGTAGAAGCCCTCGGTCAGGATCGTGCCCTGCGCCGAGGCGAGGCCGACGCTCTTCACGTCCATCGCCGTCAGGAAGAAGGCGACCAGCTTCTGCTTGTCCTGGCCGATACCGAAATCGCGGGCGGTCTTGATCCCGGCGACGGTGTCACCGCCGGCATTGGCGAGCGCGATCAGGTCGGCGCCCGAGCCCTGCGCGGTCAGCAGCTGCGAGGAGAGATCGACGGCCGGGAAGGCGTGCCGGATCGAGCCGACATAGGTGCCGCCCTTGGCGGTGACGAGGGTCTTGGCGTCGGCTTCGAGCTGGTGGCCGAGCGCGTAGTCGGCCGTGACCAGATACCATTTGGTGCCGGGCTTGGTCAGGTGGTTGGCGATCCCTGCGACCTGGACATAGGTGTCCCACATCCACTGGACGACATGATCGGGCTGGCAGGCGTCGCCGGTGAGCCGCGCCGTGCCGCCGGGGAACAGGCCGACGCGGTTCTTGTCCTTGAGCAGCGGCGGGATCGCGAGTTGCAGCGAGGCGTTCGACATGTCGGCGAGCACATCGACGCCCTGCCGGTCGATCCATTCGCGGGTGATCGCTGAGCCGACATCGGCCTTGTTCTGATGGTCGGCCGAGACGACCTCGATCTTCATGCCCTGGCATTCGGCCTTCAGGCAGTCCTCGACCGCCATCCGGGCGGCGGTGATCGAGCCCTTGCCTGTGATGTCGGAATAGACGCCGGACATGTCGGTCAGCACGCCGATCTTGACGACGCCGTCCGAGATTTCGGCTGCCGCCGGCAGGGCGCCGAGCAATGCGGTGGTAAGAGCGAGCGCCGAGGCCAGACCCTTCATGTGAATTCCTCCCGTGATGTTTTCGTCGTTGCTAGCGGTCGTGCCAGTGCGCCATTGGCAGGCCGGCGACCGGTGATCTGAAGCAAGGGATGCGGCTGCCGCGCAGGCTGCCGATATGGGCGGTGCTGAGATCGGCCCCGCCGAAGGTGATACTGGCGAACCAGGGCGCGATCGTGCCGCCGCAGGCGAGCATCAGCTCGGGCGTCGCCTCGTCGCGGGCGAAGGCCGCCATCAGCGCCTCGCCTGCTTCGCTGCCGCGATCATCGTCGAGCAGGATGCGCAGCTCGCCTTCCGGCGTGATCGCGAAGACCCGGTCGAGCATCACATGCGTGCCCCAGAGATTGCCATGGGTGTCGAAGGCGATGCCGTCGATGAAGGCGCCATGGTTGCTCGGGCCGAAAATCTCGCGATCGGTCAGGCTGCCATCGGCCCCGACGCGCAGCCGTGTTACCCGGCAGGCGCAGGTCTCGGCGACATAGAGCCATTCTTCCTTGGCATCGAGCCGGATCTCGTTGGTGAAGGCGAATCCGTCGGCCACGATGCGCAGCCGTCCGCCATCATAGAGCGCGACATAGCCGTCGCGGACATTCGGGCTCATCGCCCGCATCCAGTTTGTCGTCCGCGTCGAGATCGTCAGCCAGATCCGGTCTTTGCTGTCGCGCAGCACGAAATTGACCTTGCCGATCGCCTGCCCGTCGATGCTGTCGACCAGCACGCGCGTTTCGCCCGAGCGGGTCATCACCTCCAGCCGGTCGGTGCCGAAATTCGAGATCAGCACGTCGCCATTGCCCGCGAAGGCGAGGCCGTTCGGCAGGGTGCCGGAGACGAAACGCGCCTCTTCGTCCGCCGCCTCGGCGAAGCCGCGGCTGGCGGTCTGGGTGATCAGCTGCTGCGAGCCATCGGGCCGGATATGGACGACCCCGCCGCGCGCATCGGCGCTCCAGAGCGAGCCGTCGCGCTCGGCGAGGATGCATTCCGGCCGTTGCAGGCCCTCGCCGACGTAAGTGATGGCCGCGGGATCGATGACGAAGCCGTCGAGCGGGTTTGGACGTGACGACATCAGAAGTTCACGCGATCGCCGCCCTTGAGGCCGAGCGTCGCGCGGGCCTCCTCGGGCGTCGCGATCTCGTAGCCGAGCTCCTCGATGATGCGGCGGATCTTCGCGACCTGTTCGGCATTGGAGGTCGCGAGCTTGCCCTTGCCGATGAACAGGCTGTCCTCCAGCCCGACGCGGACATTGCCGCCGAGCATCGCGGCTTGCGTGCAGAACGCCATCTGGTGGCGGCCGGCGGCCAGCACCGACCAGTGATAATCCTTGCCGAAGAGCTTGTCGGCAGTGCGCTTCATGAACATCAGGTTGTCGGGATCGGCGCCGATGCCACCGAGGATGCCGAAGATCAATTGCAGGAAGACCGGCGGCCGGAACCAGCCGCGATCGAGGCAATGGGCGAGATTGTAGAGGTGGCCGACATCGTAGCATTCATGCTCGAACTTGGTGCCGTGGCCCTCGCCGAGCAGCTTGTAGATGCGCTCGATGTCGCCGAAGGTGTTGCGGAAGATGAAGTCCTTGGTGTTGGCGAGATAGGTGTGCTCCCAGGGATGCTTCCAGTCGCTGTACTTCTCCGCCAGCGGATGCAGCGCGAAGTTCATCGAGCCCATATTGAGCGAGCACATCTCCGGCGCGGCCTTGAGCGGCGCGGCGAGGCGCTCCTCGACGGTCATGGTCAGGCCGCCGCCGGTGGTGATGTTCACGACAGCGTCAGTCGCCTGCTTGATCCGCGGCAGGAATTCCATGAACACCGCCGGATCCGGCGTCGGACGACCATCCCGGGGATCGCGGGCATGCAGATGCAGGATCGCCGCGCCGGCTTCAGCCGCCGCGATCGCCTGGCTGGCGATCTCGTCCGGGGTGATCGGCAGGTGATCCGACATGGTCGGCGTATGGATTCCGCCGGTGACGGCGCAGGTGATGATGACCTTGCTCATCGCATTCTCCTTCGTCGTTCGGGCAACTTTTTGATTTGCCGCATTTTCTTCACGCGAACCGGTGTCCACTTCGCTTGAAAATGCTCTAGTCCGGCAGGATCGCCACGGCGCGGGTCCAGCCGGCCGAGCCGTTGCGGACCTTCACCGGCAGGCAGCTGATCGTGAAGCCGGTCGCCGGCAGCGCTTCGAGATTGTGCAGCTTCTCGATCTGGCAGTAGCCGGCCTCGCGCCCGGCCTTATGGCCCTCCCAGATCAGCGAGGCGTCGCCGGTCTCAGCGAAACGGCGGGCAGTGTGGCTGAACGGCGCATCCCAGCTCCAGCCATCGGTGCCAACCACCTTGATGCCCTGCCGCACCAGATGCAGCGTCGCCTCGCGGCCGAAGCCGCAGCCGGAATCGACATAATCGGCTTGGCCATAGCGGGCGCCGGCCCGCGTATTGGCGATGACGATCTCCAGCGGGCTCAAGGTATGGCCGATGCGTGCGAGTTCGGCGTCGATCTCGGCGGACGTGACGACATGGCCATCAGGCAGATGGCGGAAATCCAGCTTCACGCCCGGTTGCAGGAACCAGTCGAGCGGACATTCGTCGATCCGGAGCGCCGGCGCGCCGCCATCCTGCGTCGGGTGGTAATGCCAGGGCGCGTCGACATGGGTGCCGTTATGGGTCGAGATCGTCGCGAGCTCGACCGCCCAGCCCATGCCGTCCGGGAGCTGCTCGGGCTTGAGGCCTGGAAAGGCCGCAGCGATGTCCGTCGCCGTCGCCCGATGCGTGCGATAGTCGATTTTGACCTTCTGGAAGGGCGGATCGGCAGGAA
Source organism: Allobosea sp. GW821-FHT03A12 (assembly GCF_058986765.1). Classification (NCBI taxonomy): domain Bacteria; kingdom Pseudomonadati; phylum Pseudomonadota; class Alphaproteobacteria; order Hyphomicrobiales; family Alloboseaceae; genus Allobosea; species Allobosea sp. GW821-FHT03A12. The sequence goes on from NZ_JBYSVZ010000006.1 coordinate 330,449, forward strand.
CGTCGTTCTCGAGCGGAATCGACAGATCGACGAGGCGGCCTGGCAGCATGCCGGTATGTCCTCCCTGGAGGCTGCGTTCTCTGCGGTTCGAATTTGGACGAACGTCCGACCTATAGCAGGACGCCGTGTTTCTGATAAGAGGGGAATCGCTGGATTCTGGAGGGGCCTGATGTCCGCGATGCCGACGCGCGACCGCATTCTCGACGCTGCCGAGCGGCTCTTCGCCGAGCGCGGCGGCGCCGACGGTGCCTCGATGCGCGATCTCGCAGCCGCGGCCGGGGTGCGGCTCTCGCAGCTCAGCTATCATTTCGGCTCGAAGGAGGCGCTCTACCGCGCCGTCTTCGCCCGCCGGGCCCACGCCTTGGCGCTGGCGCGGGCGCAGGCGCTCGGCGAGGCCATGGCCCGGCCGGCGCTCGATGTCGGCGAGGTCGTCGCCGCTTTGATCGGCCCGTCCGTACGCCAGCGCTTCAGCGAAGGCGTGCAGGGCGCGGCCTTCGCCGTGATGACCGCCCGCGAAGCGGTCGACCCGCGCGAGGCGGCGCGCGGCGTCGTCGCCGAGCATTTCGATCCGACCGCACGGCAGTTCGTCACGGCGCTGGGCAAGGCCTATCCGCAGGCGCCTGAGGGCGCCCTGGTCGACGCCTACCTCTTCATGGTCGGCGCGCTCGTGATGACCATGGCCGCCGGCGACCGCGCCGCCCGGCTCGACCAGCCACGCGAGGCGGTGCCGGTCGTGGAGAATGCCGAGCAATTGCTGCAGCGCCTGACCAGCTTCTGCGCCGCCGGCATCGACGGCCTGCTGCGGGGCCGCTGAGCCGGCTTATCCAAGGGAAAGTGGATCACATCATGCGCCGCGAGATCATCGAAGTCCCCGTCATCTCCGAGGCGATCCGCCGGCTCGGTGCGCCGACCTCGGCGCTGGCGCGCGCCGGCGACCTGCTCTTCACCTGCGGCATGCCGCCAATCGACGTCACCACCGGCGAGATCGTCAGCGGCGATATCGAGACGCAGACCCGTGCCGCGATGGAGGCGCTCGCCGTGACCCTGCGCCACGGCGGCTCCTCGCTCGACGCCGTGATCAAGGCGACGATCTTCGTCACCGATCCCGCGCTGATGGGCGGGGTCAATGCAGTCTACCGGAGCTATTTCACTGACGGCTTCCCGGCCCGGACCAGCGCCGCGATCCGGCCCTGGCCATTGCCCTTCGACATCGAGATCGAATGCGTCGCCGCGATCGGCTGATCCGTCAGTGCCGTGGAGGGGCCACCATCTTCGCCAGGGCCGCATCGAGCAGCTCGGCTGATGGCTCCAGCGGCTTCAGGCTCGCCGTGTAGATCGCGACCGCCCGGACGCGCCGCCCCGGATAGATCTCGCCGACCAGCCGGCGATAGACCGCGAGCTGCGCCAGCGTCGAGACCGGCAGAGCGGCGGCATCCTGCGGCGCCCGGGCAGCCGTCTTGAAATCCGCGATCAGCACCTCGTCGTCGCCGACCGCGAGCCTATCGATCCGGCCCTGTACCGGCCGCCTGCTGCCATCGCCCATGGCGATCTCGCCGGCGAGCGGCACTTCTGCCAAGCTGCCCGGGCCGAACAGCCCACCGAATTCCGGCGCGGCGATCAGCGCGAGCGCATCCTCGACGATCTTGCTGCGACGTTCCTCGGCGAGCGAACCGCCACGCGCCTCGGCGAGCGCGCGGGCCGTGCTGGCACGGCGTTCGGGCAGTACCTCCGGCAGGACCTGCAGCAGGAGATGCGCCAGCCGGCCGGCCGCGGCGGCATTGGCGAGGAAGGGCCCGTCATGCGGGCGCTCCTGCGCATCGGCGGCAGACAGCGCACTCGACGGCCGCAAGGGCGGCGCCGGCTCGGCCTCGGCAGGGGCTGCGCGCGTCAGCCAATCCGGCGGCGGCGCCGCAACCCGTGCTGCAACGCCTTCTTCGACTGCCCCCTCTCCCGGCTGCGAGACCGTGAAGCGGCGGACCTCGCCGTCGCCATCCGGCGCCGGGACATCGCGCAGCCGGGGCTCGGAGCTGGCAAGACCGAGTTCGGTCATGGCGTACCAGGAGCCTTCGGGCGCCTCGCCCTTGGCCTGCACGCCGCATAGGATCAAGCGCTCCTCGGCTCGCGTCAGGGCGACATAGAGCAGACGGCGATGCTCCTCGACCATCTGCGCGACGATCGCGTCCTTGGCGCGCCGCATCGCCGCGGGATCGTCGGCGCGCTTGCTCGGCCAGACCGGCACCTGCGCGCCGCGCGGCGGCTCGACCGCCATCAGCTTCGGCAGGCGGCGCTCGCCAGGCGCGATTCCGAGGTCGGCGAGGACGACGACCGGCGCCTCCAGCCCCTTCGAGCCGTGGACGGTCATCACCCGGACCTCGCCGGCACTGGCCGAGAGGTCACGCTTCACCTGCGTCGCCACCGCGCCGATATGGTGCAGGAAGCCGGCGAGCGAGGGGCCATAGCGCCGCTCATGGTCGAGCGCGGCGGACAAGAAGGCATCGAGCGCATCGCCCGCTTCCGGGCCGAGCCGGGCGAGCGCCAGATTGCGGCCGCCGCCCGGACCGAGCAGGCCGGCGAAGAAGCGGAACGGGCCATGGCGCCCGGCCTCCTCGGCGAGCTCGGTCAAACGCACCTCGATCGCGGCATAGCGCGGCTCTGTCTGCGCAGCCTGGCGGAAGGCGTCGCGCAGCGAGCCCTTCCGCTCCGGCGCGAGGCGCATCAGATCGTCATCGTCGAGGCCGAAGAGCGGCGTCTTCAGCGTGATCGCCAGCGAGAGGTCGTCCTGCGGCAGCAGGATGGCGCGGCCGAGCGCGACGAGATCCTCGACCGCCGGATGGTCGGCGAGCGTGAGGCGGTCGCGGCCGGCGACCGGCACGCCGCGATCCTTCAGCGCCTTGACGATCGCCTCGAACAGCGCGCCGCGCTGGCGCAGCAGGATCATCACGTCGCCCGGCTTGAACGGCCGGCCGATATCGTCGCGGCCGGCCTCGCTCCAGCGCTTCAGCACATCGGCGATGCGGGCGGCGAGCTTGACCAGGCCCGAGCGCCGCTCGGGCGCATCGACCGGCGTGGTCCAGGCGTCGGGCTTCTCGCTGGAGTCATCGGCCGAGACCGGCCAGAGATCGACCGCGCCGATCGAAGCGCGCCTGACCGTATCGTGCCGCTCAGGGCCAGCGCCGCCGTCGAAGACGAGGCCGCGCCAGTGCTCCGGCGGCGCGAACACCGCATCGACCGCACGCATGATGTCGGGCGCCGAGCGGAAGGAGGTGGTGAGGCTGATCGGCTCGAAGCGCTGCCCGGCCTCCTGCAGGCGCCGGCCGAGCAACCGCCGCTCCTCGCTGAAATGGGCGGGCGCGGCGCCCTGGAAGCCGTAGATCGACTGCTTCTCGTCGCCAACGACGAAGACGGTGCGCGGCCGCACAAGTTCGCGCGCGCCCTCGCCGGCCGAAAACTCCTCGGCGAGGCGGCGCAGGATCGCCCATTGGGCCTCGCTGGTGTCCTGGGCTTCGTCGAGCAGGATGTGGTCGATGCCGGCATCGAGCTTGTAGAGCGCCCAGGCCGGATCGACCCGGTCGAGCAGCGAGCGCGTCTTCGCGATCAGGTCGTCATAGTCGAGCAGCGAGCGCTGCGCCTTCAAACGGCGGTAGGCGGCAAGGATATGCGTCACCAGCACGGCGAGCGCGGCGCTGCGCTCGCGCACGATGATGGCGTTGAGCTGGTCGATCGCTCCGGTCAGGCAGGCGGCGAGGGCATCGAGCGCCGCGTCGAGATCGGCCGGCAAAGCGCTGTTGCCCTTGCCACGGACATGCTGGGCGACATTGCCTTCGGCCGTGAGCAGGCCGGCGCGGCAGGCGGCGACCGGATCGATGCCTGGCGCATCCGAGAGCGCGAGCCGGATCGCAGCCGCCGCCTTGGCGCGCGTCGCGCTGCCGGCCTCGAAGGCGGCGACGAGCCGCTCGAGATCGGGCACGCCTGCCAGCTCGCGCTGGAAGCGCTCGCGCACCGTCTCCGCCATCAGTTCCGGCGCGATGCCGAGGAAGGCGCTGAGCCCCGCGACGATCTCCTCCGGCTTGCGCGCCCGGCCTTCCGCATCGCTGAACACGGCGCGCTGATGCAGCGCCTCGCGCATGATCTGGTCGAAGGTGTCCTGCGCCGCATGCTCGGCCATGAAGCGCAGCGCCCGCGCCTGCGGCCCATCCGGATCGGCCTCGGCAGCGGCGAGCAGGTCGCGCCGCGCATCGCGCATCAATTCGTCCTGGGCGAGATCGTCGGCGACCTCGAAGCGCGGCGGGACATTGGCCTCGAAGGGGGCGCTCTGCAGCACGCGGGTGCAGAAGGCGTGGATCGTCTCGATCTTGAGGCCGCCCGGCGTTTCCAGCGCCTGCGCGAACAGGCGACGTGCCCGGCTGATGTCGCTCGCAGCCGGCAGCTGGCCCGTCAGCGCGGACAAGGCTGCCCACAGCACCGAATCGGAAGCCACTGCCCAGACCGAGAGCGCCCGAAACACCCGGTTCGACATGTTGGCGGCGGCGGCCTTGGTATAGGTGATGCAGAGCATCCGGCCGGGCGCGACGCCGTCGAGCAGCAGGCGCAGCACGCGGTTGACCAGCACATGGGTCTTGCCCGAGCCGGCATTGGCGGAGACCCAGGCGCTGAGATCGGGCTCGGCCGCCAGCGCCTGATTGCGCCGCGTCTGCTCGGGAATGGTCCAACCGGCGGGCGTCATGCCTCGTCTCCGGCATCGCCAACGAGATCAGGCGCGGCCGACCACTCCTTGACCCGCGCGAGCTGGTCATAGGGGCTGGCATATTTGATGTAGGCCGGGGCGCGGCGCGACAGCCAAGGCTCGCGGCCGGCGCGCAAAACAGCGAGATGGTCGAGCAATTGCGCAAGGTGGCGGGCGGTGACGTCGGCCTGCGCCTCGTCCTTGAACGACAGCTTCTTGTCCTTCTCCCAGCTCTTGGGATCGTGGTTGAGGCGCAGATAAAGCAGCGCCTCAACCGGGCCGGGCAGGATGTCCGGCGAGAAGCCGTGGCGCTGGGCAAGCTCGGCCTCCAGCGTCAATTGCGGGGCGAAGCCGAGCCGGACCTGCTCCTCGCTCGGCGGCGCGCCGGTCTTGAAGTCGATGATGCGCAGCGTGCCCTCGCGCGTGACCTCGACGCGGTCGGCCCGGCCGGTCAGCAGGATCGAGGAACCGTCGACCAACGGGAACTCGGCCTGCGTGTCGCGCTCGACTGCGACGCGGGCAAGCCCCGGCCGCCGCCTGTCCTCCCATCCGAGGAAGTTCTGCGCGATCAGCAGGAAGCGCGGCCACCAGAAGGCGCGGACCTCCGGCGTCTCGTCATAGGCGCGGAAGAGCCGCTCGCCGATCTCGATCAAGCTGCCATAGGCGCCGGCCGGAACCTGCTCCGGGTAGGTTTCGGCGAAGGTTCCGACGATGTCGTGCAGCAGCGAGCCGCGATCGGTCGCGCCGGGATCCTCGACCAGCTCCGGCAAAGCGTCGAGCCTGAGGATCTTGCGGGCATAGACGGCATAGGGATCGCGATAGAGCGTCTCGACCTCGGTGACGCTGAGCCGCTTCGGCTGCAGATGTGGCGCCGGATAGGGCTTTGGCCGCGGCACCGGCAGGAGGTCGGCTGGTTTGCCGAGCAGCCCGGCCCAGGCGGTCAGCTCGCGCCCGCGCGCCTCGGCCGCCGCCCAAGCCTCGGGCGGCGCCACCGCCTTGAGGCGTTGCCAGAAGCGAGACGGGATCGTCTCGGCCTCGCCGGCCTTGCGGGCGCGGGTCAGCGTCACCTTGCCGGCGAGCGCCGCCGCGACGAAGTCATGCGCGGTCTGGCCGATGCGCCGTTCCGGCGGCGAGAGACCGAGCTCGGCCCGCATCGGCCGGTTGATGAAGGAATCGGTCTCGGTCGCCGGCGGCCAGACGCTCTCGATCAGCCCGCCGAGCACGATATGCTCGGCTTCGAGCAGGCGGGCTTCGAGCAGGCCCCAGATCTTGACGCGGGGATGGCCGGGATCGCGGCGCTGCACGACACGTTCGCCGATCAGGCCTTCAAGGATCGCGATCCAGTCGCGGGCACGGCCCTCACCGGGGGCCTCCGGCAAAGCAGCGTCGAGATCGTCGAAGAGCGCGGCGAGCGCCTCGCCATCCGGGCCGCGCCAGGCGAGGACCGCGCCGGCCTCGTCGCCGCTCAGCTTTTCGACGGCGCGGCGAGCCTGCGCCGCGATCTCGCGCAGTTCGGGGGCAGGACCGGCCAAGGCCGCGACGAGCGGAGCGAGCGCGTCTTCCAGCGCCGCCAGCACCTCTTCGGCCGCGCCGACATCCTCGTCGGTGAGCTTGCGGCGCGGGCGCGGCGCATAGGTCGCCTTGCGCAGCTCCGGCATCGCCTCGAAGGCGCGGCGCAGGCCGGGGAAACCCGGTCCGACAGGCTCGCCGCGCCAGCAGCCGATCTCCAACGCCGCTGCGCCCTGCCGCAGGCGCGGCTCGGGCAGGCCGAGCCGGCAGTGCGGATGCGCCAGCAGCGCCACGAGGCTCGCCGGGGAAAGCTCCGCCTCGACCGCATCGAGCGCCAGGCGAAGCAGGGCACCGGCCGGCCAGCGCCCGAGCGGCATTCCGGCCGAATCGTCGGCCTGGATGCCCCAGCGCCGGAGCTCGACCGCGACGCGCTCGGCGAGGCCGCGATCGGGCGTGATCAGCGCGGCACGGGCGCCGGGCTCTTCCAGGGCCTCACGCAGAGCGAGGGCCGCGACCAGCGCCTCCTCGCGTTCATCCGCCGCCTCGACGATGCGCAGGCCGTCGAGCGTCCCGGCAGCAAGCGGCGCGGCACCGGCCCAGTCATCGGTAATCGAGGCCGGCAGCAAGGCGCGGCGCAGCAGGTCGCGGCGCGCTTCCAGCCTCGGCGACGGGTCGGCGAGCGTGACGACCTCGTCCCGGCTCGCGCCGATCTCGTCGAGCAGGCGATGCAATGCCGCCTGCGGATGCGAGGGCGCCGGCTCCTGGACGATGGCGCGCCAGCCCTGCTCGGAGAGTGCCTCGTCGAGATCGGGCAGCACGACGGCGCCATTCGGGGCGCGGGCGAGCGCGGCGAGCAAGCGCGCCGTCGCCGGTACCGTGCCGGTCGAGCCCGCCGCGATCACCGGCCCGTGGAAATCGCCAGCGAGCAGTCGCTCGCGCTCGGCCGCCAGCATGCGGTTGCGGAACTCGGCCGGGTCGCACTCGCTGCGTTGTTCCAGGATCGCCGGCCAGGCCTCGGCGATGATGTCGAGGAAGCGGGCGTTGAACTGCCAGATCTCGTCGAAGCGGGCGGCGTCGAGTCCCTTCAATCGCGCCGGCGAGACGCCTTCGGTCTGGAGCTGGTCAAGCAGATGGGCGAGGTCGCCGCCGAGCCCCCAGGCCTCGGCCAGGGTTGCCGGCATCAGCGAGGGCTCGGCCGGATCGAGCTTGAGATGCTGGCGATTGGCGGTGCGGCCCCAGGCCGAGATCAGCGTCGTCAGGATGAAGCGACGGCGCAGCGCATCGATCGGCGCGACGCGCTGCAGGCTCAGGGCATCGCCCGCGCCGGCGATCAGCGCCGTCTCGGCCTCGTCGACATCGCCGAGCGGGACGATGCGCGGCAAGAGCAATGGCCGGCCGCCGAGTTTTTCCGAGAGGATCGTGCCGAAGGCCCGCGCTGCGCGCTGCGTCGGCAGGTAGAGCGTCGTGCGCGAGAGCGCGGCGGGATCCCCGGGGTCGAAGGCCCGGCCGAAGCGGCCTGCGATCAGCCGTTCTGCCAGCACGGAGAGGAAGGGCGCGCCGGCCGGGATGCTGAACAGATTGAGCCCGGCCATCGCCGCTCACCCGCTCTGATGGGCGGCGTAGGCCTGCTCCGCCAGCGCAATCGCCTCGGGCGTGCCGACATGCAGCCAGCGGCCATCAAGCAGGTGGCCGAACAGAGTCCCCTTGGCGATGCAACGGTCGAACAGGAGGTTCAGCGAGAACGGCCCGTCAGGCGTATTCGCAAACAGCTCCGGCTTGATGATCGCGACGCCGGCATAGACATAAGGTGCGCTCGCAGCCTGCCCGCGCCGCGCCAGTCGGTCGGCCTCGTCGCGAAAGAAGTCGCCGGCGCCATCGAAGCCGACGCTGCTCTCGCGCTCGGCGAGCAGGAGCAGCATGTCCATGCGCCCGGCATCCCAGGCCGCGGCCATGGCGGAAATGTTTGACGCTCCCCGTTCGCTCCAGAGCGAATCGGAGTTGATGTGGAAGAAGGGCTCGGCGCCGAGCAGCGGCAGCGCCCTCTTCACGCCACCGCCGGTTTCGAGCAGGACATCGCGCTCGTCGGAGATCGTGATCCGCGGAGCGTTGCGGCCGGCGACGCGCGCCTCGATCTGCTCGGCGAGGTAATGGACATTGACCACGGCGTCCGCGACCCCGGCCTCGGCCAGCCGATCGAGCGCATGGTCGAGCATGGTCTTGCCGGCGATCGCGACCAGCGGCTTCGGCATGGTGTCGGTGATCGGGCGCATGCGCTTGCCGAGCCCGGCGGCGAGCACCATGGCCCGACGGATCGGCGGCGAACTGGTCTGCATGACGTGAACGAATCTCCCGCCGGCCAAGACTGTTACATCAGCCATGGCCGGCGCGATTGCTCAAGTGCGGCCGCAGGGCGACAGGCTGATCGCCTACGCTCTCTCTCCCTTCCCCCTTGTGGGGAAGGGCCGGGGATGGGGGTGGTGCCGCATGGTGACCGGCGGCAGAACATAGGCTCTGGCAGCAGCGATGGCGCAATCAGGGCTCGCCGATCGCTTCGACTTTGCGACCCCCACCCCTGCCCCTCCCCACAAGGGGGAGGGGTTCGCGTCGCGCCCTTCGCCAAAGGCTCAGAGGAAGCTGGCGATCTCCTCCAGCGGCTTCTTGCCGATCGCCGGCACGACGCAGCCCTCGGCGGGATAGCCGACGACCAGCAGGATAAGCGCCTTCTCGTTGTCCGGCCGGCCGCAGAGCTCGTTGAGGAAGTTCATCGGCGCCGGCGTGTGCGTCAGCGTGGCGAGGCCCGCCTGATGCAGCGAGGCGATCAGGAAGCCGGCGGCGATGCCAACGGATTCCGGCACGTAATAGTGCTTCACCTTGCGGCCTTCGGCGTCATGGCCCCAGCGCTGGGCGAAGATCGCGATCAGCCAGGGCGCGGTATCGAGGAAAGGCTTATGCTCGTCGGTGCCGAGATGCTCGAGCGCATCGAGCCATTCCTCGCCGGCGCGGCCGGCATAGAAGGCGCGCTCCTCTTCCTCGGCGCCTTCGCGGATCTTCTTTTTGATCTCCGGATCGGAAATGCAGACGAAGGTCCAGGGCTGCTGATTGGCGCCCGACGGCGCAGTGCCGGCGGTCGCGACCGCGGCCTCGATGATCTCGCGCGGCACCTTCCTGTCGGAATAGTCGCGCACCGTGCGGCGCCTGCGCATCGTCTCCATGAACTTGAGCGCCTGCGCCTTCATCTCCTCCTCGGGCAGCCCCTGGAAGGCGAGCGGCATGGTGACATAGGCGTTCATCGATTTCCTCCTGACAGCTTCTTGCGGGCACTGCTGCTTGCACAATAGACCATCCCGGTCCTCCGCCCTATGGTCCCGCCCATGACGAACCCGGCCTCACAGCTCAAGCCCGGCGACCACCTCTTCCTGGTCGATGGCTCGAACTTCATCTTCCGTGCCTATTTCCAGTCGATCAACCAGGACCGGAAATACAATGCCCGCTCCGATGGGCTGCCTTCCGGCGCGGTCCGCCTGTTCGCGACCAAGCTGTTCCAGTTCGTGCGCGAGGGCGTGCTCGGGGTGAAGCCGACCCATCTCGCCATCGTCTTCGACAAGAGCGAGAACTCCTTCCGCAAGGAGATCTACCCGGCCTACAAGGGCAATCGCTCCGACCCGCCGCCGGATTTGATCCCGCAATTCCCGCTGATGCGCGATGCGGTGCGCGCCTTCGGGCTGATCCCGGTCGAGCAGGACGTCTACGAGGCCGACGACCTGATCGCGACCTATGCCAAGCAGGCGCGCGAGGCCGGCGCCGACGTGCTGATCGTCTCGGCCGACAAGGACCTGATGCAGCTCGTGCGGCCGGGCGTCGCCATGTACGACCCGGCCTCCGGCGACGCCAAGAAGGGCGCCGGCTTCCGGCCGGAACGGCGCATCGGCGAGCCCGAGGTCGTCGAATATTTCGGCGTCACCCCGGACAAGGTCACCGATGTCCAGGCGCTTGCCGGCGATGCGACCGATAATGTCCCCGGCGCGCCCGGCATCGGCATCAAGACGGCAGCGCAGCTGATCAGCGAATACGGCGACCTAGAAACGCTGCTGGCCCGCGCCGGCGAGATCAAGCAGCCCAAGCGCCGGGAGACGCTGACCAATCCCGAGGTGATCGAGAAGGTCCGAATCTCGCACAAGCTCGTCACCCTGGTCGACGACGTGAAGGTCGAGACACCGCTCGGCGAACTCACCCTGAACCAGCCCGATCCGGCAAAACTCATCGCCTTCCTCAAGGCGATGGAGTTCACCACCATCACCAAGCGCGCCGCCGAGGCCTATGAGGCCGATGTCGGCGCGATCGACGCGGATCCCGATCTCGCGCCGGGCGGCGCCCGCGCCGCCGAACTCAAGGCGCTCTACGCCGAGACGGATCTGCCTGCCGTAGGAGTAGCCGCCGCTACGGATGGCGCATCGACTACCGTTGCTGCACCGGCCGAAGGCAAGCCCGCCCCCGCCGCCGATGGCTGGCTGCGGCCAGCCGATCTCGCCGCGGCGCGCAAGGACGCGGCGATCGCGGTCAAGATCGACCACGCCGCCTACGAATGCGTGCGCACCATCGCCGATCTCTCGCGCTGGATCGGCTGGGCCTATGAGGCGGGCTTCGTCGCGCTCGACACCGAGACCAACTCGCTCGACGTGATGCAGGCCGACCTGATCGGCATCTCGCTCGCTGTCGCGCCGGGCAAGGCCTGCTACATCCCGCTGCAGCACCGCGCCGGCGACGGCCTGTTCGATTCAGGCCTGCTCGAGGGCCAGATCCCGCTCGACCAGGCGCTGGCCGAACTGAAGCCGCTGCTCGCCGATCCCGGCGTGCTCAAGATCGGCCAGAACCTCAAATACGACATCGCCGTGTTCAACCGGCATGGCGTCGAGGTCGGCCCGATCGACGACACCATGCTGATCTCCTACGCCCTCGATGCCGGCAATGGCGGGCAGGGCATGGACCGGCTTTCGGAGGTTCATCTCGGCCACAAGCCGATCGCCTATTCGGAGGTCGCCGGCACCGGCAAGAGCCAGGTCACCTTCGACAAGGTGCCGCTCGACAAGGCGACGGCCTATGCCGCCGAGGATGCCGACGTCACGCTTCGGCTCTGGCTGGCGCTGAAGCCGCGGCTGCTGCCCGAGCGCAAGACCACGGTCTACGAGACGATGGAACGCCCGCTCGTGCCGGTGCTGGTCAGGATGGAGCGGCGCGGCATCGCGATCGACCGGCAGATCCTGTCACGTCTCTCGGGCGAGTTCGCCCAGTCGCTGGCGCGTCTGGAGGACGAGATCCACACGCTCGCTGGCGAGAAGTTCACGATCGGCAGCCCCAAGCAGCTCGGCGACATCCTGTTCGGCAAGATGGGCCTGCCCGGCGCCAAGAAGACCGCGACCGGGCAATGGGCGACCGGCGCCGGCGTGCTCGAGGACCTCGCCGAGCAGGGCAACGAATTGCCCGCCCGCATCCTCGACTGGCGCCAACTCGCCAAGCTGAAATCGACCTATACCGACTCGCTGCCCACTTACGTGAACCCGCAGACCCACCGGGTCCATACCTCCTACGCCTTGGCTGCGACCACCACCGGCCGGCTCTCCTCCTCCGAGCCCAATCTGCAGAACATCCCGATCCGCACCGAGGCCGGTCGCAAGATCCGCACCGCCTTCGTCGCCGAGAAGGGCCACAAGCTGGTCTCGGCCGACTACAGCCAGATCGAGCTGCGCATCCTCGCCCATATCGCCGATATCCCGCAGCTCAGGCAGGCTTTCGCCGATGGCGTCGACATCCATGCGATGACGGCGTCGGAGATGTTCGGCGTGCCGGTCGAAGGCATGCCGAGTGAGGTGCGCCGGCGCGCCAAGGCGATCAATTTCGGCATCATCTACGGCATCTCGGCCTTCGGCCTTGCCAACCAGCTCGGCATCTCCCGCGAGGAGGCCAGCGCCTATATCCGCAAGTACTTCGAGCGCTTCCCCGGCATCCGCGACTATATGGACCAGGCCCGCACCACGGTGCGCGCCAAGGGCGCGGTCGAGACCATCTTCGGCCGCGTCTGCCATTTCCCGGCCGTCGCCTCGAAGAATCCGTCCGAACGGGCCTTCGTCGAGCGTCAGGCGATCAACGCGCCGATCCAGGGCTCGGCTTCCGACATCATCCGCCGCGCGATGATCCGCATGGAGGACGCGCTCGCCGCTGCCAAGCTCGATGCGCGCATGCTGCTGCAGGTGCATGACGAGCTCGTCTTCGAAGTGCCCGAAGCGCAGGTCGAGGCGGCGTTGCCGGTGATCCGCAAGGTCATGGTCGAGGCGCCGCAGCCGGCAGTCGCGCTCAAGGTGCCGCTGGTCGTCGATGCGCGCGCCGCCGACAACTGGGACGAGGCGCACTAACCTTACGGCCGGGAACCGTCCGATTGCTGAGGCGTTGAGCTTTGCGCCATGCGATCCGCATGGCATCGTTCACTGCCGGCACATAAGGAGGCGTTTGATGGCCGCAACCAGTTCCACCGCAAAGCGACAGGCCGCGGCCTCGGTCAAACGCGCCAAGGACGAAGTCGCTGACGCCGCCGCGGACACGGCCGAGCGCGCCCGCCGCGCCGGACGACGTGTCCAGGACGAGGCCGACGAGATCGAGGCCAGCCTGGCGCGCGGTGCCGAGGACCTTGCCGCGACCGTCAGCGAGAAGCTGAAATCAGTCGGCGTCGACACCGACCGGATGGCCGCGGTCGCGCGCGAACAGGCCAGCGACCTGGAAGAGCTGATCATCCGCGAGATCCGCGAGCGGCCCTTGCGGGCGCTCGGCCTCGCGGCCGCGGTCGGGCTGTTCGTCGGCTTCCTGTCGGCGCGCTGACCATGCTGGGGGGGCTGACCGGTCTGGTCACGCGCGAGGTCGGCGGCGTCGTGCGCCGCAACGTCACGGTCATCGTGCTCTATCTGCTGGCGGGCGTGCTGGCGGCCGGCGCCGTGGGCTATGCGCTCAATGCGCTGCATACGGTGCTGACGCTGCATTACGGGGCGATCACTGCCAGCCTGTCGATCGCCGGAGGATTGCTCCTCGCGTCACTGCTGATGCTCGGCATCGCGCTCTATGTGAAGAGCCGGCCGCGGCCGGATCGGCGCCTAGCCGCTGCTGTCGCCGCCGCGCCGATCGCGGCCTCGCTGGTCGGCAACCGCAAGCTGGGCTGGCGTGCCGGATTGGTCGGCGGCGTCGTGCTGCTCGGGCTCATCCTCGGACGGCAATTCGCGCAAGGCGACGACGACGCTGAAAGCTAGGGCGAATTCACCCTGAACCGGCAGTCTTTCCGCAGCCGGCTCGTGGCGATGTGTCTTTTTACCTTGGGCGATCGGATTTCAGCGTCTATTCAAGGCAGCGATGAATGCCCAGCTGAAGCTCCGTCCACGCTGGCTCTCGCCGGGACTGCCCTTGCTCGGTACGCGCCGCTACACCGCATCCTCGGCTGCGATCGCGATCCTTGTGGTCGCTGCTGCCGTCCTGATCGCCGGCTGGATCAACGTCCAGGCCGACGAGGCCTCGAAGCTGGTCTCGCGTTCGATCGACATTCGCGAACGCAGCGAACGCTTCCTCAGCAACGTCCTCGATACCGAGACGGGGCAGCGCGGATTCCTGCTCACCGGCGACGAGCAATACCTCGAGCCCTATAACGACAGCCATACCAAGCTGCTGCCGAGCCTGGATGAGATCGAAGGCCTCGTCGCCTACAGCTCGACCCAGACCGAACGGGTGAAGCGTGCCCGCGCCGTCACCACCCGCAAGCTCGCCGAGATGACCGAGACCGTCGGGCTGATGCGCACCGGCAAGCGCAGCGAAGCCACCGCCCTGGTGAGCCGCGGCACCGGCAATCGCCTCACCCAGGAGCTGCGCGACATCGTCGGCGAGATCCAGCTTGAGGAGAATCACCGCCTTACCGCCAGCACGCGCCGCGAGGCCCGTCGCCGTGTCCTGGCCAGCGCCGGCATCCTGGTCGCGCTCGCGGGCCTGTGCTTCGCCGCCTGGCTGCAATTGCGGGTGCGGCATCGACGCGCCGTCACGCTGTCGAGTTCGAATGCCGAGCTGGAACGCAAGGTCGGCGAGCGCACGCGCCAGCTCGAGAACGAGCGGCTGCGCATCGAGGCGCTGCTGCGCGACGTCAACCATCGCGTCGGCAACAATCTGGCGATGGTCTCGGCGCTGCTCAACGTCCAGAGCCGGCAGACGCGCGAGCCGGCCGTCAAGCAGGCGCTGGCCCAGGCGCAATCGCGCATCCAGGCGATCGCCGCCGGCCAGCGCCGCCTGCGGCTCGACATCGAGGCCGACGAGATCGAGGCCCGGCCCTATCTGGAGGACCTGCTGGCCGAGATCGGCAAGGCGGCGGAAGGCAAGCCGATCGAGATCGGGCTGGCGATGGACGCGATCCGCCTGCCCGGCCGCGACGCCGTCTCCTTCGTCGTCGTGATCAACGAGCTGGTGACCAACGCGATCAAGCACGCCTTTCCTGACGGCGCGGCCGGCAAGATCACGATCCGGCTGGCGCGCACGCCCGAGGAAGACCTGGTGCTCTGCGTGGAGGATGACGGCGTCGGGATGCCGGAGGATCAGCAGACTGCCGGGCTCGGCAAGTCGGTGATCAACGCCCTGCTGCGCAGCATGCGGGCCGAGATGGAAATCGCGCCGCTGTCGCCCGGCGCCGCGCGCCCCGGCACCCGCGTCGCCGTCACCTTCCCGAAGCGGGAGCAGCCGGCCGAGGACAACACTGGCGAATAGCGACCCTCAGCCCTTGTTCACGGCCTTGGAGACGAAGCGGCCGAGCTCGTCGGCCGAGAAGGGCTTGCGCACGAAGCGCACGTCGCGCAACTCGGGCGGAACCTCGCTCGGGGCGGAGCCGGAGACGAACGCCAGCGGCGTGCCCCTGGCGCGCAGGCTGGCGGCTATGGCGAAGGTCTTGCCACCGACGACGTCGATATCGAGCAAAGCGCAATCGAGCGGCTGATCCGCAGCGCGGCGCGCCTGCGATACCGATTCGACCACGATCAACTCGGCATCGCCACCGAGCTCTTCGCTCACGGCGCTCTCGATATCCATCGCGATAAAGGGATCGTCCTCGACGATGAGGACCCGAATACCGGCCATGAGACCCAGATCACCTTCCAACTTCACGACTAAACCCCAAGCTGCTTCCTGCTTGTGAGCTTCATGAACGCCTGCTTGGTCGGCCTTGTTCCGTTCTGAGCCGGATTGTCCGCCTCGAACCCTTCAAATTCAACTCAAATTGGCTGGATATGGTTAGGAAAGCGTAAGTATCGCCTCTCAGCGCCGGCGCGGCGAGCGGACGAGGCTGAGCTCGAATGCGGTGACGCCGAGGGCGACATTGGCGCCGCGCTGGATGGGCAGGGCCCGCGGCACCAGCCGGACATCGCCGTCATGGCTGCCGGTCAGCGCGACCTCGCCCGGCTTGCGGGCATAGGGGCCGTAGAGGACGCCGAGGGGCGCGCGTGCGTAAGGGCCGTAGACCCGCCAGGCGAGCAGGCTGCGCCCGACCGTCTTGGCGTCGAGCGCGAAGCCGCGAATCACCCCGGTATAGGTCTGCAGCGGCCCACGCCGCGGCCGGAAACGGCATTCGAGCGGCTTCTGCGTGGCGACGGCCTGGGCGAGGCCGGCGCCGATCGTGCAGGTCAGCCGCCCGGCCGGCGCGCCGCTCTGCGCCAGGGCTGGGGCGGCGGACAGGCTGGCGCCGGCGGCCAAAGCGAGCATTGCGATCAGACGTCTCATTCACCTTCTCCTGCGCCCTACTCCGAATGCACCGCGCCGACTTGCAGCCGGCTCCGCCGAATCGCCCACCGCGCCTCGAAACCGCACCAAAGCGCCGCAATCACTCCATAGTTCCCAAATAATCCGGAACCTCAATCCGGTGCTTGCGTTGACGGGAACTGACCAGTGGACGCGCAAATGGAAAAGCAAGGACGGACCGACCCGGTGCAGATCTTCCCCACTCCCAAGCTGGCGCGCGATCTTCCGCCATTCTGGGAGCTCGAACAACTTCTGCGCGAGGGTTTCGACCATGATTCGGCGCTGGCCGAGCTGGCCCGCCGGCGCGAGAGCTGGTCGAGCGGGAGACGCCCGCCACCGGCCACGGCACAGTCCGACACGCCGGACGGCGTCTTCACGATCGCGTCATAGGACTTCGCCGGGCTCATTGGCAGAAGCGGCTCGACGCCGCCCTGCGTTGCTGAATATCGACATGGAGATGGTTGGCGTGGGCCGCATCCGAGCCCGGGCCGAGGACGGTCATGAAGGCGCCGCAGGCCGATTGGCGCACGCCATCCAGGAAGCGGGTCTGCTCCAGGCCCTTCGGCCGTTCGACCAATACAGCCACCCCGCCCTGCTTCTCCTCACCGAGCTGAAAAGCGAAGATGTCGAGGGCTTTTCCCGTGGCATGCTCGCTGAGCTGCCCTTGCGTCTGACGATTGCGCCGCCGGCACTCATGCCCGCCGCCGACACGTAGCGCCGTCAATTCCCGTCCGAACGCTCCCCGCGCCAGAGGCTGCAGGCTGGTGTCGAGCCAGAGCGAGACCGCGCGCGCCAACTCGCAGCTCACTGTCGGAGGCGGCAGCAGACTCACCTGGCCGGGGCCATCGGCCGTCCGGACTGCCAGCGCCTCGACCACGACCGGATCGTCCACGCGGCAGCCCTCCGTTTCCGGCTTCGCGGCCGATGCGGCCGGGCGAATCCTGTTCCCCACCACACCTGCGAGCATCCGCATGCAGGCGCTGTCCTGCGTCGCGACGATGGGCTTGTCCGCCGGCGCCATGGCCGGGGGAGCCGAAACGGGCTTCGGCAAGGACGTGGGGCGCGGCGGAGGCTGCGGCGTGCTCATCGGCTGCGTTTCACGGCTGCGAGCGTGCTCGGTCCCAGCCACTCCGGCGGCGGCGATGACGACCACCCAGCAACCCCACCCTATGAGCCGGCGTCGACGCATGCGCTCAGCCGACAGCCGTGAACAGGACCGTGAGCGAGGCCGCGACGATCAGCGCCGCCAACAGAGCCATGGACATGACCGATCTCCTTCGCATCGCCCGGGTCGGGGCAACGCGAGGGATCGCCGATTTGTTCCCGGTCACCTCGATCCGTGCGTCAGGCAGCCTTGCGGCCGGCGCGACGGTCGAAGAACAGCGCCTGACTGATCGCGGCCTTCACCGCTTCCGGCTGGAACGGCTTGGTGATCAGGAAGGCCGGCTCCGGACGGTCGCCGGTGAGCAGACGCTCCGGATAGGCGGTGATGAAGATCACCGGCACCTCGATCGCACTGAGGATCTCGTTGACCGCCTCGAGGCCGGAGCTGCCGTCGGCCAGCTGGATGTCGGCCAGCACCAGGCCGGGGCGCTTCTTGGCGGCGAGCGCGATCGCCTCGCGATGCGTCCTGGCAACGCCGGTCACTCTATGGCCGAGTTCCTCGACCATGGTCTCGATGTCGAGGGCGATGATCGGCTCGTCCTCGATGATCAGCACGTCGGTGGCGACCTGCTCGGCGATCTCCTGGCCGGCCGTCTGGACGAGAGCGGCTGCGTCGCTGCTGGAGATGTTCATGACCTGCGCGACCTCCTCGATCGGAAAACCTTCGACCGTCCGCAGCAGAAAGGCCTGGCGCGTACGCGGCGTCAGCGCATCGAGATTGCGCTCGGCGGCAGAGCGCTCGGCCTCCGGTGCCGAGGCCTGGGTGTTGAGGCCAACGGACGACCACATCTGCAGGAACAGGCGGTAGAGGCCGACCCGCGAGCCGAGCTCGCGCGGGAAGGTGCCGGGGTCGGCGATGAGCGCCTCCAGCGTCGCAACGACATAGGCGTCGCCGCTCGCCTGGGTTCCGCTCAACGCCCGGGCGAAGCGGCGCAGATACGGCAAATGCGGTGCGATTTCAGTGGCGATCGACATCTTGCTATCCCCCACGAGTCCGGCCCGATCGGCTTTCGATGCAAGCTGATCAGGTCGGGCTCATCCAGAATTGAGAGGCGGGCTCACCGACCGGGCTTCCGATCCAGCGAGATCCGGCTCCAACCAAAGTTGCTGGAGAAGAGCACTCAAGTCCCTGTTATGACAAGAAAATTATTTTTCGTTCGGAATGGAACCTTTTGCTTTCGGCCTCGTTATTGGGCCGAATGAAGGTGCGTTTCGGGGCAGTCGCGCGCAAGCGTGTCAACGAGCGTGCGTGGCGTGGTTGGGTGTGATCGGCGGCACTGTCGGCATGCCAATGGAGCGAGGGATCATGAATCTGATGAATGCCGATCCGCCCGAAGCGGCCCGAGCCGAGCCGGACGACGAGATGATCCTCGATCCGCGGGTGCAGGAATCGATCGGCCGGTCCCTCAAGGCGCATTATGACGACCTGATCAATGCGCCGGTTCCGGACCGGTTTCTGGTGCTGCTGGCCCAGCTCGAGGACACCGAACGGCGCCTGAAGGCCGAGGGTGGCTCAGATGAGCGCAGCTGACTTCAAGGACGGGCTGATCGCCGAGATTCCGAACCTGCGCGCCTTCGCGGCGTCGCTGTCGGGCTCGATGCAGCTCGCCGACGACCTGGTCCAGGACACGCTGCTCAAGGCCTGGGGCAATGCCGAGAAGTTCCAGCCCGGCACCAGCCTGCGGGCCTGGCTCTTCACCATCCTGCGCAACACCTATTACTCGCTCTACCGCAAGCGTGGGCGCGAGGTGCAGGACAGCGAAGGCACCTATGCCGACCGGCTCGCCACCCATGGCAACCAGGAAAGCCATCTCGATCTCGCCGATTTCCGCAAGGCGCTGGCAAAGCTGCCCGAGGAGCAGCGCGAGGTGCTGATCATGGTCGGCGCCACCGGGCTGTCCTATGAGGAGACCGCCGAGATCTGCGGCGTCGCGATCGGCACGATCAAGAGCCGCGTCAACCGGGCTCGTGCCAAACTGGCGGAGCTCCTGTCCATTGGCGGCGTCGACGATCTCGGCCCCGATCGCCGGATCACTGCGGCCGTCCAGCGCGCCGGGCCTGAAACCGTCAGCAGCTGATGGCGCTCTCGCTGTTCAGGACGGTCCGCGGCCGCCTGCTGGCACTGATGGTCGCGATCGTCCTGCCGATCGCCTGCCTGACGGCAGCGGCGGCTGTCGCGACCTATCGGACCGTGTTCGAGGCGATCGAGACCTCGCAACTGCGCGCGGCGGACGACTTCGCCGTGCGCGCCCGCGTCTGGTATCGCGGCGCGCTGCGCTCGCTCGTCGCCAGCGCCGCGACGATCCGGGCGGTCTCGCCACCCGCCGACACCTGCGACCGCATCGCCGAGAAGGCGCTCGCCGCGGTCTCGGGCTATGAGGCCTTGCTGCTGCGGGTGTCCGGCCGGCCGGACTGCATCGGCGGGCTCGACGGCAGCATCCCGCCCAGCGAACTCACAGCCGTGGCCAACCAGCTCGCGGTACGCACGCCCATCAAGCTGTGGGGCGGCACCGAGTTCACCAAGGCCCGCTACGATCAGGTGACGATCGCGGGCCGCTCGTTCCTCGCCATCTACAGCGAGTTCGACGGGGGCGACGCGCTCCTGCTCACCAAGCCCGACCCGCTCGACGACACCTTCGACCTCGGCAGCAGCGACAAGGGCATGATGGCGGCGCTGCTGCGCCGCGGCGGCGACGTCGTGGTCGCGCGCGGCGGCGCTCAGGCAGACGCCTCATGGCTTCCCAGGGCCGAGGCCGTGCCCGATCCGACCGCGCACTGGTCCGCGCCAAGCCGGGCCGGACCGAGCCGGACCTATGCCGCGCGCATGGTGGCGGAGCCGGACCTCTATGTGATCGTGAGTTTCGACGGCACGGCCGAACAGGCCGCGAAGACGCAATTCTATACCTTGCTGCTGGCGCCGCTGCTGACGCTGTTCCTGCTCGGCCTAGTCTACATGAAGGCGATCGACCAGCACTGCGTGCGCTGGCTGCGCGGCATCGAGGCGACGGCCCGGGCCCGCTCCAGCTCGGCCAGCGCCCGCGTACCGCTCTCGGACGAGATGCCGCGCGATATCCGCAGCGTCGCCGAGGCCTTCAATGCTATGGTCGACGAGCAGGAGGTGCGCCAGAGCAAGCTCAGGCTGGCGCTCGACGACAACCGCTTCCTGGTCCGCGAGCTGCACCACCGGGTCAAGAACAGCCTGCAGGTGGTGCAGAGCTATATCGGTCTCGCCAAGCGCAACCATCAGGGCGAGGCGCGGATGGCGCTGTCAGATGCGGAATGCCGCGTCCATGTGCTCTCGGCCGCCTATCGCTTCACCCTCGCCGATGGCGAGATGCAGCCAGTGCGGATCGACCTCTTCCTCGACGATGTCGTGGCGATGGTCTCCAGCCTGATCGTCGCCCGCGGTCAGCGGCTGGAGAGCCGCATCGAGACGCAGGCGGCCCTGCCGATCGACCGGATCATCCCGCTCGGCTTCCTGATCGTCGATGTCGCCAGCCGGGCGCTGCGCGCTGCTCCGGGCATCGGCCTCGAACTCGCCGTGACCGCGGCCGGCGACGGCGTCATCGACGTCGCCATCAGCACCGACCGCGACACCGCCCAGGTCGCGCCGCCGCGCCTGTTCGCTGGTCTGCTGATGCAGATCGAGGCAATCGAGATCAGCCCGCCGCAAGGCCGCAGCCTCGGCGTCTGGCGCCTGAGCCACGGCACTGCGCGCCGGAACGACGCGGTTCAGCCCGGCCCATCCGCCGGCGTGATCGCGACGCCGACGCTGAGCCCGAGGAAGGCGCCGGCCGGCCCGACATAGCTGCCAGCCACCGGCGAAGCGTCCTCCGGCACCCGCGCCACCGCGACCCGCAGCAATTGCCGGTCGGCGACGAGGTCGTTGGTTGGGTCGAACTCGACCCAGCCGTCATTGGGGATGAAGACATCGGCCCAGGCATGGGTCAGCCCGGCCACCGAGGTCATCCCTGCGCTCCCTGGCGAGCGCTCATGGATGTAGCCGGTGACGAAACGGGCGGCGAAGCCGAGCCGGCGCGCCAGTTCGATGAAGAGCCAGGCATAGTCGCGACAGGAGCCCGCCCCCATCCTCAGCGTGTCGAGCGGATGCTGGGTGCCTTCGTCGAAACGCACGGCATAGTGCAGGCTGGCATAGATCTCATGCGCCAAGGCGCGCAGCAGATGACCGCCATTGAGCCTGGCACGAAACGCCTGCAGCCAAGTGTCGAGCGCGCCATCGGGATCGGCGGTGGCGAGATCGAGATAGGGCTGCAGCACGGCACGCTCGGCCGGGGTGTAGCTGATCTCGAAGCTCTCGATGTCGGGCTCGACCCTGGAGCGCGGCAGTGCCGAGCCGAAGCGCTGGATGACGAGCTCGCTGACGATCTCGAGCGTGTCCGACGTGCCTGAAAAGGTCGCCATGGCGACGGGGTTGCCGTAGGCATCGTGCATCCAGCGCAGCCCGGCCGGCGGCGAGATCGCGATCGCGGTATCGATGACGCGCAGATCGAAGGAATCGCGTGGACGCAGCATCAGCCGGTGCGGGCCGAAGACGACCGGCTCGGCATAGCGATAGGTCGTCGCGTGGCGAATACGCAGATGCATCTGATCTCCAGCCTGTCCATCATAGCTCGCCATCACGGCAAAAAGCCGCCTCGCGGCGGCTTTGCTGATCAGGCTGATGAATTACGCGCGAGCGGCGGATCGGTTCCGCCGAAAGCATTGTCGAGCGAAGCCGGACCAGTTCGCGGGAAGACAATGCGATAAGGTGAGGAGCAAAGCTCAGCGCAGGACGGTGTTGCCCTTCAGGCTGGCCTCGCGCTGCGAAGTCGGAACGACGCGATGGGCGAAATCACGGCGCATCTCGGCGGGGTTGACCGCAGCGAACTGGACGTCGGCGGGGGCGCCGCGCTGGAGCTTGGCCTGGGCCACCGCTTCCGAGCTCTGGCCGAAGCCGTTCTGGTACGAAGCGCCCATGGTCAGGGCGGTCACGACCAGCGCCATGCCGCCGAAGAAGGTGGCAGCGCGCTTGAAGGGGGCAAGGCTGGCGGTAGTCATCTTCGCTCTCCCGGTTCGTGTGGTCGCTCTTGAAAGGCGGAACGGCTTCTCAACCCGTCTGGCAGGGAATTGTTCCGCTTTGCCCTGATTTCGCGGCGATCCCGATTCTTTTTCAGCTCGCCGGCTGGTCGTTGGCTGCCTCGCGCCGGCGGAACAGGCGCCAGAGCGACCTGCTCAGGCGCTTCGAGGTCAGATGTGCGCCGGCCTCGCGTTTCTCGAAGGTGATCTTGCGCTCGTGGAAGTCCTCGAGCCCGGGCCGATGTCCGACGCTGATGATCGTCGCATAGGAGAGCTCGCTCTCAATCAGCCCGAGCAGCGAGTCCTGGCTGGCTTCGTCGAGCGCCGAGGTCGCCTCGTCCATTATGATGATGTCGGGCTTCTGGATCAGCAGCCGCGCAAAGGCGACACGCTGGCGCTCGCCGCCGGACAGGGTCTGGTCCCATCGCTCCTCCTCGTCGAGCCGTTGGCCGAGCGAGGCGAGCCCGCAGCGCTTCAATGCGTCCCGGACCGCATCGTCATCGACGCGGCTCTCGGCTTCCGGGTAGAGCAGCACGTCGCGCAGCGTCCCGATCGGCAGATAGGGCTTCTGCGGCACGAAGGCGATGCGCTTGCCCGGCGGCAGCTTGATCGAGCCCGACCCCCAGGGCCAAAGGCCCGCGATCGCCCGGATCAGGGTGCTCTTGCCCGAACCGCTCTCGCCGGCGATCAGCACCTTCTCGCCGGCCGCGATCACCACCGAGGCGTCAGCGATAACGATCCGCCCGTTGCTGTGGGCGATCGAAAGATCGGCGATATGGATGCCGCCATCCTCGCTCTCCCCAAGCTCGATCTGGGTCTCGCCTTCCATGATCGTGCCGACATCAAGCGCCTCCAGCGCTTCGGCCAGCTCGTCGACGCGCCTCACCGAGGCGAACCACTCGGCCAGCCGGACGAAATTGTCGACGAACCAGATCAGGGCGGCCTGCACCGCGCTGAAGGCGGCGACGACCTGCATGACGGCGCCGAGCGTGATCTCGCCTGAGAGATATTTCGGCGCGATCAGAAGCAGCGGCACGATCGGGAACAGCGCGCCGTTAGTGTTGAGCACGATGGCGATGACGCCCTGCTGCCGGATCACCTTCAGCCATGCAGCAACGACGCGGCCATAATTCTCGCCGACCGAGTCGCGCTCGTCGGCATCGCCCTTGATCAGCGCGATGCTCTCGGCGTTCTCGCGCAAGCGCGTCATCTCGGCCCGGAACTGCGCCTCGGCCTCGTTCTTGGCGGCGATGCGCGGCACCAGAGGCCGGCCGGCGAAATAGGCGGCGAACGAGGCGACGACGGCATAGACGATCGCCGCGACCGCCATATAGCTCGGGATGACGATCTGCGTCCCGCCGAGCGTGAAATGCGCCGATCCTGCGACCTGCCAGAGGATCGCGGCGAAGGTCACCGCAGTCACGAAAGCGCTGAGCAGGCCGATGGCGAATTCGACCAGGGGCTCGATGGACAGGCGGACATCCTCGGCGATGCGGTATTCCGGCGCGCTCTGGTCGGGCACGACGAACTGCATCCGGTAATAGCGCTGGTCGGCGATCCACCAGCCGGCAAGGCGATGCGTCAGCCATTCCCGCCAGCGCATCTGCAGCAGCATCCGGCTGATCACCAGGCAGGACAGCGATGCTGCGGACGCCGCGACGATCAGCGGCAGCCAGCCGACAGCCGTCCAGATATTGGCGAGATCGCGTTTCTCCAGCGCATCGAAGAACAACCGGTTCCAGCTGTTGATGCCGACCGCCGCGCCGAGCTGGGCCGCGACGAAGAGCAGCACCGCGAGGGTGAGCACCCAGGCCCGCAGCCTGTTCTCGCCTCGCCAGAAGCCCAGGGCGACACGAAAGAACTGGCGCAGGCGCGAACGCCGCAGCCCGGAGGCATGTGATTTCATGCGGCGGCCTCCTGAGCCGATCTGCTATGCCGGGACGGGCGCGATTGCTAAGCCAAGGCTTTCGCGCCACACAGAAAACGCAAGCGTTCGCCGCGGGTTCCGGCGGATGAAGGAGCCGGGCGTGATCGTTTCATCAAGCAATCACCGAAATCATCGCAGCCCGTCCTGCCTTGCCTGCCCGTTGCGGCTGAAGCCGGCCTTCAAGGATAAGTCCGACGAAGAGATTCGCTTCATCCAGGACATGAAGCTCGATCACCGGCAGTTGCCGGCCGGCGCCGACATCATCCATCCCGGCCAGCAGGATGCCGAGCTCTACACGCTCTTCTCGGGCTGGGCCTTCCGCTACAAATCACTGCCGGACGGGCGCCGGCAGATCCTCAACTTCCTGCTGCCGGGCGACCTCGTCGGCCTGCAGGCCTCGCTGCTCAGCGCTGCCCAGCACGGCATCGAGGCCCTGACCGAGGTCGAGCTCTGCGTGTTCCCGCGCCGGCGCACCTATGAAATGTTCGGGCGGATGCCGGCGCTGGCCTATGAGCTCGCCTGGCTCGGCTCGCGCGAGGAGAGCCTGATCGACGAGAACCTGACCTCGGTCGGCCAGCGCAACGCGCAGGAGCGGATCGCGGCACTGGTGATTTCGCTCTACCGCAGGGCCGAGGCGCTCGGCCTGGTCGCGGAGAACAGTTTCGCCTTCCCGCTGACGCAGCAGCAGCTGGCCGATGCGCTCGGCCTCTCGCTCGTCCACACCAGCAAGACCTGGGCGCGCCTGCGCAAAGCCGGGATGTTCTCGCTGGAACGCGGCCGCCTCACCATCCACAATCCACGCCTGACCGAGCGCATGGCGCTGCTGTTCGAGAGCGAGTTGCATCCACGCCCGCTGATCTGATCGCGCTCGTTGCGGTGGCCGGCCAAGAAATCGCTGGATTCGGCCCGCTCTTGACCCCATATGACAGCGGCGTAACGTCACATCATCGTCATGTCGCTCCGGCGCGGGCCTTTTGCCTAGCCGCATCGAGGTTCTGAATGGCCCATCCCGCTTCCGGTCAGCGCCTGCGCGCCATCCGCTTCGGACGTTCGTCCGTCGCAGCCCGACTGGAGCATGAGGTGCGCCTGACCGCGGCAGATTTCGCCGACAGCGTCGCCGAAGCGCGGCTCAGGGTCGCCGCCGCGCGCTACAAGGTCGAGGACGAGGTCCGCAACACCGCCGGCAAGCTGAAATCGCATGTGCGCAAGGCCGCCGACGAAGCCAAGGCCCGCTTTGGCGACGATGCCCGCTTCCTCAAATCCTGGATCGATTCGCCGGGGCGTACCGGCGCGGTCGCGCCGTCGAGCCCGTTCCTGGCGAAGCGCATGGCGTCCTATGTCGATCCGCAGGCCGAGGGGCCGGTAGTCGAGATCGGCCCTGGCACCGGCCCGGTCACCGAAGCGCTGATCGAGCGCGGCATCGACGAAGCCCGGCTGATTCTGGTCGAATACAGCCCGGAATTCTGCGAATTGCTGCGCCGCCGCTTCCCGCGCGCCACCGTCATCGAGGGCGACGCCTATGCGCTCTCGACCACGCTCTCCGGGCACCTGAGCGAGAAGGCGAGCGCGGTCGTGTCGTCGCTGCCGCTGTTCAACAAGCCGCCGCCGGAACGCACCGCTTTGGTGCAGGACGCCTTCGCCAATGTGCTGAAGGCCGGCGCGCCCTTCATCCAGTTCACCTATGCGGTGATCTCGCCGGTGCCGCGCAAGGGCTCCCACCTTAAAGCACAGGTCTCCGACTGGGTGCTGCGCAACATCCCGCCGGCGCGCGTCTGGGTCTATCGCCGCGCCAAGCCGTGACCCGGGCTTGACGGCGGCCCCGCATCTCTCCGACATCGCAGCATGAGAAGGCCGGGCCGTTCGCTCGGTTGGAGCATTCCCGCGCTTCTCCGAATCGCGGGAATGCTCGAAGGTTTTGTTTTGAGGCATTTTCTTCACGCGAACCGGTGCCCACTTCGCTCGAAAATGCTCTAGTCCGTCGGAGTGACCATGCCAAAAATCCTCGTCTTCGCCGGCTCCTGGCGCCCGGATTCGATGAACACCCGGCTCGCCACCCTGATCGCAGGGAATCTCCAGGCGGCGGGAGCCGAGGTGACGCAGATCTCGCTCGGCGACTATCCACTGCCGCTGATCGACGCCCGCGCCTTCCATGACGAGCAGCCGCAGGAGGCGAAGGCGCTGGCGGCGCTGGTCGATAGCCATGACGGGCTCTTCATCGCCAGCCCGGAATACAATTCCGGCTATCCGCCGGCGCTGAAGAACGCGCTCGACTGGATCAGCATCGTCCGCTCCGGCGGGCCCGGCCTGCGCGAGAAGACCGTCGCCATCGGCGGCGCGTCGGCCGGCAATCTCGGCACCTATCGCTGCCTGACCCAATTGCGGACCGTGCTCGAGCTCGGCTTCGGTGCGCTTCTGGTGCCGGAGATGCTGGCGGTCAGCGGTGCCGACAAGGCCTATGGCGAAGACGGCGACTTCACAGACAAGCGCCTCAAGGGCCTGCGCGACAAGATGGTGACGCGGCTGGTGAAGGTGGCGGCGCTCCACCCCTGAGCGCTATTCCAGCGCACATGGCCCGCTTGCCGGCGACAGGCGCCAGAGCCCGTCGTCCGGCTTCGCCGGGATGCGAACCGCGCCATCGGCGATCTCCTCGGCATCATAGGGATTGGGATTGGCGATGATCCCGGCATTGCGGACGTCCAGCGTCCCGTTCGGGCCGCGCTCGATCCGCCAGTTGCCCGCCTCCCATTCCGGCACGCAACGTAGGCCCTGCCCGGACGCCTTGCAGATGCCGCCGAGCTGGTAGTCGAAACTCTGATCGGGCTTCACGCGCTGGCGCAGGTTGACATAGAGCGCGACGTAGAAGCCGCCCTGCCCGACTTCGGCCCAGCTCTGCGGCAGATGGACCAGCCGGATCCGCGCGACTTTCTGCTGTGGGTGGCTGCCGAGATGGGCGGCATCGTAGACCCGCTCCCAGCAGGCGGCCTTCGCCGGCGGCAGCTCGCGTTCGAGCGGGCGGGCCTGCACGATCGTGGCAAGGCAGCAGATGACGGCAGTCAGAGGCAGGCGCATCATGGCTCTCCTTGCCGGGTTGCCGCAGCGTGAGGCACGCATCACGGCCGATCAAGCAGGCTTGCGCGAACCGGGGATGGAATCGCGCAATGGCTGGCCATCGCCCACCGAATCCGGCACATCCGGCGGATGTCGTCGCCACGCGAATCAGAAGCCCGCGCGATCCTGAAGTCGGTCTTCGGCTATGACGATTTCCGCCCCGGGCAATGGGAGGTGATCGAGGCCGCGCTCGCCGGCCGCGACGTCTTCGCGGTGATGCCGACCGGCTCGGGCAAGTCGATGTGCTACCAGCTGCCGGCCCTCGTGGCCGGAGGGCTGACGCTGGTGGTCTCGCCCCTGATCGCACTGATGCGCGACCAGGTCGGGCAACTGGTGCGCGCAGGCGTCTCCGCCGCCTCGCTCAACTCGATGAACAGCGAGACCGAGGCGGCCCGGGCCTGGGACAAGCTCAATTCCGGCGAGTTGCGGCTGCTCTTCGTCTCGCCGGAGCGTCTCGCCGGCGAAGGCCTCGTCGCGCGCCTGCGCCGGCTCGGCGTCGCCCGGCTCGCGATCGACGAGGCGCATTGCGTCTCGCAATGGGGCCACGACTTCCGCCCGGAATACCGCCTGCTCTCGAAGGTGCGCGAGGCGCTCGGCGACGTGCCGGTGACGGCGCTGACCGCGACGGCCGACCGCCAGACCCAGGCCGACATCGCCCAGCAGCTCTTCCCGCAGCCGCCGAAGCTGGTGATCCACTCCTTCGACCGGCCGAACCTGAAGCTCTCCTTCGCGCCGAAAGAGCAGCCGCGCCGGCAGATAGACGACTTCCTGAAGGTGCATCGCGGCGGCTCCGGCATCGTCTACTGCTCCTCGCGCGGCCGCACCGAGCGACTGGCGCAGGGCCTCAGCGAGAAGGGCTGGAAGGCCTATCCCTACCATGCCGGGCTGGAGCAGACGGAGCGCAACCGCAACCAGGACATCTTCCTGCAGGAGGACGGCGTCGTCGTCTGCGCCACCATCGCTTTCGGCATGGGCATCAACAAGCCGGACGTCCGCTTCGTCGTCCATGCCGACATGCCGGGCTCGATCGAGGGCTATTACCAGGAGATCGGTCGCGCCGGCCGCGACGGGCTGCCGGCGGATACGCTGACCCTCTACGGCGTCGACGACATGGCGCTGCGCCGCCGCCAGATCGACGAAAAGCAGATCGACGACGAGCGCCGCCGGATCGAGCACAAGCGCCTCAACGCGATGATCGACCTGTGCGAATCGGCGCTGTGCCGACGCTCGGCGCTCCTGTCCTATTTCGGCGAGCAGGTACCGCCCTGCCGGCATGGCGAGGCGCCATTTCGCTGCGACCTCTGCGGCCCGGCTGCGCCCGAGCTCTCGGATGCCACACTCGACGCCCGCAAACTGCTCTCCGCGGTGATCCGCTCCGGTCAGCGCTATGGCGCCGGCCATCTCGCCGACATCCTCACCGGCACCGCGACCGAGGCGATCCGGCGCCAGAACCATGATGGTCTGAAGACCTTCGGCGTCGGCAACGACAAGCCCAAGGGCGCCTGGATGGCGATGGCGCGCAAACTCTTCGCCGCCGGCGCGCTCGCCGAGGCCAGCGTCGAGCATGGCGGCTTCTGCCTCACAGAGAAAGGCGAAGACATCCTGTTCGGACGCGAGCCGATCGCGCTGCGGGTCGACCCGCTGGCCGAGCGCCGCTCGCGCCGCGGCCAGCGCGAGGCGGCGCGCGCTGACGGGCTCGACGGCGACACCGCCGCTTTGTTCGAGCATCTGCGCCAGCTCAGGCTGAGCATCGCCCGGGAGGAGGGCGTCGCCGCCTACATCATCTTCACCGACCGGACCCTGATCGCCATGGCGCGCGAGCGCCCGCTCGGCCTCGACCAGATGCGCGGCATCGAGGGCGTCGGCGAACGCAAGCTCGCGCAATATGGCGAGGTTTTCCTGGATGCGATCGCGACATTCTCTGGCTAAATCCACCGCTCTCGCGTACGCGGGCGTGCGCACGTGAAAAAGCCATCCTGAGCGCCTATATTCGTAAGCCGAATCAAGTTGATCAGCGGGCCTCCCGCTCGCCCGCCGAAGGACCCTCGTTCATGACAGACGTCACCAACGGCGCCGAAGACTACGGCGCCGACTCGATCAAGGTGCTCAAGGGCCTCGACGCGGTCCGCAAGCGCCCGGGCATGTATATCGGCGACACCGATGACGGCTCGGGCCTGCACCACATGGTCTACGAGGTCGTCGACAACGCCATCGACGAGGCGCTCGCCGGCCATGCCGACCTCGTCACGGTGACGCTCAACGCCGACGGCTCGGTGACGGTCTCGGACAATGGCCGCGGCATCCCGACCGATATCCACAGCGAGGAAGGCATTTCGGCGGCCGAGGTCATCATGACCCAGCTCCATGCCGGCGGTAAGTTCGACCAGAATTCCTACAAGGTCTCGGGCGGCCTGCACGGCGTCGGCGTCTCCGTCGTCAATGCGCTCTCGGTCTCGCTGAAGCTGCGCATCTGGCGCGCCGGCAACGAGCATTTCATGGAGTTCCGCCATGGCGATGCGGTCGCCCCGCTCGCCGTGGTCGGCCCGGCCGGCGACAGGCGTGGCACCGAGGTGACCTTCCTGCCGTCGCAGGAAACCTTCACCATGGTCGAGTTCGACTACAAGACGCTCGAACATCGCCTGCGCGAGCTCGCCTTCCTGAATTCGGGCGTGCGCATCGTCCTGACCGATGCTCGTCATGCCGAGGTCGTCCGCGAGGAGCTGATGTACGAGGGAGGCGTCGAGGCCTTCGTGCGCTATCTCGACCGCGCCAAGACGCCGATCATCTCCAAGCCGGTGATGCTCTCGAACGAGAAGGACGGCATCACCGTCGACGTCGCGCTCTGGTGGAACGACAGCTACCACGAGAACGTGCTCTGCTTCACCAACAACATCCCGCAGCGTGACGGCGGCACCCATCTCGCCGGCTTCCGCGCCGCGCTGACGCGCCAGGTCACCGGCTATGCCGAGACCTCCGGCATTTCGAAGAAGGAGAAGGTCTCGCTCACCGGCGACGATTGCCGCGAGGGCCTGACCGCGATCGTCTCGGTCAAGGTGCCCGACCCGAAATTCTCCTCGCAGACCAAGGACAAGCTGGTTTCCTCGGAAGTCCGCCCTGTCGTCGAGAACGTCGTCAACCAGGCGCTCTCGACCTGGCTGGAGGAGCATCCGAACGAGGCCAAGACCATCGTCGGCAAGGTGGCGGAAGCCGCCGCCGCCCGCGAGGCGGCGCGCAAGGCGCGCGACCTCACCCGGCGCAAGGGCGCGCTCGACATCGCCTCGCTCCCCGGCAAGCTCGCCGACTGTCAGGAGCGCGATCCCGCCAAGTCCGAGCTCTTCATCGTCGAGGGTGACTCGGCCGGCGGCTCGGCCAAGCAGGGCCGGGCCCGCGAATACCAGGCCGTCCTGCCTCTGCGCGGCAAGATCCTCAATGTCGAGCGGGCACGCTTCGACAAGATGCTGTCCTCCGACCAGGTCGGCACGCTGATCACGGCGCTCGGCACCGGCATCGGCCGCGACGAGAAGGATACCGGCGCCTTCAATGTCGAGAAGCTGCGCTACCACAAGATCATCATCATGACCGACGCGGACGTCGACGGCGCCCATATCCGGACCCTGCTGCTAACCTTCTTCTATCGGCAGATGCCGGAGCTGATCGATCGCGGCCATCTCTTCATCGCCCAGCCGCCGCTCTACAAGGCGGCGCGCGGCAAGTCGCAGACCTATCTCAAGGACGAGCGCGCGCTCGAGGACTATCTCGTCGACAGCGCCCTCGACGGCGCAGTGTTCCGCACCGGCGACGGCGTCGAGCGCGGCGGCACCGATCTGCGCGCCCTGATCGAGGAAGCGCGCAGCGTCCGCCACACGCTGTCCCAGCTGCATTCGCGCTATGACCGGCGCGTCGTCGAGCAGACGGCGATCGCCAGTGCGCTACGCCCGCAGGGCGAGCGCAGCGAGGCCGAGCTCGCCGAGGCCGCCGCCTATGTCGCCCGCCGGCTCGATGCGATCTCCGACGAGATCGAGCGCGGCTGGGAAGGCAAGGCAGCCGATGGCGGCTTCACCTTCTCGCGGCTGGTGCGCGGCGTGAAGCAGGTCGTGGCGCTCGATGCCGGCCTGCTCGCCAGTGCCGAGGCCCGCAAGCTCGACGCCGCCGCCTCGTCGTTGCAGGAAGCCTATGCCAAGCCGGGTGTGCTCAGCCGCAAGGGCGACGACCACATCGTCAACGGCCCGAGCGACCTGTTCGATGCGGTCAATGCGATCGGCAAGAAGGGCGTCTCGCTGCAGCGCTACAAAGGCCTCGGCGAGATGAACCCGGACCAGCTCTGGGAGACGACGCTCGACCGCGACGTGCGCTCGCTGCTGCGCGTCAAGAACGACCAGAACGACGAGGCCGA
Source organism: Allobosea sp. GW821-FHT03A12 (assembly GCF_058986765.1). Taxonomy (NCBI): domain Bacteria; kingdom Pseudomonadati; phylum Pseudomonadota; class Alphaproteobacteria; order Hyphomicrobiales; family Alloboseaceae; genus Allobosea; species Allobosea sp. GW821-FHT03A12. Next base: position 362,150 of record NZ_JBYSVZ010000006.1, read on the forward strand.
CGACCTCTTCGTCAAGCTGATGGGCGACGTGGTCGAGCCGCGCCGCGAGTTCATCCAGAGCAATGCGCTGAACGCGACGGTCGATACCTGATCCGGGCGAAGGTGTGCCGGATCATCGAGGCTTGGCGGATCGACGACAACACCGTCCGACCCCACGCGAGCCTCGGCGGCCTATCGCGATCGATGTTCGCCAGCCGGTCCCACACGGACCAAAACCCAGCCGGGCCTAACTTATGACCGGCAGGAAAATGGGGAGCACGTCAGAAACCATGAGTGGGTTGTAGACGGGCTCGCCATGTGTGAGGCTGACCGAGCAATGCCTCATCCGAACGCCCATGAACATTACGCTAAAGCAGATCAAGGCGTTTCTTGAGATTGCTAAGCTCAACAGCTTCACGCGCGCCAGCGATCGCCTGAACACGACCCAGTCGTCCCTTTCCGTGCTGATCCGCGAATTGGAGGCCGAGCTCGGAACGCGCCTGCTGGATCGCACCACGCGCAAGGTCGAGATTACCGAGGCCGGACGCGAATTCGCCCCTTTTGCGGAACGCACGCTTCGCGAGCTGGAAAGCGGGCTGACGGCCACCCGCGAGCTTGCCGCGCGCAAGAAGGGGCGGCTGAGCCTCGCGGCATCGCCTTTGGCAGCCGCTGCCCTGTTGCCGAAAGTCATCGCCAGCTTTCGAGCTCTCTATCCGGGAATCAGCGTTGCGCTCGAGGAGGTTTCGCCGGAATTCCTGTCAGCTCGCGTCGCCGGCGGATTGTTCGATTGCGGTGTGGGCGTCTTCGACACACTGGACGATGGGTTGACGGCGATCTCCGCCTTCAGCGAACGCCTGATGCTGCTGTGTCCGTCGGATCATCCCTTGGCAGCGCTGCGGGAGGTCGAGTGGCGACAGCTCGCCGAGCACGATTTCATCGCCGTGGCCGCCGACAACGCGGCCCGCCGCCGCGTCGATCGCTATTTCGCGCTTGCCGGCGTCTCCGTCCAGCCCGCATTCCAAGTCAGGAACATGACCACCATCCTTGGCCTCGTCGCCGCCCGAATGGGTGTAGCAGCCTGGCCATCATGGGCCGCCGGTTTGACGCGAGCCCATGACGTCACCCTGCGCCCGCTCGTGCGGCCCGAGGCTTTTCACACGATCTCGGTCGTCATCTCCAAGGAACGAGCACCTTCGCCAGCGGTCGAGGCCTTCATCGAGGTCATTCGCGATCAAGGAAAAATCCTGATCGAATCGTGAGATCGCACAAGCGTTCGATCGACGATCAGAAGACGTTGGAAAGCAACGCGCCGATATAGAAGCCCACGCCGAGAACGAGGTGGGAGACGGCGCTGACAATGCGGAAGCGGGCGGGATGCGGCAGCCCTTGCCCGGCGATGCCATGGCCGAGGGCGGGCAGCATGACCAGCCAGGCCGGCAACAGAGTCAGCATGCCAGCGATCAACGCAGGCCCAAGGCTCGGTGCGCGCCCCCCTTGCAGGCCGGCCGCCCACAGCAGGGCGAGCGCGAAGCCTATCCCGGTCGCATAATGGGCTATGGAGCCGACGGCCTGCTCAGCCTTCGAGAATGGCGCCACAGGCTCGTCATGCCCACGCATCGCATCGCGGCCGCGCAGAATGAGACGCCCGAGACGGGACCAGACCGGCGGGCGAATACCCCGTAGCCGCCAGAGCAGCAGGGCCCAGGCATCGAAAATCGCGGTCGCAGTCACTCCGATGATGATCGCCCGAACCATGAGTTCCTTCGACAAGGCCATACGCTCCCCTGCAAATGGCAAGACCGGTCGCCTGACTTGCCGCACGCTGCCGCGGCAGGCTCGGATCGACGTATTGGAGCCGTACACCGCAGCCTGTCAGCGCTCCATCCCGTTCGGCGATTGATCGTGAAAGTCGATAAATCGAACTGAAATCCGTATTTCCCTTGGCCATGGGGCGGCGAGCATAATGGCTTCCACAAATCGAAGATCGGCGTTGTCGCTGGTGAGCTTTGGCTGCTGGGGCGTCTTTGCCGCAACCGATACCTGCTCCCGTGATTCAATCACGGAAGTAAAAAAGGGGATGGAGAAGATGAATTTTCCGAAGAAGTCCGCATTGGCGATTGCCATGCTTTCGTCTGGGCTGGCCACAGCTTCGTTCTGTGAGTCCCAGGCGCGTGAATATCTGCAATTACCGAAGGAAATGGCTGGGCGAAGCTACTCCCCCGGCGTCATCACCCGCGGCGGCAAGCAGGTCTGGCTCGCCGGCGTCACCACTTTGCAGGACGAGCAGGGCAAGTCCCTGGCGGGCGATGTCGAAGGCCAGACCCGTTTCATTTTCCGGGAGATCGAGCGTCAGCTTGCGAAGGCGGGCGGCAAGCTCGAGGACATCGTCACCATGACGGTCTACCTAACCGACGCGCGCAACGGAGCCCAGTTCGCGGCCGTCCGGAAGGACATGTTCCCGAAGAACCCGCCGGCAAGCGCCCAAATCACTGTGTCCGCTCTGGCGGTCCCCGGATTCCTGATCGAGATCCAGTGCGTCGCCGTGGTCGGCGACGAAAAATAGGCTGCCCGGCCACCCTGTCGTGGGAGAACGGCAGGATGCAATCGGATACGCGCAATTTTGCGCCTACCGGAACCCTTTCGTTCAGGCCCGGTCGCAGAGCCTGCCGCTCAAACCGTCACGAGCGGTCCGCGCATTCCGGACTGCCGAGGAGAACAGACAATGGGGCATGACGCCGTTCACGAGTTACTTTGCAAGGCCGAGATCACGCGGCTGATCCACACCTACCCGCGCGGCCTCGACCGGCTCGACCGCGAACTCCTGCTGTCGATGGCGCATGAAAGCGCGACGGTGGATTTCCCACCGCTCTTCTCGGGAAGCTGGGCCGACTATGTCGGCTTCCTGATGAAGGCGCATACGAGCATGCTCTACAACCGCCACAGCATGAGCAACATCCTCGTGGCGCTGAAGGACGAAGGGGCCGTCAGCGAGACCTCGGCGACGGCGCATCTGATCGTCAAGCGCGACGACGGCGATATCGAGGAGCGGAGCGTCCATACCCGCTATCTCGATCGCTGGCGCTGCGACGGCGGGCGCTGGTCACTGGCCCACCGCCGCACCATCCGCGACTACCGCCAGATCAGGATCCTCACGGCCGCCGAGCTCGCCGCCACGACCGAGTACGCCAATGCCGGCGCGATCGGCAGGCAGGATCCGTCCTACGCCCATTTCGGCCAATAGCCGGCGCTTCACGCCGAACCCCAAGGACAAGCGGAGCGCCAGCATGGCCAGGAAGCTGATCAGGAACGGGCAGGTCGTCACGATGGATCGCGCCCTTGGCGATTTTGCCTCGGCCGACGTGCTGCTGGAGGACGATCGCATCGTCGCGGTCAGGCCAGGAATCGTCGCGGATGTCGACGAGACGATCGAGGCCGGCGGAATGATCGTGATGCCCGGGCTCGTCAACGCCCATCTCCACACCTGGCAGACCGGACTGCGCTCGATCGGGGCGGACTGGACCGGCCCGGACTACCACCGGATCATGCATGGCAACATGGCCACACGGTTCCGGCCGGAGGACAACTATATCGGCACGCTGGTCGGCGCTCTCGAACAGCTCAATGCCGGCGTCACAACGCTCTTCGACTGGTGCCACAACATCACCTCGATCGAGCATGCCGAGCGTTCGGTCGATGCACTGGAAGAGAGCGGCCTGCGCGCCGTCTTCGGCCATGGCACGGCCAAACCGCTCAAGACCGCGTCCAACATGCCCTTCACCCATGAGCCCCACCCGCGCCAGCGGCTGGAAAGGCTGCGGCGCGAGCGATTCTCCTCCGACGACCGCCGCGTGACGCTGGCGGCCGCGATCCTCGGCCCGCAATTCTCGGTCCCCGAGGTGGTTGAGCAGGACTTCAGGCTGGTTCGGGAGTTGGGCCTGCTGTCGAGCTCGCATGCCGCACGCCGGCCGGCCGATCAGGTCTCGCCGGAAGGCTATCGAATTCCGGCGCGGCTGGGCCTGCTGGACGAAAACCACAACGTCGTCCACGGCAACTACATCGAGGACGAGCAGCTCAAATTGATCGTCGATTCCGGCGCCTCCTTCACCGTGACCTCGATGATCGAGCTGCATGTCCATCCGGCCGATCCAGTGACGGGGCGCATCCGGGCGCTGGGCGCCATGCCCTCGCTCGGCGTCGACAGCATCCCGGCCGCGAACAGCGACATGTTCAACGAGATGCGCTTCGCGATGGTCTATCAGCGGGCGCTGGAACATCGCGCCAACTATGCGCTGGGCTTGCCGCCGCTGGCGCAATTGCCAGTGCAGTCGCGCGCTGCCCTCGAATGGGCGACGATCGGCGGCGCCAGGGCGCTACGGATGGCGGATCGCATCGGCAGCCTGACGCCGGGCAAGAAGGCGGATGTGATCCTGCTCGACGCCACGGATTTCAACCTGTTTCCGGTGCACGACCCGGTCGGGACAATCGTCCAGCAGGGCTGCGCGCACAACGTCGATACAGTCATCGTCGATGGCGAGGTCCTCAAGCGCGGCGGCGTGCTCGGCTATGACGCTGCTTTGCTGCGCCGGAAGGTGGGGGAGCTCGAAGCCTCCGCCGCTCGGATCATCCGAGAATCCGGCTATGTGCAGATGGCCGCATAACAAGAGCAAAAGCTCGCTTTCATAACGGGAGAGGTGAGATGTCGGTGCGTGAGAAATCGCAACGCTCGTCGGTTCGCGTCGTCGTCGCGGCGGCGCTGGGAAACGCCCTGGAATGGTTCGACTTCATCATCTACGGCTATCTGGCCGTCATCCTGTCACGGCTGTTCTTTCCGGCAAGCGACCCGAACGTCGCCCTGATGCTGACCCTGGCAACCTTCGCAGTCGGCTTCGTGATGCGGCCTGTCGGCGCCCTGGTCATGGGCTACTATGCCGACCGGAAGGGGCGCCGCAGCGCGCTGACGATCACGATCTGGATCATGGCACTGGCCACCGCCATGATCGGCTTCGCGCCGACCTATGCCACGGTCGGACTGCTGGCGCCGGTCATCGTGCTGACGGCGCGCTTGATGCAGGGTTTCGCCGCCTCGGGCGAGTACGGCAGCGCGGTGTCGCTATTGGCGGAATCGGCACCGCCGAACCGCAAGGCCACCTTCGTCGCCTGGCAGATGGCGAGCACGCTGCTGGCCGTGGTCTTCGCCGGTTTCGTCGGTTTCCTGCTGTTCAACACCCTGACGCCGCAGCAGATGGGCGATTGGGGCTGGCGCCTGCCCTTCATCTTCGGGCTGCTGATCGCTCCTGTCGGCTACTATATCCGGCGCCATGTCGATGAGACGATCGACGTCGCGAGCGTCGCCCGCACCTCATGGTCCGACGATATCCGCGACGTCTGGACAAAGCAGCGCCGTGCCTTCCTGACGTCCTTCGCCCTGCTCGCCTTCGGCGGCGGCAACTTCTACATCATGTTCATCTATATGCCGACCTTCGCGGTCCGCGAGCTCAATCTCGGCTTGAACGCTCCCTTCATCAGCACGCTGGTGGCGGGCATCCTTTCGGCGGCCGGTGCGATCTTCTGGGCGGGCCGCGTCGATCGCGGCGCCTCGCCGCGGCTGCTCTATGGCTGCGCGACGGTGGCGATCCTGCTGATCGTCTACCCGCTCTATGCCTGGATCATCCAGGCGCCGACCCTCTGGGGGCTCGTCGGCCTGCAGGTCGCGCTGGCCATTCCCGGCAGCGTCATCGTCGGGCTGGGCATCGTCATGAACGCGGCGCTGTTCGCGCCGCGCATCCGGGCCTCGGTGCTGGGTTTCAACTTCAACGTCTCGAACAGCATCTTCGGCGGAGCCGCGCCCCTGATGGTGAGCTATGCGGTCGCCACGACCGGCAACAAGGCGGCCGCGGCCTACTACGTCATCCTCGTCGGCCTGATCGGATTGATCGGCGTCTGCTTCCTGCCCAGCCGGGCACGCTCATCGCAACAGCAGGAACGACTGGGCGAGCCCAATGGCGCCCCCGCCTGAAAATGCGCAGCGTGAAAATCGCTTCGAACTGACTCTTCGAGAAACAAACGACAATACGAACGAGGGGAGATTCCGAAATGTCCAGCCATGACGAAGCCATGTCCCGGCGCGCGATCCTGCTGGGAGGCGTCGCGGCGCTTGCCGCCGCAGCGGCCACCAGTCCCGGGCACGCCCAGGCGCAGCCGGAGGGCCGCTTTCGGATCGATACCCACCACCACATCTTCCCGCCGAAATATCTGGACGAGGTGCGCGAGAAGATCATTGCCCAGGCCCAGGGGTTGCCGACCGAGACCATGACCGGCTGGACGCCGCAGCGTTCGCTCGAAGAGATGGAGCGCAGCCGGGTCGACAAGGCGATCGTCTCCGTGGCGGCGCCCGGCATCTTCTTCGGGGATGTCGAGCAAGGCAGGCGCCTTGCCAGGGCCTGCGTCGATTACGGCGCCGACATGATCCAGAAACACCCGGGCCGCTTCGGCATGTTCGCGCCGATCCCGCTGCCGGACGTCGATGGCAGCCTGAAGGCCATCGAATACGCGCTCGACGTGCTCAAGCTGGACGGCATCGGCATCCTGACGAGCTACGGCTCGCGTTGGCCGGGAGATCCCGCCTTCGCTCCGGTCTTCGACGAATTGAACCGACGCAAGGCTACCGTGTTCGTCCATCCGCTGGCGCCTGATTGCTGCAGCAACCTGCAGGAAGGCGTGTCCTCCGCGCTGATCGAGTTCCCCACGGACACGACGCGCTGCATCACCAGCCTTTTGTTCAGCGGAACCCTGACGCGCTGCCAGGACATCAACTTCATCTTCGCGCAGGGGGGCGGCACACTGCCGTTTCTGGCGGGTCGGCTGAACGCCGCGATGTTCTTCACGCCGGGGCTGAAGGAGAAGCTGCCGAACGGCATGCTCCATGAACTGAAGCGGCTGAACTACGACGTGGTGTCGATGGCGAACCCGATTTCGGTCGCGGCGCTTCTCCAGCTCGTGCCGAGCCAGCAGCTCTTCTTCGGAAGCGACTTCCCATATCTCTCCGGAAGAGTCGTCGCCGATGGGCTCCAGAAGATCAGCCTTCTGTCCCCCGCCGATCTGACGCAGATCGAGCGCGAGAACGCGCTCCGACTGTTCAAGAAAGCGTCGTAGTCGACATGTCGGCAAGGCCGGCGCGGTCGGAAGCGACGAAAGGGTCTGGAGCGCCCTGGGAGGCGTGGACGCCTCTTAGCCAGCTCGTCCAGCGTCCGCCTGGTGCGCGCCATGGCTGCAATGTTCGCTTCCAGATGGTGGTCCAACTTCCGCTTCTGTCGCAGGCTGACCGTTGTTAGCCCTAGTTGATCTGGTCGCTACCACCACCAATGAAGGTGGGCTCACACGAGGACGACGGCGTGCTCGCGATCGTCCCATTCGAGGGGGCGGCCCGAAGCGGGATGCGCGCGACAGGGTGGGTTGACGTCCGTCCCGACCGCCTCGTGATGAGCGAGATGCTGGTTCTCAAGACGGTGCACGGGGCGCCTCCATCGCGATCGGGGCGCGCCCTGGCAGCGAGCGGCAATGCACGTCTCCGCGCGGGGCCATATCGCCCTGCCGCCGCAAGGTTGGCCGTCGGCGAGATGCCACTTTTGGCGGTCGCGACGCTGCGCCTGGTTATCGGGATTTGCCCGCCTTTGGCTTCAGCGGTAAGGAGTTGGCGGAACACAGGAATATCAACAGGCATATCTGCGGCACGGTGAGATGACGGCGAAGAAGGGCGAGAGCGGGCAGAAGCGCCGTCCGGCGCAGCGCGGCAAAGGCAGGAAGGAGTCGCTCCCGCTATCCGAGCAGGCCTATATCGCCATCAAGGACCGCATCATCACCCTGTTCTTCGCGCCCGGGCAGTATCTCAACGAAGCCTCGATCTGCGAGCAACTCGACATGGGCCGCACGCCCGTCCACCAGGCGTTGCAGCGGCTGCAGGCCGAAGGTCTCGTCGATGTCGTGCCGCGCAAGGGCGTGATCATCCAGCCGGACTCCATGGGGCAGGTCGTCGAGATCCTCGATGCGCGCCTGGTCGTCGAGCCCGAGATTGCGGCGCGCGCCGCCATGCACGGCCGGCCCGAGGACATCGCGGACGCCCGCGCCATTCTCGATCACCACCGCGACGACCCCCATGGCGGCGGTCGGATCGACGCCTTCGTCGAATGCGATCGGGCCTTCCATTCCCGAATCAGCGACATGTCCCAGTCGCGCATCCTCGGTGATTTCGCCAAGACCCTGCACGAGCGCTCGACCCGCGCCTGGTATCTCCACCTTTGGCAGACGCTCGACACCGAAGCCTCCGATCGCCAGCATCGTGCCGTGCTCGACGCGATTGCGGCGCGCGACCCGGCGGCGGCGGCCGCGGCGATGCGCGATCATCTCAGCGGCCTGCGCGAACGGGTCGTCCTGCTGCAGCAGCATGCGCCCAGGCGCGCGCCACTGTCGCCTACCCGCTAGGCCCTCGCCGGCGAGGCGCCCGCGCGCGCACCGGCTGTGCGCCGACACCCGGCCAGCCTGAGCCGAGAACCTCCTGTCCCTGACAAATCAGGGTCGATGTCGCTTTCCGGCTTGCATTAGACATCATGTGAAATATCATGACGGACATAAGAGCGGCATTTCGCAAAAGGGTTTATCATGCAGCTTCCTGCCGGCGCCCCGAGCCTCGAGGAAATCCTGATCCAGACCAACGACGTTCCCTGGCGGGAAAAATCGCTGAAAGGCGTGCACGAGAAGATGCTGTGGCGGGACGAGGCGACCGGCGCGTCAGTCGCGCTGATCCGTTTCGAGAAGGGCGCCGGCATTCCCAAGCCGCATTCCCACGCCTCGAACCAGATGATGTTCTGCCTGTCCGGTCATTTTGAATACACCGCGACCGGCGTCACGCTGAAGCCCGGCTGCTTCTACTGCAACCCGAAGGGCAATGTGCACGGCCCGAGCCTCGCGATCGAGGAAACGGTCGTGGTCGAGATCTACGACGGCCCGCACTATCCGGAGGTTCCGTCCTGGTACACCGACGAGCGCGACGCTCACTGATCGCCGCCGAGCCGAGATTCACATCATGACGAACTCTGGTTCCCGTCCGGCTTCCGCACTGGGCGAGCTGGCTGAGGCGCTCCTGGCAAAGGTCGGGGCCCCCACCGAGCATGCGAGCCTGGTCGCTGAGGCTCTGGTCGATGCCGACATCGAAGGCCTCGGCTCGCACGGGCTGATGCTGCTGCCGATGTATCTCGAGCGCATCGAGAAAGGCTCGGTCGATGCGACGGCCAGGGGCGAGATCGTCGTCGACGCCGGTACGCGCGTCACCATCGATGCCGCCAATGCGCTCGGCCAGGTCGCGGCCGAGCAGGCGTCCGAACTCGCGGTCGAGCGTGCCGGGGAGCATGGTCTGGCGGCGATCGCCGTGCGTAATGCCTTCCATTTCGGCGCCGCCGGCCGCTTTGCGCGCAAGATCGCGCTCTCAGGCCAGATCGGCATCGTCATGGCCAATACCCGTCCGTTGCTGCCCGCGCCGGGCGGGGCGGAGCGGGTCGTCGGCAACAACCCGCTCGCGATCGCCGTGCCGACGGGCGGCGAGCCACTCGTGCTCGATCTCGCCATGAGCGCGGGCGCCATGGGCAAGATCAGGTTGGCGGAGAGCCGTGGTGAACCGATCCCCGAGGGCTGGGCTGCGACCACTGAGGGCGTGCCGACCACGAATGCCGCAGAAGCGATCAAGGGCATGCTGCTCCCGGCCGCCGGCGCCAAGGGCTTCGGCCTTGCCGTGATGGTCGACCTGCTCGCGGGTGGGCTCTCGGGTGGCGCCATCGGCGATGCCGTGCGCCCGCTCTATGGCGACCTTTCCGAGCCTTATGCCAGCGCCAATCTCTTCATCGCCATCGACATCGCCGGCTTCCGGCCGCTGGGCGAGTTCGAGGCGGCTGCCTCCGGCTTCGCCGAGCGCATCCGCGGTTCGAAGCCCGCGCCGGGCGCCTCGCCGATTCGCATGCCCGGTGACCGCGCCGCCAAGGCCCATCGCGATTTCGACGGCAATTGCCGCATCGCGCCGGCGACGCTCTCGGCCCTGCGCGCCGCGGCCGAGCGGCTCGGCGTCCCGTTCCCGTCGTCTCTGTCCTGATCTCAAGGAGTTTTCACAATGGCCAAGCAACAGATCACCAGCGCCAAGCTGCGCCAACCGAACGGCCACTTCTCGCAGGCGACCGCGATCGAGGCGCGCGGCCGCCTCGTCTTCCTCTCCGGCATGACCTCGCGCCGCGCCGACGGCTCGATCGCCGGCATCGGCGACGTCTCGGAGCAGACCCGTCAGGTCTGCGAGAACCTGAAGGCTGCGGTCGAGGAAGCCGGCGGCACGCTCGACGACATCTGCCGCGTCGACGTCTATGTCCGCAACATGGAGCATTTCGACGCAATCCATAAGGTCAGGCGCGAATACTTCACCGGCATCGCGCCCGCCTCGACCATGGTCGAGATCTGCAAGATGACCTCGCCGGACTATCTGATCGAGATCAACGCCATCGCGGTCATTTCGGACTGAGCCGGCGATGCGCTACGTCAATCTGCGCCATGACGGCGGCGAGCGCCTCGGCCTCGTCGTCGATAACGAGGTGGTCATGCTGGGGCCGGGCGCGGGCGACCTCGTCGCCTTCATTGGCCTGGCGCCCAGCGAGCGGCAGGCGCTGATCGTCGCCAGTCTCGACAAGGGCGCGCGCCTGTCGCTGGCAGGGGCATCGCTCGCCGCGCCGGTACGTCGCTTCCGGCGCGATGTGCTCTGCACCGGCTGGAACTACTGGGACCATTTCGAGGAGAGCAAGGGCAAGCGCGAAGGGCAGGATGTCGATCGCCCGAAAGCGCCGACCTTCTTCACGAAATCGCCCGATGTGGTGATCGGTCCGCAGGACGACATCGCCTTCGACGCCCGCATCTCGGCGAAATGGGACTATGAGGCCGAGATCGCGATCGTCATCGGCAAGGCCGGGCGCAGCATCCCGCGTGCGCGGGCGCATGAGCACATCTTCGGTTTCTGCCTCGCCAACGACGTCTCGCAGCGCGACCTGCAGCGCCGCCATGGCGGGCAATGGCTGAAGGGCAAGAGCATCGACGGCACCATGCCGCTCGGCCCCTTCGTGGTGACACCGGACGAGATCGACCTGCCCAAGGTCAGGCTGCAATGCCTGCTCAATGGCGAGGTGATGCAGAATGCCGTGGCGGCGCAGATGGCCTTCCCGATCGACGAGCTCATCGCCGAGCTCTCCTTCGGCATGACCCTGCATCCGGGCGATGTCCTGCTGACGGGCACGCCGAGCGGCATCGGCAATGCGCGCGAGCCGCAAATCTTCCTCAAGGCGGGCGACGAAGTCGTGGTCCGCGCCGAAGGCCTGGGCGAATTGCGCAATCGCCTCGTCGAGCATGACCTCGCCGGAGAGAGCGACGTCACGCCCTGAAGGTGCTTGGATCACGGAAAAGGGCCGGCTCGTGAGAGCCGGCCCTTTTCGTTTCAACCAGCCAGCTTGGCTGGATTATCGCAGAAGATCGCTTGGCGTCGGCTCTCGCTCAGGGCTGCGAGCTGCTCATGCGGCTTGATCACACCCATCGGGAAGGGCCAGTCGGAGCCGAAGACGATCCGCCCCTCGCCGAACACCGAAGCCGCCAGATCGAGCAGCGTGTCGTCATGGGCAATGCAGTCGACGCAGAAGCGGCGCAAAGCCTTCGCCGGCGCCTCGACCTGCGTATCCACGCCCGGTCGTCCCGTGGCGAAGCCGCGCTGCCAGCGCGCTGCCACGGCCGGTACGGTGCCGCCGGCATGGGCGAGGCAGATGGTGATGTGCGGATGCCGTTCCAGCACGCCGGCAAAGACGAGATGGCCGGCCGCGACCGCCGTCTCCGTGGGATTGCCGAGGAGATTGTGCAGATAGAACGGGTCTAGCCGCCCGTCGCAGCCCTCGCCGGGGTGCAGGAAGACGAAGGCCGAAACGTCATCGAGCGCCTGCCAGAGCGGGGCATGGCTGGCATCGGACAGCATCAATCCCGGCTCGCCGGTCGGCATGGAGAAGCGGGCTTCGCCGGCGGCCGCGCGCTCGCGAACGATCCGGACGGCGAGTTCCGGATGGGCCACCGGCAGATGGTAGAGCGGCGCCAGCCTGTCCGGATGCGCTGTGGCGATGGCCGCGAGCCCGTCATTGAGCAATTGCGCCCAGGCTTCGGCCTGCAATGCATCGAGCCCGGGGCGATAGGTCGGCGGCGGCGCCGAGATCCAAGCGCGCTCGACCTGCTGCTCGTCCATCCAGGCGATCAGCGCTTCCGGATGGAACAGCGCCTTGATGCCGATCGCGTGGCCATCGATGACGAGCTTCTCGCTTGCGGCGTCCCAGCTCACGCCCGGGACGCGCGCGAGCGGCGCCTCGACCGGAATGAGATGGGCGTGGACGTCGAGGGCGATACGCTGGGCGCTCATGCTGGAACCATGGCGAAGCGCGAGACATGCGCGGAAAAGCGGGTGAGGAAGCCGTCGAGGAATTGTCGCGTCGCGGGATCGGCGATCTCGCCATCGGCGTCGAACAAGCCCTCGCGCATCGCCATGCAGACCTCCGGCTGTGGCAGCACATGCACCTCCAGATGCGAGAGGATGTTGCGCAGGTGCTGCTGGGCCGGCGCCGTGCCGAGCGCGCCGCTCGCGAGGCCCGCGATCGCCGCCGGCTTGCCGCGCCAGGAGTTGGCGCCATAGGGGCGCGAGCCCCAGTCGATGGCGTTCTTGAGCGCCGAGGGGACCGAGCGATTGTATTCGGGCGAGACGATCAACACGCCGTCCGCGGCTTCGATCTCGTCTTTGAAATGCAGCACCGCTGGCGGCAGCGCACGGTCCATGTCGCGATTATAGAGCGGCAGCCCGGCGAGGTCGCTTTCCCGAACATCGAAGCGATCGGCCCCGAGCCGTATGAGTGCCGACGCCAGCCGGCGATTGATCGAGTCGCGGCTGAGCGAGCCGACCAAGAGGGCGATGCGAGGCTTGGTCATGGCGTATCCCGTCAATGCCTGACTTCGCTGAACCAGGGCTTCAGCGCGATGTCGATGAAGGCGACGGCGGCGTAGAGCACCATCCCGAGCACTGCGAGGGCCAGCAACGCGGCGAAGGCGAGGGGTGTGTTCACTTGCGAGTTGGCGACGAGCAGCAGGTTGCCCAGCCCCTCGTTCGAGCTGATGAACTCGCCGATCACGGCGCCGATCACGGCGAGCGTGATCGCGACCTTCGAGCCGGTGATGACGAAGGGCAAAGCCGCCGGGAACCTGATCTTCCAGAAGGTCTGCCAGCCGCTGGCGCGAACCGAGGCGGCGAGATCGAGCATCTCGGTAGGCGTTGAGCGCAGGCCGGTCGCGGTGTCGACCACGATCGGGAAGAAGGCAACGAGCCAGGCGATGGCGAGCTTGGATTCGATGCCGGTGCCGAGCCAGACCAGGATCAGCGGCGCCAGCGCCACCTTGGGCAGGGCCTGCGTCGCGATCAGCAGCGGATAGAACATCAGGTTGAGCGTGCGCGACGAGGAGATCGCCACCGCGATCGGAATGCCCAGGAAGAAGGCGAGCAGGAAGCCGTAGACGCTTTCGAGCAGCGTCACGCGGCCTTCGGAGAGCAGCAGCGGCAGATTGTTCACGGTCGCGTTCCAGACCGCGAGCGGGCGCGGCAGCACGGCCTGCGGCACGTCGAACAGCACGATGTAGCCCTGCCAGAGCAGGAGGAGCAGCAAGAGGCCGAGCACCGGATAGGCGATCCGCGTGACGGCGTCGGAGGAGATTGGCATGGGTCTGGCCATCACGCGTGATGAAGGACGCCGAGTCCGGCACCTGCGCGGCGCTCGTACTCGCGGAAGCCTGCGGTGTAGCGCAGTGCCGCCTCGCGCGGATAAGGCAGGTCGATCCTGATCCGGTCGGAGACGCGGCCCGGCCGCGCGCTGAAGACCAGGACCTCGTCGGCGAGATAGACCGCCTCGGAGATCGAATGCGTCACGAACATCACCGTCGCGCCGGTCAGGCGCCGGATGTCGAGCAGCAATTCGTGCATCTCCATGCGGGTGAGCTCGTCGAGGGCACCAAAGGGCTCGTCCATCAGGATGAGCGAAGGCGAGTGGATCAGCGCACGGCAGAGCGCGACACGCTGCTTCATGCCGCCGGAGAGTTCGTGCGGGCGGCTCTTCAGGAACTTGCCGAGCCCGACATGTTCCAGGAGTTCGACGGCGCGCGCCCTCGCGGCAGCGTCGAGCCGCCCCTTGATCTCCATCGGAAACAGCACGTTCGAGAGCACCGTGCGCCAGGGCAGCAGGTTCGGGCTCTGGAAGACGAAGCCGAAATCGTCCTGCGGCTCGGTGACCTCACGGCCTCGGATGACGATGCTGCCACCACTCGGCTTGGTCAGCCCGGCCACCATCCGCAGCAAGGTGGTCTTGCCGCAGCCGCTGGGGCCGAGCAGGGCGACGAGCTCGCCCTTCCGGAGCTCGTAGTCGACATCGGAGAGCGCTACCATGGCGCCCTCCTGCTTGCCGAAGACCTTACGGACACCGGTGAAGCGGCCATAGATCTCGCCCGCTTCCAGGGGCGCGCCCTGCGGTTCTACGATGGCTGGGATCACGGAAGAACCGGCGTCGCGGGGAGCAGGGTCGCGTCGTAGACATCGCCAGCGGCCAGCTTGGCGCCTGGAAGGGTCTGGAGGATGAGCGATACGGAGGAGGCCATCGCCTCGGGGTCGATCGCGCCGAGCCCTTTCTTGGCGGTGACGTCAGTCTTGACCAGCTCGCTCACGATCTCGATCTCTTCTAGGACGACGTCCTTCTCCAGACCCTTGTTGAGCTTGACGACGATATCGGCCGCTTCTTCCGGCTTGGCGATCGTGTCCTTCCAGCCCTTCAACGAGGCCGCGATGAAGGCCTTGATCAGGTCGGGCTTCGACTTGATGAGGTCATCGCGCACGACGATGCCGTTCGAGTAGAGCACCAGCCCGTCATTGGCGAGGAGATAGGTGCGGGCATTCGACGAGCCGACCGCCTTGGCGACGCCAGGGCGTGTCATCACGAAGGTCTCGATCGACGGGATCTTCTTGGCAGCGAGCATGCCGACACGGGCGGACGGGTCGATATTGGTGAACTTGGCTGGCGTCGTGATGCCCTTCTGCGCCATGAAGGCTTCGATGACCTTCTGGGTGAAGCTACCGGCGCCACTGCCGATCTCGAGCCCGGCGAGCTGGTCGGCCGAGCGGACATTGGCGCCGTCGCGCAGCGAGAAGATCGCATAGGGCGCCTTCTGGTAGATGACCGAGACCATCCTGGCGGTCGAGCCGCCATTGGCCCGCGCAGCGACGACGCCGGCGACGTCGGAGAAGGCGATCTGCGCGGTTCCGGCCTCGATCGCCTGGATTGCCTGTGCCGTTCCCTGGCCGGCGATGATGCTGACGTCGAGCCCGGCCTGCTTATAATAGCCCTTGTCCAGCGCGACGAACCAGGCGGCGTGACGGCCGAGCGCGCGGAAATCGAGCGAGAAAGTGATCGGCGTCTGCGCCTGAGCCGGGGCGCTGGCAAGGCCGAGCGCAGCGGCGAACGCCCCCGCAAGGCTGGCGATGGCGGTCTTCCTCATCCAGTGCATCGGCATTCCCCTCTTCCAGCGAGCATTAGCCCTTGGTCTGGAAGATGTCCGATCCACTGATATTTCTCAAGAGATATCTTTTGCACTTCACTCAACGGCGATGCCGGCCCTGGCGATGACCTCGCTCCAGATTCTGCGATCGCGCTCGATACGCCCCGCGAGCTCCGCCGAGCCTGCCGCGGTGACCGTGACGCCGGCAGCTGCGAGCTTGGCGGAGGTTGCAGGCTGCATCAGGACACCGGTCACAGCTTGCTCGAGCCGAGCCAGCAGTTCGGGCGGTGTCGCCTTCGGCGCGAGCACGGCGAACCAGGCCGAGGTGTCGAAGCCGGGGATTGTCGCCTCCGCCACGGTCGGCACGTCAGGCAGCAGGGGCGAGCGGTCGGCCGAGGTCACGGCAAGGGCCCTGAGCTGGCCGCCGCGAATATGTTCGAGCACCGTGGGCAGGTTGTCGAACATCAGGTCGACCTGCCCGCCGACGAGGTCAGTCACCGCCTGGGCGCTGCCCTTGTAGGGGACGTGGACGAGAGAGATGCCGGTAGCGAGCCGGAACATCTCGGCGTTCATCTGGCCGTTCGAGCCGACCCCCTGCGAGGCATAGGTGAGGCCGCCCGGTTTCGCCTTGGCGAGCGCGATCAGCTCGGCGAGGTCGCGCGGCGGCAACCTGGGATTGACGACGACGACATTGGGGACCTGCCCGGTGACGCTGACGGGAACGAGATCGCGCTCCACGTCATAGGACAGCTTCTTGTAGAGTAGCGGGTTGAGCGTCAGCGCGCTCGACGCGACGGCGAGCAGGGTATGCCCGTCGGGAGCTGATCTCGCCACAGCCGAAACCCCGATCGAACCGTTCGCGCCAGGCCGATTCTCGATCAGCACCGGCTGCTTCCAGAGCTCGCTCAGCCCCTCGCCGAGCACGCGGGCGATGATGTCGCTGGTGCCGCCCGCCATATAGGGCGAGACGATCGTCACGGGACGATTGGAAAGCCCCTGGGCTCGCGCGGCCGTTGTCACGAGCGGCGCGAGGAGCGGCAGGGCGAGGAAGCTCCTGCGCTCGATCATGGCGCGGGAGGCGTTACAGCGGCTGGGGACTTCAGCTCGACGAGCACGTTGCGATACTGCCAGGAGCTGACGTTCTCGAGCTCATGCGGAACACCGGGCATCCGCCAGAGGCAGGCGCCGGGCTTCTCGTCTGTCGCGACCTCGCGTCCATCATCGAAGCGCATGATGTTCTTGCCGTCGGTCAGCGGCACGATCAGATATGGCAATTCGTGAACATGGCGCGACTGAATCTGGCCGGGGTCGAGCTCGACGAGCCATACCCTGACATGCTCGTTCTCCAGGATGATCCTGTCGCCGATCGTCCCGATGCCACTGGTTTTCACGTCGGATTCCTCCATCTCAGCCGGCGCGTACAAGAGCCCGTCGGCACAATGGAGTTATAAAATCTCTTGTGAAATATTTGCAACGTGATTGCCGGATAACGGAGGCGGGCATCGCCGCCTAACTCCGCGAAAGCTCGACGACTGCGTCAAGACAGAGCGCGTACGACCAGACCCCCATTGTCTCCGCGCCGATCGGGATGTCCCTCGACGTCGCAAGATCGCGCGTGCGGTCGCCGGCGGCCAGCGTCTTCCGAACGGCGGCCTCCACCGCCGAGGCCGAAGCCGAGCCGAGCCGAGCTGCAGTATCGTCGCGACCGAGAGAATTGAAACGATCGGATTGGCGATGTCCTTGCCGGCGATGTCAGGAGCGCAGCTGTGCACAGGCTCGCGTAGAGGCCGGAGAGGAGGCAGGATCAGCCAAATGGGTCGGCCGAAAAGCTGTGTACGGCGCCATCAGATTCGGCCACCTGTTCGCATTCTAGATCGATCGACAGCAGCCGCCCTGGGGAAGTCGTCAGGCGCGCGCGTAAAGAACCTGCCATTTGCATAACAGTGCGATTTTTTGGTCGAACGAAGCGATCCGGAAAAGTCGAGGACCGATGCCGGAGGCCGACCTGCAACGTCCGGATGCTAGTCGGATCTCAAGGTCTGTTCCTGGCGCTTGTCATGCGTTGTCGAGTTGGAGCGCAAAACGGTTCCTCACCTCGGCCAACACGCCTAGGAAGTCGCGGACGAGCTGTGGCCGCGGGCGCCCTGGCGGAAAGATCAGATGCTTGCGGAAATGCAAGGCGGGCTCGAAGCGCAATACCTTGAATTCTGACCGGTCGAGCCCAGCGATGGCAGCAGGGTTGACCAGACCGATCCCCGCACCTTCTGATGCGAGCGCGCAAACGGTGACGGAGTATTCGACGTCGACGACAACGCGCGGCTTCGCCTGCGCGGCGGCCAAGGCATCATGGAGGCTGCGCACCAGACGTTCGTCGAAGTCGAGCTGCAGGAATGGCTGATCGTGCAGATCCTCCGGCCGGATCATCGCCCGCCCCGCGAGAGGATGGTCGCGTGGAACGACCGCGACCATCCGGTAGTCGGAGAAATGCTGATGCTCGATGCCAGCGAGGTCGACCTCCTCCGAGCATAGCCCGACGTCGAATTGCCCGGATGCCACGAGATCCCTGACCTGACTGGATGATTGCACCTGCAAGGTCACGTTGATCCTTGGGAACTCCCTTTGAAACAGGGCCAGGGCCTTGGGCACCAGCCGGGCTCCAAGCGAATGCAGGCTCGCGATCTTGAGTGCGCCGGCGCCGAAATCGCGAATGCGGGCGGCGGCGGCCTCCAGTTTCGCCATTGCAAGGAAGTGGCTGTCCACCTCGCGAAAGAACATCCGTCCCTCGAAGGTCGGGACCATGCGGCCGCGAATCCTGTCGAACAGGGCGAAGCTGAGCTCGCGTTCCAGCTCAGCGATGCAGCGGCTGATCGCCGGCTGGGTCACGCCCAACAGATCAGCCGCGCGCGAGGCGCTGCCGCTGGTCATGACAGCGGCGAAAGCTTCAATCTGCCGATGCTGCACAGCTATCAGTTTTCGTTATCAAGTTGGCGCAAGTGGATATTGGACGCATAGCGTTGTGCTGCCTAGCCTCAGCCAAACAAATATGGGGAGGCCGATGATCGCAGATTTCCTCAAGACGACGGCGCTCGCAGCCGGGCTGCTGTGGTTGTCGATTCCATCGGCTGCGGCCGGACCGCATATCGATGCGCTGAAGCAGCGCGGGGTGCTCAAATGTGGCACCTCCGAGGGCACTCCCGGTATCACCATGCCGGATCGCGAGGGCAAGTGGACCGGCATCTATGCCGATCTCTGCCGGGCCATAGCGGCGGCCGTGCTGGGCGATGCGAGCAAGGTCGATTTCGTGCCGACCACCACGGTCACGCGCTTCACCGCCTTGCAGAGCGGCGAGATCGATGTGCTCTCGCGAACGGCGACCGTGACTTTGACCCGCGAGGCTCAGCTCGGCCTGCGCTTCGCGCCCATCTGGTTCTATGATGGCCAGGCGATCATCGTCGCACGCAAGCTCGGCGTCACCAGCGCAAAGCAGCTCAGTGGCGCCACAATCTGCGTCCAGCAGGGCAGCACCTCCGAGCTCAACCTCTCCGAATATTTCCGCACGAATGGCATGACCTTCTCGCCGGTAACGGTCGCGACGCTCGATGCGGTCGAGGACGCCTTCTTCTCCGGCCGCTGCGACGCCTACAGCAACGACTCGACGCCGCTCATCGGCATGCGGCTCAAGGCCGAGCGGCCCGATGACTACGTCCTGCTCCCGGAACGCCTGTCGAAGGAGCCGACCGCACTCGCGATCCGCAAGGGCGACGAGCAGTTCTACGACGTCGTCCGCTGGGCGGTCCTCGCGCTGATGGAGGCCGAGGAGATGGGTGTCACCTCCGCCAATGCAGCCGAGCTCGCGGCAAAGGGCCCGCCGCCGGTCAAGCGTCTGCTCGGCAGCGAGCCGGGCCTTGGCAAGGCGCTGGGCCTCGACGAGCGCTGGGTCGCCCGGATGATCGCGGCGGTGGGCAATTATGGCGAGATCTTCGAACGAAATCTCGGCAAAGGCTCCCGCATCGGCCTCGAGCGCG
Organism: Allobosea sp. GW821-FHT03A12; assembly: GCF_058986765.1. NCBI lineage: Bacteria > Pseudomonadati > Pseudomonadota > Alphaproteobacteria > Hyphomicrobiales > Alloboseaceae > Allobosea > Allobosea sp. GW821-FHT03A12. The sequence continues at coordinate 381,787 of NZ_JBYSVZ010000006.1, forward strand.
GCCAGAACGATCTCTGGACGCGCGGCGGCCAGATCTATGCCTTGCCGTTGCGCTGAGGGGAGGATGGGCGATTTTGCCGATCGCCGGCCAGCTACGACGCCCAGCCCTGCAGGCCAAACGGCCCTGCCTTCCTGGGTCGGCGCGTCTTCCTCGCTGGCCACCTCTCTGATCTCGATGTTCGACGGAGAGCGGCAGCCGCTCTATCCGCAAACTGCACCGTTCGTCGCCCATGTCGATAGCGTCTGCGACGAGCCGTTCCACTATCCATACGAGGTCGGCTACGCCTATGAGCGGCTTCCCGGCGATTTGTTCACGTCAGGCTTCGGCAGCGGTCTCGAACGCTGGGCGCCATTGCTGCCGCCGCTCCTGCCGGGCCTGTCCTGTGGCGAAGGCGCGACGCCGCTGGTTCCGGCTCCAAGGGCAGCCGCCTGGGCCGGTTTGCCCGAGCTCTTCATCAAGAACGAGAGCGCCAATCCAAGTTGGAGTCACAAGGATCGTCTGAGCCTGTGCACCGTCAGCGCCGCCGCGGCGGCGGGGGCAACAGGTACGGTGATTTCGTCGTCGGGCAACCATGGCGCTTCGGCCGCGGCCTATTCTGCCCGAGCCGGGCTGCGCTGCATCGTGCTTTGCGACGACCGCGTGTCGGAGGCACATGCACAGCAAATGCGCGCCCATGGCGCCGCAGTTGTCGCGATGCCGCGCGCAGCGCGGTGGCCGCTCCTCGATGTTCTTTCGTCCCGGTCCGGCTGGTATCTGATCGGCAACACGGCGCCGACCCATACCGGCCACCCGTTCGGTCCAGAGGGCTACAAGACCATCGCCTACGAAATATTCCTGGAGCTTGGACGGGTGCCGGCTGCAGTGTCCGTGCCGACGAGCTACGGCGAGCTGTTGTTCGGGATCGGCAAGGGTTTTTCCGAACTCAAGGCACTGGGCCTGGCGAAGGAGGAGCCCGTCTTGATCGCTGCCGAACCCGAGGGCTCGGATGCCCTCGGCCGGTTATACGCCAGCGGCTCGTCCAGCACCCTGAAACCAACCGAAACCATTGCTCACGGTATCGGCTCTGCCCGCGGCGGTTTCCGCGGAATAACCGCACTGCGTCGGTCGAGGGGGCTCGCCGTTGCGGTTCATGATCGGAGTATTGCCGATGCCCAGGCTGCTCTCGCGCTCGACGGTCTATGGAGCGAGCCGGCTTCGGCCGCGGGCCTGGCAGCATTGCGCATCGCTGCCAAGAAGGCGCTGCTGTCGCCCGGTCCTCTTGTGCACATCTCCACGTCAACGGGGCTGAAGGCGCCCCATCATGCGGCTGGTGAGATTCCACACCTCGCTCACGCCGATTGGGACCAACTGCGCAGAGCCCTGGCTGCCAGCTACAACCTGTTTCTCGACTGATCCAACCACGGCCAGGCGGGAGTAAGGACAGGCATAAGTCGCAATTGCTTGCGGCCAGCCAAATAAAGCGCTGTTGCGGAGGCAAACGTCTGCTTTCGGGCGGGTGCCCGATGTCCGCTTTGCGCCACAACCAGACGTTCGATCCTTGCCTGGAAGCGGACATTCTGTGCGCCTGACGGGACCGACGTTGGCCCGCAACCGTCAAGTCTGCGTTACGCGAAGTGGAGCCTTCGAACCCCAGCGATGTGAGGCTGCGATGGGCTGACTCCACTTCAGGATGCGTCGCGCGTGGTCTCGGCACTGCGCGAGGTCCAGCCGCCAGCTGCCCTCCGATGATCTCGGTCAACAGGCTGCCGCAGCTCGCCGACCGCGTGGCGCCGGGACCTGACGTTGGCATGCTGCCCGAGACCGGACATTGGCACCAGCCGATCCGGATGAGCTTCAGTTCAAAAAACCGACAAGCGATGTGGGCTTCCCACGGCCAAATCGGCTGAAGCAGTCACGGTGCCTTTGGCAACCGCAGGCCCGGCGCGAGGCTGCCGACCTGCTTGAGATCGGCGATGAAGCGCCTGGTTTCGCTCTCTTTCGCCCCCTCGTCCGACAGGCGCAGCAGATAGGAGGGATGGCCGGTCGCCAGCAGCGGCGTACCGTCCGGCAAGGCGAGTTCACGCCCGCGCGCTGCCGTCAGCGGGCCGGCGTGGCCGGTCAGCGCCTTGAGCGCGGTCGCTCCCAGCGCCACCACTAGCTGTGGCTTGACGAAGCCGAGCTCGAGGCCGAGCCAGAAGCGGCAGGCCTTGACCTCGCCGGCGTTCGGCTTCTCGTGAATGCGCCTTTTGCCGCGCAACTGGAATTTGAAGTGCTTCACCGCATTGGTGACATAGGCTTTGGCGCGGTCGAGCCCGGCATCGGCCATCGCGCGGTCGAAGACCTTGCCGGCCGGACCAACGAAAGGCTTGCCGGCGAGATCCTCCTGGTCGCCGGGCTGCTCGCCGACGAAGATCACCGGTGCGCTGCGCGGCCCCTCGCCGAAGACCGTCTGCGTAGCGTCGCACCAGAGATCGCAGCGCCGGCAGGAACGCGCGGCGGCGGCGGCCTCCTCCCAGCTTTCTATCGCAGAAAGATCGGAAGTGGCCGGGTCGGGGGTAACGGCCGCGGCCCATCGCTTCTGCGATGAGGTCGGAGCGCTCATGATCATCTCCTGCGTTCGCCGTGCGGCATCGGCGATCAGGGGGGGAATCAGCTCGGCCTCGGGCAGGTTCCGCCAGTATTTCACCGGCATCTCCGCCTTCATCGCCTTCGGCTTCAGCCGGGCCGGATTGAAGATGCTGGCATAATAGGTCCGCCACCACTCCTCCATCGCGTCGCTGGTCGGCGCTTGTGCGCGCGTCGCGGCCTCGCCGAGCTTGAGCTCGCGCCCGCCCCAAAGCAGCGTTCCCCTCGGGGTCAGGATCGTCCAGCGCATCGTGGTGAAGCGCTCGACGAAGAAGGGCGCGACCTTCTCCAGGATGTAGTGCTCGGGTTCGAACCAGGCGACGAAAGCTTCGCCGCCCTCCCCGTCATCGACCTCGCGGAAGCGCACGAAGGCGGTCATCTTGTGCATGTCGCGCCGGACCGAGCGTGCCAGCGCCTCGGCGCGGTGAACATCGTGGTCGGAGGCGATCTGGAGCAGTTCGCGCTCCTCCTGCAGGCGCCAGAGCAGGCGATAGAGCAGGTCGAAGCGTGCAGGATCGCTGTGGCAGATCACCTCCTGCGCCAAGGCGATGAAGGCGCGCGGCACGCTCAAGGCCCTGCCCTCGCCGCCCTCGACCACGTCCTCGCCGAACAGGCCGATATCGTGGTCGCCGACGCGCCAGTCGATCGCCGACGGCGCCACCAGCGCCTGTGCGAAGCGTCGGGCGAAGCCGCGCCAGCCCTCGAAGTCGGCGGGATGGGACAGACGCGCGACAAACATCAGAGCAGCGCCAGTTGCTGCGGCTTCGGCGCCAGCTGTGCCTTCAGCCTCTCGCCATCGAGCGCCGCACCCGGCCGCCAGTCGGCAGTGACGATGAACTGCCGGAGCACGCGCAGGGAGCGCACCAGCCGCCCGACATCCTCCAGCCGCAGCCGCCGGAAGCGGCGCATCGCGAGGATGCGATCGACGCTGCGCGTGCCGAGCCCGGGAATGCGCAGCAAGAGCTCGCGCTCGGCGCGGTTGACGTCGACCGGGAAGCGGCCGCGATGGCGCAGGGCCCAGGCGAGTTTGGGCTCGACCGAAAGGTCGAGCATGCCGCCGGGCGCCGCATCCATGATCTCATCGACCTCGAAGCCGTAGAACCGCGTCAGCCAGTCGGCCTGGTAGAGCCGGTGCTCGCGCATCAGCGGCGGCTCGGACAGCGGCAATTGCTTCGAGGAATCGGGGATCGGGCTGAAGGCGGAGTAGTAGACGCGGCGCAGGCCATAGGCGCCGTAGAGCTGGGCGCTGCGCTGCAGGATGGTGGCGTCGCTGGCATCGTCGGCGCCGACGATCATCTGCGTGCTCTGCCCGGCCGGCGAGAAGGCCGGTGCCCGCCTGGAGCGTTCACGCTCAGCCGCGGCCTCGTCGATCCTGAGCTTGAGCCCGCCCATGGCGCTGCGGATGTCGAGCGGCTGCTTGTCCGGTGCAAAACGCTTGAGCGAGGCCTCGCTCGGCAATTCGACATTGATCGAGACCCGGTCGGCGAACAGCGCGGCGCGGTCGATCAGCTCCTGGCTCGCGCTCGGGATCAGCTTGAGATGGATGTAGCCGCGGAAGTCATGCTCCAGCCGCAGGCTCTCGGCGACGCGCACCAGTTCGCCCATCGTGTAGTCGGGCGAGCGGATGATGCCGGAGGAGAGGAACAGGCCCTCGATATAGTTGCGCTTGTAGAAGTTCAACGTCAGCGCCACGACCTCCTCGACCGAGAAGCGCGCGCGCCGGACATTGCTTGAACTGCGGTTGATGCAGAAGACGCAGTCGTAGGAGCAGAAATTGGTCAGCAGGACTTTCAGCAGCGAGATGCAGCGCCCGTCCGGCGCATAGGAATGGCAGATGCCCGAGCCGGTGGTCGAGCCGACGCCCTTGCCGCCGACCGAATTCCGTTCGGCCGTCCCGCTCGATGCGCAGGAGGCGTCGTACTTCGCGGCATCGCTGAGAATCTCCAGCTTCTGAAGCGTGGTGAGCTGTGCCAAGCTCGTCTCCCTGTTCATGATATGTTCTATCTTGAACCAAACGCCTCCCGCCCGCCAGAGGTTCCAACTTGCAGGATCGTCGCAGTTGGCGATGGGGCGTTTTCAAACCCGAGAGAGTGAGGCAGTCAGTCGGCGGCAAGAAGCGCCCGCGCCGAGACGCTAAGCCGCCCGCTCCAGGATAACGAGGCAGCCAATCAGGCTTGGGCTCCAGAGCGGATTCATGCCGGGCAGAGCGTCTTCATGAATCATGGGCTCGGTGGCTGACAGGATGCCCCCAGCGGATCTCGAGATGAGTGCCGGAAGCGAGAAGATCCCGCTTCCGGCGTTTGAACATCACGCCGCCTGCCGGTTGATCATGCTCGTTGCGAGCTTGGTCAACTTCGCATCCGTCGCAGCTTCTTCATCGAGATTCTGCTTGAGGAGAGACGCGCAATCCTCGCGACCGAGCAGCTTGGCCCAGGCGACCAAGGTGCCGTACCGGGTGATCTCGTAGTGCTCGACCGCCTGGGCGGCAGCGATCAGCGCTGCATCGAGCACCTGCTTGTCGTCGACATCGGAGGCGATATCGCTCGCTTCCGACAAAATTCCATCGATCGCCGGACAGGTGACGGCCTTCTCCTCAGCGCCGTGCTGTTTGAAGACCTGCTTCAACCGGGCGATATGCCCGTCGGTCTGCTGAAGATGTGATTGAAAGCCCTGCTTCAGCTCCGGGCTCGTCGCCTTGTCGACCATGTCGGGAAGCGACTTCTTGATCTGGTGCTCGGCGTAGTAGATATCCTGGAGCGTATGGACGAACAGATCATCCATGGTCTTGATATCTTTGGTGAACCATCCCATCGGGGAGCCTCCTCGTGCGGTGACCCCCAGCCGTAGATTTCAGAAACAGGATCGAGACTGCTAGGTTCCAGACAATCGCAGCGGCGGTCCCTATGCCGCGACGGGAAGCACGCGGCCGTGTACCGCCAGGTGCCTATCGCTGCGGTTCATGACCACCAATACGACCGACACGCCATCCTCGCGTTCGAGCACCAGCCGGTGGCAGAACTGGCTGTCGTCGCACTCTCTTGTGTCGAAGAGCAGGTAGCCGGCCCGGCGGTCGTCATAGTCGCCCGCGAATTGGTACAGAACATCGATCCTGCGCCCATCGCGCAGGTTAAGCCGGCCTGAGCCAGTGAGCATTGTGTCTCTCCGCTTGGCGGCGTCAAAACGCGCCGCACGCGGTCATTTCCAGAAGCGGTATGGAGACAACGGCGGGAAGATTAGGTGTCTTTCCAAGCCGCTTGTCCATGTCAAATGACAGGATGCCACCAGCAAGCCTGCGGCTGCTGTCTTCGTCCGGCGCGGGTGGAAATGCATAGGGAAGATCGCCGCGGCCGCTGCTGGCAAGGATCGCCCCGGCAATGTCGTCAACCTGTTCGATGCCCTGAAGAAGGGACTGCAGGCGGACAAGCGGCTGCGGCAAAGCGGGACAGGGCTGACCTCCTTTGGAAGGTCAGCCCTGATGGCCGTTCCCCTGTGCCCGGCCAGACTGTGCGAACCGCCGGTACATCCGCGGCGAGGTCCAGACATGAGCTGACCGGCTGATACAGCCTGACGCGAGCTTAGCGAGCTAATCACGCCCAACCAGTGGCGATTGCGGTTCGCCATGACACCCTTTCGGGTAAGCCATCCATTTTCCGGTCAGCCCAGGCGGCCCCATTTCTGAGCATGGTCGCTCGCTTGGCTCCAGACGAGATCGGGCTCGGCTTCGCGCAGCCACCGTAGGAGCAACGGCACGTCTGCTGATGCCGTTGACGTTGAAGGTGGCCAACTTCACCACCAGATTCCCACTGAACGCGAGCGGCTCTCTAGGATCAGTTGCTGCTTGTGCGCTCGCGGCGGCGGCCGACGAGAAAGCGATCGATCGACCGACGAATGAGATCATGATCGTCAGCGGCGAAATGGATATTGCTCGCCACGATCCCATAGAGACTCGCTCTCGCAAGGTCAGGATCAACGGTGGCGCGGCATCGCGACTGAAGTGCCGTCCAGGCGCCGTCGACGGCAGCATGGACACGCGCGATGTCCACCGGGTCGATCAGCACCGAGAATGGATCGGGTTCGCAAGAAGCGAAGTCATCTACAGGCAAGGCTTGTCTCTCGGGCTGATCAATCACCGGCTGAAAACGCCTCGCGATGCGTCAGGTTCCTCGTCACTCAGACAAATTGCCCCGCCGGCACGACCCGGCGGGGCAAGATCAGGCAATCCAAGGTTAGATGATGGGCCGGTACGGCTCACCGCGCTCGTCGAACCGCGACCAGCCCTCGTTCCTGTAGTCCATCAGGCGAGCATCGCGATCGATCGGCATGGCGCCGTCCATGATGGCCTCGGCCGCCGGCGCCTGGTCCTCGTGAGCCTTCACCGAAACGACACTCCCGCCACGCCGGAACGTGGCTGCAGCGATTGAGCGATAGCGCGACGCACTAATGGCCGTCGAGATTCAGGGTTGCCGTATAGATGTCAGCACCAGCGGCATCCCTTACGACGACCGCCAGTTCCATGTGGTCGCCATTGGGGAGCTTTTCGCGATTGATTCCAGCGAGAAGCTCCTTCGCAGCATTTTTGGCAGCTTGGTCGTTGGGCAAATCGGTGCCCTCGTCGTCCAATTCGACGTGCTGGCCGTCGCGCGTGTGAAAGAAATACCGGGGCATGCCTGTCAAATGCGGCTCGCCGTCCGGTGTTCCCACGCAAACTCACTTTTTGGAGCGGACTTCCCGCAAATGCAGATAGTCGGGATCGAAATCCGCCAGCTTGCACAGGCCTGCCCAATCAAGAATCGTCAGCCTGTTCGACCGAAGGCGCACCAGCCCGGCTTCCCTGATCTCTCGCAGCTTCTTGTTCATGTGAACGGTGGAGAGTCCAAGTGCATCGGCGATTTCCGGCTGCGTCAGTGGCAGCTCGCAGGTCTTGCCGTCGGAAAGGCCGATCGCCGTCATCTTGGTGATGAACTCGCAGAACAGGTGAGCGATTCGGCTCGGCGCCGAGCGCCGGCCGATTCCAACCATCCACTCGCGGTAGATAGCGGCCTCCACGAGCGTCTCGCGCCAGAATGCTTCGGCGATCCGGTAATAGGAGCGGGTCAGGGACCGAACAGCCTCGTGAGGAATGAACCCGACGATGGCAGGCGTGAGCGTTCCCAGATTGTGATCCATCTGCTCGATGAGGAGGGAATGGATATCGGGGATGTCGCCCGGCAGGTGCAGGGACAGGATCTGGCGCTGCCCGTCGCCCACGATCTTGTAGCGGCAAACCAGACCTTCAGCGACGAGGCAGCATTGCTTCGTGCGCTCCCCCTCGCTGACGATGTCGTGCCCGCTCTCGAACTGCTTGAGGATCAGCGGCAGCCGGAGCAGCTGGTCTCGCTCCTCCGACTGCAGGGGCGAACTCGTCTCGAGCTTCCGAACGAGCCCGTGAAGATAATGGTCCTTGTCCATCAGTTCTCAATCTTGTGCATCCGGATCCACAATATCAGCCATCGCGTCCTTTTTTTGCCTGCGGCAGCATCGTCATCAGAGGATGAAGGACCGCCGGGCGCTCGCCATCGATGCGCCGTCAATATCCCAGCTTTTCATCGAATGTGATGGATGCCAGCGTACCGATAGGCCGGGTCTGATATTCCAAGCGCGAGCCGAGGCTTTTCGACATCGCAGCGATGATCTTGCTGCCGAGTCCGCTCCCCTTTGCCGTCCCGTCACCGGTCCAGCCGATGCCATCGTCCGCGACGCTGAGCACGATCTGATTGGACGACGTCCGCGAAACGCTGACGCGAACCTCGCCCTCTCCAATCGGATAGGCGTATTTCAGGGCATTGGTGACCAGCTCCGTCGCGATCATGCCGACGGAGACGGCGCGATCGGTCTTGATCGAGACAGGTTCGGCGTCGAGCTTGACGATGGGCGTCCTGCCTGAGGCCGTGATCGAATTGCCCAATTCGCCGACGAGTGTTTCCAGATAGGCTGCGAGATCGACCTGCTGGACATCCGTCGAGGTATAGAGACTGCGATGCAGGTTCGCGATGGCCGTGATACGCGCCTGGGTCTCTGCCAGAGCCGCCTTCGCCCCTGTGTCCTTGACCGCGCCAGCCTGCATCCGGACCAGCGAACCGACGAGCGCCAGGCTGTTGGCGACGCGGTGGTTGACCTCCGCCAACAGCATCTCGGCCCGATCCTTGGCCTGGCGGACCTGCTGCTCGGCTTCTTCCTTAGCTCGCATCAACCGGGCGCGTTCGACAGCCTGCTCGAGTGCGGCCACCAGCAGCACCTCGAAATCATCGCCGATTGCCTTCACGACATAGTCGACAGCACCAGCCTTGAGCGCCTGGACCGCGATGGAAAGCTCGGTAGAAGCGGTGACGTAGACGACTGGGGGCGCTTGTTCGCGCGCTTTCAGATCCTCAAGGACGACGAGGCCTGAGGTCGTGCCAAGGTCGTGGTCGAGAATAACTACGTCGATATCGCCCCCCTCCAGACGAGCGAGCCCCTCCTCGGCGGTCGTCTCGTGATCGACCTGGTAGCCGCGGCGACCAAGAATCCGCTGAACGAGCCGCCCCAAGGCGGCGTCGTCATCAATGTATAAAGCCTTGATTGTGCGGTTGGGCATTACCGCGTCGCCGCCGATCGGATCATTCGGTTTCCGGAACCTGCATCACCGAGAAGAACAATCCCAGCTGCTTGATAGCGTTGGCAAAGCCCTCGTAGTCGACGGGCTTCGTGATGTAGACGTTCGCACCGAGATCGTAGCAGCGTTGGATCTCGCGGCTGTCGTCGGTCGTCGTCAGAACGATGACTGGTGAGCGGCGGGTATGTTGATTGGCCTTGACCCTCTCCAGGATGTCGACGCCAGCCATGTCGGGCAGGTTCAGGTCGAGCAGGATGAGCAACTGCCGGCGGGAGCTGGCCTCACCCGTCCCGTCTGCACCGAACAGGAACGCCAGCGCGTCCGTGCCGTTCTGGAACGGGATGATCTCGTTGTTCACCCCTGCTCGGCGGATGTTCTTCTCGATGAGACGGGCATGGCCCTCGTCATCCTCGATCATCACGATTGAAACCGGCTTTCCATTGCTCACGTGGAGGCACTCCGTTGAACCGCGCTGAGGTCAGGCGGCAACAAGATCGAGAAGGTCGTACCAGCGTCCAGTTCGGAGCTGACGGTAATGTCGCCGCCGAGATTGCGGACGATGGTCCGGACATGCGCCAGACCGATGCCTTCGCCCGGCTTGTCTTGCGTTCCGGATCGACGAAAGAGCTCGAAAATCCGTTCGTGGTCGGTCAGGGCGATGCCTCGGCCGTTGTCTTGGACCTCGATGACTACCCAACCGGACTTCTCCCGCTTCGCGCGCATCACAACCTTGAGCTCGCGCTTCGGCGACCGGTACTTGATCGCATTGTCCAGGAGGTTCCCGAGCACCTGCTCCATCGACAGACGGTCGCTTCGGATCTTGAGCGGCGGACAGTCGACAGTGATGCCGTCGCCGTTCTCGCTTGCCTGATGATGTACAGCCGCTGCCGCCGCTTCGAGCGCGGATGGGAGATCGATCGCTTCGGCGCGCAGGACCCTTTTTCCCTCGCGCGAAATCTTCAGGATGGCGTTTATCAGGCCATCCATCTTGCGCGTCGAGGACCGGATGAAGCCGATCGCTTCCGGCAGGTCCGCGTCGACCGCCGTGCGGGCCTCTTCCAGCACCGCCGGGGCAGCCGTTTCGCCGGCATCGAAATAGGCCTTGATCGGCGCCGCAGTCGCTTCGAGCTCGCTCGTGAAGCCCATGATGTTCACGAGCGGCGCCCGCAGGTCATGGGTCACGATATAGGCGAAGCGCTGGATTTCCTCGTTGGCTCGGGTGAGCGCTTCGGTGCGTTGTTGCACGCGCTCTTCCAGCCCGGTGTTGAGGGCGGCGACCTCGGTCCGGGCCAGGATGATCTCGCGTGTGTATTGCGCGATCGTCCAGAAGGCCGCTGCCGCGAAGAGACCGATGACCAGAGCACCGAGCACGATGGTCCAGCGCAACCGTGCCGATGCAGTTTCCTGGCCGGCGATCGCCTGCTGCAACCGTTGCTCGGATTGCGCGATGATCTTGCCGAGACCGGCGCGAACCTCGTCCATCAGATTGCGGCCAGAGCCTTGCCGGACTGCAGCGATTGCATCATCCCAGGCGCCGCGCTCCGCCAGGGCGACGGTCTGCGCCAATTCGGCCAGCTTACCTCGCAATGCGCTCTCCAAACGCGCCACCTCGGCTTGAGCCAGCTCAGCCGCTCCTGCCGATGCCTTCAGACGTTGCAGCGTCGGCTCGAACTTGGCGACAGCATCGCTGTAGGGGCCGAGATAGGCGGCATCGCGCGACAGCAAGAAGCCGCGCTGGCCAGTCTCCGCGTCCTGCGCGAGCGACAGAAGATCTGCCGTCGCGCTGCGTGTCTCGCGGACGGCGACCACCTCGTCGAACTGGCGTTCTGAAACCCAAGTCAACCAGAAGGCCGCGATGACAATGACCAACAGGGCAATCGCCCCACCTGCGAGCAGCAGGAGATTCGATCTGAGAAACTGCGTGGGAGAAATAGGCATCAACAGGTCTCTGCGGGCCGGCCTCCATGGCTGCACGGCGAGAGCGACGCAATAGCAAATGACAGGGTTCTGAAAATTTAAAGCGCTCCCCGGATGGTTGCCCTCCAAGGCGAGGGCAGCCATGCTCGCGATCCCAACAAGGAGGCAGGGATGGCGACCGGCACGGTGAAATGGTTCAACACCACGAAAGGCTTCGGCTTCATTCAGCCGGACGGCGGCGGTCAGGACGTGTTCGTCCATATCAGCGCGGTGCAGCGCGCCGGCCTTCGGGAGCTGCACGACGGCCAGAAGATTTCCTACGAGGTCGTGGCCGACAAGCGCTCGGGCAAGTCGTCGGCGGAAAATCTCAAAGCGGAATAGACAAGTTCTGCGGCTTGCGCCTACCCGGCCAGCCGGCCGGTTGGGCGCAAGCCGCAGTGAAGGGAACAACAAGCCTCCGCTCCGGTTGCAACGCAAACGGAGGAAGCGCCATGGCCAAGCAACCGGAAGCCCTCGCCACCTTTGCGGCCAGCGCCAGGAACGCTGGCAAGAAGCCGAAGGATATCGGCCTCGAAGCGACGCCTGAGACCCAGGCTATCCCGACCGACCCCAAAAAGAAGAATGATGCCGCTCGCAAGGTGCTGCGGGAAGGCGTGCTCCACAAGGATCAGGGGGCTGACGAAGCGATCGACGCGCTGCCGGATCGGACGCGAACGAAGAAGCGCTGACGACGCATCACGTTTGAAGCGCCGTCAGATCCGAGCCTTGCGGCGGCTGCCGCGACCAGCCGAGGTCGAAGGTGCCTTCCGCGCTGGTGAGCGTCGGCGTTTGGGCGTGACGTCCTTGGCGCGGCGCGCTCGCGTTTCGAGGTTGAGACGATAGAGGCCGTACCCGATCGCTCCAGCGACGAGGAGCGGGGCCGGTAGCCTTGCCGCAAGCAGCGTCAATGGAACGGTCATTCCCTCGGGAATGTCTCCGCGCTCGGCATCGCGCGCGATCCAGGCTGTCGCGACGCTGTTGAGTATGGCTTTGATCATGTCTCGCGCTCGGCTTTGTTGCAGTGAAGACAGGCAGCCGTTCAGTCGAGCCTCACATTGGCTGTCTTGTCCGCATAGTCCTGCTTGGGATCGGAACCGAACAACAACTGGATGCCTGCGATCAGGCTCCATTCATTCTCCCAGATCTCCGCCTGTTGCGGATCGAAGCGCAGCAAGGCGAGCTTGGGGTCATCCTTCCCCTGCTCGTACCACGCCGCAACGAAGCGGTTCCAAAGCCGTTCGATGACCGCCCGATCATTGTCGAGCACCAGGGTGCCGTTGATCCTGGCGAAGAGGTCATGCCCCTTGTCGGCGAACGACATGAACGCGTTTGCGCTTCCGGTCAGCGCCTTTACCAGCTCGGTATCCATTGCGGAGAAGATCCAGAGCGGCCCGCGGTCGGCATCGCCGTCGAGCTGGACCGTCATCGGCCGCATCAGATTGTCGCCCGCTCGTTCTAATCCGAGCATGACGGTCATGTCGGAGCGAAGCGCCTTCCAGAGTTTGGCCTCAAGCTCGTTCGGTGTCGGCATGACGGGCTCCCATGGTGCGTTTCGCGGACAACCCGTGAGCAGAGACCGAAGTTCCGTAGCCGCGACCGAGCCCGCAAAACGCGGAAATCGATGGTTGAAGGGAGAACCCGTCAGCACCTGCCGCGTTGTCTTCCTGCAGCCGGGAGGACGCGATGAGCCATCATTCTTCGGAGCTGATCAATCGCGCGCTTCCGATCAGCCACCGGGCGCCCCCGAGCGGCAAGGCGCTGAAGGAACGCCTTCTGCTGCAAATGAACGAAGAGAGGATACTGGAAGCGCTCGCAGGCCTATCGGGCCGCAATGCCGCGTCCATCGCCTGGCTCCTCGAGCAAGACATGATCATACCCGGCGGCCTTCTCAGGGCCGCGATCGAGCTGGACCGGGAGCTTCAGACGTCGCGTCGCCCTGAGAAGAGCATCCCGATCGGATTCGAGGTCGCCAGCTCGGCAGAGCAACGGGGCAAGCCACAGGCCTGAACGCGCCTCTAGAGCCCATCACGCCAATGCTCCAGCATCGGCCCTTGCCGGCCTGACAGGGGATCGCTCGCTGGCCGGCCCAGCCGGCTGATGGCCGCCCGGATTTCCGCGGTGGGAGCATCCCGCACAATATCGCCGCTCTGCCCCGGAGGGTACGCACCCACCACAAGGAAATCGCTGCTGGCGCTGAGCCGACAATGTCCCGTCCCGGCTGGCAGCAACACAACGTCCCCGGCACGGACCCCGAGTTTTCTGCCGCCCTCTCCGCCCAGGACCAGCTCGGCGGAGCCCCCGGCAATCCCGAGCAGTTCGTGGCCCTTCGCGTGATAGTGATGGAAATCGTAGATGCCGTTGCGCCAGGCCGGCGGCCAGCCATTTTCTTCGAAGCGCCTCTCCATGGCGGTGGCGAAGTCGGACTGGTCAGCTGCGAACGCCTGCCGGTAGACGAGCGCGGGAAAGCGCGGATTGTTCGGGATTGGCCCGCGCTCATCGAACGGTAGGACGAGTATCGTCATCGCGGTGCTTTCCGGTAACCCGGATCGAGGCCCGCTCGACCTCGATCCGCGTTGGCTTCGGCTCAGCGCGGGCCCCACAAGGCGGTGAGATCGAGTTCCTCGTCGCGGTGCTTGCCGCCGAGCTGTGCCGCCATCCAGGCTGCTGCGGCTCCCACCAACAGCGCGGCGGCGGTCAGGAAGGCTGAGAGAACGCCGACCTTTCGGGCTCGCTCGGCCGCCTGCTTGGCGGTTTCCTTCGCTTGGCTGAGCCGTGCAAAGGCATCGTCGATCTGCTTCTCAGCCTCAGGCTGGGCGATGTTCATCCGCGCTGCCATCCTGCTCGCGACGTAGGAGCGATCCGTCTGATCGAGCTGACCACTGGCGAGACTTCGAACCAGGATGCGCGAGGCCTCGTCGCGCTCGGCCTGCGTCACCGGCGCAGTCCCGGTCGAGCGGGTCACCGCATCTGCGGCGATGGCCAACGGGTCCGGCTGCTGGCTGAGAGCCGCACCGGCGGCGCTCGTGACCGCGGCCGCGCCGGTGGCCGCCGTCCTGACCAGGCCTGCAACCGACGATGCGGCGAGGCCCGCGATGAGCAGCGCCCCGACGGCCCAGACGACGAGGCCGTGCGAACCATCGCGCACATGGCGCTCGTGCTGGCTGGTATCGGCGGCGGGGCGCCGCATACGGCCGGCGAGATAGCCGCCGGCGGCCGAGGCCGTCACGCTCACCCACAGCGCCCACAGGGCGCCGGCGATGGCAAGCGCGGTAAGGCCAGTCGATCGCGACGGTTCGAACGAGACGAGCGAGAGCCCGATCGCCGAGCCGAACGTGGTGAGCAGCGTGGTGATAGCGGCCGAGAGCGCCGCACCACCGAATACTGCACCCCACTCGAGATAGGAGCCGGATTGCTGGGCCGGCTGGCTAGGAGCAACGACGACGACGTCAGTGGTTTCGCTTGCCATGGCACGCTCCTATCGCAGACCGAAGAAGGAAAGGATCGCCATGACCACGACCACAAGGCCGACCAGATAGATGATGTCGTCCATGAAAATTCTCCGGGTGGCGCGCGCGTGGCGGGACTGCCGGGAGAACTGCGGAAAAGACAGGGGGTTCCCGTAGGTTGTCTGGTTCGTGCACGAGGACGGGCTGACCTAGAAACATGGCTGTCGAGGCGCCACGAGCGGTGTCACGTCTCACTTCGCGCTCAAGCGGCGTCGGCCGAAGGTAAACTCGTCACATGCTGCTCAATCATAGGTAGAAATCACGTCGTGGCGCGAGCTGCGACTGCGGCGCGGATCATATCTTCAAGATCAGGACCGTTGATTGCGATATCGCCCTCGGGCGTATGTACATGCACATCTGGCAAGGGCTCGTCCTTGCGGTTGTCGGCGAGCGCCAGCAGGCATTCACGAAGATTATCGAATTGCTGTGCCGGTGTATCGGACATCCAGAATTGGGCCGTACACGCGCTGCCACCGTGATGCTTGAGCACGTCGAAAGCGACATCAGTGGTCATGAAGCGAGCTCCAGGGAACGCGGTAGGATTTGAACGCCGGTCATCCACCAGCGTTCCACATTAGCTGAGCGCTTCAGCTGCTGGGCGCGCGGAACTTGTCTCCAATGATCGGAGTAGTTGGTGCGCCTCCAAGGAGCGTGGCGCAAATGGCGAACATGTTTTTTGAACTTTCGATGCTTGCATTCGAAGCGCAGCAGGCGATGTGGCTCCGCGCTCTGAAGCTTTCGGCCGGCGGCGCCGCCGGCGACCGTGAAGCCGAGCGGATGGTAACCGAGAAGGTGGCGGCCGCTCAGCAGGCAGCGACAAAGATGATGCTCGGTGCAGCGCCGGTCACCATCATCCGCGGTTACCGGCGTAAGGTGCGAGCCAATGTTCGTCGCCTCTCAAGGAAAACCGTCAGGCCGAGAACGCGCTAATCCGTCCCCAATTCGGGGGGCCGAGACCGACGAGCTCGCCAATCTTCGCCTCGTACTCATCCGCAAGAGCACTCAGCGTCTCGTTCAGCTCATAGTCGCCCGTTGCGTTCGAGAGGCGCCTGCACCTAGCCGCGGCAGTGTGCAAGAATGCTATTTTCTCGGCCACCGTCTCACCCGGAATATCGTAGTCGTCCACCGATGACGCTCCTGAGAGCGGGATGAATGCGAGCCGGCTCTGTGCGTTCCCGAGCCGATAAAACTGGGATCGGCTCGTTCCCTGAGGTGACCAAACATTCACCATAGCCCAGCGCCATCGCGCTCTCCGCCTTCTGATCCGGAACCGCGTCAAACGACACGACGTTGACCCGGTGGGCAGGGAGCATGAATTGTGGATCTGTTCATCGCGGTCACAATGGGAATGGTCGCATCGGTCGCGATCGGGTGGGCGGCGTCAGACCGATGGCATCTGTAGGTCCAGCGTGCGAGCACTGCCTGTTGGCATCCGACCGGCCTGCGGGACGGTACTGCCGGGCATGCCTGGTCGGTTCGCCGACCTCCCGGCAAGCCCGCTGGATCCGGGGCGCCGCACAAGCGGTGACTGACCAAAATGCGGTGGTGACGCCTCGTTGAATTGGCCGGCCTGAACGGGATTACCGATCCAGACCGTTTCGCTGCATCGATAGCAACACGGCCAATCCTTCAGCCTTCCATGTGTATTGAATAGCGCAACCTGCAATGGATCTGGCAGCGCGGTCGATCATGATGGAGCCAAAGCCCGTATGCTTGGGACGGGCTCCTATCGCCGGACCTCCAACTTCACTCCAGAGGACGCGGAC
Source organism: Allobosea sp. GW821-FHT03A12 (assembly GCF_058986765.1). Taxonomy (NCBI): domain Bacteria; kingdom Pseudomonadati; phylum Pseudomonadota; class Alphaproteobacteria; order Hyphomicrobiales; family Alloboseaceae; genus Allobosea; species Allobosea sp. GW821-FHT03A12. Next base: position 398,250 of record NZ_JBYSVZ010000006.1, read on the forward strand.
GGCCTGCTCATCACACTCGACCGTGATGGATATCGATCCCGTTGGTGACGACAATGCGCCGTACTTGACCGAATTGGTCGCCATCTCGTGGACGATGAGCGCTAAGCTGGTTGCCGTTTGCGGGCCGATCGACGCGTCGTCGCCTACAATGCTCACCCGGTCCGCCGCCCCATTCTGGTAGGGCGCGAAAAGGTCCGTCATGAGCTTCAGGATACCGCCGCCAGATCCGCTTTTGGGACGACCCACGAAAGAATGAGCGCGGTGGAGTGCCGCGAACCGTTCTTCGAGTCTCGCTGCGAACGGCCGGCTCTCCGGCTCGCTCCGCGCGGCCAGGCGCACGATGCTGTTCACCACCGCGAAGATGTTCGCGATGCGATGTCCAAGCTCACGCGCGATCAGTTCGGAACGCTCTTCAGCATGCTTCCTGGCAGTAACGTCGATATGAGCCCCGCGAAGCAACAGTGGCTCTCCGGATTCGCCGCGCTCTATCTCCGCCTTGGCAAGAATCCAGCGGGTCTGCCCGTCGCTTGGGCGGATGATGCGGTACTCGACTTCGTAGTCCGTGGAAGTGCCGCGGACAGTTTCGAGAAAATGCGACAGGACACGGTCCCGGTCATCGGGATGGATGCGCCGAACCCAATCCTCATGCGTCTCGTGCACCGCTTCTGGAGGAAGGCCGTGCACCGCAAGGTATTCGGGCGAGCGCGTGTTGCGGAACTGGCCACCGCGCAGATCTACGGTCAGGCCGCCGATCTGCCCGATCTTCTGGACACGAGCGAATTCCAGCTCACGTTCCGTCAGTCGCGCCTCGACCCCGGACGCCTCGCCTTCATTCATTCGAACGCCCTGCCAACCGATCTGGGCCCAAGGCAGCAAATCATGATCCATGAGTCAAACAGAGGAGCGGTTCGTGACCGGCAGGGGGCTCGCCGAGCGCGCCTCCTGGGCGCTGATCCGGCCCGAAAACCGGGCCCCGGCTTCGGCCTTACCGCATGGCAAAGTGGACAGCGAACCCAGCGATCCCGGCCAGCAGCAGGCCGACGACGAGCACGGCCAAGACCGGCACGCCCAGAAAGCCTTGGCGGGCCTCGACCGGCGTTTCGACGGCTGGATCGGCACTGGAGTGAGTATCCGGGTGCATAGGGGTCGCAGCCTCCCCACCCGGCGTCTCCTTCTGGCGTTCCGCGCGAGCGTTCGCGGCACGAATTTCGGAATCGTTTGGATTGGTCATTCTTAATCTCCGCGTTGGCGCGCCGGTCAGGTCCGCTGAAATGACAAGGCCCGCCGCTCGTGGAGAGCAGCGGGCCTTCGCCCGAGCCTTGGCTGGACAGCGCAGGCTCGCGCGTTCAGGCTCACCAGGTCTGGCGATTGTACCAGGTGTCGACGTCGGTCTTCACCTTGTCCTTCTCGATCCCATAACGCTCCTGGATCTTGCCTTCGAGTTGGTCGCGCTTGCCGGCGATGACGTCGAGATCGTCATCGGTCAGCTTGCCCCACTGCTCCTTGACCTTCCCCTTGAGCTGCTTCCAGTTCCCTTCGACGCGGTTCCAGTCCATCGCGGATCTCCTTCAAATGTCGGTGGGGATGTGGCCGAGAGATTACTTGCTCCAGCGGCCTTCGTATTTGAACTCAGGCGCGGCCTTCAGGGCGTCCTTGGTCGTGTCCATCGTCGCCGACCACTTCTTGTCGTTCTCGGAGTAGACGACGTTCACAGCGGACGGCGTCACCACGACATTGCGCTCGCCGATGCCGAGGAAACCGCCCACCGAGAGGATCAGGCCGGACAAGTTACCGTTCGAGACGACGAGATCCTTGATCTCGCCGACGGTCTCCTTGGCGTTGTTCTGGACGTTGAGACCGATCAGGTTGCTGCTCAGAACGTCGGTCGGCTGCGCTCTGACGTAAACCTCGCGCGTGGCAGTCGTCGCGGTCTGCGCCTGCGAAGCGGTCGCTCCAACGAACGACGTGGCAACGGCAAGAGCGACGATCAAATTGCGCATCATGTATTCTCCAAAACCGGATGACCCAGCCGCCGGATCAACGTCGCCCCATGACGGTTGTTCCGTGTCAGTTCGGACCTGCGACAAGGCATACACGGAGCGGCGATCGGCTATCCGGTGAGCTGCGTGCGGAGTCGAGATAGCCTGCCATCACAACGGCTTACGCGGCATGCGCCGCGGCGGGAGCCACCACCTCTTCCGTGATGACCTCGAACCGTTGCAGGATGTGCGGACCGAAGGTGTGGATCATCGGAATGTCGGCGGCATCCCGGCCGCGCGCAACGAGCACACGCCCGATCCGGGGCACGTTGTGACGAGCATCGAAGGTGTACCAGCGTCCGCCGAGATAGGCTTCGAACCAGGCGTTGTAGTCCATCGGAGCAGGATCGGGCGGCACGCCGATGTCGCCGAGGAAGCCGTTGCAATACCGCGCCGGGATGTTCATGCAACGGCAGAGGGCGATGGCGAGATGGGTGAAGTCGCGGCAGACGCCGACGCGCTCGTTCATCGCCTGCATCGCGGTCCGCGTGTCGCGCGCGAACTGATAGTCGAACCGGATCTGCGCGTTGACGAAGTTGCAGATCTGCTGGACGCGGTTCCAGCCGGGCGCGAAATTTCCAAACAGGCTCCAGGCAGCGCCCGAGAGCTCGTCGACCTCGCAATACCTGCTGGACAAGGTGTATTCGAGGACGTCGGGCGGCAGGTCCGCCGGCCAGATCTCCTGAGCGGCCTTGTCCCATTGATCGGGCACGCCGGAGTCGCTGACGACGGCATCATGCGAGAAGACCGCGCCGCCAGCCGGCACCGCGAGCCGCCTGCAGCGATTGCCGAACCCGTCCGTATAGTCCGATGCGATGATGGGAGCGCCGGTGCCCAACGCCGTGATACTGTGACCACGTCCCTGAACAAGATCGACGTCCCGGCTTGGGTGAGGGTCTAGCAAAAGGATAGCAGGCGTAGGCTGGGCGGTGACGATTTCGATGCGATAGCCGACGCGAATGTCCATTGCGCTTTCCCCGGGGATGATGAAAGCGCAACATCCGGCGAATGATTGAGTTCCTGCCCGGCATGCTGAAGATTGAGGCAACAAGGCCGCATCTTGTGCCGGTCTGCGAGGAAGCAGACGAAGTTCCTAGCCGGCTTTGAACGCAGCGATAGCAGCAGCCGACAAATCGTCGATCGACCGCGTGCGGTCCAGCATCAGGCGCAGGACGATGGCGCCGAGCTTCGCCCTAGCGGCCTCCAGATCGTCGCCGGGAATGTCGCCGTTCGCGCTCAACGAGGCGAAGGCACGCGCCTGGATCGCCTCCGCGACCAGTAGTTCTTGGGAGTTGAGCACGCCAGGGAAGCGGAAAGGTGGGATATGCATCGACATCTTCAGGGCTTGGTGGTCGCCGGCAAGATATGAAGCGCCGCCACGTTCGCAATGGCTCGCGGCAGCAACCATCGTCAGTTCAGTTTGCCGTTCCCATGCGCGAGTGTGGCGCCGTCAGCCCTGACTCGCATGTCGCTGCCGGCCTCGCCATTGAACTCCAGCGAAGCCTGGTAGATCACCTCGCCTCCCACGACCTCGACGGCGACGCGCATGTCCCTATGAGGTCCGTCGGGGAGGTTCTCATTGGCCATATCCGTAAGCGCCCGTTGAGCCTCCCGTATAGCCGCTTGGTCGTCCGGAAATTCCAGCCAATCCGGACTGATGTCGAGCGTATCGCCATCATCCGTTGTGAAGCGGTATTTCGGCATCGAACTCACTCCCGTCGCCCCCCATTCGCTAGAACCGCCTCGAGTTCGTGTAGTTCCGCAACGCGAAAGCCCCGCCGGGTTCGCCGACGGGGCTTTCGTGGGCCTCCAGCCCTTTGCTCCGCCTGCCGGCGAGCACTACCGTGAATTCCGAGGCTCCAACGCCCGATCGCGGGCCAGGTTCCGCATCCCGGTCAGGGAGATTGTCGGTAACGCTCGATCGCGCGCCGTGCCAAGTCGTGCTCGTCATCCGCGACCGCCACGAAGCTCGCGACGATATAGGCGAGCCGGGTTCGTTCTTGCTCTTCGAACCCTTCGGGTACGCTGGATTTGATCTCGTCCCACGCAGTGTCGAGGGCAGCCCTCGTCCGCGCGATATCCTCAGGAGCCAACGACCGGAATGGCATGCCTTCACCATGCAAGACCAACGCACGATCTAAAATTTAAGGCGCCTGCAAATCCAGGCAACAGCAAAAGACAGAGATCTACCCGAGGTGCGCAGCAGCTGATTGCGACGAGGCGCCATCGGAACTTGGGAGCAGCCGAGCCGTTCATCGGACGAGGATAGCGAAGTTTGAACTTCGGCTTCACCGCGATGAAGGAACATCACATGCTTAGGAATGCTCTTTTCGCCGCCGGGCTCGTATTGCTGCCCGCCACGGCTTTCGCTCAGGGCCAGGGCCAGCCGAATGGCCTCCCCGAACCGCCGTCGATGCGCAGCGAGCTGGCGCCGCGCTTCAAGGAATATGTGATCACCCAGCGACCGACATCGTTCACCTATGCGCAGCCGCTTGCGGTCGGCACCGTCCTTCCGCAACAGGGCGTGGTCTACCGCGAGGTGCCCGCAGAATACGGCGTCAGCGGCTATCGCTACACCGTCGTGAACAACCGCACGGTGCTGGTCGATCCGAATACGGGCCGGGTCGTCCAGATCATCGAGTGATCAGCTGGGCAATGCGCGGCGCATTGACGATCCCGCTGCTCGCCCGCTCCTTCGGGAGCGGGCTTTTTCGCACACGAAGGAGCGGCAAACGACCGCAAAAGCCCGACCACTCGGGTCGGGCTTCGATTGCGTAACCACTGCCAGGTTCACAGCTCGTCAAGCGGCCTGGCGGTTGTGCAGGCCTTCCCGCACCTCTTCGACGATCTTGGCGACGAAGGCAGGCAGATCATCGGGCTGGCGCGACGTGACCACGCCCTCGTCGGTGACGACCTCGGCGTCCTGCCATTGTGCGCCGGCGTTGATCAGATCCTGCTTGATCGTCTTGTAGGACGTCAGCTTCCGGCCCTCGGCGATGCCTATGTCGATGAGCAGCCAAGGGGCATGACAGACTGCGGCCACCACCTTGCCTTGGGTGAAGAAGTCCTTGATCAGCGCCAGGGCTCGGTCGTTGCCGCGGAGGGTGTCGGGATTCATCTGCCCGCCGGGAAGGACGATGGCGTCATAGGCAGCGGGATCGACCGCATCGAGCGCCTTGTCGACCTTAACCGCTCTGCCCCAATCCTTCTTGTCCCAGCCCTTGATCTCGCCGCTTTCGGGCGAAGCGACGTGGACGGTGGCGCCGGCCTCCTTGAGCTTGGCCTGCGGGACCTCGAGCTCGGATTGCTCGAAGCCATTGGTCGCGAGAATGAGGATGCTCTTGCCTGTGAGGGCGCTCATGCGAACTCTCCTGTGTCGGAAGGGTGTATCCTTTCCAACAGGGCACGAAGCGAAGCGTTCCCACGGTGACGAAGCAAACTCGGCGCGGATAGCGACGTCGCACCGAGACAAGCGATGACCCAGCCCCTCCCCTTCGGCGGAAGGGCGAAGTCGTCAGCTCCGTATCGGAACCTTGCGGAGGGTGGCCGGTATTAGCCTCTGCAAGATGCCGGGGCCCTTGATGAAGAAGACATACTCGCAAATCGCCGCGGCGATTGTGTTCATGGCGCTGGAGCTGGCGCCCGCTCGGGCCATCACATCAGACGAGATCAACGGCGCCATGCTTGCCAAGCGCGCAATGGTCGATCGCGAAGGGTTGAACCCGTTTATCGTCAAGGCGCAGATCCTGTTGGGGCGCCGCAGCATTTCGCCGGGCGTCATCGACGGTCTCGACGGCGAGAACTTTCGTAAGGCCGTCGCGCAGTTCAGGCGCCAGGAGAACCTCGGCGAAGGCGATACGATCGATGATGTGACCTGGGCAAAGCTCGGCGGCGACACGATCAACGACCTGGTCGTGACATACGAGGTCACGAAGGCAGATGCACACTATCGGTTCGCCCGTCGCATTCCGCACGACTATGCCCGTCAAGCGAAAATGAAGCGGCTTTCCTATACCTCTGCCCGGGAGATGTTCGCAGAGCGTTTCCATCTGAGCGAGCCGCTGCTCGTCGCGCTGAACCCGAAGATTCGAATGGCCAAGGCGGGCAGCGAGCTTCAGGTTACCTCGGCCGGCCGCGAGGTGCAGAAGGGGACGGCTGTTCGCGTCGAGGCGGTGAAGCGAACCGGCATGGTCATCGTCTATGGAACCGACGAGCGCGTCCTGGCGAGCTATCCCGCGACGATCGGCAGCGATGACAATCCGTCGCCCAGCGGCGATTACACGGTCGAACGCGTCGTGCGAAATCCTGACTACACCTATGATCCGGATAAAAATTTCCAGCAGGGCAAGAATCGCAAGAAGTTGGCGCTGCCGCCCGGCCCCAACGGGCCTGTCGGCTCGGTTTGGGTCGCGCTATCGAAGCCAACCTTCGGGATCCATGGCACGCCTGATCCCTCCAAGGTCAGCAAAACCAATTCCCATGGCTGCGTCAGGTTGACAAACTGGGATGCCACAGAGCTGGCGGACTTGGTCAAGCCGGGCGTGCCGGTACGCTTCGTCGATTAGATTTGTCGAGTAACGGCCTTGCCCGGCGCGTGTATCGAGACTGCCGCTGCCTTGGGTTGCTCGCATTCGACTTTCAACGTGACGGTTCAGTGAGAGTGACCATAGAAAAGCCCGGCCCCGCCTGAGCGTGACCGGGTCAATTGCAACGGTCGCAGACTCGAATCTACGGCTCAACGTGTTCGGGCATCGCCTTCAACTCGTCCTTGGTCCAAGCCGTGACGGCGTGAACGTCGCCATTTTCGTCGCGCATGAATTCGAGTGCGCTCAGAGGAATGGCAACAGGCTTGGCGCCAATACCGAGGAAGCCACCGACATCGATCACGGCCTGAGCGCTCGGGCCTGCCCCGTGCATATGCGAGACCGAGCCGATCTTCTCATCTCCCGGCCCGTAGATCGTAGCGCCATCGAGTGCGACGGCAGTGAGTTCGTGGTTGTCGAGCCGGTAGTGCTTCGAGTGGTCCATGGCTTCCTCCTCGTTCCACGTGTTCAAAGAACGATGGGCAACAGCACGGGTTCCTCGACAGAAAAACCGATGGTTCTGAGGAAGCAGAGTAAGTTCTGGATCTTGAGGGTGCCACAACGGTGTCCTCAAAGCTGGGAGGCTCTCGCAAGACAGACGGAGGGAGCACACAAGGGCGCCGTTGGGACCGCTCCTCTAGCCCACCAAGATCAGCCCGCTAGCAGACAGTAAGCGGCCATCTGCATCGGTGCCGCAAGGCGCCGATACCGTTGAAAAAGCCTGCGTTGCTGGGTGCGTGAAGTCCTGATTCAGTCGTCGTGGAGCGGAGGGCGGCGTGATGATCGGCGAACGGCGGGTAGCGCAAGGAGGCACTTCAGCCTTGAGCGCCACCGGATACGATGCCGTTCGTCGCTATGCGCGAGGCTGGCTCCGCGAGCAATCCGCCGTCACGGCCGACGCCTATGTGCCTTTGAGCTTTGCGCCCGGCGAAGCCTAGCAGTTCGACTGGAGCCACGAGATCGCCGTCATCAATGGCGCGACGACCCAGGTGAAGGTGGCGCATGTCCGGCTTTGTCTCTCGCGCATGCTGTTCGTGCGGGCCTATCCGCGCGAGAGCCAGGAGATGGTCTTCGACGCCCATGACCGGGCCTTCGCCTTCTTCAAGGGCGCCTGCACGCGCGGCATCTACGACAACATGAAGACCGCGGTGGAGACGATCTTCGTCGGCAAGGAGCGGGCCTATAATCGCCGCTTCCATCAGATGTGCAGTCATTACCTGGTCGATCCCGTTGCCTGCACGCCGGCCTCGGGCTGGGAGAAGGGGCAGGTCGAGAACCAGGTCGGGCTCGTGCGCAAGCGCTTCTTCGCTCCACGGCTGCGGGTCGAGAACTACGACGAGTTGAACGCCTGGTTGATGGATCAGGTGCTCCGCTATGCCAAGGCTCACCGCCATCCGGAGCAACGTGACCGCACGATCTGGGAGATGATCAGCACCGAATTCGAGCCTTCGAAAGTGGCACAGGCGCGCAAGCACCTGGACGCGGGCGGTCTTGCCGACCTCATCGAGATCCGGGAGGGCGATGCGCTGAAGACCCTCGCGGCCGATCTCCCCGAGCAGGTCGATCTGCTGCTGCTCGACGGCGCCAAGCCGCTCTATCCCGACATCCTCGACCTGGTCGAAGGCCGCCTGCGTGCCGGCTCGCTCATCGTCGCGGACAATGCCGACGACAGCCCGGACTATCTCCGGCGGGTGCGCGCGCCTGGGAGCGGATACCTGTCCGTCCCCTTCGCGGAGGACGTCGAATTGTCGATGCGCCTCGGCTGATCTGCAAGCAAACGCTCGACAGCCCGGCATCGGCAAGCCGATGCCGGAGCGGGCTCATCGGCTTCCTGTCTTGATGCGGACAAGGGCTGCATTATGAGGCTGGCCGGGACAAGCCCGGCCATGACCGAAAGAGCGCTGTTTATCGATGCAAAGGACTGTCTCGCTGCGCGAGACCTCAGAAGCCCGACGGCAACGTGCCGCCACCGTAGAGCTCGCCCTGCCGAGGCGAGCTGCCGATGCCGGAGCGGACATAGGCCGGGCCGCCCTCGCGCGCCGGCGGCAGGCCGAGCTGGAGATCGCCGCTATCCGGCGGCGGCGCGTTCCGAACCACGCGCGTGCGCATCACCGGAGCGGGCTCCGAGACGGCGACCGGCTCCTCGCGCGAGACGCAGCCGCCGAGCAGGGCGACGAGGATGGCAGCGGCGCCGACATGATAGCGGTTCATGGTTTTTCCAATGCGGGAGGCGCGGGCGACCGCAGCCGAACAGGTCCGGCGCAACCTGCATGAGCCGCGCGATCCACGCAAGCTTCCAAACGAGCCCTGTAGCATCGGACCGAAAAGTGGAATCCACTTTTCGGAAGAATCCGAAACAATGTGATAGATCATCGTGACCGCGTCCGTTCGGACGCGCGATGATCTAGCGGTGCGTCAGCCGTCGGTCGAAGCGCATCATCAGCGCATTGCAGGTAACCGCGAATACGGTCAGCAGCAGGGCGATCGCCATGATCGTGTCGATCTGGCCGAGATTGATCGCCCCGGTCAGCAGGAAGCCGAGGCCGCGCTGCGAAGCGAACATCTCGCCGATCAGCACGCCGAGCAGCGTCAGCGAGAAGCCGAGGCGGACGCCCGAGATGATCTCGGGCAGGATCGCCGGCATGATCACGGTGAAGGCGTTCTGCGAAGGCGAGAGCCGCATCACCTGCGAGGTCCGGCGATAGACCGGCTTCATCTGGCGGATCGCGTTCATCGAGAACAGCGTGATCGGGATCAGCCCATGCATCACGCCGAAGGCGATCTTGGCGGAGATGCCGAGGCCGAAGCAGAGCAGCACCAGGGGATAGAGCACGACCTTGGGGATCGAATAGAGCGTCGTCAGGATCGGCTCGGCGACATTGCCGGCGAGCTTGCGCACGCCGAGCACGATGCCGAGCGCGATGCCGCCGAACAGCGAGATCGCGAAGGCGGCGACGAAAGCCCGCATCGTCTCGGAGATGTTGAGCCAGAACTCTCCGGTCGCGAGCAGGGCGGCGAGCTTCGTGACCGTCTGCAGGGGCGAGGCCAGCGAGGAGGCGCCGACCAAGAGGTGCAGACCCTGCCAGAGAACGAGCAAGGCAAGCAGGACGAGGAGCGTGCCGGCAGAGCGTGGCATGAGAGCTGTCATGGCGTCACCGCTGCCTGCGCGCCTGGAGGCGCCGGTCGATCACATTGAGGAAGGTGTTGACGACGGTGACGACGATGAGGACGAGCAGCATCAGCGCATACATGTGCCCGTTGTCGAACAGGTTGTAGGCATAAGCGATGGCATAGCCGACGCCGGCGCCCGACAGGATGAACTCCGAGGCGATCACGCCGATGAAGGAATAGGCGACCGAGAGCTTCACGCCGGTGAAGAGATAGGGCGTCGCCGCCGGCAGTTCGATCAGCAGCGCGGTCTTGACCCGCGACATCCGGTAGATCTGCCCGGTCTTGCGCAGCACACGCGGGATGCGGTCGAGCCCGTTCAGCGTTGCGGTCACCATCGAGACGACGGCGAGCAGCACGGCGATCGCGATGATCGAGGCCGAGCCGACGCCGAACAGTGTGATGAAGATCGGATAGAAGACGAAGGTCGGAACGGCGTAGTAGCTCGCCAGCAGCGGCTCGATCGCATTGCGCAGGCCGGGCAGCGAATAGATGACGACGCCGGTGGCGAAGCCGAGCAGGACCGAGAGCACGGTCGAGATCGCGATATTGGTGAAGGTGATCCTGATATCGGCCGAGAACTGGCCGGAGGCGAGGATCTTACCGAGCTCGACCACCATGTCGGACGGCGCGATCATCACCATGCGCGGGATGATGCCGACGCGGCAGAGCAGTTCCACCAGCAGGATCATCGCGACGACGACGATGACCCGCAGCAGTTTCTCGGACATGGCTCAGCCCTTCCCGGCCGACATGATCTTCAGCGCCTCGATCCGGAGCTTCTCCCAGAGACGGGCGGTGATGTCGCCGAAATGCGGGGTCGAGACGACGCGGCTGTCGCGATCCTTCTCCCAGCCGGTCTCGACGAAATCGATGAAGGTGCCGGGCCGGGTCGACATCACGCCGACCCGATCGGAGAGCATCGCGGCTTCGTCGAGGGCGTGGGTGATCAGGAGGATCGTCGCCGAGGTCTCGCGCCAGAGCCGCAGCAGTTCGTCGCCCATCAGCAGGCGGGTCTGCTGATCGAGCGCGCCGAAGGGCTCGTCGAGCAGGATCAGCCTCGGCTGCATCACCAGGGTCCGGGCGATGCAGACGCGCTGGCGCATGCCACCGGAGAGCTGGGCCGGATAGGACGCCGCGAAATCCTTCAGCCCCATGAAGCCGACGGCATAATCGACGCGGCGGTTGATCTCGGCCGGATCGACCCCGGCGCGGCGCAGGCCGAAGGCGACGTTGTCGCGGACGTTGAGCCAGGGGAAGGACGCATCTTCCTGGAAGACGACGCCGACGCCGTCAGGCACGCCCGTGATCGGCTTGCCCTCGAACTCGGCGGTGCCCGATTGCGGGGCGCTGAGGCCGGCGAGGATGTCGAGCAAAGTCGACTTGCCACAGCCGGAGGGACCGACGACCGAGAAGAACTCGCCCTTGGCCAAATCGAGATCGACCGGGCCGAGCGCATGCAAGGTCGATTTCGGGAGATCGAAGACCCGGGTGACACCGCGCAGCCTGGCATGGGCCTGGACGGCGGTGGCGTGGGGCGCGAGCGGCACGACTTTGGCCCCCGGTGCCGCGGTCATTGCTTGGCCTGGAGGTCGGCGGGCAGATAGGTCTTGTCGAGCACGGTCGACCAGTCGACGTCGCTCTTGACCTCGCCGATCAGCTTCAGGCCCTCGACCATGCGGTTGAGCTCCTCGACATTGAACTCGCCCTCGCTCCACATCTTCGGCGAAATCATGTTGTCGACCGCTTCTTTGGCGATCGGCGCGTCGAGCTTGTAGAGCTTCTCGATGATCTTGGCGGTCTCGGCCGGGTCCTTGTAGATTGCCTGCACCCCGGCGCGGCGGCCGGCGATGATCGCCTTGAGCTTCTCGGGATTCTCCTGGGCGAATTTGCGCGTGGTGATGCCGACCGAGGTCGTCATCGGCTTCAGCACGTCACCGGCCTTGTAGAGCGTGCGGTACTTGTCCTTGCGGATGATCGAGAGAGGCTCGATCAGCACCGAGCCGACGACGGCGTTCTGCTCGAGCATGGTCAGGGCCGGGACATAGCCGCCGGCGGCGACGCGCTGGACCTTGCTCTGGTCGACACCCTTCTCGCGCAGCACCATCAGCAGCAGCATCTCGGAGACCGATTTCGGCGAGGTGATCGCGACCTTCTTGCCGGCGAGGTCCTCGACGCCCTTGAGATCGGAATTCGGCATCACGACCATCGAGGCCTCGGCGACGCTACGCGTGCCGGTATTGACGATGATCAGGTCGAGCCCCTGCGCCTTGGCAGCGAGCGCCGCGGAGACGGCGACCTCGCCATAAGGCGTCGCGCTGGCCAGGATGTTGCGCACCGTGGTGCCGCCGCCGCCCGAGCCGATGATGCCGGTGATGTCGATACCGGCCTGCTTGAACAGGCCCTTCTCCATCGCCACTGCATAGGGCGCGCCATAGAGGCTTGCGCCCCACTGGGTGACCGAGATCTCCTCGGCGCGTGCCGGCGCCTGCAAGGCGAGGACGGCCGCAGCGGCAATGGCCGCGAGACGATTGTACGAAGTCAGGCCAAGCCAGGCGGTCATGTCACTCTCCCGTTGTGGCACGCCGCCGATCGTTATCGTTGCAGCGGATCGGACGTTCGCGTCCAAATTTCATTTGTATGCAAACAACGATCTCAACGGACTTCAAGCTTGTCAAGCGATTTGAGATCGACCAGATGCAAACTGCCGACGGCAGCCGGGAAGCGAGACTATCGCGCGCGAATCCGTTCGCAACTGCGAAGTAAAACCGGGCTCAAACCTGGCCGCCCGGCGCAGATTCGACGAAAAATGAAAGGGTTGGACCGAGCGGGGGCCCGATCGCGATGCGGCATGGGGTACAGGCGAGCTCGTGACTGACTCGCGTCATCGTCGGCGATCCGACCGCTGCCGCTGGAAACGGCACGTCAGCCTCATTTGTATGCAAATGATCTCGGAGGCATCTTCCACCCTCAGATCCAGCCCCGCCAACCCCGCCTTGCCCACGAGAATCCACCTCGGACGCTCTCCCGACTCGACTCCGGCGCGGCACTAGGCAACCATAGGTTGCCGCCGGCTGCAGGAGCCCTCAGCCGCGGCCGGGGGGATGGCGATGGAGGCTCTGGCTCGGCCGCACGCCGGCGCAGGCGAGGTGCGCATGCTCGGCCTGCCCGCCGAGATCGCCTTCCTGGCCGACCATGGCGTGCCGCCGGCGCAATTGCAGGAGGCCACCCGGCTCGCGGAGCGGATCGGCGTGCCGCCAAGCCGCCAGGTCATCGCTTCAGGCCTCGTTACGGAAGAGCAGTTCTACCGGGCCTTGGCGGCCGAGCTCGACCTGCGCTTCCAGCCCCGCGCGCCGCCCTTGCAACCCGGCGGCGACATCGCGGCGATCCTGCGCGAAGGCCTGGCCGTCACCCGTGCTCGCCTCGACAGCCCTGTGCGCTTCGCCGCCGCGCCGCCAGCGGGCCCGGCCTTACGACGCTTCCTCGCCGCCGGCGCCCGGGCTCGCGGGGATATCGTGGTGCTGCCTCCCTCGGCGCTGGCAGCCGAGCTGCGGCGGGCCAATTCCGGGACGATCGCGCGCGCAGCGGCCTGGCTCGACGAAGCGGGCAGGCAACGCTTCAGCGCCCGCACCGGCACGAACTGGCTGCAGAAGGCGCTGGCCTTCATCCTGGTCGCTATTCTGTCCGTGACCGGCACGCTCGCGCCGATGCTGACCTTGATCGGCGTGATGCTGACGCTGGGGCCAGTCTTCTTCGGCGCAGTACTTCTGCGCCTCGCGGCGCTGATGGAGAGGCCGACCATCGATCTCTGGCGCGAACATCGCTGGCAGATCGATGACGGCCGCTTGCCCGTCTACACCGTCGCCGTACCCATCTTCGGCGAAGAGGCCGTGCTGGATCAGTTGGTCGAAGCCCTGACCGCCATAGACTATCCCGCCGCCAAGCTCGACATCCGCATTCTCGTCGAGGAGATCGACTGGGGGCTGCGCCGTGCCCTCGCGGCTCGCGAGCTTCCGCCCTTCATGCAGGTTGTGATCGTGCCGCGCGGCGCTCCGCAGACCAAGCCGCGCGCGCTCAACATCGCGCTGGCCGAGGCGCGCGGCGAGCTCTTCACCGTCTTCGATGCAGAAGACATTCCCGATCCGCGCCAGTTGCGCCTGGCGGCGGCGCGCTTCCTGCGCTCCGATGCCGATCTCGTCTGCCTTCAGGCTCATCTCGTCATCGACAACACCGAGGATGGCTGGCTCGCCGGCTGCTTCGCGCTCGAATATGCCGGGCTGTTCGACGTGCTGAACCCCGGCCTTCTGCAATCGGGCCTGCCGATCATGCTCGGCGGCACCTCGAACCATTTCCGGACGCAAGCGCTGCGGCGCGTCGGCGGCTGGGACCCCTGGAACGTCACCGAGGATGCCGATATCGGCTTCAGGCTGGTGCGCGCCGGCGGCTACATCGCCGATCTGCCGAGCCGCACCCTCGAGGAGGCGCCGGCCACGCTGCGAGCCTGGCTCAGGCAGCGCACCCGCTGGTACAAGGGCTATCTGCAGACGCTGATCAGTCATCTGCTGCAACCTGTCCGGCTGCTGAGCGAAGCCGGCCTCTTCAGCACGCTGACCTTTCTGGTGTTGACGCTGGGTACCCTGCTGGGAACCTTCTTCTACCCCGTCTTCGCCGCGGCAACGGCGACAGCCCTGCTGAGCGGTTCGCTGCTGTCGCCGGCCGGCCCGCTGGAGCTTCTGTTTTCCGCCGCAGCCCTGGCGCTGGCCGGCGGCGGAATCTGCGTGGTCTTCCTGATACCGGCGCTCGGCGCCTGGCGGCGCGGCGCGATCGGGCTATGGCGCTGGCTGCCGCTTCTGCCCGTCTATCACCTGCTGGCCTCGCTCGCGGCTTGGCTCGCCTTGTACGAATATCTCGATGACCGCTTCGCCTGGAACAAGACGGCGCACGGTCTTGCCCGCTCGTCACGCTATCGCGACCGGGCGCATTCCCCGGCACTCACAGATGCCGCAGCCATTCCTGCGCCGCTTCCGCCGGCGGACGCTCGATATTGAAGGCGCCGACGAAGCCGCCATTCTTGTCCATCAGATAGACCAGGGCGGTGTGGTCCATGGTGTAGTCCCCGTCCTTGAGCGGCACCTTGCGGGCATAGGCGCGGTAGGCCTTGATCGTGGCGTCGACCGCGGCGCGATCGCCGGTCAGCCCGACGATGCGCGGGTCGAAGGAGCCGAGATAGCTCTTCATCGTCTCGGCCGTGTCGCGCTCGGGATCGACCGTGACGAACAGCGCCTTGAGCTTTTCGCCCTTTCCTCCGGCGGCACGCAGCACCTCGGAGATCTCGAACAGCTTGGTCGGGCAGATGTCGGGGCAATGGGTGAAGCCGAAGAAAACCAGGAAGGGCGCGCCGCGCAGGTCCTTGTCGGTCAAGGTCCTGCCCTCGGCGGTGGTGAGGGTGAACGGCCCGCCGACGCTGGAAGCGAGGCTCTGCCCACCCGAGCGGGAGGCCGGCGCGAAGGTGATGAAGGCGGCGCCGGCGAGCGCGGCGGCGCCGAGCAGGAAGACCAGCAGGGGCAGGAGCAGGCGGCGGTTCACGGGGAAATCCTCGAAGGCGGACGGAAGGCCGCTCAGAAGCAGGCGAGGAGCGCGGCGATCAGCCCGTCGGTGAACAGCCGATCGCCCTCGCGCCACCAGAGCAGCAGGCCGGCCGCCAGCAGAAGGCCGAAGCCGCCGGCGAGCAGCCAGAGGCCGGGGCGGTGGGCCGGGGCCACGTCCTGCGTATCGGTCTGCGGAGCTACGCTCATCGGCGCAATCTAGCGCCACGCATGGTCAACCGGAAGCTGCGTTCATGCCGCAGGGATACTCCGACTTATCATCTTCGCGATCCCACTTGGCGATCCCTCCCGGCCACCCCACATGAGATCATAGGCGCACAGGCTGGCGCCCATCTCTGGCGTCGACGCGAGGAGATGAGTTGAGGATGGTTCGCGTTTGCGTCGGGGGCAGGGCCCAGATGCCCGGCATTCATCAAAGCGCCCCCCTTTCGGCCAGGAACTTGCAAGTCTGTCTGCGGTTGAATGTTCAGGGGCACTGTCGGCGAGGCCGGCTTGCGCTGGAGGGCTACCACGATGGAACGAGACGGCGAGGTCTTCCGCTTATTTTCTGAGGATTATCGAAGCTATTCGCAGGAAGAGATGAGCCTGCAGGAATATCTGCTGGCCTGTCGCGAAGACAAATCGATGTACGCTTCCGCCGCCGAGCGCATGCTCGACGCGATCGGCAAGCCGAAATTGTTCGACACCAGCCAGGACGAGCGCCTGGGCCGGATCTTCTCGAACCGGACGATCAAGATCTACCCCTCCTTCGCCGACTTCTTCGGCATGGAGGATACGATCGAGCGGATCGCCGGCTATTTCCGCTATGCCTCTCAGGGGTTGGAGGAGCGCAAGCAGATCCTCTATCTGCTCGGCCCGGTCGGCGGCGGCAAGTCGTCGCTGGCCGAGCGGCTGAAGAAGCTGATGGAGGAGCGGCCCTTCTACACGCTCAAGGTCGGCGACCGGATCAGCCCGGTCTTCGAATCGCCGCTCGGCCTGTTCCGGCCCGATCGCATGGGCGATCTCTTCGAGGACAAGTACGGCATCGCCCGGCGACGCCTGACCGGGCTGATCTCGCCCTGGGCGTCGAAGCGGCTCGACGAGCTCTCGGGCGACATCGCCAAGTTCAAGGTGGTCAAGCTGATGCCCTCGCGCCTGCGGCAGATCGGCATCGCCAAGACCGAGCCGGGCGACGAGAACAACC
This sequence comes from Allobosea sp. GW821-FHT03A12, assembly GCF_058986765.1. Lineage (NCBI taxonomy): Bacteria > Pseudomonadati > Pseudomonadota > Alphaproteobacteria > Hyphomicrobiales > Alloboseaceae > Allobosea > Allobosea sp. GW821-FHT03A12. The sequence continues at coordinate 414,829 of NZ_JBYSVZ010000006.1, forward strand.
AGGATGTCTCGACGCTCGTCGGCAAGGTCGACATCCGCCAGCTCGAGAATTTCAGCCAGTCGGACCCGGATGCCTATTCCTATAGCGGCGGGCTGAACCGGACGACGCAGGGCCTGCTCGAATTCGTCGAGATGTTCAAGGCGCCGATCAAGGTGCTGCACCCGTTGCTGACCGCGACGCAGGAAGGCAGCTACAACGGCACCGAGAATTTCGGCGGCTTCCCCTATCAGGGCATCGTGCTGGCGCATTCCAACGAATCGGAATGGCTGCAGTTCAAGAACAACAAGAACAACGAGGCCTTCCTCGACCGCATCCTGGTGGTCAAGGTGCCCTATTGCCTGCGCGTCACCGAGGAGCGGCAGATCTACGAGAAGCTGCTGCGTGAGAGCGAGCTGGCCGGCAGCCCCTGCGCGCCGGAGGTGCTCGACCTGCTCAGCCGCTTCTCGGTCTCGACCCGTTTGAACGAGTTCGAGAACTCGCCGCTCTACACCAAGATGCGCGTCTATGACGGCGAGAACCTGAAGGAGGTCGAGCCCAAGGCCAAGGCCATGCAGGAGTATCGCGACGCCGCAGGGGTCGACGAGGGCATGACCGGCGTCAGCACGCGCTTCGCCTTCAAGATCCTCTCCCAGACCTTCAACTACGACACCGAGGAGCTGGCCGCCGACCCCGTGCACCTGATGTACATCCTGGAGGGGGCGATCAAGCGCGAGCAGTTCCCGAAGGAGACGGAGGCGGCCTATCTCGACTTCATCAAGTCCGAGCTGGCGACGCGCTATGCGGAGTTCATCGGCCACGAGATCCAGAAGGCCTATCTGGAATCCTATGGCGAGTACGGCCAGAACCTGTTCGACCGCTACATCGCCTATGCCGACGCCTGGGTCGAGGACCAGGACTACAAGGATCCCGACACCGGCCAGCTCCTCAACCGGCAGGTCCTCGACAACGAATTGTCGCAGATCGAGAAGCCGGCCGGCATCGCCAACCCCAAGGACTTCCGCAACGAGGTGGTGAAGTTCACCCTGCGCGCCAGGGCCAGGAACAACGGCCGCAACCCGTCCTGGACCAGCTATGAGAAGCTGCGCGAGGTGATCGAGAAGCGGATGTTCGGCCAGGTCGAGGACCTGCTGCCGGTGATCAGCTTCGGCTCGAAGCAGGACAGCGTGACCGAGAAGCGCCATCACGGCTTCGTGCAGCGCATGGTCGAGCGCGGCTATACCGAGCGCCAGGTTCGGCGCCTGGTCGACTGGTACATGCGCGTCAACAAGGCGGGCTAGAGCATCGGCCCGAAAAGTGGGGTCCGGTTTTCGGACAAAGCCGATGCAAGAGTAAAAATCCCGGCGGGGAGCCTGCCATGCCGATCTTCATCGACCGCCGCCTGAACCCGAAGGACAAGAGCCTGGGCAATCGCCAGCGCTTCCTGCACCGGGTCCGGGCGGAGTTGAAGCGCAGCGTCCAGGAGCAGATCCGCTCCGGCAAGATCGCCGATGCGGATGGCGAGCACGCCGTCTCGATCCCGGCCAAGGGCACAAGCGAGCCGAGCTTCCGCGACGCCCGGGACAGTGGCCGGCGCCAGCATGTCCTGCCCGGGAACAAGCAGTTCTCGCCGGGCGACAAGATGCCGAAGCCGGGCCAGGGCAGCGGAGCGGGCTCGTCGCCCGGCCTGCAGGATTCCGAGGACGATTTCCGCTTCGTGCTGTCGCGCGAGGAGGTGCTCGACCTGTTCTTCGAGGATCTCGAGCTGCCCGACATGGTCAAGCTCAACCTGAAGGAGATCCTCGCCTCCAAGCCGCGGCGGGCAGGCTTCGCGTCGAGCGGTTCGCCGACCAACATCAATGTCTCGCGCACCATGCGCAACAGCCACGGCCGCCGCATCGCCCTGCAGCGGCCCAAGCGTGTGGACGTCGAGGTCATCATCGCCGAACTGGCGAGGATCGAGGCCGAGGGGACGGAACCCGCCCGCGCCAAGGCCGCCGCCTTGCGCGCCGAGCTCGACCGGCTGGAGCGCCGGCGCCGGGTGATCGCCTTCGTCGACCCCGTCGACATCCGCTTCAACCGCTTCGAGGCGCAGCCGCTGCCGAACGCGAACGCGGTGATGTTCTGCCTGATGGACGTCTCAGGCTCGATGGGCGAACGCGAGAAGGATCTGGCCAAGCGCTTCTTCGTGCTGCTGCATCTGTTCCTGAAGCGGCGCTACGACCGCACCGAACTCGTCTTCATCCGCCATACCCATATCGCGCAGGAGGTCGACGAGGACACGTTCTTCCACAGCACGCAGAGCGGCGGCACCGTCGTCTCGACGGCGCTGGAGGAGATGCAGCGCGTCATCGCGCAGCGCTATCCCAGCAAGGACTGGAACATCTATGTCGCGCAGGCCTCGGACGGCGACAATTTCGCCAGCGATTCCGAGCGCTGCCTGCGCCTGCTCGACAGCGAGATCATGCGCCTGTGCCAGTATTTCGCCTATGTCGAGATCATCGACGAGCGCGAGAGTGAGATCTTCGGCTCGACCGACAACGGCACCTCGCTCTGGCGCGCCTATCTCACGGTCAAGGAACGCTGGCCGAATTTCGACATGACCCGTATCGCCCGGGCCGCTGACATCTACCCGGTCTTCCGCCAGCTCTTCACCCGGCAGCCGGCACGGCCGCGCAACTAAAGGGAGCGCCGATGCCCAGGCACGCGCACCGATCCGATCTGCTGTTCACCGGCTCGGACTGGAATTTCGGAACCCTGTCGCACACCTATGACGTCATCGAGGCGGTGGCGAAGGAGGAGCTGCGGCTCGACATCTATCCGGTCCAGATGGAGGTGATCTCCTCCGAGCAGATGCTCGACGCCTATTCCTCGATCGGCATGCCGCTGATGTATCGCCACTGGTCGTTCGGCAAGCACTTCGTCCACCACGAACTGCACTACCGCAAGGGCGGCCGCGGCCTCGCCTATGAGATCGTCATCAATTCCGACCCCTGCATCGTCTATCTGATGGAAGAGAACACCATGGCCCTGCAGGCCCTGGTGACGGCGCATGCGGCCCTCGGGCACAACCATTTCTTCAAGAACAACTATCTGTTCCGGCAATGGACCGACGCCGACGCGATCCTGGGCTATCTCGATTTCGCCAAGGGCTACATCACCCGTTGCGAGGAGAAGCACGGCGTCGCAGCCGTGGAGTCCGTGCTCGACGCCGCCCACGCGCTGATGGACCAGGGCGTGTTCCGCTATCGCCGGCCGCCCCGGCTCTCCTCCGAGAAGCAGCGCGAAGGCCTGCGCGAGCGGCTGGAATATGAGGAACGCACCTATAACGACCTCTGGCGCACGCTCCCGCGCCAGGCGGATGGCGCCAAGGCGGCGGCGGAGAATGCGGACCTGATCGCCGAGCGCAAGAAGGCGCTCAACCTGCCGGAAGAGAACCTGCTCTATTTCCTGGAGAAGACCAGCCTGATCCTCGAGCCCTGGCAGCGCGAGATTCTTCGGATCGTCCGGGTCATCGCCCAGTATTTCTATCCGCAGCGGCAGACGCAGGTGATGAACGAGGGTTGCGCCACCTTCGTGCACTACACCGTGATGAATGCGCTGTTCGACCGCGGCCGGATCAGTGAAGGCGCCATGCTGGAGATCCTGCGCAACCACTCGAACGTCATCTTCCAGCCTGGCTTCGACGATCCCCGCTTTTCCGGCATCAACCCCTATGCGCTCGGCCTCGACATGATGCAGGATATCCAGCGCATCGCGACCGAGCCGACGGCGGAGGATCGCGACTGGTTTCCCGAGATCGCCGGCAGCGGCGACTGGCGCACGATCCTGCTCGATGCCTGGGCCAACCACCGCGACGAATCCTTCATCCGCCAATATCTCAGCCCGGCGCTGATCCGGAAATGGCGGCTGTTCACGCTCTCCGACGCGGCGAACGAGTCGTTCTATAGCGTCGCCTCGATCCACAACGAGCGCGGCTATCAGAAGATCCGCGCCGCTCTGGCCCAGAGATACGACATCGGGACGAACAACACCGACATCCAGGTCGTCGATGTCGACCTGCTCGGCCAGCGGCATTTGCGCCTGCAGCACAAGGTCCGCGACGGCATCGTGCTGGACGGCGGCAGCTGCGAGGCGACGTTGCGCCATGTCCAGCGGCTCTGGGGCTACGAGGTCAGCCTGCAGGGCATCGACGCGCAGACTGGCACGACGGTCTATGAGCGCTCCAGCAGCCAGCTGGCGCAGTAACCCGCCGGGTTCGCAGGCATGGGCGATGGGAACGGGTTGGTGATGCAGCCCGAGCGGAGACGCCGCGACCGGCCGATCTTCAAAGGAAATTTGGAGCGGGCGATCGGGATCGAACCGACGACATTCAGCTTGGGAAGCTGACGTTCTACCACTGAACTACGCCCGCGTGCCTGTCCGTATAGCCGGGCCGGACTGCCCGCCGCAAGCCGGTCGATCCGAGATTCCGGTCCTAAACGAAAAAACCGCGCCGGGCCCCTGTCGCCCGGCGCGGCTCGGTTCAGACGCGGGGCGTCTTACCAGCAGCCGTAATAGCCGCAGCCATAGTAGCCGTAGTGGCGGCGCGACGAAGCGGCGATGACCGCGCCACCGACCGCACCGGCGACGACGCCGGCCGCGACCGCGTTGCTGGCCTGGGCGTTGGAGCGGCGGAAGCTCTGGAACACCTCGCTGCGGCAGCGCTCGAACGCGCGGGTGCCGGGGCGGTGGCCGGCATCGAGGCAGACCTGGTCCGACTCGGCCGCCGACTGCTCGACGCTCTGGCAGCCGCCGAGGGCGGCGGCGAGAACGCCGGCGATGATGAGGGCGCGCATGAGAAATCCTTTCCCTGTAGACGTTTGGCCACGAAAGCCATGAAACGGAAGGCGGTCGAAGCCTCCCGCCGGTGACACAAGCATGAACACGCCGCCGGCCAGCGGCCGGCAACGCCATCGGCGCTTGCTGCCATCTGACACGGAATCGCCATTTTGTCGCCCGGTAGGTTGCCGAACGGGCAATCTTCCTGCGCCAGTTGCAGATTTGCGGCTAAGGAAGGGTTGAGCCGGCCGCCAAATCGCCGCTCAAGCCGAGCGGAAATGCTTGGAAAGCTTCAGCGCCTGGCCCTGGTAGTTGGAGGTGCCGATCGCGCCGTAGAGGGCGTCGGGTTCGGCCGCCATGCGCTCGAAGGCGAGGCGCCCGACCACCTGCCCGTCCTCGAGCAGGAAGGGCACCTCATGGCTCCTGACCTCGAGCACGCCGCGGCTGCCGGGCACGCCGCCGGCACCGACTCCGAAGCCCGGATCGAAGAAGCCGGCATAATGGACGCGGAACTCGCCCATTGCGGGATCGATCGGCGCCATCTCGGCGGCGAAGGCCGGCGGGATGTGGATCCGCTCCTTCGAGGCGAGGATGTAGAACTGGTGCGGATCGAGGATCAGCCGCTTGCGCTTGGCCGGGATCGGCGTCCAGAAATCGTCGATCTCGTAGCCGCCGACGCGGTCGACATCGATTACATCGGTGAAGCGCTGGGCCTGGTAGCCGATGACCTCGCCCTCGGCGTCGCCGAGATGGATGCTGAACAGCAGGCCGTTGCGGATGGTCGCGGGACCATCGACCAGAGCCGTGTGGCGATGGACCTCGCGCAGCTCCCGATCGGAGACGCGGAAGCCCTCCGCCTCCTCCTGGCCGGAGCCGCGGCGGCGGAAGCGCAACTGGTTGAGGCGGCTGCCCTTGCGTACCTTGATCGAGAAGCTCGACGGCGAGATCTCAGCATAGAGCTTGCCGGAATAGCCGCCGGCGACGCTGTCGAAGGCTTCGCTGCGGTCGGCGATCAGGCGGGTGAAGACGTCGAGCCGGCCGGTCGAGCTTTTCGGATTGGCGAAGGCGGAGATCGTCGCCGGCAGGTCGTGCAGCGACTCCATCAGCTCGACGACATAGACGCAGTTCTTCTCGAGGATCGCGCCCTCTTCGAGCGAGACCTCGTCCTGGGTCAAATCGACGAGCATCTGGGCGACGCTCTTGTTCGGGCCGGGCAGGAAGCTGGCGCGGACGCGATAGGCCTTGTGGCCAAGCCTGAGGTCGAGGCTCGCCGGCTGGTACTGGCTCTCGGAGAAAGCGCCGGAGGTCGAGCGGACCATGCCGCGATGGACGAGCTTGCGGATATCCTGGCGCGGCAGCACGCCGGAAGGGCCGGCGAGCGAAGCCGGCGCGGTCGCGATCTCAGCCAGCATGTCGGGCGATGTCGCCATGGCGCTATCAGACCACCTTGTTGAGTGCGGCGCAAAGGCGGCCCGCCGCGAGATTGATCGTTCTTCCTGCCGCACCGGGATGGCGCTGGCGAGTCCGGCATCAGGTTGTCCACATGCCGGAACCGCGGGTCATCGGTTCTACAGCCTGTTGGCAGCATTGACGCTGCGCCGTCCCAGGTCATAACAAGGCCTTCCCGCCGCCCCGGCGCGCGCCGCGCGCAGACGGCACGGAGCCGCGATCATGTACCAGGCCGAAACGCATGGCGTGCGCGTCACCGCCTCGCCCAAGTTCATGGACAACGAGTCCACGCCGGACCAGAGCCGCTATTTCTGGGCCTATACCATCGAGATCGAGAACCTCTCGTCGCGCACCATGCAGTTGATGACGCGCCACTGGGTCATCACCGACGGGCGCGGCGAGGTCCATGAGGTCCGCGGCGAGGGCGTGATCGGCCAGCAGCCGGTGCTGCAGCCCGGCGAGCGCTTCAGCTACACCTCCGGCTGCCCGCTGATGACGCCCGACGGCAGCATGCGGGGCGTCTATGCCATGCTCGGCGAGGACGGCGCGCGCTTCGATGTCGAGGTGCCGCTGTTCCCGCTCGACTCGCCCTATGTAAAGAAGGTTCTGCATTGACGACCGCAACCCCAACCGGGCAGCGCTACCAGCCGCTCGACATGCTCGCCCGCCTCGTCGCCTTCGACACGGTGAGCCACAAATCCAATCTCGACCTGATCGCCTTCGTCGAGGAATACCTCACCGGCTGGGGCGTGCCGTCCGTGCGCTTCCCGAACGCGACCGGCGACAAGGCGGCGCTGTTCGCCACGATCGGCCCGCAGGACAAGGGCGGCATCGTCCTCTCCGGCCATACCGACGTCGTGCCGGTCGAGGGCCAGGCCTGGTCGCGCGATCCGTTCACCCTGCATGTCGAGGACGGCAAAGCCTATGGCCGCGGCTCGGTCGACATGAAGGGCTTCGTCGCGCTGGCCCTGGCGCTGGTGCCGGATTTCCTCGCCGCAGACCTCAAGACGCCGATCCACCTGTTCTTTTCCTATGACGAGGAGGTGACCTGCCTCGGCGTCGTCGACGGCATCGCCGCGATGGGCAAGAGCCTGCCACGCCCACGCGCCGTCATCGTCGGCGAGCCGACCTCGCTCGAACTCGCCGATGCGCATAAGGGCATCCGCACCTTCTTCACCGCGATCACCGGCTTTGCCGCGCACTCCTCGAAGCCGCATCTCGGCGCCAGCGCCGTCCATGCCGGCACCCGCCTCGCCGCCGGCCTCGTCGCCATGGCCGACGAGCGCGAGGGCCGGATCGACGAGAGCGGCCGCTTCGATCCGCCCTATGACACCGTCCATATCGGCAAGTTCCATGGCGGCATCGCCCGCAACATCCTGGCCGATCGCTGCGACCTCGCCTGGGAGGTGCGCACGCTGCCGGGCTCCGATCCCGAGGAGGTGCCGGCCCGCTTCGCCAAGCTGTCGGACGAGGTGCTGGCGCGGATGCGCAGGACCGCACCGTCGGCGACGATCGAGACGGTGATGAGCTCGGACGTGCCGGGCCTTGCCCCCGATCCCGGCTCGGAGGCCGAGACGCTGGTGATGCGCCTTGCCGGTCGCAACCGCACCATCGCCGTCGCCTACGCCACCGAGGCCGGGCATTTCCAGCGCGCAGGGTTGCCGACGATCGTCTGCGGCCCCGGCTCGATCGACCAGGCGCACCAGCCGGACGAATACATCACGCTGGAGCAGTTCGCCGCGGGCGAGGCCTTCATGCGCAAGCTGATGGCGGAGTGCCGGGTGGGCTGAAGCGCCGTCATTCTCGGGCGAAGCGCAGCGCAGACCCGAGAATCTCCTGACGAGGAGGCGCTAGACGGAGGCTTCTCCGGCCTGAGATGCTCGCCACAAGGGCGAGCATGACGCCGAGCCCTTCACTCCCCCGCCGAAATCTCCGCCTCGACCTCGGCCGGATCAAACTCGTAGCGGCGCGAGCAGAATTCGCAGGTGACGCCGAGCGAGCCGTCATCGGCGATCATCGCCTTGCGGTCGTCCGCCGAAAACCCCTTGAGCATGCCGAGCACGCGCTCGCGCGAGCAGCGGCAGGCCTCGTGCACCGCGACGGGCTCGAAGACATGGGCACCGCGCTCATGGAAGAGCCGGTAGAGCAGGCGCTCGCTCTCCAGGAGCGGATCGAGCAATTCGTGATGCTCGATCGTCCCCACGAGGGAGCGCGCCTCGGCCCAGGCGTCGTCGGTAATGCCGTCATCGTCGCCGGCGGCGAGAATCTCATGGCCCTCGGGCGCATCGCCAGGGTGGAGATCGGCGGCGCGCAGGCGCTCTGGCGAGGTCGGCATGAACTGGACGATCAGCCCGCCGGCACGCCAGGCGAGGCCGCCGCCGGTCAAGACCGTGCCGACGCCCAAGCGAATCCGGCTCGGAATCTGCTCGGACTGGCGGAAATATTGATGGCCGGCCTCTTCCAGGCTCTGCCCGTCGAGCGCGACGATGCCCTGATAGCGCGTCGCATCCGTGCCCTGGTCGACGGTCATGGCGAGGTGGCCCTTGCCGAGCAGCTCGCCAGTCGAGGTCGCGTTCGCGTCGACCGCCGCCGCCAGACGGTCGGCGTCGTAGCGGGCCATGGCGCGGTAGCAGTCAGGCGCGTTGAAATCGACGACCAGCATCGAGACCGGCCCGTCGCTCTTGGTCTGGAGCTGGAAGCGCCCCTCGCCCTTCAGCGTCGTGCCGAGCATGACGGTCAGTGCTGCCGCCTCGGCGACGACGCGCGCGACAGGCTCGGGATAATGATGCCGTTCAAGGACCTGGTCGAGCGAAGCGCCGAGCCGGACGACCCGGCCACGCAGGTCGAGCTCCGGCACGGCGAAAGGCAGCACCCGATCGTCGGGTGCGCCCGCGGGCGAAGCGTCCGCCATCAGGCCGCCACTCCGCCGAAGCACCAGGCCAGGATGCCCTTCTGGGCATGCAGCCGGTTCTCGGCCTCGTCGAAGACGGCCGATTGCGGGCCGTCCATGACCTGATCGGTCACTTCCTCGCCACGCGAAGCCGGCAGGCAGTGCATGAAGATCGCATCCTTCTCGGCACGGCCGAGCAGGCGCTCATCGACCTGGTAGGGCCGCAGCAGGTTGTGGCGCGTGCCTTCCTCGTCGCCCATCGAGACCCAGCAATCGGTGATGACGCAATCGGCGCCCTCGACCGCCGCCTCGGGGCGAGTGGTCAACTGCAGCTTCGCGCCCTGCTTGCGGGCCCAGTCGAGCAGGGCCGGCGGCGGCGCCAGCTCCTCGGGCGTCGCGATGGCGAGCTCGAAATCGAGCCGGCCGGCGGCATGGACCCAGGAGGTCAGGACATTGTTGGTGTCGCCGGTCCAGGCGATGCGCTTGCCCTTGATCGAGCCCTTGCGCTCCTCGAAGGTCATGACATCGGCCATGACCTGGCAGGGGTGCTGGCGCTTGGTCAGGCCGTTGATCACCGGCACGGTGGCGTATTTCGCCATCTCGACCACGGAATCATGGTCGAGCATCCGGATCATGATCGCATCGACATAGCGCGACAGCACGCGGGCGGTGTCGGCGATGGTCTCGCGCTCGCCGAGCTCGATCTCCTGGCCCGTCACCATCATCGGCGAGCCGCCGAGCTCGCGGATGCCGACATCGAAGGAGACGCGGGTCCGCAGCGAGGGCTGCTCGAAGATCATGGCGATGACCTTGCCCTCGAGCAGGCGGTCGCCGGCTGCCGCCGGCGTGCGCCTGCGGGCCTTGATCTCCTCGCCGGCCTTGAGGATCGACCTCAGCTCGCCGGCGGAGAAATCCGAGAGATCGAGAAAATGACGCGTCGCAGACATCATGCTCACTCCGCCGCCGGCCGGGCGAGCTCCGCCTCGACCGCACCTGCCGCCTTGTCGAGCCGCGCCACCGCCTCGGCCACATCGCTCTCGCCGATGATCAAGGGCGGCAGCAGGCGCACGACATTGTCGCCAGCCGCGACCACGAGCAGGCCGGCGGCCCGGGCCTGGGCGACGAAATCGGTATTCAGGGTCTTGAGCTTGAGGCCGAGCATCAGCCCCTCGCCGCGGATCTCCTCGATCACCTGCGGATGCTGGTCCTTGAGCTGGGCCAGCGACTGGCGCAGGCGCAGCGCCGTCTTCTGGACATGGTCGAGGAAGCCAGGCGCCAGGATGACATCGAGCACGGCGTTGCCGACCGCCATGGCGAGCGGATTGCCGCCGAAGGTGGTGCCATGCGTGCCGAGCGTCATGCCGGAGGCGGCCTCCTCGGTGGCGAGGCAGGCGCCCATCGGGAAGCCGCCGCCGATGCCCTTGGCGATCGACATGATGTCGGGCGCGACGCCATAGTGCTCATAGGCGAAGAACTTGCCGGTACGGCCGACGCCGGTCTGGATCTCGTCGAAGATCAGCATCAGGCCGTGCTCGTCGCAGAGCTCGCGCAGGCGCCTGAGGAAGCGCATCGGCACCGAGCGCAGGCCGCCCTCGCCCTGGATCGGCTCGATCATCAGCGCGGCGGTCTCAGGCCCGATCGCGGCCTTCAGCGCCGCCTCGTCGTCGAATGGCACCTGATCGAAGCCGTCGACCTTCGGGCCGAAGCCGTCGATGTATTTCTGCTGGCCGCCGGCGGCGATGGTCGCGAGCGTGCGGCCATGGAAGGCGCCCTCGAAGGTGACGATCCGGTAGCGCTCGGGATGGCCCTTCGCGGCGTGGTACTTGCGCGCCATCTTGATCGCGCACTCGTTCGCCTCGGCGCCCGAATTGGTGAAGAAGACGCGCTCGGCGAAGGTCGCCTCGCAGAGCCGGCGGGCGAGCTTCTCGCCGTCGGGCATCGTGTAGAGGTTCGAGGTGTGCCAGATGCGCTGAGCCTGCTGGGTCAGCGCCTCGACCAGATGCGGATGGGCGTGGCCGAGCGAATTGACGGCGATGCCGGCGCCGAAATCGAGATAGCGGGTGCCATCGGCGGTGATCGCCCAGGCGCCTTCGCCGCGCTCGAGCGCGATCGGGGCCCGGGCATAGGTCGGCAGGAGAACGGAAGAAGCGGAAGCGGTGCTCATCGAGCGAAATCCTTGCGGCGAGACAGGAGGGTAGCGCGGAATCTCGGGCCGGGAACGGCAGGGTGGGACGCAAGGCGGCATGATGCCGGCACGATGCGACCCGCCGGCGACATTATCGTCGCTGGCCGTTCCCGCCGTCTCGTCGCGCGTCAAGCCGCATCGAAGGAAAATCCCGATCGCTCAAAAACATAAGCGCCGCCCCTTGAGGGCGGCTGCGTCGTGAGACTATGCAAAACCGGCCCGGCCCTGTCAATTGCGGCTGACCTCGCGGCAGCGTTGCCGATTGGACTCACTGCCGGACCATCTGCGGCGATTGGCTGGGGAAAAGCCGAATTACGATTCGGCGACTCTTGTGGCCGAGTCAGGCCATCTTGTATGGTCTTCTTCGTCAGATACGACATCTCGTGCGGCGTCTCCTGTATCGTCAGTTCCGGGCGTAACGGCTTCCGTTTAGCGACGGGCGCTGCCGGTATCGGATTCCGCCATGATCTCTCCCTATGCCTCGCCGGCTTGCTGGCGGAGCATGACGAAGACAGGTGCAACCCCATGACCGAAGCCGGAGCCTGGACCGACGAACGCGTCGAACTGCTCAAGAAGCTCTGGAATGACGGCCTGAGCGCGAGCCAGATCGCCGCCGAGCTTGGCAATGTCACGCGCAACGCCGTCATCGGGAAGGTCCATCGCCTCGGCCTGTCCGGCCGGGCCAAGAGCCCGGGCTCTGCCGCGCCGCGTCCGCGCAAGCCGGCCGCCCGTCCGCCGAGCCATCCGGCCGGCCACCAGAGCAGTGGCAACGCAGGCCTGACCCGCGGCAACACCGCGCTCGCCCCGCAGTTCGCGCCACAGATCGAAGCCGAAGCCCAGGTCGAACGCGCTCCGGCGCCGGCCGAGGACGTGGTCGTGCCGTTCTCCGAGCGGGTCACGATCATGGACCTGCGCGAATATATGTGCCGCTGGCCAATGGGCGACCCGACCACGCCGGAGTTCCGCTTCTGCGGCGGCCGCAGCGCCACCGGCCTGCCCTATTGCGCCTATCACGCCCGCATCGCCTACCAGCCGGCAGCCGACCGCCGCCGCGACCGCAAGGCCATTCGCGCCTGAGTGGGCGGCATGTTTGGACGCTGAAAAGCCGGCCCTCGTGGCCGGCTTTTTCATGGCTGGAATGAGTGGGAGCGCCCATGACGACCCTGGCGATCTATGCCGCCGCGGCGCTGGCGGAAATCGCCGGCTGCTTCGCCTTCTGGGCCTGGCTGAAGCTCGACAAGCCGGTCTGGTGGCTGCTGCCGGGACTCGTCTTTCTCGCGGTCTTCGCCTGGCTGCTGACCCTGGTCGACAGCCCCGCCGCCGGGCGCGCCTTCGCCGCCTATGGCGGCATCTACATCATGGCGTCGCTGGCCTGGATGGCGCTGGTCGAGAAGGTCGCGCCGGATCGCTATGATCTCGCGGGAGCCGTTCTCTGCCTCGCCGGCGCGGCGGTGATCATCGCCGCGCCGCGCTGATCGAAGCGCTCAGCCGCGCGCAAACGTCTCATCGAAGGCGTAGCCGGCGCCGCGCACGGTGCGCAGCGGGTCCTTGGCGTTGGCGGGCGTGATCGCCTTGCGCAGACGCCCGACATGGACGTCGACGGTGCGCTCGTCGATATAGACGTCGCGGCCCCAGACGGCATCGAGCAACTGCGCCCGCGAATAGACCCGGCCCGGCGCCTGCATCAGGAATTCGAGCAGACGGAACTCGGTCGGGCCGAGATGCAGTTCGGCGCCGGCACGGCGGACGCGCCGCGTCGTACGGTCGAGCTCGAGATCGCCGGCGGCGAGCAGGCCGGCGACATGGCCGGGCTTGGCGCGACGCAGCAGGGCCTGGATGCGGGCGATCAGCTCGGGCAGCGAGAACGGCTTGACGACATAGTCGTCGGCGCCGGTGGCGAGGCCGCGCACGCGCTCGGTCTCCTCGCCGCGGGCAGTCAGCATGATGATCGGCACGCGCTCGGTGTCGCGGCGGGTGCGCAGACGCCGGCAGAGCTCGATGCCGGAGAGGCCCGGCAGCATCCAGTCGAGCAGGACGAGATCGGGCGTATGGTCGCGCAGATGCAGTTCGGCGTCGTCGCCACGCGCCACGCTGTCGACCTCAAAGCCCTCGGCCTCGAGATTGTAGCGCAGCAGCAGGGTGAGCGGCTCCTCGTCCTCGACGATCAGGATGCGTGCAGGCATTACGTCTCGCTTTCGCTCGGAGCCTGTTCCGCAAAAGTGGAAACCACTTTTGCGATCAGAACATGCTCCAACTTTTCAACTGCGCGAATTCTGATCGTTCAGCCGATTCCGGCTGAACGGAAAGCGCGCCGCCCGCCGGTTCAGCCATTGGCCGCCGGCAGGTCGACGAGGATGTTGGTGGTGTCGAGCTTCGGCCGGGTCTCGTCGATGGACTGGCCGGTGACGAGGTAGTGGATGGTCTCGGCGATGTTGGTGGTATGGTCGCCGATGCGCTCGACGTTCTTCGCGCAGAACAGGAGATGCGTGCAGAAGGTGATGTTGCGCGGATCCTCCATCATATAGGTCAGGAGCTCGCGGAACAGCGAGGTGTAGAGCGCGTCGATCTCGTCGTCGCGGCGCCAGACCTCCATCGCCTTCTGCTCGTTGCTGGCGGCATAGGCGTCGAGCACGTCCTTGAGTTGGGCCTGGACCAGGCGGCTCATATGCTCCAGCCCGACCACGGCGCGATGCGGCGGCGAGAACTGGCCGGAGATCGCGACGGCGCGCTTGGCGATGTTCTTGGCGAGGTCGCCGACGCGCTCGATGTCGGCGGCGATGCGGATCGCCGAGATCAGCTCGCGCAGGTCGTTGGCCAGCGGCTGGCGGCGGGCGATGGTCAGCACCGCCTTCTCCTCGACCTCGCGCTGGAGATTGTCGAGGCGCTGGTCGGCGCTGATGATCTTCTGGGCGAGCGCGGTGTCGCGGCGCACCAGCGCCACGGTGGAGTCGCCGAGCATGCGCTCGGACATGCCGCCCATCTCGGCGAGGCTGCGGCGCAGGCCCTCGAGATCGGCATCGTAGGAGCGGACGATATGTTGATCCGACATCGGGCGTATCCTTCGGTGCTGGCTGGCGCTGAGGACGTCAGCCGAAACGGCCGGTGACGTAGTCCTGCGTCTGCTTCTTGTGCGGGTTCATGAAGATGGTGTTGGTCGCGTCGAACTCGATCACCTCGCCGAGATACATGAAGGCGGTGTACTGCGAGATGCGCGCCGCCTGCTGCATGTTGTGGGTGACGATGACGATGGTGAAGTCGCTCTTCAGCTGCTCCAGCAGGTCCTCGATCTTGCCGGTCGAGATCGGGTCGAGCGCCGAGGTCGGCTCGTCAAACAGGATGACCTCGGGCTTCTGGGCGATGGTGCGGGCAATGCAGAGGCGCTGCTGCTGGCCGCCGGAGAGGCCCATGCCGGAGCTCTTCAGCTTGTCCTTGACCTCGTCCCAGAGGGCGGCGCGGCGCAGCGCGCCTTCGACACGGTCGTCGAGCTCCGACTTCGGCGGCTTCTCGTAGAGGCGGATGCCGAAGGCGACATTGTCGTAGATCGACATCGGGAAGGGCGTCGGCTTCTGGAAGACCATGCCGATGCGCGAACGCAATTCGTTCACGTCGACGTTGTTGGAGATGATGTTGCGGCCGTCGAGCAGGATCTCGCCGGTGGCCTTCTGCTCGGGATAGAGCGAGTAGATCCGGTTGAAGATACGCAGCAGGGTCGACTTGCCGCAGCCGGACGGGCCGATCAGCGCGGTGACGTGCCGGTCGCGGAAGTCGAGGTTGATGTTCTTCAGCGCCTTGTGCTCGCCGTAGTAGAAATCGAGGTTCTTGACGGCGATGCGGACGGGAGCCTCGGCATCCAGCGTCTGCGGGCTCAGTTCCAGGGTCGAGAGCATCTGCATGGTCCTTCCGATCGGACGCTGATCACTTGCCGCCGCGCACGATGCGCCGGGCGATGATGGAAAGCACGAGGATTGAGACGGTGATGATCAGCGAGCCCGCCCAGGCCAGCTGCTGCCAGTTCTCGTAAGGGGCTGAGGCGAACTGGTAGATCGTCACCGGCAGGTTGGAGACGCCGCCGACCAGGTTCGGCGAGAACCAGAAATTGTTGTTGAGCGCGGTGAAGATCAACGGCGCGGTCTCGCCGGCGATGCGGGCGAGGGCCAGCAGGATGCCGGTGACCATGCCCGACTTCGCCGCACGCCAGGTCACCGAGGTGATGACGACCGAGGGCGGGGCGCCGAGGGCCGCCCCGGCCTCGCGCAGCGAACCGGGGACGAGGCGCAGCATGTCCTCGGTGGTGCGCACGATCACGGGAATCGCGATGATGCCGAGAGCGACGCCGCCGGCCCAGCCGGAATAGCCGCGGAACGGCTCGACCATGATCACATAGACGAACAGGCCGATCAGGATCGAGGGCGCCGAGAGCAGGATGTCGTTGATGAAGCGGATGAGGTCGGCGAGCTTGGAGGCCTTGCCGTATTCGGCGAGATAGGTGCCGGCGAGCACGCCGATCGGCGTCGCCACGGCGATGCCGAGGAAGGTCAGCACGATCGAGCCGACGATGGCGTTGGCCAGGCCGCCGCCCTCGGTGCCCGGCCCAGGCGTGATCTGGGTGAAAGTCGCGGCGGAGAGCCCGCCCAGACCCTTCACGATCAGCATGCCGAGGATCCAGAACAGCACGACGATCGCGATCAGGGTGAAGCTCGTCGCGATGATCTTCATCATCCGGTCGGCCGTGCGGCGCGCCGGGCGCACCCGGCCCCATTCGACATGCGGAGCGGTCATGGTCTTGGTGGATGTCGCCATGGTCATGGGTCCAGCTCCGCTCAGTAGCGCTTCACCCGCGCAACCAGGAGGCGCGCGATGACGAGGACGACGAAGGTGACGAAGAACAGGATGCAGCCGAGCGCGATCAGCGAGTTGAGCTGCAGGCCGAGCGCCTCGTTGAACTCGTTGGCGATGCGCGAGGCGATGGTCGAGCCCGGATCCATGATCGAGCCCGAGAGCCGGTTGGCATTGCCGACGACGAAGGTGACCGCCATGGTCTCGCCGAGGGCGCGGCCAAGGCCGAGCATGATCGCGCCGATGATCGAGACGCCGGCCTGCGGCACCAGGACATGGCGCACGACCTCCCAGGTCGTGGCGCCGATGCCATAGGCGCTCTCGCGCAGCACCGAGGGGATCTGGTCGAGCATGTCGCGCGTGATCGAGGCGATGAAGGGGATGATCATGAAGGCCAGGATGATCCCGGCGGTCAGGATGCCCAGGCCCGAAGGCGAGCGCGAATAGAGGACAGTGCCGATGATCGGCATGCCCTCGACGATGTTCGAGAGCGGGATCTGGACATAGGCGGCAAACAGCGGCGCGAAGACGAACAGACCCCACATGCCATAGATGATCGAGGGCACGGCGGCGAGCAGCTCGATCGCGGTCGAGACCGGCTGCTTGAACCAGGGCGGCGCGAGCTGGGTCAGGAAGACGGCGATCCCCAGCGAGAGCGGGACGCCGACGACGAGCGCGATCAGCGCGGTCGAGAGGGTGCCGACGATGGCGGGCCAGGCGCCGTATTGCTCGTTCTGGGTGTCCCAGACGCTGGAGGTCAGGAAGCCGAGGCCGAATTCGCGGAAGGCCGGCCAGCCGCCGATGACCATCGAGAGCATGATGCCGGCGAGCAGCACCAGCACGAACAGCGCCGCCAGGAAGCTGGCATTGCGGAAGATGAGATCGAAGGTCCCCATCGGGGTCTTGCGCACCGGCGCACTCGGCACGGCGAACTGATCGGTCACGGCAGACATCCGTGGTTACTCCGGTCTCGAAAGGCGACTATCGGGGCGAAACGAGGCTCTGGTCGTCGCGGAAGCGGGGGCCGTTGTCCGGCCCCCGCCCCGTATCGTCACGCGGGAGCGATCAGAAGATCGGCTTGCCCGCCGGGTCGGTGACGCCCTTCCAGGCGTTGCGGACCTGATCCTTGACGTTCGCCGGGAGCGGCACGTAGTCGAGGTCGAGGGCGAGCTGGTCGCCGCTCTTATAGGCCCAGTCGACGAACTTCAGCGCGGCCTGCACCTCTTCCGGCTTCTCGGGCTTGGCGTGCACGAGCAGGAAGGTGGCGGAGGTGATCGGCCAGGCCTGGGCGCCCTTCTGGTTGTTCAGCGAGATGCCGAAGCCGGGAGCCTCGTTCCAGTTGGCGTTGGCGGCAGCGGCCTGGAAGGCCTTGTCGTCCGGAGCCGGGAAGTTGCCGTCGGCGTTCTTGACGAGGGCGTGGGCCAGCTTGTTCTGCTTGGCGTAGGCGTATTCAACGTAGCCGATCGAGTTGGCGACCTGCTTGACCGAGGCCGAGACGCCCTCATTGCCCTTGCCGCCGATCCCGACCGGCCACTGCACGGCGGTGTTGGTGCCGATCTTCGACTTCCAATCGGCCGAGACCTTGGAGAGGTAGTCGGTGAAGACGAAGGTCGTGCCCGAGCCGTCCGAACGGTAGACCGGGTTGATGTTGGCGTCGGGCAGCTTCAGATCGGCGTTCAGCGCAACGATCTTCGGGTCGTTCCACTTCTTGATGTTGCCGAGATAGATCTCGGCGATCAGCTCGCCCGAGAGCTTGAGCTTGCCGGGCTCGACGCCGGCGATGTTGATCGCGGGGACGACGCCGCCCATCACGGTCGGGAACTGGATCAGGCCGTCCTTGGTCAGCTCCTCGCCCTTGAGCGGGGCGTCGGTGGCGCCGAAGGCGACGGTCTTCGCCTTGATCTGGCGGATGCCGCCACCCGAGCCGATCGACTGGTAGTTCAGGCCGACGCCGCTCTCCTTCTTGTAGGCCTCGGCCCACTTCGAATAGATCGGGAAGGGGAAGGTCGCGCCGGCGCCGGTGATGTCGGCAGCCTGGGCAGCGCCCGTCAGGCCGATGGCAGCGGCCGTGAGAATGAGAAGTTTGCGCATCAGATGTCCTCTCTGGATCGCAAGTGCAGCGGCCCTGCTAGAACACCGGCTATATGACAGCTGCATGACACATAGTCATGAAAGCGCGCCGGGCCTCGTCACAAATCGTTAACGGCTCGGCTCGGGCAAGCGCGGCAGGATCGCCCGGAAGGTGGCCCCCTGGCCGACCACGCTCTCGATGGTCAGGCGGCCGCGATGGCGCAGGACGATATGCTTGACGATCGCAAGGCCGAGGCCGGTGCCACCGGCCTCGCGGCTCGCGGCGGTGTCGACGCGGTAGAAGCGCTCGGTCAGGCGCGGCAGGTGCTCCGGCGCGATGCCGGGACCGTCGTCGCGCACGCTGAGGCTGGCCTCCTCGCCCGTTATCGCGACGATGATGCCGACCTCGCCGCCGCGCTGGCCGTATTTGATCGCGTTCTCGACCAGGTTTTCCATCAGCCGCAGCAATTCGTCGCGGTCGCCGGCGACGGTGACGGGCTGCTTGGGCACGTCGAGCTTCAGCGTCACCTCGCGCTCGCGCGCCATCAGCACGAGCGAATCCAGGATCTCGCGGGCGATGCTGGCGAGGTCGACCGGCGTCTCCGGCGCGAGATGGGCGCGCAGTTCGATGCGCGACAGCGAGAGCAGGTCGTCGACGAGGCGGGCCATGCGCAGGCCCTGCTCGCGCATGATCGCCAGGAAGCGGTCGCGCGCCACGGCATCGTTGCGCGCCGGCCCCTGCAGGGTCTCGACGAAGCCGAGCACGGAGGCGAGCGGCGTGCGCAGTTCGTGGCTGGCATTGGCGACGAAATCGACGCGCATGCGCTCGGTCATGCGCTGCTCGCTGAGGTCCTCGAAGGTGAGGAGCACGGCCCGGCGCCAGCCGCTGCCGGCGAGCGCGGCGATATGGATGCGGAAGGTGCGCTCGACCGGGACGCGCTCGATCAATTCGACGGCGCGGCGGCCGCCATGACGCGAGACCTGCTCGATCGCATCGATCAGATCGGGATCGCGCATCACCAAAGCGAGCGGCTTGCCCTTGGCGAGCGCCGTGACCAGCGCCGGCGCGGTCGGGCTCAGCGCCTGGATCACGCCCTGCGGGTCGAGCAGCACGGCGGGAACGCCGATGGCCTCGATCAGCGCCGCCGTGACCGGCGCCTTTGGGTCGACCAAAGCGTGCATGCGGCTCCTGCCCTTGCGTGGCCTGCGGCGAGGCGTCTTATGCCGGAGCGGTGGTGCAGCGCAATTCCCCGCGCACGACCAACTGCTATTCGCCTGCGATCGACCCCGACAGGTCGAAGCCCGGCGCACCGGGAGCCTGGATGCCACCGAGGAGCTGGATCAGCTCGGCCTGGCGGCGCACACCCGTCTTCGCGAAGACGGATTTGAGCTGGCCCCGCACGGTTTCGGGCTGGATCTTGTGGCTGCTGGCGATGCCGGCGACCGTGCCGCCCGACAGGAGCAGCCGCGTGACCTTGGCTTCCGCGGGGCTGAGGTCGAACAGGGCTTCGAGGATGGCGGCGGACGGCGCCGCGCCGCGCCCGACCTCGGTCAGGTAGAACAGCTGGGCCGCGCCGGAGAAGACGTCGAGCCCGGCCCGCCTGAGCGGGACCAAATGCGCGACGAAAGCGGGCCTTCCGCCGGTCGCCCGGATCGGGAACGACAGGCCGGCATCCCCGGCCACGTCGAGATGCAGCTGCAGGCGCTCGTTCGCCATGGGATCGGAGAGACGCACGCGGTCGAAGGCGCCGATCTCGAACGCTCCGCAGGCGGTGATCAGCTCATTGGCCGCCAGCACGCTGTGGCGGCCGGTGATGATCGCCGCCGGCAAGCCGATCAGCTCCAGTGCCGCGACGCTGGCGCGCGCCCGTTCGAGGCCGAGGCGCGCCGCGATGATCGAAGCCCGCGCCAGATGAGGGCGGAACTGGTCGAGCGCCGCGGCCGTCTCGCGCGGAACCGGGCCGTCGGCATAGAGGCGCTCGATCGAGAAGACGATGCTGTCGCCGCTGGTCGAGCGGATCGAGGTGCCGACGCACCAACCCCAGCCGCGCGGCCGCAGGAAATCGCGATAGAACGGATCCTGCTCCAGCTCTTCGGGCGCGATCGCGTCGAGATCGGTCAGGAAACGCGGTTCGTAGAGCGGAACCAGGCGCTTGCCCCGCAGATTGTCCGCGACGAAAGGCGAGGCGACCCATTCGGCCGTGACAGCCTGGATGGCCTGTGAGGAGGTCCACTGGAACCGGTTCGGCGAGGCCGCGAACAGGATCGTGCCGACACCGCCGGCCTTCGCCGCCAGCCGGTCGAGCACATCAGCCCATCGCTCCGGCACGACGGCGGCCTCGTAGATTTCGTCGATGAGGCTCGTCGCGTCCACTGCTCTTCCCGTAAGCCGGCAGCGTCCTCGACAATACCCGGCATGAACGAGGTGGCGTCGGCCGGCGTCCGCGTCAAGGCGCGCTCACCCGATGGGTCCGTAGGGCGGCGCCTCAGATCTCGTGCCGCCGGATACGGCGGATCATCTCGTTCAACGCCAGCAGCACCAGCGCCAGAATGAAGGGCAGGATGTAATAGATGATGCGGAAGAGCAGCAGCGCGCCGAGCACCTGCTCGAAGGGCAGCCGGCTCAGCGCGATCAGCATCGTCGCCTCGAAGACGCCGAGCCCGCCCGGCGCGTGGCTGGCGATGCCGACCAGGCAGGCGAAGATATAGGCCGCCAGGAAGCTCTCATAGGGCAGGTTGTGGCCGCCCGGCAGCAGCACATAGAGCACGGCGGCAGCGGCACAGACTTCGGCAGCGCCGAGCAGCATCTGCGCCAGCGTGACGCCGAGGCCCGGCAGCGGTAGGTTCCAGCCGCTGACCCGCAAGGTCCGCTCGCCCGTCGCGACCCAGAAGAGATAGCCGGCCGTGCCGATCGCCACGGCAGCACCGACCGCCTGGATCACCAGCGGCGAGGTGCGCGCCAGCACTGCGACCGAGTCGGTCGCATAGAACAGGCTGGCGCAGAGGATCATGCCGAGCCCCAGCCAGAAGGTCAGGCCGGCGATGACGGTGAGGCTCGCGACTTCCGAGGCGCGCACGCCCTTGGCCGCATAGACCCAATAGCGCACCGTGCCGCCGGTCACGATCGGGAAGCCCAGCGTGAAGGCGACGGAATAGCTGGTGAAGGAAGCGAGCGCCGTGGTCCGATAGGGGATCGACAGGCCGAGCCGGCGCAGCGCCAGCGCATCATAGCCGGTGAGCAGCAGATAGCTCAGCGCCGTGAAGCCGAGCGCGAGCAGGAGCTGGCGCTGGCTGGCATTGGCGAAGGCTCGGGCGAGCTCGCCAGGCTCGATCTCACGCACGATGTAGTAGAGCACCACCAGCGAGGCGATGAAGATCACCGAAGAGGCGAGCGGACCGAGCCACCACCAGCGGCTGCGCTTGCGCAGCGGCATTCCTGGCTCGTGCGGGCCGAAGGACATCGATGCTCTTGTCGGGTTGCGCCCGCACGCGGCTGCGGCAGGCAAGGCGGGTTGCTGGCGGCTGGCCTGACGGCCGGACCCGAGAGATAGCGCCTTCGCCGCGATGCACAAGACGGGACAGCGCGGCGAATGCGCGCCATGAGGCCGGCGCAGGACGCGCCGGCCTCATGGCGACGATCGTGACAGTGGCGGTCAGCCCGCCGCCTCCATCGCCGCCCGGAAGAAGGCTTCGGGATCGTCGACCTCGACCAGCTTCCGCTTCTCGATCCGCCAGAAGCGGTTGCCGACCGCCCGGACGAAGCTGCGGTCATGCGAGACCAGCAGGCAGCTGGTCTCACCGGCGGTGAGCTCGGCCTCCAGCGCCTCCTGCCCCTCGATGTCGAGATGGTTGGTCGGCTCGTCCAGCAGATAGAAATTCGGCCGGGCGAGACGCAAGGCCAGCATGGCGAGCCTTGCCCGCTGCCCGCCCGAGAGCGCGCCGATCGGCCCGGTCTGGCGATCGATGACGATGCCGGCACCGGCGAGCAGGCCGCGGGCCGGCTGGTCGCCGACATCGAAGCGCCGGCTGATCAGGCCGTGCGGCGTCTCGGCATCGGGCAGTTCGGCGAGGCTCTGGCTCGCATAGCCCAAGACCAATGATGGCGTCGCCCGGATGCCCGGCTGCCCCTCGCCGAGAATGGCGGCGTGGAGCATGGCGATGAAGCGCGACTTGCCGGCGCCGTTCAGGCCGAGCAGCACGATCCGGTCGCCGGGGCTGATCCAGCGCTTGCCGCTCCTGAACAGCGGCCGCCCGTCCGGGGTCTCGACCGCGACGTCGTCGAGCTCGACCAGCGCCCGCACATGGGTCGCGCTGCTGGCGAGCCTGATCGCCCCGGCCGAGCGTTCGCGATGGGCGGGGCGGGCTGTCGCTTCGAGCTCGTCGGCGCGGCGCTTGAGCTGCTTGGTCTTGCTCAACAGGAGATCGCTGCCGGAGTTGATCCCGAGATTGTTCAGCTTCGCCGCCTGCCGCCGCATCTGCTGGACCGCCTTGAGGTCGCGCTCGTGCTGGCGCGCCGTCGCCGCGTCGGTCTCGTCGAGCGCGATGCGGGCTGGCGAGTAGGGCAGCGCGAACAACTGCGAGCGCTCCTGGCGCAGGAACAGCGTCCGGTTCGTCGCCGTGTCGAGGAAGGCGCGGTCATGGCTCGACAGGATCACCGCCATGTCGCGCGGCAGGGCGGCGAGCCAGCTCTCCAGCAGGCCGATCCGGGCGAGATCGAGATGATTGGTCGGCTCGTCGAGCAGCAGCAGGTCCGGCTCGGCGATGCCGGCGCGGGCGAGCAGGACGAGCCTTTGCCAGCCGCCGCTCAACTGCCCGAGCGGGCGGCGGCGCAATTCCGCGGGCACAGCGAGCGTATCGAGCGCGACCTCGACGCGCCAATGCTCGCTCTCGCGCTGGTCGGCCGGCAACTGGTCGAGCAGCAGTCGGTCGACGGGCTGCTCCAGCAAGTGCGGCGGGGCATCCTGCTCGACATGGCCGATGCGCAAGCCGCGCGAGCGGGTGATCTCGCCGGCGGACGGCTCAAGGGAGCCGACGAGGCAGCGCAGCAAGGTCGACTTGCCGCGGCCATTGGCGGCGACAAGGCCGAGGCGGTCGCCGGCAACGAGGGAGAAGGAAAGATCGGAAAAGAGCGGGGCGCCCAGCGTGACGCCGAGATTGCGCAGGGTGATCAGGGTCATGGGTGGTCTCGGAACTGCCCGAGCCGCGCACCATCATCCGGGCGGGGACCTTGCCCCGAGCACCACGAATGCGGAACGCCTGGCTCGATGAGAGGATGAGCGCAGCTGACCGAGCTCCGGGCTCGAAGACGCTACGCCCTCACGAAGGGCAGACCTGGAAGAGACCTAAAAAGGATCGCCTGTGCGGTCAGCCCTGCAAGCCGGCTTGCAGGGCCTGAACGGGGCCGCGCTGACGATGGTGACGAAAGAACGTGATCACGCAGCCCTCCTTGGTTTCGAGTGGGTCGATGGCCGAGAGCTAACGCCAATCGCGGCGATGCACAAGCCGGCGCATTAGGCACGCCGGCCGACGAACAGCGCCGCCAGCCCGAAGACGGCCGCAGCCCCACAGCTGCCGAGCCAGCCGCCCCAGGCCCAGCTCAGGCCGGCCAGGGCCGAGCCTAGGGCGCCGCCGAGGAAGAAAATGCCGACGAACAGCCCGTTCAGCCGGGCCCGCGCCTCCGGCTGCAGCAGGTTAATTGCGCGACGGCCGAGCGTCTGGTCGCCGGTAACGCCGATATCGAGCAGGAAGACGCCGAGGCCGAGCCCGGCAAGGGCAACCGGCATTGCGAGATGCTCGCTCGTTCCGGCCCAGCCCAGCAGCGCCAACGCTCCGAGCAGCAGGAGATGGCTCGTCAGGGTCGCAGGCCGGGTCCAGCCACGGTCACCAAAACGCCCGAAGAACGGTGTCGCCAATGCCCCACCGGCTCCGACCAGCGCGAACAAGGCAATGCCGCGCTGGCCGAGCAGGAAGGGCGGCTGGACCAGCCGCAGGGCGACCACCGTCCAGATCAGGCTGAAGCTCGCCATCACCAGCGCCGCCGACAGCGCGCGCCGGCGCAGCACCAGCTCCTGCCGCAACAAATGCCAAAGCGAAGTGATGAGAGCAGGATAGCTCACTCGCGCTTCCGGCCAGCGGCGCGGCAGGTTGCCGGCGAGGACGAAGGCCAGCAGTGCCATGGCGCCGGCGCTGACGACATAGAAGCCGCGCCAGCCCCAGGCATCGGCAAGGAGGCTGGCGAGCGGGCGCGCCAGCAGGATGCCGACCATCAAGCCGCTCATCACATCGCCGATCACAGCGCCGCGCTTGGCTGGCGCCACCATCGCGGCTGCGATCGGCACCAGGATCTGAATGGCCGAGCAGGCTGCACCGAGCGCGATCATCAGGACGAGCAACGCCGGCAGACTTGGCGCGACCGCGGCCAGCGCGGCGGCAAAGATCGCGCAAACCAGCATGCGCAGGATCAGCACGCGGTTCTCGACGAGATCTGCCAGCGGCACCAGCAGGATGAGGCCGACCGCATAGCCCAGCAACGGCGCCATCGCGACGAGGCCGCTCGCCACCTCCGGCAGACCGAAGCTCGCGCCGATCGCCCCGACCAGCGTCTGCGGTGCGAACAGGTTGGTGACGATGACGCCGACCGCGATGGCGAACAGCAAGATGAGCGCAGCCGATAGCCCGTGCTCCTCGGGCGCCTTCGGCAGGGATTGGCAGAGAGCCTGATCTTGGGCGGACACGGTGACAGCTCCGACATATTGACACGCATATTGTCGGAAAACTTTATTCCCTTTGAGCATTATGCTACAAATCGATTGTCACTATAATGATTATGCGAGCTTGCTATGAACCTGCGCGATCTGGAGGCCTATGTCGCCGTGGTCGAGACCGGCTCGATCATCGGCGCCTCGGCCAGGCTCAACCTGACGCAGCCCGGCGTCACCCGGCGCATCCAGAACCTCGAAGACGGCCTCGGCGCGGTGCTGCTCGACCGGCAATCCAAGCCGCTGCGGCCGACCAATGCCGGGCGCGAGGCCTATGAGCAGGGCCTGCGCGTGCTGCGCTCGGTCGCGGACCTGAAAGCGGGCGTCGCGCCGGATGGCGAGATCCGCGGCGAGTTCCGGCTCGGGATCATGCCCTATCTGTCGGAGGCCGCGCTGGCGGTGCCGCTCGACCGGCTGCGCGCGACCTTTCCGGAGCTGACCTTACGCATCACCATGGGCTGGTCGCCGCAGCTGCTCGAACAGACCCTGCGCAACGAGCTCGACGCGACCGCGCTCTGCCTCGCCGACGGGCTCGCCCCGCCGGATGGCCTCGCCTGCGACGATCTCGGCCCGCAGGAGGTGCTGCTGGTCGCGGCGCCATCCCTAAAGGTACCGCGGCCAGCCGATCTCGCCATGCTGGCCGGCTATCCTTGGGTGATGAACGCCAATGGCTGCGGCTTTCGCGCCTTCATCCGCCAGCAATTCGAGGCGGCGCATCTCCACTTCCAGGTCGGGGTCGAGGCACTCAGCGCCGATCTGCGCCTGTCGCTGGTCGCGCGCGGCCACGGCATCGGCATCGTCACGCCGGCGGCTTTCCAGAACAGCCCATGGCGCGACGCGGTCGAGATCATCGACGCGCCCGATTTCCGGCCGCGCGTGCGTTCCTGGCTGCTGCACCGCCCGCCCGCAGGACGACTGGCGCAGCCGATCGCCCTGTTCCGGCAGGCGCTGCTCGACGGGCTGCGCCCAGGGCTCGGCCTTCTCGCCTGATCAGGCAGTCTTGCGGAAGACGCGCAGCGTCTTGAACTCGCCGATCTCCTCGACTTGCCGCGACTTCGCCCAGTCCGCGATGATCGGCTTGGCACTCTCATAGGCGAAGGAGCCGGTGTAGAACAGGATGTAGCCGCCGGCATCGGTCTGGTCGGTGAAGAGCTGCATCACCTCCAAATCGGTCAGCGCGCCATAGGCGTCGTTCTTCTCGCTGCGGAACTCGCAGGAGTGGAACAGTGTGACGATGTCGAAGCGCGGCAACAGTCGGGCGTTGCTGGTGTAGATGTCGCCGAAATAGGCTGAATAGGTCTTGGTGATTGTCGGATTGTCGATCGCCAGCTTGACGAAGGCCTCGTATTCCTTGGGCGAGGCGGTGATCCCGAGCACGGTGCAGTCCAGCTCGGGCTCGGCGCAGCGGATGCCGACATAGTGATGGCCGCCGGTGCCGAAATGATAGATGCGCTTACCGGTCAAGCCCTGCTCTTCCAGCCATTCGACGAAATGCACGTCGCAGGGGCACTGCTCGACCCGCAGGCCCCAATAGACGTCCCAGATGTTCAGCATGCGTTTGACTCCATTTCGGAAGGCGCCGGCCTGGCCGGCGCGGATGAGTGGATCGGTTTGAACATCAGCCGCCGCCAGCCTCGGCCAGCGTGACCGGGCGCGGCATGTCCGACGAGGCGATGCGGGCGACGCCGCCGGCACGGCGCATGGTGAGATGATGATCGGCGGCTTCAGTGAAGCCGGGGCTCTGGCCGATCAGCAGCATCACCGCATCCGGCCGCGCCGCTCTCAGCCGCGAGAGCAGGTCGAGCGCCGCCTCAGTCTCGAGCCCGCTCGTCGCTTCGTCGAGCAAGAGGATGTCGGGGGCCGCGAGTTCGGCCCGCGCCAGAGCGAGACGCTGGCGATCGCCGGTGGTCAGCGCCTTGTCCCAGTCGCGCGAGAGGTCCAGCTGCGGCACGAGGCCTGAGAGACCGTAGTGCCGCAAGGTCGCCTCCGCCTGCGCCGCGCCGTGGCCGCCGATCGGGTCGAGAGCGGCGCGCAGGCTGCCTTCCGACAGATGCAGGTGCTGCGGCAGCACGGCGATGCGCGCCTCGTCCGGCAGGGCGACGGCGCCACGTCCCCAGGGCCAGAGGCCGGCAACGGCCTGGATCAGGGCAGCCTTGCCATGGCCGAGCTCGCCGGCAACGTGCAGTGTCGCGCCAGCGGGCAGGACGGTCGAGAAGTCGGCGAGGAGCGTGCGGCCATCGCGATCCGTGAGAGTGAGCTCGTCGAGCCGCAGGCCGCCATCGTCGCTGGTCAGGACCGCGATATCGCTCTCGGCCGCGCCGGCCTCGATCGCATGAAGCGCGATGGCAAGTTCATCGACACGCCGCGCCGAGGCAAGCCATTCGGCGATGCGCATGAAGTTGTCGAGCACCCAGTTGAATGCATTCTGCACGGCGACGAAGGCGGCGGCGACCTGGACGACGTCGCCCAGCGACATCTCGCCGGAAAGATATTTCGGCGCCGCCAGCAAAAGCGGCACCACTGGCACCAGCGCGCCGCTGCCATTGGTGATCCAGGTCAAACGGCCGCGCTGACGGATCATGGCGAGCCAGCGCGTGACCAGCGTGTCATAGGTCGCGGCGACGGCGCGGCGCTCGCCGGTCTCAGCCCGCGAGAGCGCGATCGTCTCGCCATGGTCGCGGATGCGCATCAGCGAGAAGCGCAGGCGCGCCTCGCCCTCGTTGCGGGCGGCGATCAGGCGCGGCAGCGGCCGCCCGACCCAGGTGATCAGGCCGGAGACCAGCACGGCATAGATGATCGCCGCCAGGACCATATAGGCGGGGATTTCGAAGGGAACGCCGCGGATCTCGACGCTGAGCGAGCCGCCGATCGACCAGAGAATGCCGATGAAGGTAATCGCGGTGATCACCGCCGAGAGCAGGCCAATGGCGAAGTCGACCACCGGCTCGGTCGCCCAGCGGACATCGTCGGCAATGCGATATTCCGGATTGGCCGGCTCGTAGCCGGAGAGACCGAGGCGATAGAAGCGGCGCTCGCCGATCCAGCCATCGGCGAGCTTTCCGGTGACATATGCGCGCCAATGGACCTGGAAGGTCTCGCGCGAGATCAGGATGATGACGCCGAGGCCGGCTGCGATCAGCACCAGCACCGGGAAGACCGCCATGGCGATCAGCGCGCTCTCGCCGTCCTTCTTCTCGAGCGCGTCGAAGAACCAGCCGTTCCAGCGGTTGACGGTGACATTGGCGAAGACGGAGAGGATGATCGCGCTCGCCAGCGTCAGCGACCAGAGCCAGGCCCGCCCGGCGGTACCGCCGCGCCAGAAGCCGCCGGTGAGACGGGCGAAGCTTTTTGTGACCTGCCAGTCGGATGGCGGGCCGGCAGGCACGGTGTTCGGATCGACGGCCTTCAGCACAGTCGAGTGATCCCCCCGGATCGCGACATCGGAAGCGGCACCAGCCGGGTTTTCCCGGTTCAGATGCCGCCAGCATGCCGGTTAGCCGGCCGGGGATGAACTGTGGCTGAATGGAGCTCGCGCTCCATTCAGCCTGCGTCGCCTCACGCCGCCGCGTTCGCCGGCTCGCCGAGCAGTTTCGCCAGCGCCTCCATGAGCTCCCGCGAGCCCTCCTCGCGCTGGATGGGAGCATCCTTGCCGTCGAGATAGGCGCCCTGCTCGGTGAAGACGAACCGGGTGCCGGTGCCCTCTGGAACGAACTCCATGGTCAGCAGCGAACCCGAGATCGGCGCGCCGTCGACGGTCATGGTGTAGGCGAGGATGATGCGCTCGTTCGGCTGGATCACCTGATAGACGCTGTCATTGGTGATCGGCGGACCGCCCTGGAAGCGGAAGCGGCTGCGTTCATGGCCGCCGACGCGGAAATCGACGTCGAACTGCTCGACCTCCCAGCCCTCGCCCTCGGCGAACCAGCGGCGCTTCTGGGCGGGGTCGGAAAAGGCGGCGAAGACGCGGGCCGGGGATGCGGCATAGCTGCGCTCGATGGTGAAGCTGGCATGGATGACGGGATTGGCGGTCATGGTTGTTGTTTCCTTTGAGTGGTGGTGAGGGTCGAAGCGGGTCGGGCTAGCGGAAAAGCTCGGCATCGCCGGGATTGCGCGGGAAGAACTGGAAAAAGGGCTCGGCTTCGGCCAGCACACGGGCGAAGGACGGCCTTGTCCGCAGGCGCTCGAAATAGGCGGCAAGGCGCGGATAGCCGCTCTGGAACGAGACGCAGCGCTCGGCATAGAACAGGGCCGGCGCGGCCGAGCAGTCGGCCATGCTGAAGCTTTCGCCCGTCGCCCAGGTCCGGCCGTCGAACTCGGCTTCGAGCACGCCATAGGCGCGCTTCAGCATCTGTCTGGCCTCCTCGACGCCGGGCGGGTCCTTGCTCTCCGCAGGGCGGATACGGTCGAGCACGATCTTCTGCATCGGGGTGGTGACATAGAGATCGAAGAAGCGGTCGAGCCGGCGGACATCGAGCGCGGCAACCGGATTCTCCGGCAGCAGCGCCTGCGGGCCGGCATGATGCAGAGCGAGATATTCGATGATGACGCTGCTTTCGGGTACCAGATGTGCGTCGTCTTGCAGCAGCGGGAATTTGCCGATCGGCCAGAGCGCGAGGAACTCGGCGCGCTCGCCGGGATCGCCGAGATTGACCAGCTTCGGCGTGAATGGCGTGCCGTTCTCATAGAGCGCCACCAGCACCTTCTGGCAGTAGCATGACAGTGGATGGAAATAGAACGTCAAAGACATGACAGGTCCTTCCTGCGGCCGGATCGGCGCGGGTTGAAAGGTCTGAATTGATCGGAATGGTCAGGCGGGCGTGGTTTCCCGCGCCAATTCCGCCGCGAGCCGGTCGAAGCCGATGCCGGTGCCCTGCTCGCGCATTTGCGGGCTGTCATGGCCGTCGAGGAAGACGGACTGCTCGGTGAAGGCGAGGCGGGTGCCGGCGCCTTCGCCGCGGAATTCCAGCGTCACCAGCGAGACCGAGATGCGCAGATCGTCGCGGAACATCTCGTAGGAGTAGACGAGGCGCTCACGCGGCACGATCTCATGATAGATCGCCCGCATCGCATAGACGCTGCCCGGTCCGGGCGCACCGCGCATCGTCTCGAAGCCGCCTTCGCGGAAATCGAGGCTGTATTCGCCGAGCCCGCCCTCGTCATGGCAGGTCGACCAGCGCCGTTTGGCGACCGGATCGGCAAAGGCGGCAAAGACGCGGGCCGGGCTCGCCGGATAGCGCCGCTCGATGGTGAAATCGGCGTGGATGGCGCTCCGTTCGCTCATGGTCCGTCCCCTTCCTTCAGATCCTGCTCGGCGAGGAAGGCGCCGAGCCGGTCGAAGCGTCGCTCCCAGAGGGCGCGCCTTTCGCTGATCCAGCGCTCCGCCGCCCGCAGCGCCTGCGTGTCGAGCTGGCAGGTGCGGACCCGCCCGATCTTCTGCGTACGCACCAGCCCTGCTCCCTCGAGAACGGCGAGATGCTGCACCACCGCCGACAGCGTCATCTGCAGCGGCTGGGCCAGCTCGCTCACGCTCGCCCGCCCCTCGCAGAGCCGTTGCACCATCTGCCGGCGGTTCGGATCCGCCAGCGCCTGGAACATGAGATCGAGCTGATCCGGTTGGTGAAGCATAAGCTTAAGTATCGCGGTACCTGCGTCCTGTCCAGCAGAAACTTTAGAGACTGCTAAAGTTTCTGGCCTGCGGCATGCAGCCGGCTCCCTCCGCATTGCCCCAACGGGTTCTAGCGGCTATGAATCCCGGCACGCTCCCTGACGCCGCGTGCGCCTGTTTTGACCTGCGCCAGCCGCCGGAGCTTTGATCATGCGCATCGAGAACGATCCGAAACTCGACTTCCGCGACGTGCTGATCCGTCCGAAGCGCTCGACGCTCGGCAGCCGCGCCGAGGTCGACGTCAACCGGAGCTTCCGCTTTGCGCATACCGGCCGCGAATGGACCGGTTTTCCGCTGATCGCCGCCAATATGGACGTGGTCGGCACCATGGCGATGGCGCGCGCCCTCCTGAAGCACGGCGCCATGGTTGCCCTGCACAAGCATTACGACGCCGACGAGCTGATCGCCTTCTTCAAGGAAGAAGGCTCGGCCAACGCCTTTTATTCCCTGGGCACGACCGATTCCGACCATGACAAGCTCAAGGCCGTTCACGCCAAGGCGCCGATCGACAAGATCTGCCTCGACGTCGCCAATGGCTACACCGAGAAGTTCGTCGACACCGTCAAGGCGACGCGCGAGGCCTTCCCGAACGCAGCGATCATGGCCGGCAACGTCGTCACCGGCGACATGACGGAGGCGCTGATCCTGGCCGGCGCCGACATCGTCAAGGTCGGCATCGGCCCCGGCTCGGTCTGCACCACCCGCAAGATGACCGGCGTCGGCTATCCGCAGCTCTCGGCGATCATCGAGTGCGCCGATGCCGCCCACGGCCTGAAGGGCCTGGTCTGCGGCGATGGCGGGCTGACCGTGCCCGGCGACGTTGCCAAGGCCTATGGCGGCGGCTCCGATTTCGTGATGATGGGCGGCATGCTCGCCGGCCATGACGAATGCGAGGGCGAGATCCGCTACGAGACCCATGACGGCGAGAAGGTGCCGGTCGCGATGGTGTTCTACGGCATGTCCTCGGACACGGCGATGAAGAAGTATTCCGGCGGCGTCGCCAAATACCGGGCCTCCGAGGGCAAGACCGTCGAGGTGCCCTATCGCGGCCCGGTCGAGGGCACGATGCAGGAGATCATGGGCGGGGTGCGCTCGGCGATGACCTATATCGGCGCGGTCCGGCTCAAGGAGATGCCGAAGCGCACCACCTTCATCATGGTCGGCAGCCAGCTCAACACCGTGTTCGGCAATTGAACGCACCGGACGTCGCCATAATCGGCGCCGGCCCGGCCGGGCTGATCGCCGCCGAGCGGATGGCGCAGGCCGGCTATCAGGTCGCGATCTACGAGCGGATGGTCTCGCCGGCGCGCAAGTTCCTGCTCGCCGGCCGCGGCGGGCTCAACCTGACGCATTCGGAACCGCTCGACGCACTTCTCGGCCGCTATGGCGAAGCGCGGGCCTGGCTGGAGCCGGCGATCCGCGCCTTCCCGCCGCAGGCGCTACGCGACTGGGCCGACGGGCTCGGCGCGGAAAGCTTCACCGGTTCGAGCGGGCGCGTCTTCCCCAAGGCGATGAAGGCCTCGCCACTGCTGCGCGCCTGGCTGGCACGGCTCGACGGGCTCGGCGTGCAGCTGCATGCGGGGCGGCTCTGGACGGGTTGGGACGAAAGCGGCGCGCTGCAGTTCTCCGTCCGAGGCGGTGGCGAAGAGATCGTGAGGCCACGCGCAACCCTGCTGGCGCTTGGCGGGGCGAGTTGGCCGCGGCTCGGCGCCGATGGCTCCTGGGTCGCGTTGCTGGAGCAGAAGGGAATCGCGATCGCCCCCTTACGTCCGGCCAATGCGGGCTTCACCGTCGCCTGGTCGGCGTTGATGCGAGATAAATTTGCCGGCTTACCATTGAAGCGGATTGCTCTGGGCTTTGCCGGGCAGCGCGTCCTCGGCGAGGCGATGATCGATGCTGGCGGTATCGAAGGCGGGGCGGTCTACGCTTTGTCGGGCCCGTTGCGCGAGGCGATCGCGCGCGATGGTGAGGCAATCCTAACGATCGATCTGCGCCCTGACCTGACCGAGCCTGACCTTGCAACCCGGCTGGCCAAGCGTCGGCCAGGCGAGACGCTGAGCAACCATCTGCGCAAGGCGGCCGGGCTTTCGCCGGTGGCGGCGGCTGTGTTGCGCGAGGCGGAGACGGGACCGCTGCCTACTGAACCTGAAGCGCTCGTGCGCCTGATCAAGGCGGCGCCATTGCGTCTCACCGGCATGGCCTCGCTCGCCCGCGCGATCTCGACCGCCGGCGGCGTCGGCACGGGCGAGATCGATCGGGACTTCATGCTGAAGTGCCTGCCCGACACATTCATAGCCGGCGAAATGATCGACTGGGAGGCGCCGACCGGTGGCTATCTCCTGCAGGCCTGCTTCGCCACGGGGGTGGCGGCGGCGGAAGGGATCGGGCGCTTCCTCGCCACACGTCATGCTCGGGCTTGACCCGAGCATCTCAAGCAAAATGGGGCTCAGCTAGCGCCTTCTCGTCCTGAGATTCTCGGATCTCCGCTTCGCTCTGTCCGAGAATGACGGCTGGTCAGTTCAGCCGCTTGAGCCTGTAGAGCGCCTCCAGCGCCTCGCGCGGGGTCATCTCGTCGGGGTCGAGCCCGGCGAGCGCCTCGCGCAATTCGTCGGGGCCTGTGACCTGCGCTGCAGCCGGCGCGGGCCTGCGCATCTGCACCGCAAAGAGCGGGAGATCGTCGACCAGCGCCGCGACTGGCTTCTCGCGTTCGCTCTTCTCCAATTCGGAGAGGATGGCGCGGGCTCTCTCGACCACCGCCGGCGGCAGGCCCGCGAGCTTGGCGACCTGGATGCCGTAGGAGCGGTCGGCCGCGCCGGGCACGACCTCGTGCAGGAAGACGACTTCGCCGTTCCATTCGGTGACGCGCACGGTGGCGTTGGCGACGCGGTCGAGCCGCTCGGCGAGCGCGGTCAGCTCGTGATAGTGCGTTGCGAACAAAGCCCGGCAGCGATTGGCCTCGTGCAGATGCTCGATCGCCGCCCAGGCGATCGAGAGCCCGTCGAAGGTCGCGGTGCCCCGGCCGATCTCATCGAGGATGACGAGCGCGCGCGGCCCGGCCTGGTTGAGGATCGCCGCGGTCTCGACCATCTCGACCATGAAGGTCGAACGGCCGCGGGCGAGGTCGTCGGCGGCGCCGACGCGCGAGAACAGCCGGTCGACCACACCGATATGCGCATTCTGCGCCGGCACGAAGGAACCCATCTGGGCAAGCACCGCGATCAGCGCGTTCTGGCGCAGGAAGGTCGACTTACCCGCCATGTTCGGGCCGGTGATCAGGCAGATGCGGCCGTCGCGGCTCTTGCCGGCAGCAGAAAGTTCGCTGTCATTGGCGACGAAGGGCTGGCCCTGGCGTTTCAGCGCCGCCTCGACCACCGGATGGCGACCGGCCCTGATGGTGAAGGCAGCGCCGTCATCGACCAGCGGCCTCGTCCAGCCGCCATCGATCGCAAGCTCGGCCAGGGCGGCAGCGACGTCGATCACGGCGAGCGCCTGCGCCGCCGCCTTGATCGGCTCGGCCGCGGCGAGGACCGCCTCGGTCAGCGCCGCGAAGATCGAGAGCTCCAGCCTCAGCGCCCGGTCGGCGGCGGAGGCGATCTTGGCCTCGAGCTCGCCGAGCTCGACCGAGGAGAAGCGCATCGCATCCGACATGGTCTGGCGATGCACGAAGACGGCGCGCCAGGGCTCCCTGAGGAAGGTCTCGCCAACGGCCTGCGGTACCTCGACAAAGTAGCCGAGCATGGAATTGTGCTTGATGCGCAGGGTCCGGCAATCGGTCTCGGCGGCGTAGCGCGCCTGCAATTGCGCGATCACCTTGCGCGAATCGACCTGGAGCAGGCGGAGCTCGTCGAGCGCGGGATCGAAGCCCTCGCGCACGAAACGACCGTCGCGCTTCAGCAGCGGCAGCTCGTCGGCGAGCGTGTTGGAGAGGCGGGTCGCAAGATCCGGATCGGTGCGGCCGAGCGCCAGCGCCGCCTCGCGCAACTCATCCGGCAGATCGCCCTGGCGCAGCAATGCGGCCGCGACGCCGCGCGCCGCGTCCAAACCGGCGCCGAGCGCAGCGAGATCGCGCGGGCCGCCGCGGTCGAGCGAGAGCCGCGCCAAAGCGCGGGCGATATCGGGCACGCGGGCGAGGTCACGCCGCAAAGCCTCGCGCAGCGACGGCACATCAACCAACAGCGCGACCGCATCATGCCGCCTGCCGATCGCCTCGGGATCGGTGAGCGGCCCGGCCAGGCGCTCGGCGAGCAGGCGGCTGCCGCCCGGCGTTTCCGTGCGGTCGATGGTGGCGAGCAGGCTGCCGGTGCGCTCACCGGCGAGGGTACGGGTGAGTTCGAGATTGGCGCGGGTCGCCGCGTCGATCAGCATGGTCGCGCTCATGCCCTCGCGGACGGGCGGCGACAACGGAGGGCGGGCGCCGAGCTGGGTCCGCTCGACATAGGCGAGCGCGGCCGCAGCAGCGGCGATCTCGGCGCGGCTGAAGGCGCCGAAGGCATCGAGCGTGGCGACGCCGAAGAACTCCTTCAGCCGGCGCTCACCGGAGGCCGGGTCGAGCCCTTCGCGCGCCAGCGGCGTCACCGGCGCGGCGACATCGCGCCAGAATTCCCTGAGCTCGGGGTCGTCATGGATGGCGTCGGGACAGACGATCTCGCGCGGCTCCAGGCGGGCGAGCTCGACGGCAAGGCCGCGCTGGTCGGTCTCCAGCACGGCGAAGCGGCCAGTCGAGATGTCGAGCGCGGCGATGCCGTAGGCATAAACCTCGTCCGAGAGCCGGCGCCGGGCGACGGCGACGAGCAGGCTCGCCCGGCCGGGATCGAGCAGGCGCTCCTCGGTGATGGTGCCCGGCGTGACGAGACGGACGACGTCGCGCTTCACCACCGATTTGGCGCCGCGCTTCTTGGCCTCGGCGGGGTCTTCGGTCTGCTCGCAGACGGCGACGCGGTGGCCGGCGGCGATCAGCTTTTGCAGATAGTCGTCGGCGCGTTCGACCGGCACGCCGCACATGGCGATGTCCTCGCCCAGATGCTTGCCGCGCTTGGTCAGCACGATGCCGAGGGTGCGCGAGGCGATCTCGGCGTCCTGGAAGAACAATTCGTAGAAATCGCCCATCCGGTAGAACAGCAGGCAGTCCGGATTATTGGCCTTGATCTCGACGTACTGCGCCATCATCGGCGTGACGCGGCCGGCATCGGCCGCAGGGGCGGGCTTGGCTTCCGCGATGTCGTCTGGCGTGGTGTGGCGCATGGGGCGCGCACGCTAGCAAATCGCGCCGGCAAGACCATCCGTTAGGACTGCTTTCAACATATTTAAGCAGGGTCCGCAGGCCGTTCCGGCCAAGGGCCCGTCATGTCGCTGTTCATCAATCTGATCGAAAGCCTGTCCTTTCTCCTGCTGGCGGCCCTGATCCTGACGGCAAGCGCCAGCTGGATCGACCGGCGCCCGCTGCTCCGCCAACTCGCCGTGGGCGTGCTCTTCGCGGCCGGGGCGCTGTGCAGCATGGCTAATCCCTTCGTGATCCAGCCCGGGCTCGTCGTCGATTCCCGCAACACTTTCGCGATCCTGGCCGGGCCGATCGGCGGGCCGATCGCGGCCGTACTGGCTGCCGTCCCCCTCGTCGCAGCGCGCTACAATCTCGGCGGCGTCGGCATGCCGACCGGGATCGCCGGGATCGTCCTGCACGCGGTCGCGGGCGTGATCTATGCCGCCTGGATCGGCCGGCAGAAGCGCGCGCTGACGCTCGGCGACCTCGCCTGGCTCAGCCTGGTCAGCGCGGGCTGCCTGCTCGCCTCGACCATCTTCATGCCGCACTGGGCCGCGGCGGAGCGTTTCCTGCGCGAGGCGGTGCCGATCATGATCGTGGTCAGCACGATCGGGACCATCCTGGTCGGGCTCGTCCTCAGCAACGACCGCGAGCGGCGCGAGACGGCCTATCGCTACAAGACGCTGCTCGATCATGTCCCCGGCACGCTCTATCAGCGGATCGACCGGTCGGACGGCGAACGCCGCTACCGCTTCGTCAGCTACCGCCTGGATGAATTGCTCGGCATCGGTCGCGAGGCGATCGAGCGCGATCCGGAGGTCCTGTTGTCGAAAATCCTGCCGGAGGACCGGCAGCGCTGCTCGTCGACGGGCGAGGAGGAACAGACCAACGAGTTCGGGCACCGGCGCACCGAATTGCGCTACAGCGGGGCCAATGGTTCCGTCGTCTGGCTGCGCAGCGAGGCGACGCGGCGGCGCCTGCCCGACGGCACCACGATCTGGGACGGCATCCTGCTCGACGTGACCACGGAGAAGACGCTGGCGAGCGGCCGGCAGGAAATCGAGACGCTACGCAAGGCTGCGCTGGAGGAGCTCGCCGTCAATCTCGAAGTGACCGTGGGCAAGGCGCTGCACCGGGTCGGCGACTCCGCCCGCAGCATGCTGGAGGCGGCGCAAGGCATGGCCGCCAATGCCGACCGCACCACCGCCCGCGCCGGGGAAGCGACGGAGCAGGCCGAGCTCGCCTCGCAGCGCGTCGGCAGCGTCGCCCATGCGGCCGAGCGGATCGACGCCTCGATCCGCGAGCTGACGCGCCAGACCGATCTCGCCGCGCAGACCGCCCGGCAGGCGGCAAGCCATGTCCGCTCGACCAGGACCGATGTCGACGGGCTCGCGGTCGCCGCCGACAAGGTCGGCGCCGTGCTCGCCTTCATCGAGGACATCGCGGTACGCACCAACCTGCTCGCCCTCAACGCGACGATCGAGGCGGCGCGCGCCGGCGCCGCCGGGCGCGGCTTCTCTGTCGTCGCCGGCGAGGTCAAGAACCTCGCCGAGCAGACCCAGCAGGCGACGCAGGACATCGCCGCAACGCTGCAGGAGATCCGCAGCGCCGCCGCCGCCGTCGCCGGTGCCGTCGGGCAGATCGAAGGCACGATGGGCACGATCGAGACGACCTCGGACGCGATCGCGCAGGTCGTCACCCGCCAGGGCGGGATCGCCTCGGGCATCGCCCTCGACGCCCAGGCCGTCGCCGGCTCGGCCGCCACCGTCACGCAGAACGTCGCCAGCGCCGGGGGCGAGGCCCGCGCCACCGGCGAGGCCGCCGCGCGCGTCGTCGCGGCGGCGCGCCTGGTCTCCGAGCAGGCGGTCGAGCTCGACCGCTATGTCGGCGACAGCGTCGCGCGCATGCGCGCCGGCCTCTGAGCTCTCCGGATCCCGCGGCGATCCCTGCCGTCGCGGTAAAACTGCTGTCGCGCAATCGCGCTTGTCGAGCAAAGCGGGGCTGCCCTATGGTCGTTTCCCCCTGAGGAAACGCCTGTGAAAAAGAACAAGCGCATGAACGACCGCTCCCCGCCGACCAAGCGCACCCGTCCGACCTTCACCGACCAGGAGGCGCTGCTCTTCCACTCGCAGGGGAGGCCGGGCAAGCTCGAGATCATTCCAACGGTACCGATGGCGACCCAGCGCGACCTGTCGCTGGCCTATTCGCCGGGTGTCGCGGTGCCGGTCCTCGCCATCGCCGAAGACCACAGCCGCGCCTATGACTACACCGCCCGCGCCAATCTGGTCGCGGTGATCTCGAACGGCACTGCCATTCTCGGTCTCGGCAATCTCGGCGCGCTCGCCTCCAAGCCGGTCATGGAAGGCAAGTCGATCCTGTTCAAGCGCTTCGCCGACGTCGATTCGATCGATCTCGAGGTCGACACCGAGGACGCCGACAAGTTCATCGAGGCCGTGCGCTATCTTGGCCCCTCCTTCGGCGGCATCAATCTCGAGGACATCAAGGCGCCGGAGTGCTTCATCATCGAGCAGCGCCTGCGCGAATTGATGGACATCCCGGTCTTCCATGACGACCAGCACGGCACTGCGATCATCGCCGCCGCAGGCCTGATCAACGCGCTCGACCTGACCGGCCGCGACGTCAAGTCGACCAGGCTCGTCATCAATGGCGCCGGCGCCGCCGCGATCGCCTGCATCGAATTGCTCAAGGCGATGGGCTTCAAGCCCGACAACGTCATCCTCTGCGACACCAAGGGCGTGATCTACCAGGGCCGCACCGAGGGCATGAACCAGTGGAAGTCGGCCCATGCGGCGGTCACCGACCGGCGCACGCTGGCGCAGGCGATGGAAGGGGCCGACGCCTTCTTCGGTCTGTCGCAGAAGGGCGCGGTGACGCCGGAGATGGTCGCCTCGATGGCGGAAAACCCGATCATCTTCGCCATGGCCAATCCCGATCCGGAGATCACGCCGGAGGAGGTGCATGCCATTCGCGAGGACGCGATCATGGCGACCGGGCGTTCGGATTATCCGAACCAGGTCAACAACGTCCTCGGCTTCCCGTTCATCTTCCGCGGCGCGCTCGATGTCCGTGCCACCACGATCAACATGGAGATGAAGATCGCCGCAGCCGAATCCCTGGCGCAGCTCGCCCGTGAGGACGTGCCGGACGAGGTCGCGGCCGCCTATCAGGGCGCGCGCCCGCGCTATGGCAAGGACTACATCATCCCGGTGCCGTTCGACCCACGGCTGATCCATGTCGTGCCGATGGCGGTCGCCAAGGCAGCGATGGATACCGGCGTCGCCGGCAAGCCGATCGTCGACACCGGCGCCTACAAGGCGCAGCTCTCGGCGAGGCGCGATCCGGTCACCGGCGCGCTCAACCGCATCTTCGAGCGCGTCCGGCGCTATCCCAAGCGCGTCGTCTTCGCCGAGGGCGAGGAGGAGCAGGTCATCCGCGCCGCCGCCTCCTTCGTCAATCAGGAGCTCGGCAAGGCGATCCTGGTCGGGCGAGAGGAGCGTATCAACGAAACCGCCGAACATCTTGGCGTCGATCTCGCCGCCAAGGGCATCGAGATCCAGAACGCCAGGCTCTCGCACCGCAATTCGGCCTATGCACAGTATCTCTACGAGCGGCTGCAGCGGCAGGGCTATCTCTTCCGCGACTGCCAGCGCCTGATCAACCAGGATCGCAATCATTTCGCCGCGGCGATGGTCGCGCTTGGCGACGCCGATGCGATGGTCACCGGCGTTACCCGCAACTACTCGATCGCGCTGGAAGAGATCCGCCGCGTCATCGACGACCGGCCGGGCCACCGCCTGATCGGCGTCTCGATCGCGATCACGCGCGGACGCACCGTTCTGGTCGCCGACACTGCGATCACCGAGATGCCGACGGCGCAGGAGCTCTCCGAGATCGCGATCGAGGCGGCCGGCGTCGCACGCCGCCTCGGCTACGAGCCCAAGGTCGCGATGCTCGCCTTCTCGACCTTCGGCCATCCGGCAGGGGAACGCTCCGAGAAGGTGCGCGAAGCGGTGACGATCCTCGACGGCCAGCGCGTCGATTTCGAGTATGACGGCGAGATGGCTGCCGATGTCGCGCTCAACCGCGACCTGATGGCGCAATACCCGTTCTGCCGCCTGACCGGGCCGGCCAACGTGCTGGTGATGCCGGCGTTCCACTCGGCCTCGATCTCGACCAAGATGCTGCAGGAACTTGGCGGCGCCACCGTGATCGGTCCGCTGCTGGTCGGCCTCGACAA
This sequence comes from Allobosea sp. GW821-FHT03A12, assembly GCF_058986765.1. NCBI lineage: Bacteria > Pseudomonadati > Pseudomonadota > Alphaproteobacteria > Hyphomicrobiales > Alloboseaceae > Allobosea > Allobosea sp. GW821-FHT03A12. The sequence goes on from NZ_JBYSVZ010000006.1 coordinate 454,994, forward strand.
GCCGGTGCAGATCGTGCCGCTCGGCGCCAAGGATTCCGACATCGTCAACATGGCGGCGCTGGCGGCGTTCAACATCGGCGGGTGAGGAGCTGCCGTCATGCTCGGGCGAAGACCCGAGCATCTCATGACAAAAAGGCGCCCTTGAAGGGGCGCCTCATCCTGCAGGAGATTCTCGGGTCGGCGCTGCGCACCGCCCGAGAATGACGCCCTGTCGCCGCGTCAGTTCGTGCGCGGGCCGAGATCGCGCGGGGCGGCGTTGACGGTGACGATCTGGCCGTTGCGCAGCTCGAGCACGGCAAGGCCACGCTCGTTCAAGCCATCCGGGCGGAAGCGGAAGACGCCATCGGCACCGGCGAAGCCGGAGGCGTTGGTCAGGACGCTCTCCGAGAAGCGCTGGCTGCCTTGTGTGCGGGCGAGCGCCGCCGCCAACGAGACTGCGTCATAGGACAAGGTCGCCGTGCGGGTCGGGGCGCTGTTGAAGCGCTTCTGATAGCGGCCGGCGAAGGCGTTGAAGCCGGCGGTGTCGGGCGAGGCGAACCAGCCGCCCTGGATCGCCGGGACGCGCGCGACATTGGCGTCGTTCCAGACGCCGGTGCCGAGCGGCTTGACCTTGGCCGGGTCGTAGCCGGCCTGCTGCAGGAGAAGGCCGAGGCTCGCCATCGTCGCCGCATCGGCCGGCACGAACAGCGCGTCCGCCTGCTGCAGCGCCGGCGCCAGCCGCGTGGCGGCGGCGCGCATGCTGTTCTGGTCGGAGCCGAAGCGCTCGATCACCACGACGCGGGCGCCGCGATTGGCCACGGCCTGCTGGAAGGCGCCCTCGACGACCTTGCCATAGGCGGTCTCGGGCACCAGCGCCGCGAAGGACTTGCGCCCCTGTGCTGAGGCGTAGGTGATGACGCGGTTGACGTCGTTCTCAGGCGGGAAGGAGAGCAGGTAGACGCCGCGCGCGGCGACGTTGCTGTCGCTGGAAAAGGCGATGACCGGCTTGCCGGCTCCGCGGGCAACCTGGCCGACGGCCTGGACGGAAGGCGCAAACAAGGGGCCGATGATCAATTCGGCACCTTCGCGCAGAGCCTCCTGCGCCGCTGCCTGAGCGCCGTCCGGCGTGCCGCGATCATCCTTGACCAGCAGCGTCAGGTCGGCGCCGGGGAATTCGGCGAGCGCCATCTCGGCGGCGTTCTTGAGCGAGTTGCCGACGGTCGCGCCGGAACCCTCGGCGGTCAGCGGCAGGATCAGGCCGACCTTGACCGAGCCGGTGCCGATGGTCGGGCCGCTGGGCGGCGCGTTGCCGCCGGCCTGGGGCGCGGAGGGGCCATCGAAACCGGGGAAGCCACCGGTGCCGCCGCTGCAGGCGGCGAGCGCGGCGCCGACACCGGACAGCAGGATCAGCCGGCGGCTCGGCGGAGTGAGGAGCTTGCTCTGACGCGACACGGCTTTCGTCTCCACTCCTCGGCGAGGCACGAGACGCGCCCGCATCGGCTGAATCTCGTTCCGAACCGTGAACAAGTCCTGCCAGTGAGCAAGGCTATTTTCAAGTTGTTAACTCTAGGTTGCTGGGCAGAACGCCGGGGAATGGTGGCATCTTATCGATCGGTGTGGCAGTTTCGCCGCCATGTCCGGCATGTCTTCCGCCCCGCCTCCCGTTGGTCGCGCCCCGAGCTATGCGGCCTTCGGGCTCCGGGCCGAGGCCGAGCCGCTCGCGCCCGGGCTGCACATCGTCGCGACGCCGATCGGCAATCTCAAGGACATCTCTTTCCGGGCGCTGTCGACGCTCGCCGCCGCCGACGCCGTGCTGGCCGAGGACACAAGAACCTCGAAGACGCTGCTGGCTCATTACGGCATCGCGACGCCGCTTCTGCCCTATCACGAGCACAATGCCGCGCAGATGCGCCCGAAGATCCTGGAGAGGCTGCGCCAAGGCGGCAAGCTCGCGCTGATCTCGGATGCCGGCACGCCCCTCGTCTCTGACCCCGGCTACAAGCTCGTCGCCGAGGTCGTGGCGGAAGGTTTGCCGGTCACCGGCATTCCCGGCCCTTCCGCCGTGCTGGCGGCTTTGGTGCTGGCGGGGCTCCCGACCGACCGTTTCTTCTTCGAGGGCTTTTTGCCGCCGAAAACTGCGGCCCGGAAAGCCCGCCTCACCGAGCTTGCCGCCATTCCCGGCACGCTCGTCTTCTTCGAATCGCCGCGCCGGCTCGCCGAGATGCTGGCCGACGCCGCTGCGGTGCTCGGCGCGCGCTCCAGCGCGGTCGCACGCGAGCTGACCAAATATTACGAGAACGTCCGCCGCGGCCCGCTGCCCGAGCTCGCGACCCACTACGCCGAGGCCGAGGAGGCGCGTGGCGAGATCGTCGTGGTGATCGGCCCGCCCGACGCTTCCGCGGCAGCCGCGCAGGGCGACACGCTCGACGAAGCCTTGCGCACCGCGCTCGCCAAGGTCTCGCTGAAGGAAGCGGTGGCGCAGGTCGCGGCCGCCAGCGGCCAGCCGCGCCGCGTCGTCTATGCCCGCGCCCTCGAACTGACGCGCACGCCATGAGCGAGGCGCTGCGCAGCCGCCGCGCCCGCCATTCCGGCCTGTCCGGCCGCCGCGGCGAATGGCTCGCAGTCGCCTTTCTCAGCCTCAAGGGCTATCGCCTGCTGCAGCGCCGGTTCGGCGGCAAGGGCGGCGAGATCGATCTGATCATGGCGCGCGGGAACAACATCGTCTTCGTCGAGGTCAAGGCGCGCGCGGCGCTCGACGATGCCGCGAGCGCGATCACACCGGACAAGCGCCGGCTGATGGAAGCGCGCATCAGGCAATGGCTGGCACGCAATCCCTGGGCGATGCAGCGCAATTTGCGGGCCGACGCCGTCTTCCTCGCGCCTTGGCGGCTCCCCCGCCATGTCCCGCGCGTGTTCGAGCTCGTGCTCTGACGCAAGGCGAGCCCTCTTGCGCTGCCGCGGTACCGCAGCCGATATAACGGCCGCAACCGGAGCTTCCGCCATGCCGCTGAACGTCGCCATCCAGATGGACCCGATCGAAAAGGTCCGCATCGCCGGCGACACCGGCTTCGCCCTGATGCTGGAAGCGCAGGCGCGCGGCCACAGGCTCTTCACCTACACGCCCGACAAGCTGACCTTGCGCGACGGCAAGGTCACCGCCGTGATCAGCCCGGTCGAGGTGCGCGACGTCGAGGGCGACCATTTCACGCTCGGCCAGTCCGAGCGGACCGACCTCTCGACGCTCGACGTGGTGCTGCTGCGCCAGGACCCGCCCTTCGACATGGCCTATGTCTCCTCGACCCATATGCTCGAGCGCATCCATCCGAAGACGCTGGTGGTCAACGACCCGACCGAGGTCCGCAATGCGCCCGAAAAGCTGTTCGTCACGCATTTCCCCGAGCTGATGCCGCCGACGCTGATCACGCGCGACCGCGCCGAGATCGAGGCCTTCCGCGAGGAGTTCGGCGAGATCGTGATGAAGCCGCTCTACGGCCATGGCGGCGCGACCGTGTTCAAGACCGGCAAGGGCGATCCGAATTTCGGCTCGCTCTACGATCTGTTCGCCAACCTCTTCCGCGAGCCTTGGGTGATTCAGGCCTTCCTCAAGGAGGTCACCGAGGGCGACAAGCGCATCATCCTGATCGACGGCAAGGCGGCAGGCGCAGTCAATCGCGTGCCGGCCGTGGGCGACCTGCGCGCCAACATGGTGCGCGGCGGCGCGGCCAGGCCGACCGACCTGTCGAAGCGCGAACTCGAAATCTGCGAACGCATCGGCCCGGCGCTCAGGGAGCGCGGCCTCTTGCTGGTCGGCATCGACGTGATCGGCGGTAAGCTGACCGAGATCAACGTCACCGCCCCGACCGGCGTGCGCGCCATCAAGAAGCTCGGTGGCCCCGATCTCGCGGCCCAGCTCTTCGATGTGATCGAAGCGAAGCGCGGCGCAAAGTAATTCAGGCGGCGACGCCGGACGTCCCGTTCAGCGGATTGTCCGGGTCCCAGCCATATTTCATCGTCTCGAAGCGCATCGCCATCGCGTCGACCAGCAGGAGCTTGCCGACCAGCGGCTCGCCAAAGCCGGTGATCGCGCGGATCACTTCCAGCGCCATCAGCGAGCCCATCATGCCGGCGAGCGCACCGAGCACGCCGGCCTCGGCGCAGGGCGCGACCGTGCCGGGCGGCGGTTCGTTCGGGAACAGGCAGCGATAGGTCGGGTTGGGCTGCCCGTCCGGACTCGTCTCATGCGCGCGGATCGTGGTCAGCGAGCCGTCGAAGCGGCCGAGCGCCGCCGTCACCAGCGGCTTCTTCTCATGGAAGCAGGCATCGGAGACGGCATAGCGCGTCGCAAAATTGTCCGAACCGTCGGCGACGACATCGTAGAAGGCCACTAAGGCACGCGCGTTGTGCGGGTCGATCCGGGTGACATACTCCTCGATCTCGACCCGCGGGTTGAGTCGCGTGACGAAATTGGCGGCGGCGACCACCTTGCGCGCCCCGATATCCTCCGAGCCGAAGATGATCTGCCGCTGCAGGTTCGAGAGCGAGACATGGTCGTCGTCGACGATGCCGATCGTGCCGACGCCGGCCGCCGCGAGATAGGGGATCAGCGGCGCCCCCAGCCCGCCGGCACCGATCACCAGCACCCGGGCGCGCTTGAGCTTGGCCTGGCCGGGGCCGCCGATCTCCGGCAGCACCAGATGGCGGGCATAGCGCTCGATCTCGGCATCGTTCAGCGTCATGGCCGGCAAGCTAGGCCGATCCGCTCGCGCCAGCAATCGGGTGCCCTGCCGTGACAGGAAGCGGGTGTCTGCACGAGCCGCCAGCCTGCGATCACCCGCGCCGCATTCCCTGAACAAGGACACAGGACATGACGGCACTGAAGGACAAGGTCGCGATCGTCACCGGCGCGAGCTCTGGCATCGGCCGGGCGGCGGCGAAGCTGTTCGCCTTGGAGGGCGCCAGGCTGGTCATCACCGCGCGGCGGCAAATCGAGCTCGACAGGCTAGTAGACGAAATCGCAGCGGCGGGCGGCGAAGCGATCGCAGTCGCAGGCGACATCCGTCAGGAGGCGCTGGCGCAGCGCCTGGTCGAGACCGCGACCGAGCGCTTCGGCGGCCTCGACATCGGCTTCAACAATGCCGGCATCATCGGCGAGCTCGGCCCGATCGGGCAGATGGCGAGCGAAAGCTGGCATGAGGTGATCGAGAGCAACCTGACCAGCGCCTTTCTCGGCGCGAAGTACCAGGCGCCGGCGCTGGAAGCGCGCGGCGGCGGCTCGCTGATCTTCACCGCGAGCTTCGTCGGTTACACCGCCGGCCTCGCCGGCATGTCGGCCTATGCTGCCAGCAAGGCCGGGCAGATCGGCCTGGTAAAGGCGCTCGCGGCCGAGCTCGGCGGCAAGCGCATCCGAGTCAACGCCCTGCTGCCGGGGGGCACCGATACACCAGCCGCAACCACCAATGCGCCCGGCGCCGGCCCGGAGGTACTCGCCTTCGTCGAGGGCATCCACGCGCTGAAGCGGATGGCGCAGCCCAAGGAGATCGCCCGCGCCGCGCTGTTCCTCGCCTCGGATGCGTCGAGCTTCGTTACCGGCACGGCCTTCCTCGCCGATGGCGGCGTCTCGATCCAGCGTGGCTGAGGCGACTGTTCATATGTGACACATATCGCCGGGCGGGCCTGCAAGCCCGCTTGGCCCCGTCCGCAAGCCGTGCCATCGTGACCGCAGGCAGGAATGGCGCAACCATTCCGCGTGTGACAGGGGAACGGCTCGATGCGTTTGAAATCTCTCGCGCTCGCTCTGGCGGGCGTCGCCCTTTCGGCCATGGCGGCCATGGCCCAGACCGCGATCAAGCCGGCGATCGTCTATGACAAGGGCGGCAAGTTCGACAAATCCTTCAACGAGGGCGTCTTCGTCGGGGCCGAGAAGTTCAAGGCCGAGACCGGCGTCGAGTTCCGCGATTTCGAACCGACCAACGACGCGCAGATCGAGCAGGCGCTGCGCCGCTTCGCCCGCGACGGCCATTCGCCGATCATCGCTGTCGGCTTCTCGCAGGCGACCGCGCTGCAGAAGGTCGCAGCCGAGTTCCCGAACCTGAAGTTCACCATCATCGACATGGTGGTCGAGCTGCCGAACGTGCAGTCGGTCGTGTTCAAGGAGCATGAGGCCTCCTATCTCGTCGGCCTCCTCGCCAGCCTCGCCTCGAAGACCGGCAAGGTCGGCTTCGTCGGCGGCATGGACATCCCGCTGATCCGGAAGTTCGCCTGCGGCTATGTCCAGGGCGTCAAGGCCGGCAAGAAGGACGCCGAGATCTTCCAGAACATGACCGGCTCGACCCCGGCCGCCTGGAACGATCCCGTCAAGGGCGGCGAGCTCGCGAAGTCGCAGATCGACCGCGGCGCCGACGTGATCTACCACGCCGCCGGCGGCACCGGCATCGGCGTGCTGCGCGCTGCGGCGGATGCCGGCAAGCTCGGCATCGGCGTCGATTCCAACCAGAACATGCTGCATCCCGGCAAGGTGCTGACCTCGATGCTGAAGCGCGTCGACGTTGCCGCCTACACCTCGTTCAAGGAGGCGCGCGACGGCACCTGGAAGCCCGGCGTCTCGGTGCTCGGGCTGAAGGAAGACGGCGTCGGCTGGGCGCTCGACGACAACAACAAGGCGCTGATCACGCCCGAGATGAAGGCCGCCGCCGACAAGGCCCGCGCCGACATCATCGCCGGCACCGTCAAGGTCCACGACTACATGTCGGATTCCAAGTGCACGATGTGAGCCGGCACCACCGGTGACGAGCCCGCACCCCGCCATCGAGCTCAGCGGCATCAGCAAGGCGTTCGGCCCGGTCAAGGCCAACAAGGACGTCTCGCTCTCGGTCGCCGCCGGCTCGATCCACGGCATCGTCGGCGAGAACGGCGCCGGCAAGTCGACGCTGATGTCGATCCTCTACGGCTTCTACGAGGCCGATGCCGGCGAGATCCGGGTCGGAGGAGAGGCGCGAAGGATCCGCTCCTCGTCGGATGCGATCGCCGCCGGGATCGGCATGGTCCACCAGCACTTCATGCTGGTCGAGCCGCTCAGCGTCGTCGAGAACATTGTGCTCGGCGCCGAGGGCGGAGCGCTGCTCAAGCGCGGCATCGGCAAGGCCCGGGCCGAGCTGGCGCGGCTGTCCCAGGAATACGGGCTCGCCATCGATCCCGACGCGATCGTGGGGGAGCTTTCGGTCGGCCTGCAGCAGCGCGTCGAGATACTGAAGGCGCTCTATCGCGGCGCGCAGGTGCTGATCCTCGACGAGCCGACGGCGGTGCTGACCCCGGCCGAAGCCGACCAGCTCTTCGAATTGCTGCGGGCGCTGAAGGCGCAGGGCAAGACGGTGATCCTGATCACCCATAAGCTGCGCGAGATCATGGCGGTGACCGACCGCGTCTCGGTGATGCGGCGCGGCGAGATGGTCGCCCATGTCGAGACCGAACGGACCTCGCCGGCCGAGCTCGCCGAGGCGATGGTCGGCCGGCGCGTGTTGCTGCGCGTCGAGAAGGCGCCGCGCCAGCGCGGGGCACCGGTGCTGGAGGCGGCCGGCCTTTCCGTGATCGACGAGCGTGGCTGCGAGACGCTGCGCGACGCCAGCCTGACCCTGCATGAAGGCGAGATCGTCGGCATCGCCGGCGTCGCCGGCAACGGCCAGAGCGAATTGCTCGATGTGCTCGCCGGTCTGACCCAGCCGGCGCGCGGCGTGATCCGGCTCGGCGGGACGATCCTCAACGCCACCGACCGCAACCCGGCCAATCTGCGCAAGCTCGGCCTGATGCATATTCCCGAAGACCGGCTCAGGACCGGCCTCGTCACCGCCTTCGCCGCGGCCGAGAACGCGATCCTCGGCTATCATGACGACCCCGCCTTCGGGCGAGGCCCCTTCCTGTCGCCGACATTGGTCGAGCAGCACGCCCGCGCCGGCATGCAGGATTACGACGTCCGTCCTGTCGATCCAAACCTGAAGACCGCCAAGTTCTCCGGCGGCAATCAGCAGAAGATCGTGCTCGCCCGCGAGATCGAGCGGGCGCCGAAGGTGCTGCTGGTCGGCCAGCCGACGCGCGGGGTCGATATCGGCGCGATCGAGTTCATCCACCGCCGCCTGATCGCCCTGCGCGATCAGGGCGTCGCGATCCTGCTCGTCTCGGTCGAGCTGGAAGAGGTGATGGCGCTCTCCGACCGGATCCTGGCGCTCTGCGGCGGCCAGATCACCGGCGAGCGCGAGGCGGTGGCGACCGACGAGCGCGATCTTGGCCTGCTGATGGCCGGCGTCAGCGAGCGCGCGGCATGAGCGCTGCCCCGATCGATCTGCCGCGCTGGGCCGATACCGCCCTCGTCCCGCTGGTCTCGGTCGCGGCGGCGCTCGTCGTCGCCGGGCTCGTCGTGCTCTCGATCGGCGAAAGCCCGCTGGAGGCGACGACGCTGCTGCTGAAGGGCTCGCTCGGCAGCCTCGAAGGCCTCGGCTTCACGCTCTACTACACCACCAACTTCATCTTCACCGGCCTTGCCGTCGCGGTCGCCTTCCATGCCGGCCTGTTCAATATCGGCGGCGAGGGCCAGGCGACCATCGCCGGCATCTTCGCCGCGCTCGCCTGCCTCTGGCTCGCGCCGCTGCCGGGCATCCTGCTGGTGCCGCTCGCCATCCTCGCCGCGGCGGCGGGCGGGGCGCTCTGGGCCTTCATCCCCGGTTATCTCCAGGCGACACGCGGCAGCCATGTCGTGATCACCACGATCATGTTCAACTTCATCGCGGCGACGCTGATCGTCTATCTCCTGGTCGAGGTGATGGGGAAAGCGGGCTCGATGCAGCCGGAAACCCCGGACTTCCCGAAGCAGGCGGTGCTGACGCCGATCCACGAACTGCTCGGCGCCTTCGGGCTGAAGCTGCCGTCGACGCCGCTCAACACCTCGTTCCTGCTGGCGCTGGCCTCGCTCGTTGCCGTCTGGGCGCTGATCTACCGCTCGCGGCTCGGCTATGCGATCCGAACCGTCGGCGCCAATCCCCGCGCTGCCGCCTATGCCGGCATCTCGCCGGCGCGGATCATCATGGTGGCGATGGCGATCTCGGGCGCGCTCGCCGGCGGGCTCGCGGTCAACGAAGCCATGGGCGTGCAGCACCGGCTGGTGCTCGATTTCACCGCCGGCTACGGCTTCGTCGGCATCGCGGTGGCGCTGATGGGGCGCGGCCACCCGGTCGGCGTCGGCCTCGCCGCTTTGCTCTTCGGCGTGCTCTATCAGGGCGGGGCGGAGCTCTCCTTCGACAAGCCGACCATCACCCGCGACATGGTCGTGGTGATCGGCGGCATCGTCATCCTCTTCGCCGGCGCGCTCGACGGCTTGTTCCGGCGGCTGGTGGCGAGCGTGCTCGCTCTCGGGCGCGGAGGCTAGGCGATGGAGATCGTCCAGACGCTCGCCGTCATCCTCGATTCGACGATCCGGCTGTCGATCCCGCTGCTCTGCGCCGCGCTCGCCGGGCTCTGGTCGGAGCGCTCCGGCGTCGTCGACATCGGTCTCGAAGGCAAGATGCTGATCGCCGCCTTCGCCTCGGCGGTGGTCGCCTATCACAGCGGCTCAGCCTGGGCCGGCCTTGGGGCCGGCATGCTCGCCGCGATCGCCTTGTCGCTGGTGCACGGCTTTGCCGCGATCACCTGGCGCGGCAATCAGATCGTTTCCGGCGTCGCGATCAACATGCTGGCAGTCGGGCTCACCGCCATCCTCGGCAATGCCTGGTATGGCCAGGGCGGGCGCACGCCGAACCTCGAAGGCGCGGCGCGCTTCCCCGAACTCGATTTGCCTTTCGTTGGCGCGCTCAAAGACATCCCGGTCTTCGGCCCGATCTACGACATCGCGATCTCCGGCCATACTGCGCCGGTCTATCTCGCCGTGCTCGCCCTCGTGCTGACGGCGCTGACGCTGAAGCACACACGCTTCGGCCTGCGCCTGCGCGCCGTCGGCGAGAACCCGGCCGCGGTCGACACTGCCGGCGTCTCGGTTGCCGGTTTGCGCTATGCCGCGGTGATCATCTGCGGCGCGCTCTGTGGCCTCGGCGGCACCTATCTCGCCGTCTCGCAATCGGCCGGCTTCCTGCCGCAGATGACCGCAGGCAAGGGCTTCATCGCGCTTGCCGCGGTGATCTTCGCCAACTGGCGGCCCTGGCCGGCGCTGTTCGCCTGCCTGCTCTTCGGCCTGCTCGACGCGGTCGCAATCAGGCTTCAAGGCGTCAGCCTACCCGGCATAGGCTTGGTCCCGGTGCAGGCGATCCAGGCCCTGCCCTATGTGATGACCGTGGTGCTGCTCGCCGGCTTCATCGGCAAGGCGACGCCGCCGAAGGCGTCGGGCCTGCCTTATGTCAAGGAACGCTGAGTGTCCGCCGAACCCGATCTCGACGCCCTCTTCGCCGCGGCTCTCGCCGCGCAGCAGAAGGCTTATGCGCCCTATTCGCGCTTCAAGGTCGGCGCCGCCATCCTGGCCGATGACGGCAGGGTCTACCCCGGCTGCAATGTCGAGAACGCCGCCTATCCCGTCGGCGCCTGCGCCGAAGCCGGCGCGATCTCGGCGATGATCGCCGGCGGCGCGCGGGCCATCCATGCGATCGCCGTCATCGGCGACGGCGCCGAGCTCGTGACGCCCTGTGGCGCCTGCCGCCAGCGCATCCGCGAATTCGCCGCGCCGGAGACGCCGATCGCCATTGCCGGGCCCGAGGGCATCCGCGCGCGCTTTTCGCTGGCCGAGCTGTTGCCAGCCTCGTTCGGACCGGCCAATTTGCCGACCTGATTTGCGGGCGCCCTCAAGGCGACCCGATGAGCGCGGCCAACGCGCCGATGGAGCAACAACATGGCGGCTGATGCGCTTTTCGACCAAGCGGCATCGACACTGATCGATCGTGGCATCGATGGCGGCATCGACTGCGCCATCGTGCTCGGCACCGGGCTCGGCCGGATCATCGACGACATGGTCGAGCCGATCTCGATCCCGTTCGAGGAGATCCCCGGCTTCCCGAAAGGCTCGGTCTCCGGCCATGCCAAGCGGTTGAGCTATGGCGTGCTGCACGGCAAGCGGGTGCTGGTCTTCGAGGGCCGCGCGCATTTCTACGAGACCGGCGATCCTGCCATCATGCGCGTGCCGCTCGGCATGCTCGCCGCTTTCGGCTCGCCGCCGCTGGTGCTGACCAATGCCGCCGGCTCGCTGCGTCCGGACCTTCGGCCCGGCAGCCTGGCGCTGATCACAGACCACATCAACTACAACGGCCCGAACCCGCTGGTCGGCGATACCGGCGACGGCCGCTTCGTGCCGATGATCGACGCCTATGATCCGCATCTGCGCGCCCGGCTGAAGAAGGCGGCCGCCGCGAGCGGTGCCAATATGGGCGAGGGCGTCTATATGTGGTTCTCCGGACCGAGCTTCGAGACGCCGGCCGAGATCAAGATGGCCAAGACGCTCGGCGCCGACCTCGTCGGGATGTCGACCGTGCCTGAGGTGATTCTGGCGCGGCGCTACGGCTTGCGCGTCGCTGGCCTCTCGATCATCACCAATATGGGCGCCGGCATCCTCGGCGGCGCGCCCAGCCATGGCGAGACGCGCGACGTCGCGGCGACCGCGACCACGGCGCTGCGCCGCGTGCTGCGTTCCTTCCTGAGCGAGCTCTGATCATGTCGGATGCCGATCTCGCTTTGCGTGCGCTACGCCTGCTCGACCTGACGGATCTCTCCGACCAGGCGAACGAGACCGGCACGCTGCAGCTCTGTGCCCGCGCTGTCGCGGCGCCCGGTCCGGTCGCGGCGATCTGCATCTGGCCGCAATTCCTCAAGCTGGCGCGCCAGACGCTGAAGGCGTCGCCGGTCAGGATCGCCACCGTGATCAACTTCCCGGCCGGCAACAGCAATTGCAACCTGATCGGTAGCGATATCACCGAAGCCATCGGCGATGGCGCCGACGAGATCGATCTCGTGCTGCCCTGGCGGGCCTTCCTCGCCGGAGATGCCGAGATCGCCCGCGAAATGGTCGCCGAAGCGCGCGGCAGCTCAGGCGACAAGACGCTGAAAGTCATCCTCGAAACCGGCGAATATCCGGATCAGACTTCCGTGCGCGCCGCTTCCAAGCTCGCCATCGCGGCGGGCGCCGACTTCATCAAGACCTCGACCGGCAAGACCAAGACCTCCGCCACGCCGGCGGCCGCCCGCACCATGCTGGAGGCGATCAAGGCCTCGGGGAGGCCGGTCGGCCTGAAGCCTTCCGGCGGTCTGCGCACGCTCGCCGACGCGAAAACCTATCTCGACCTCGCCGACGAAATCATGGGGCCGGGCTGGGCGACGGCAAAGACCTTCCGCTTCGGCGCCAGCGGCCTCTATGGCGTGCTCGCCGACATCATCGCCGGCACCGCCCCGGCCGAACGGACCGACGGAGCCTATTGATGCGCCTGCCGCAGGAGATCATCGCCGCCAAGCGCGACGGCGAGCGCCTGGGCGCTAACGACATCCGCCAGATGATCGCGGGCCTGACCGACGGCTCGGTCAGCGAGGGCCAGGCCGCCGCTTTCGCCATGGCGATCTTCTTCCGCGACATGGATGCCGAGGAGCGCGTCGCGCTGACGCTGGCCATGCGCGATTCCGGCACGGTACTGGACTGGCGCGACCTGCCGGGCCCCGCGCTCGACAAGCATTCGACCGGCGGCGTCGGGGACACGGTCTCGCTGCCGCTCGCCGCGGCGGTCGCGGCCTGCGGCGGCTATGTCCCGATGATCTCCGGCCGTGGCCTCGGCCATACCGGCGGCACGCTCGACAAGCTCGACGCCGTGCCGGGCTATGTCACCCAGCCGGGGATCGACCTCTTCCGCCATGTCGTGCGTGAGGCCGGCTGCGCCATCATCGGCCAGACCGCCGATCTCGCCCCGGCCGACAAGCGGCTCTATGCGATCCGGGACGTCACCGGCACGGTTGAATCGATCCCGCTGATCACTGCCTCGATCCTGTCGAAGAAGCTCGCTGCCGGCCTCTCCGGCCTCGCCATGGACGTGAAGTTCGGCTCCGGCGCCTTCATGCGCGATTTCGACAGGGCCGAGGCGCTGGCGCAGAGCCTGTCGGATGTCGGCAACGGCGCCGGCCTGCCGACGCGGGCGCTGCTCACCGACATGAGCGAGCCGCTCGCTTCCGCCGCCGGCAACGCGCTCGAAGTGGCCTATGCGCTCGACCATCTGACCGGGCGGCGGCGCGAGCCGCGCTTCCATGATGTCACGGTGGCGCTCTCGGCCGAGATGCTGCTGCTCGGCCGGCTGGCGGCGACGCGCGAGGAGGCGATTGCGAAGATCGAGGACGCCTTCGCCAGCGGCGCGGCGGCGGAGCGCTTCATCCATATGATCGCGGCGCTCGGCGGCCCGGCCGACCTGCTGGAGCATCCCGAACGGCATTTTCCGCGGGCGCCGATCGTCCGCCCGGTCTTCTCCGACCGTCCCGGCCTGGTCGAGGCGATCGACACGCGCGGAGTCGGCCTCGCCGTGGTCGCGCTCGGCGGCGGGCGCACCCGCCCGCAGGACGAGATCGATCATGCCGTCGGGATCACCGAGCTCGCCGGGCTCGGCGAGCGCGTCGGGCCCGACCGGCCGCTCGGTATCATCCATGCCCGCAGCGAGGCCGGCTTCGACGCCGCCCGCATCCGCCTGAAGAGCGCCTATCGCCGCGGCGAGACCGCTGTTACGCGTGGGCCGCTGATCATCCCTGCCTAGGAGTCTTTTCGCCCATGAGCCTGCTTCTGGCGATCACCGGCTGGCATGTCGAGAGCTGGCGCGAGCGCTTCGCGGCGCTGCTGCCCGACCTGCCGATCGTCACGCTCGGCGAGCCCTTCGACCGGCGCGCCGTCCACTATGTCGCGAGCTGGAAGCACCCGGAGGGCAGCCTCGCCGGCCTGCCCAATCTCGCCGCGATCTTCTCGCTCGGCGCCGGCGTCGACCACCTCTTCACCGACAGCCGGCTGCCGCAGGCGCCGATCGCCCGGGTGATCGACCCCGACCTGACGACGCGGATGAGCGAATATGTCGTCATGCACTGCCTGATGCAGCTGCGCCAGCAGCGCCGCTATGAGCGGCAGCAGCGCGAGAAGTCCTGGGACGACGACCGCCACCAGCCGGCGGCGCGCGAGGTCCGCGTCGGCGTCATGGGGCTTGGCGAACTCGGCCAGGATGCGGCGCGCAAGCTGCAGGTGATCGGCTTCGACGTCGCCGGCTGGAGCCGCTCGCCGAAGACGATCGATGGGCTCGCGACCTTCTCGGGCGAGGACGGCCTCGCCGCCCTCCTGGCCCGCACCGACATCCTAGTCGTCCTGCTGCCGCATACGCCGGAGACGGAGGGCATCCTGAACCGCCCGCTGCTCGCCCAGCTGGCGCGCAATGGCCGGCTCGGCGGGCCGGCGCTGATCAATGCCGGCCGCGGGAAATTGCAAGTCGAGACGGACATCCTCGCGGCACTGGACGCCGGCGAGCTCCGGGAAGCGGTGCTCGACGTGTTCGAGACCGAGCCGCTGCCGAAGGAGTCGCGGCTCTGGACCCATCCGGCCGTGACGGTGACGCCGCACAACTCCGCCATGTCGGCGCCCGAGACCGTCGCCGACCAGATCGCAGCGCAGATCAGGCGGCTGGAGGCCGGCGGCGAGCTGCAGAACGTCGTCGATCCCAGCCGGGGTTACTGATGCGACACGTACCCGTCATTGCGAGAAGCGTCAGCGACGAAGCAATCCAGGAGCCGCTGGGCTCTACGTCCCCCTGGATTGCTTCGCTGCGCTCGCAATGACGGTCAGCCCAGCCTGCGGATCGCAGTGATCGGGCCACCATTGCGAGCAAGGATGCGGTCGCGCGCCGGGTGCAGGGGTTCGCTGATCACACTCATCGTATAGGCGGTGGCGTGCAGCAGCGTGTCGGGGTCCGTCATGATGCCGACATGGCCCTTCCAGAAGACGAGATCGCCGCGGCGCAGGCCGGCGAGGCCATCGTCGAAGGCGACGGCCTCGCCCAGTCCCCGCTCCTGCATATCGGAGTCACGCGGCGCGGCCACGCCGGCAGCCGCCAGCGAGAGCTGGACCAGGGCCGAGCAGTCGAGGCCGAGGCTGGTCTTGCCGCCCCAGAAATAGGGAACGTTGAGGAAGCGCTCGGCGACAGCGACGAAATCCGGCTCATGCCGGTCGCGCGGGCTCAGATGCTGCTTGAAGATGTGGCCGCCATGGCCGGTGGTGAAGAAGTCGCCGCTCTCGCCGATGACCGCGACCCCGGCATTGAGCGACAACGCCTCGAGCGGCGGCAGTTTGATCGAGGCGCCGGGATAGACGAAGGTCCGGAGAGCGCAGACGTGATGCGTCGGCACCGACGCATCACCGGCGAGACAATCCTCCGGCAGGTAGCCGACATAGGAATCGCCGACGAGCTGGCCCCAGGCCCAACCCTCATGCTGCTCGTAGACCCTGACCGCCTCGCCGGCGAGCGCCTCGGTGTCCAAAGGCGCGTCGGGCCTCGGCTCACGCCGCAGCGGCGCCGACGGCGTCACTACCCGCATCGGGATCGGATCGACGAAGGCGAGCGCCTCGACCTGGCCGTCGAGATGACGGGCGGCAAGGTCCGGGCGGGCGGGGGTGAGGCGGCGGTCGAGATTCGTGCTCATGCCGGCACTGTAACCCTGTCCGGTTAACGGGCGAAGCGCTCAGGTTGGCCCCAGTTCACGCGCCCGGGCCGTGACGAGATCAGCGAGATGCTCGACCGCCAGGGCGCCCGCGACGGTCCGCTGAATCACCACGTTGCGCTTGTCGAGCTCATCGCGCTTGCGGCTGACCAGGCCGAGCTTGCCCATGCTGTCGAGGGCGCGGGTGATCACCGGCTTGGTGACGCCGAGCCGCGCCGCGAGGCCGCGCACGGTGTGCGGCGGCAATTCGAGATAAATGGTCAGAAGGATCGCGGTCTGGCGCACCGACAAATCGGCTTGCGTGTCGCGCACCAGATCGAGATGCACCTCGCGCCAGAGCCTGAGCGCCTGCGTCGGCTTGATCTCCAGCACCATGCCGTCCCCGATCGTTACGGGGCCGTATCATTATCGCACCCGGATCGCCGCGCAAGCAGAGCCGCGCGGCAGGCTTAACGCACGCCGTAGAGCTGCTTCGCCAGCGCGTAGGTCAGCCGCGCCGCCTGGCATTCGCCGCCTTCGGGCCGGCCGGGCTTGGTCGACGGGTTCCAGCCATAGATGTCGAAATGGGCGTAGGAACGGCTCTTCTCGACGAAGCGGTTGAGGAAGAGTGCGGCAGTCACCGAACCGGCGAAGGCGCCGCCGGAGACGTTGTTGAGGTCGGCGATCTTGGAATCGAGCATGCCGTCATAGGGCGGCCAGAGCGGCATGCGCCAGACCGGATCGTTCACCGCAGCGCTCAGGCGGGCAATCTCGGCGGCGAGCCCGTCGTCATGGGTGTAGAAGGGCGGCAGATCGGGCCCGAGCGCGACGCGGGCGGCACCGGTCAGCGTGGCGTAGTCGATCAGCAGTTCCGGCGCCTCCTCGTCGGCGAGCGCCAGCGCGTCAGCAAGGATGAGCCGCCCTTCCGCGTCGGTGTTGCCGATCTCGACGGTCAGCCCCTTACGGCTCTGCAGGACGTCGCCGGGCCGGAAGGAGGCGCCGGAGACGGCGTTCTCGACCGCCGGCACCAGCAGGCGCAGGCGCACCTTGAGCTTCGCGCGCATGATCATGCTGGTCGCCGCGATCGCCGCCGCGGCGCCGCCCATGTCCTTCTTCATCAGCAGCATGCCGGCATCGGTCTTGAGATTGAGCCCGCCTGTGTCGAAGGCGACGCCCTTGCCGACGAGGGTGACCTTCGGGTCGCCCTGCTGGCCCCAGCGCAGCTCGATCAATCGCGGCGCCCGGGGCGAGGCCCGGCCGACCGCGTGGATCATCGGGAAATTGGCCGCGAGCAGATCGTCGCCGACCGTGCTGGCGACCTCGGCACCATAGGTTTCGCCGAGCCCACGCACGGCCGCCTCGATCTCGGCCGGGCCGAGATCGGCAGCCGAGGTGTTGACGAGATCACGCGCCAGCGCGCTGGCCTCAGTGAGATTGGCCAGCTCATCGCCATCGACGCCCTCGGGCAGGACGAGCCGCGCCAGAGCCGGCTTGGGCTTGCGATAGCGCTCGAAGCGGTAGGCGGTAAGCAGCCAGCCGAGTGCGGCGAGGCCGGCATCGCCGATATCACCCGCCAAGGCGTAGTCACCCGCCGGCAAGGTGGCGGCGAGGCGACCGGGCGCAAAGGGATCGCGCCGGCGCGGCCCGGCGGGCTCGACACCGAGCAGCACCGCGGCGAGAGCGCCGGCGGCATCCGGCAGCAGGGCATGCTGGCCGGGCCGGGCCTCGAACCCCTGCGCCTGGGCGAAGCTGCGCGCCAGCGGCGCGAGCCCGTCGCGCAGGGCCGGCCAATCGGCCTTGGCGACGCAATGGACGGATATGGCGGGTGTTCCGGCAGGCAGCAGCAACGGGTGCACGATCGACGAACCTCGAATGACGGAATTCCGGGCGCCAGCATGCAGGGCAGGCCCCGATCCGCATGATTAACAGTCCGTTAGGGTTAACGTTTTATCACCGAGGGCAACAGCTTTCCCGTACCGGCGAGGCATTCTGAGCCTATGTCCATCCGCTTCCGCGCCCTCCGTTTCGGCCATCTCGCCGCAGCTTCGGCCCTCTGCCTCGCGCTCGGCGCCTGCCAGATGCGCGGCGGTCCCGGCGACGTCACCGGCTCGATCGGTACCCGGCAGACCCAGCCGCGCACCGAGGCGCAGTGGCGTGGCGAAGAAGCCGACTGGGGCAAGCGCTATGAAGCGAACCAGCGCGACCGCAACGCCGCCTTCTTCTATGCACGGGCCCTGCGCGCGCTCGACAAGAACGCCCAGGCGCTCGCCGTCCTGGAAGGCGCCGTGATCATCCATACCGACGATTCGGAGCTGCTCGGCGCCTATGGCCGCTCGCTGGCCGATAATGGCCGCCTGAAGCAGGCGGACGATGTGCTGGGCCGGGCCCATACGCCGGAAAAGCCGGATTGGCGCATCCTGTCGGCGCAAGGCACCGTCGCCGACCAGCTCGGCGAGCATGATCGCGCCCAGCAGCTCTATGCGGCCGCGCTCAAGCTCGTGCCGAACGAGCCGACGGTGATGTCCAATCTCGGCCTGTCGCTCGCCTTGTCGAAGCGTCTGCCCGACGCCGAGCGCGTGCTGCGCGATGCCGCGACAGCGCAGGGCTCCGACGGCAGGGTGCGCCAGAATCTCGTCCTGGTCCTCGGCCTGCAGGGGCGTTTCCAGGAGGCCGAGCAGCTCGCCCGCCAGGACATGAGCCCGGCCGAGGCCTCGGCGACCATCGCCTATCTGCGCCGCTCGGTCAGCCAGCCCAACAGCTGGGAAATGCTGCGCGGCAAGGCGAAGCCGGCGGCGCGTACGGCGACGCCCGAAACGGCCGCCCAGCCAACCGGCTGATCGCCGGGCCGGCTTGGACTTACAATGGCTGTGATTGCGCCGAATGTTTCGCCGCCATCAGCCAACACCCCCCCTGCCGTTCCCCGACCCTTTGGCTCGCCTTGCAGGAACGAGGCGTTAAGGCCCGTCCGGGCGCAATCGTCAGAAGGCCCTGAGGGCCTTCAGCACCGCCGGGGTCATGATCACCACGAAGAGCACCGGCAGGAAGAACACGATCATCGGCACGGTCAGCTTCGGCGGCAGGGCGGCCGCCTTCTTCTCGGCCTCGTTCATCCGCTGATCACGGCTTTCCTGCGCAAGCGTGCGCAAGGCGGTGCCGAGCGGCGTGCCGTAGCGCTCGGCCTGGATCAGCGCGGTGCAGACCGACTTCACCGATTCCAGGCCCGTGCGCGCCGCAAGGTTCTCATAAGCCTGCCGACGTTCGGAGAGATAGGAAAGTTCGGCCGTGCAAAGCGCGAACTCTTCAGCCAGCGGTACCGACTGGCTGCCGATCTCGCTCGAGACCTTGCGGAAGGCGAGCTCGATCGACATGCCTGATTCCACGCAAATCAGCATCAGATCGAGCGCATCCGGAAAGGCGCGCCGCATCGACAACTGGCGCTTGGCCATCGTGTTGGACAGGTAGATTTCAGGTGCCTTGATGCCGAGATAGGCGGCGCCGATCACGATCCCGGCCCGCACGATGACCGTCTGGCCGAGATCATTGAGTACGAACAGGTAGAACAACGCGAACAGGAAGAGGCCAATCGGAGTGACCAGCCTGAAGAAGAGGAAGCCGACCTCGGCCTGCTGACCGCGGAAGCCTGCCATGGTGAGCTGCTTCTTGGCGGTCTCGGTCCCCAGCCAATCGCCGAGTTTGAAGCGCTCGACGATATTTCGCATGAACGCCTTCGGCTCCTGCCGGAGCGAGACCTTGTCCACCTGGCGCGCCAGCCGGTCGCGCTCCCGGGCGCGGATCTTGTCGCGTTCGGTGGCGACGGATTTCATGCGCTTGCCCAGCACATTGCCTTCGAGCAGGGGCGCCGCCACGGTCATGATCGTGACGGCCACGGCCACTCCGCCGATCAGGGCAAACAGGATCCTCATGTCGGTGAGGGTCTCGATCAGGAGCGCGACCATGGTGAAAGCTCCTCAGATCTCGAAGTTGATCATCTTGCGCATGACCAGCACGCCGGTCATCATCCAGACGCCGCAGACGGCCAGCGCGATGCGCCCCGGATCCGTGTAGAAGAGGGCGTCCATGTAGCCTGGGCTCGTCAGATAGACGAGGCCGGCGACGGCCGGCGGCAAGCAGCCGATGATTGCGGCGGATGCCTTGGCCTCCATCGACACAGCCTTGATCTTGTCGCGCATCTTGCGGCGCTCGCGGATCACGCGTGACAGGTTGGCCAGGGTCTCGGCGAGATTGCCGCCGGTCTTCTGCTGGATCGCCAGGACGATGCCGAAGAAATTGGCCTCCGTGCAGGGCATGCGCTCGTACAGCTTGGTGGCGGCGTCGGTCAGCGACAGGCCGAGCGTCTGCGCTTCGACGATCAGCCGGAACTCGGACTTGACCGGCTCCTGGGCCTCGCTGGCAATGATGCGCAGGCAATCGTTCAGCGGCAGGCCCGATTTGATGCCGCGCACGATGACGTCGAGCGCGTTCGGGAATTCGTTGATGAAACGCAGCATCCGCTTCTTGCCGAGATAGGCCAGATACCAGCGCGGCAGGCCGAGCAGGCCGACCAGCAAGCCGACCAGCATCATGACCCAGTTGCCCGAGATGATCAGGAGTACGATGGCCAGGACAATGCCCATGACGACGCCGAGCAGCCAGTACTGCTTGCGCGACCAGGACAGCCCGGCCTGTTCGATCCGGCCTTCGATGGTGATCTTGTGGCGTGCCTTCTCGCGATTCTCGATGTCCTTCAGGCTCTGCGCGACCTGCCCGCGCCGGGCCTGGCTCTGCGATTCGCGATCGGCCGCGGCGCGGACCGCGGCCGGAGCGGCGAACTCACGGCGGCGCTGTTCGGCGCGCGCCTGGCCGCTGAGCCTCGGATAGAACAGGGCGTAGGCGATGCCGCCCGCCGAGATGGCGGCGAGGATGGCGGCGGCGATCTGGCCATAGTCCATGACGTGCCCTGCTCCCGATCAGGCGTCGGCCCGGCCCTCGGCCTCGAGCTGGTCGAGCGCCGCGGCGAGCCGCTGCTCGTCGCCGAAATAGCGCGCACGCTCCCACAGGCGTGGTCGGCCGATGCCGGTCGAGCGATGCCGCCCGATCAACCGCCCGTTCGGATCTTCGCCGATGATGTCATAGAGCATCAGGTCCTGGGTGATGATCACATCGCCTTCCATGCCCATCACCTCGGTGATGTGAGTGATGCGGCGCGAACCGTCACGCATGCGCTGGGCCTGGATGATCACGTCGATCGAGGAGCAGATCATCTCGCGGAGCGTCTTCGAAGGCAGGCTGAAGCCGCCCATGGTGATCATCGATTCGATACGGCTCAGGCATTCGCGCGGCGTGTTGGCGTGCAGCGTGCCCATCGAGCCGTCATGGCCGGTGTTCATCGCCTGGAGTAGATCGAAGGCCTCGGGTCCGCGCACCTCGCCGACGATGATCCGCTCAGGGCGCATGCGCAGGCAGTTCTTGACGAGATCGCGCATCGTCACTGCACCCGTACCCTCAAGATTGGGCGGGCGGGTCTCGAGGCGCACCACATGCGGCTGCTGCAGCTGGAGCTCGGCCGCGTCCTCGCAAGTAATGACGCGCTCGTCGTGCTCGATATAGTTGGTCAGGCAGTTGAGCAGCGTCGTCTTGCCCGATCCGGTGCCGCCGGAGATCACGACATTGCAGCGAACACGCCCGATGATCTTCAGGATTTCGCCGCCCGGAGGCGAGATCGCTCCGAAACGCATGAGCTGATCGAGCGTCAGCTTGTCCTTCTTGAACTTGCGGATGGTGAGCGCCGGCCCGTCGATGGCGAGCGGCGGCGCGATGACGTTGACGCGAGAGCCATCGGCGAGGCGCGCATCGCAGATCGGCGAGGCTTCGTCGACGCGGCGTCCGACCTGGCTGACGATGCGCTGGCAGATGTTCATCAGCTGCGCATTGTCGCGGAAGCGGATGCTGGTCAGCTGGATCTTGCCGCTGGTCTCGATATAGGTCTTGCCGGACCCGTTGACCATTATGTCGGCGATGTCGTCTCGGGCCAGCAGCGGCTCGAGCGGTCCGTAGCCGAGCACGTCGTTGCAGATGTCGTCGAGCAGCTCCTCCTGCTCGGCGATCGAGAGCACGACGTTCTTCAGCGAGATGATCTCGTTGATGATGTCGCGGATTTCCTCGCGCGCGGATTCGCCGTCGAGCTTGGCCAGCTGCGAGAGATCGATCGCTTCGATGAGAGCACCGAAGATCATGCTCTTCATCTGGTAGTATTCGTCGGACTTCGGCGCCTCCGTCGGCACGGACGGCGGCGCCGGCTTGCGCGCCTCGACCGCAGCCGGGCGCTGCTCCGCCCCGCGCACCGGCGCAGGCGGCGCTGCGTGCGGTGCGCTCGTCAGAGCCGGTGCGCTCGCCTGTCGCTTGCCGAACATGGTCAGGCCTTCCGACGCATCAATTTGGCCATCAGCGGTTCGAACAGGCTGCGCTTGCCGCGCCTCTGCTCGCCGCGCCCGGTGAGAGCCGTCCCGATCTGCACGAAGGCGTCGGCCACCTTGCTGCCCGATTGGACCTCCGCGATCATCTGGCCGTTGTTGGCCGCAGTGCCGAAGAGCTGGGCATCGAACGGGATCGAGCTCATCACCTCGATCCCGAGTGCCTTGGCGAATTCGGCCGCCTCGATCTCCGGCCGCTTGGGCAAGCCGACTTGGTTGAGGATCAGGCGGGGCATCGCATCATTCGGCCGGGCAGCCCGCAGCAAGTCGACGAGGTTCTTGGCGTTGCGGAGCGAAGCAAGCTCGGGGGCGGCGACGATCGCGACCTCGTCGGCCCCGACCAGCGCCCGCTTGGCCCAGCCGGCCCACAGATGCGGCACGTCGAGCACGATGCAGGGCACGCTGGTGCGCATCAGGTCGAACAGCAGATCGAACGCGTCCTCGCCGAGATCGATGGTGCGGTCGAGCATCGCCGGGGCGGCGAGCAGAGAGAGATTCTCGCTGCAGCGCGACAGCAGCCGGTCGAGCATGTTGGCGTCGAGCCGCTCGGGCGCGAACACGGCGTCGGCGATGCCCTGCGGCGGATCCTGGTTGAAATCGAGCCCGGCGGTGCCGAAGGGGATGTCGAGATCGGCGATCACCGTCGAGGCGTCAAGATTGCGGGCGATCGCCCAGGCGACGTTGTGCGCGACGGTGGAAGCGCCGACGCCGCCCTTGGCGCCGACGACGGCGATGGTGCGCCCGAGCGTCGCCGACCCCGACGCCGCGTAGAGCTCGGACAACGTGCGCAGCAGGTCGAGGACCCCGAACGGAGCGACGAGATAGTCGCTGACGCCGCGCCGGATCAGCTCGCGATAAAGCTGGATATCGTTGACATGGCCGATGACCACGACCTTGGTGCCAGGATCGCAACTCTCAGCAAGCGCATCGAGATTGCCGATCAGCACAGCCGGTTCCCTGATCGTCTCGAGCACGATCACGTTCGGCGTCGGCGCGCCCCGGAACGCTTCGACCGCCGCCGCCGGGCCACCCATCTGGATGCGGGCCTGGACCTTGTCCATACGCCTGTCGGTGGTCACCGCCTGCATCGCGGCGGCGACGTCCTGCGTCTCGCAGAAGGCCTGCAAGGTGACGCGCGGCAGCGGTGCGATGATCTCCTCGCCGCCCGTCTCCGGCTCAAATCCCGGCGTGCTCGCCATCATTTGCCTCCGACGGCGTCGCTGATCTTGGTTTGCTCCTGGCGATACTGCGTCGAGGGATCCTTGCCCTCGCGCAGCTTCTTGATCGCCTCCATGCGCTTTTGCGTGTCGAGCCGGCCCTCGCCGCGCGCGCGCACCAGATCGAGCGGATCGGCGATCTGCGCCGCGAGATTGGCCTGGGTGGCGCAGCCGAAGTTCCAATAGGGCTCGTTCATCGCATCCGTCTTGTAGCTGGAGGCGCCGAGATCGGTCGGCCACTGCCCGCAGGAATGCGGGAGTCCGGCCTGCAAGGAGGCGTAGGTCAGACGGATCGGCGAGGCGAGCTCGGGATCGGCGATGCGATACGTCCTGACCGAAAGCTGGCCAGGCGATACGCCGGCCCGGGCGAGCGAGCGGCGGATACCGTCGAGCGTGTCGTGGGTGGCAAGATCGCGCCCGGTCCCCGTCGGGACCTCGGCGACCAATCCGCCCTTGCCGCTGCGGCGATAATCCTCGCCGAAGCGGGCGACGTCGTCGGCTTGGCGCGGATCCAGCCCGCCGCCGGCCCGGCCGACGAAGACATCGAGCGAACGCGGCGCGTCGCGCAGCACGATCGGATGGCGCTCGCGGGTGTCGACGGGAACCCCGGAGGTCGAGAGGTCGCCCTTGGCGCAGGCCCCGAGCAGGAGCGCGGCGCCGAGCACAGCGGGCAGCGTGGCCCGGCCTGCGCGGAGCGGCTTGCTGGTCACGATCATGATCGCCATCCTCGTCGCGGCCCCGTCATCAATCGGCGATGAAGCCGACGCGGCCCTTGTAGGCCTGCGGAATCGGCCCGCCGCTCGTCGACCCGTACATCTTGTTCAGCCGGCCCATCAGGATCGTCTGGGCGTCATGCGCCTCGACGAAGCCGTCATCCGGCCGCTGCAGCCCGTTGGGGCCGACCGGCTTCACGATGTAGGGCGTCACCGCGATCATCAGCTCGGTCTCCTCGCGCTGATAGTCGCGCGAGCGGAACATCGCGCCGATGATCGGAATGTTCATCAGCGCCGGCAGTCCGTTGATCGCCTGGCGCGAAACGCGCTGGATCAAACCGGCCGTCGCCAAGGTTCCGCCCGAAGGCAGCTCCACCGTCGTGTCCGATCTACGGACGCGAAAGCCGGGCGCGTTGACCGCCGTGCTCTCGGTGGGGTTGAGACGCAGCTGGTTCTCGAAATCGAGCTCTGTGACCTCGGTGGCGATCCGCATCGAAATCTTGCCCTCGGACATCACGATCGGCGTGAAGTTCAGGGAGACGCCGACGGATTTGTAGGTGATGTTGAGAACGCAGCGATTGTTGTTGTCGCAGGTGTAGCCACTCGGAACCGGGACCTCGCCGCCGGCGCTGAACTTGGCGCTTTCGCCCGAGATCGCCGTCACGGTCGGCTCGGCCAGCACGCGGGACAGGCCAGCGCGCTCGAGCGCTCGCATCGTGATATTGGTCGAGTTGCCGATGCCGGCGCCGATCGCGGTTGCAGCCAGCTGCTGCGGCTGCAGCGAGAACGGCGTGTCGATCTTCGGACTGATGCTGAAGTTGCCGAGTTTCCATTCGCCAGTCGAGTTGATGCCGAGCTGCTTGATCGCCTTGCGGGCAATCTCGGACACCGTGACCTTGACCATGACCTGGTCGCGGCCGCGAATCGTCAGCGAGTTGATCACCGCGCCTTTGCTCGCGTTCGCGCCTTCGCCGGAGATACCGACAAAGGCATTGGCGATGTCCATGGCCTGCGTCGCTTCGGAGGCGCTCGCGACATTGCCGACCAGCAGGATCGAGTTCCCGGCCGGCTTGACCTGGATGTCAGCGCCCGGCATCGCCGTGCGCAGCGTTGTGCGGAGCACGTTGAGATCGCGGCCAACCTCGATCTCCAGCGCCGTGATCTGCCTGCCCTCGGCGTCCATCACGAACATCGAGGTCGAGCCGTCGGCCATGCCGATGACGAAGAGCTTGCGGGCCGAGCGCACCACGGCGTTCGCCACCTTGGGATTGGCGACGAAGACCTCCTTGGCGTCGCGCGGCAACTCGACGATCAGCGAGCGGCCGATCGAGAGGTCGAGGCGCCGCGAGATCGCATGCTCGCTGGCGCCGACATTCAGCACCGGTGCAGCGCCCTTGCTCTGCGCCAGAACCGGCGTGCCGGAGATCGGCATGGCCAGCGACAGGACCGCCAGCGATAGCGCGAAGGGGTGCTTGCGGAGACGGCCGCGATCTGGGTTCGGCATCGGGGTCATGGCTTCACCGCCTTGGTGACGACGCCGTAGCGCACGAGGGTCAGCCCCCCATCCTCGCTGGGCGAGCTCTTGTCGCCGGCGTCCTGGAGACTGCGCAGCGACAGCGACAGGCTGCTGGTCTTCTGCGCCAGGGTGACGGCCTCGACCTGCTTGGGATCGAGCTCGAGCGTCGCGGTCTCGCCGACGACGACCTTCTCGCCATTCTTCTCCTGGATGTTCTGGCCGATCGCCAGCACGCGGACATTGGCGATCAGGGTCTCGCTGACCGGCGCCGAGCCATCCCTGGAGTTGCTGTCGTCACGGGTCGTGCGGATCACGTCGACGCGATCATTGGGCAGGACGAAGCCGCCGGCAGTATTGGCGCCACGATTGTCGGTGGTGATGGCAACGGCACGCTTGCCCGGCGGCAGGATCGCCGAGAGGAAGCCGGAATCGGCCTTGAGCAGCTTCTCGCGACGGATCGGCTCCGAGCCGTAGAGCGGCGCGCGGGCGATCTGGCCGACGAATTCGGCCTCGCCCCCGGGAAGATCCTGGCGGCGGATCACCTCCGAGGGCAGGCTCGCCAGCGGCCAGGCCAGCCATTTGAGGTCGCCAGCCGAAAGCTTGTTGCCGAGCGGGATGTCGGCGGCCGCCACCAGCACCTCGACCGTCGGCGCCGGCTCGTATTTCGTCTCGGACGGCGTCGTGACCTTCGGCGGTTGGCTGATCAGGAGCGCTGCCCCGAGGCCGGCGACGACCGCTATGGCGAGAATGATGATGCGGGCGGAACTCATGGCACAGGATCCTTGGTCGGCATGCGCCAACCCTCAGCCGGATCGTGGCCTTCGAATCGTCAACTTATGGTTAACCGGAGGTATCTTTTTGTGCGGATCGACCGCGCCGGAGCAGGACCGCGCCGTCAGAAACCGATCGCGGCGCGCCAGATCGTAGTGTCCGGCAACACGACGAGTGCGGCGAACGCGAGGGCGATGCCATAGGGCACACCCTCGTTCTTGTCATGCAGGCGCTGCGCCCACCCCCAACCCAATGCCGGCCGGGGCAAGGGCATTTTCCTCAGGCTGAGCAGCGCGAGGGTAAGGGCTCCGCCGGCGACCGCAGAGATGAAGACATAGGGCAGCAGCTGATCGAACCCGAACCAGAGCGCCGTCACCGCGGCAAGCTTGGCATCGCCGCCGCCGATCCAGCCCGCCGCGAAGAAGCCGAAGCTGACGCAGAGGACGACGAAGCCGGCAGCCAGATGCCAGCCCAGCTGCGTCCAGCTCAGGCCGACGCTGGCCGCGCAGATCGCGAAGCCGGCGACGAGAACCAGGCAAAGCCGGTTGGAGATCGTCATCGACACCATGTCGCTGGCCGCGGCATAGGCCATCGCAGCTGGAAAGACGACGAGAACAGCGATCATCGATAGCGACATGACGCCCATCCGAATACGGCAAACGCGAGAGACGATAGGTCGGGCCCTGTCACCAAAGCCTTACCAGGACAGCGCAGAAGCAAGCCCAGTTCGCTTCCCAAAAGAAAAACGCCTCGGAGGACTCCGAGGCGTCTTTTGTCGTTGCAGGGCGGGCGCTGCCGCGCTGCGTTCTTACTTGAGGCCGGCGAGAACCGCCTGGAACTTGGTATCGAGAGCCGGACCGATAGCGGTCCAAGTGCCGATGCAGACCACGGCAATCAGCGCGGCGATCAGGCCGTATTCGATGGCGGTCGCGCCCGACTCATCCTTGGCGAAGCGCGCAAGCAGATTCTTCATGATCGTTTCCTTTACCATCGCGCTCGGCTGCAACGCCGTCGCTGACGCGTCGGTGTTCTTACTTGAGGCCGGCGAGAACCAGGTCGAACTTGGCCTTCAGCGCCGGGCCGATCGCGGTCCAGGTGCCGATGCAGACCACCGCGATCAGGGCGGCGATCAGGCCGTATTCGATGGCGGTCGCGCCCGACTCATCCTTGGCGAAGCGCGCAAGCAGATTCTTCATGATCGTTTCCTTTACCATCGCGCTCGGCTGCAACCGCCGTCGCTGGCGCTTCGGTTTTCTTACTTGAGGCCGGCGAGAACCAGGTCGAACTTGGCCTTCAGCGCCGGGCCGATCGCGGTCCAGGTGCCGATGCAGACCACCGCGATCAGGGCGGCGATCAGGCCGTATTCGATGGCGGTCGCGCCCGACTCATCCTTGGCGAAGCGCGCAAGCAGATTCTTCATGATCGTTTCCTTTACCATCGCGCTCGGCTGCAAC
>NZ_JBYSVZ010000006.1:482872-581769 GCF_058986765.1 Allobosea sp. GW821-FHT03A12
CTTGAGGCCGGCGAGAACCAGGTCGAACTTGGCCTTCAGCGCCGGGCCGATCGCGGTCCAGGTGCCGATGCAGACCACGGCGATCAGGGCGGCGATCAGGCCGTATTCAATAGCGGTGGCGCCTGACTCATCCTTGGCGAAGCGCGCGAACAGGTTCTTCATGGGGTAGCTCCTTTGCACCACGTTTGACTGCTGCCTTCGCTCTAGGTGGCTTCGGTCAGCGACAGGAGTGACACTACGGCGCCCGTCTTGCCGATCAGTTAAAGAGACCCAATAATTCGCCGAATTTTATAGGTCTTCGCTCGATGGTTAATGCGCTTTTAGCGCGTAACTGCAGTTAACGAGAGGTATAAACTATTCGATACTTAAAATAAAACTCCCCCTGCAAACCAGCAAAACGCCGCATGACGCTCCGTTAGTGCGCACACCCGGGCACCAACGCGCGTTTTTCATTGCCGCCGATCAGGCTTCCAGGGCCGGATCGGAAGCCGGATTGGCTCGGGAAATCGGCATCTTAGCAATCCATTCATCATTTTCGGCTTACCTCGTCCCGTTCGAAACCTTGAGGCGCGCGCGAGGTCCATTGCGATGCCGGGATCGCGGCTCTCCAAACCCTTCCTGAGGCTGGTCCTTGCCGGGCTCGCTGCGGCTGCCGGCTCAGGCCTCTCGGCCGATATCGTCCGCGCGCAAGCCCGGCTCATTCCCGCGCCGGCCCCGGAATCTCGGGGCGAAACCGGTGATTCGAGAGCCGAAGCGGTCCAGGTGACAGTCGACCACGCCAAGGTGCTGCGACTGCCCGAGAAGGCGCAGACCGTGATCGTCGGCAATCCGGCGATCGCGGACGTGACGGTTCAGCGCAACGGCGTGATGATCGTCACCGGCAAGAGCTACGGCGTCACCAACCTGATCGCGCTCGATGCGACCGGCGCCCTGCTGGCGGAATCCTCGGTCCGCGTCGGCGCCGCCACCGATTCGATCCTGACCGTGCAACGCGGCCTCGAGCGCGAGAGCTATTCCTGCACGCCCAACTGCCAGCCGAGCGCCCAGCTCGGCGACTCCAAGGCGTTCTTCGACGGCACCAGCGGCCAGAGCGGCGCCCGCAATGCCGCCGCGACCGGGGCGGAGAAGAAATAGCTCTTCACCTTCGTCACCGGAGCGCAGCTGCGACGTCCGAGCGCACCATATCCCCTCTGCCCTTGCGGGAGAGGGCTAAGGTGAGGGGTCTCGCGACGCTGGTCGTCAGCTCAGTGACGCGATTCACCGAAACTTTCCAACCCTGTACGACCCCTCATCCGGCCCTTCGGGCCACCTTCTCCCGCATCAAAGTCGGCTGTTGCCGACTTTGGCACTTTAAAGCTGCCCATCTCGGGGAGGCCCGAGATGGGTGGGAGAAGGGAAGCTCGCGGCCGGCCCCGTTCGCGGGCTGACGGTCAGATCGTCTGGTTGTAGGCGCCGACTTCCGGATTCTCGCGCAGAACGCCGTCGATCGCCTTGAACATCTCGCGCATGCGCGCTTCCGAGACCGGGCTCTCGCAGACCACGACCAGCTCGGGCTTGTTGGACGAGGCGCGGATCAGGCCCCAGGTGCCGTCCTCGTTGACGACGCGCACGCCGTTGACGGTGATGACGTCGACGATCTTCTGCCCGGCGATGGCGTCGCCCGCGGCCTGCATCGCCTGGATCCGCTTGGTGATCTTGTCGCTGACGCCGTATTTGACCTCGTCGGCGCATTTGGCCGCCATGGTCGGCGTGCCCCAGGTCTTCGGCACGGCGGCATAGAGCTCGGCCATAGACTTGCCGGGGTTGCGATCGAGCATGTCGATCACGGCGATGGCGGTGACGACGCCGTCGTCATAGCCGCGGCCGACCGGCGCATTGAAGAAGAAGTGGCCGGACTTCTCGAAGCCGGCGAGGGCATTGAGGTCGCGGACGCGGCGCTTGATGTAGGAGTGACCGGTCTTCCAGTAGTCGGTCTTGACGCCGAGCCTCTGCAATTCTGGATCGGTCGAGAACAGGCCGGTCGACTTGACGTCGACGACGAACTGCGCGCCCGGATTGAGCTTGCCGAGGTCGCGGGCCAGCATCACGCCGATCTTGTCGGCGAAGATTTCCTCGCCATGATTGTCGACGACGCCACAACGATCGCCGTCGCCGTCGAAGCCGAGCGCGACATCGGCGCCGTGCTGCTTCACGGCATCGGCCATGGCGTGCAGCATCTTCATGTCTTCGGGGTTGGGATTGTAGCGCGGGAAGGTATGGTCGAGCTCGGCATCCATCGGGATGACCTCGCAGCCGAGCGCCTCCAGGATCTTCGGCGCGAAGGCGCCGGCCGTGCCGTTGCCACAGGCCGCGATGACCTTGAGCTTGCGCGTGATCTTCGGGCGGTTGGTCAGGTCGGCGATGTAGCGCGCCGGGAAATCGGGCACGAACTGATAGGAGCCGCCGCCCGGCAGGTCGAAATCACCGGCGAGGACGATGTCGCGCAACTGCCCCATCTCGTCGGGGCCGAAGGTGACCGGGCGCTGGGCGCCCATCTTGATGCCGGTCCAGCCATTGTCGTTATGCGAGGCGGTGACCATGGCGACGCAGGGCACGTCGAGCTCGAACTGGGCGAAATAGGCCATGGGCGACATGGCGAGGCCGATATCGTGGACCTTGCAGCCAGCGGCCATCAGGCCGGTGACCAGCGCCATCTTGATCGAGGAGGAATAGCTGCGGAAGTCATGGGCGGTGACGATCTCGGGCTTGACGCCCATGCGCCTGATCAGCGTGCCGAGGCCCATGCCGACGGCCTGCACGCCCATCAGGTTGAGCTCTTTCCCGAAGAACCAGCGCGCATCGTATTCGCGGAAGCCGGTCGGCTTCACCATTGGCAGCGATTCATACTCGAACGTGTTGGGGAAGAGCTCGGGCAGGGGCTTCGGAAACATCGGGCCATCCATCTTCGAGGAGCGCCTGCGATAAGGCCGGCGCGGAAACCATGCAGCTGACGCGTGCGGTACGGACAGGCCACAGGCTACATGAATGCAGCCTGAGCATGACAGGGCAAGGACGCAAGGCGGGCATAGCTCATCGGTATGAGGTTTGGGAACCGACGCAGGTCCGTCAGCCGCGCAGGACCATGCGGCCGCCCTGGACCTCGTAGCCGCGCAGGCGGCGCAGGAAGGAGGTGCCGAGCAGGCTGATCGAGAGGGCGCCGGCAGGCAGCACCACGGCCTCGACATCGCGCACCGAGATGTCGCCGAGTCGCACCTCGCGCAGCATCGTCTTCGCACCCTTCACCACGCCGTTGGCGGTGCCGAGGCCGACCGAATAGGCCGAGCGGTCCGGCCTGATCCCGAGCGCGCGGGCATCGGCATCGGTCAGCACGATCAAGCTTGCGCCGGTGTCGACCATCATCTTCACCCGGTAATTGTCGATCGACGGGTGCACGAGATAATGGCCGCGATAGTCGGCATTCACCGTCAGCACGCGCTCGGCCTTGGCAGGAGCAGGCTCGCGCGAAGCGACGGCCGCGGGAGCCGGCGCCCGGCTCGTCATCTGATCGAGGCTGCCTGCCGCATGGAAGGCGGCAAAGCCCGCGATCCCGGCAATGCCCAAAGACCAGACGATCGGCCGCTGGGCCATGACCCGTTCCCTTCCCCGCTTCGTGCCGGCAACGCTGCGGGAGAAGGTGCTGACCAACGGTAAATCGGCGCGCCGAAACCACCGGCTTGCGCGAGATCCCGGCTTGCGGAGCGCGACCAGGCTTAACCGCCGGTCAATGAGACCACCGGTGTTCTACGGAAAACCCGCCTTGCAGGAGGCCGATCCTACAGGAAGCTCCTGCCGACCAGCGCCTCGATCGCCTCCCGCCGCGGCACGCTCGGCTGGGCGCCGGCAATGGTGCAGGCGAGCGAGCCGGCGGCGAGCCCGCGCTGGAGCGCGCCGGAAAAGCCGAAACCGGCCTGCAGCGCTGCCGCGAAGGCGCCGACGAAGCTGTCGCCGGCCGCGACCGTATCGACGGCCTCCACGACCGGCGCCTCGAGCCGGCGCCGGACACCGCCATGCCAGCCGACCGCGCCAGCCGCACCCAGGGTGACGATGCAGGCGACGCCGCGCTCGCCGTCGATGCGCTGGGCGATGGCCTCGGGCTCGGTCTCCATCCAGCCGAGCGAGCGGGCGAGGATCAGCGCCTCATGCTCGTTGACGATCAGAATGTCGGTCAACGCCAGCAAGGCCGGGTCCGGCTCCCCGGCCGGGGCGAGGTTGAGGATCACCCGGCCGCCACCGGCGCGCATCGCCCGCGCGGCCCGCAGGCATTCGTCCTCCGGCACCTCGCGCTGGAGCAGCAGCAGGTCGCCTTCGCCCGGCTTCAGCGCTTCGACGGTATCGGCTTTCGCCAGCGCATTGGCGCCGGCCGCGACAACGATCTGGTTGGAGCCGGCCGCATCGACGGCGATGAAGGCCGCGCCGGTCGGCGCCTCGACGCGCGCGACATGGGAAAGATCGACGCCGTCCTCGGCCAGGAGGCCGAGCGCGATCTCAGCGAATCCGTCGCGACCGACCGCTCCGACCAGCGTCACCTCAGCTCCGGCGCGGCGGGCCGCCAGCGCCTGGTTGGCGCCCTTGCCGCCGGGATGCAGCGCATAGCCCGGGCCGAGCACGGTCTCCCCGGCGCCGGGCAGGCGTTCGACCGGGGTGACCAGATCGACGTTCAGCGAACCGAAAACGATGATCATGCCTGAAGGCCCCGCGCGAGGCGGGTGACGCCGGCGACGAAGGCGTCCTCGGGCGTGGTCAACGTGTAGTCGAGCCCCGCGACGGCGAGCGCCTGGCCATAGCTCCCGGCGAGGACGCCATCTGCCACGAGATGCAGATTGCCGAGGCCGCCGAACAAAGCGCGGGCGCCCGCGATCTCCTGCGCCACCAGCAAGGCGGAGAGATAAGGACCGACTGCCCCGCCCTGCATGCGCCCGCCGAGGACGTCGCTGCGGGCGTGGAAGGCGGCGTTGAGCAGGCCGCCCGGTCGCTGCGCCGCGGCAAGTCCACGCCGCATGCCCTCGGCCGTGTCATCGCCCGCAGGTTCGCTCGCCAGGCGCGACAGGATCGAATGCTCGCGCAGCAGGCCGTAGACCTCGCCGGTCATGAAGCTGGCGAAGCGCGTGATGCGGCCACCCTCCACCTGCGCCCATTTCGAATGGGTGCCGGGCAGGCAGGCGATGCCATCGGTCAGCCCGAGGCCGACGATCAGCGTCTCCTCGCCGCGCATCACGTCGAAAGCGCCTTCGTCGCAGGAGAGGCCGGGCAGGATCGTGGCGCGCGTGCCGTCGTCCAGCGTGACGGCAAGGCCGGCGGCGGCGATCTCCTCCGGGCTCGCCGGGCAGGCGACATAGGGCGCCTCGACCCAGCCATTGCGACTGCCGACCATGCCCGCGAGCAGCACCGAGGCATCGGGCCGCGCCGTCCGGAATTCGCCGGCAATCTCGGCGAAGGCGGCCGGGAAGCCGCCGGCCGAGACCGACTGGATGCCGCGATCGGCGATGCGTTTGCCCAGCACGACGCCATCCTCACCGATGAGGAAGGCGCGGGCGCGCGTCGTGCCCCAGTCGAGCGCGATCAGGGGTTTGGGCATGGCAGGCTCCGGCGGGATGACGTGCCTTGTCCGGCGTTCCGGCCAAGGCGAAGCAAAGAGGCGGAATCTCCCCGGCCGGCGCGGCCCGGTCAAGCCCGGCGGGCCCTTGACGATGCGGCCTGCGGGCGCAATCGAGGCAAGGGGAGCGAACGCCGCCCCGATTGTCGTGAAGGACACGATCATGCTGACCCTCTCGGCCGGCCGCTACACGGCCCGCATCGCCCCCGACGCCGGCGGCACGATCGCCGCGCTCGACTGGCAGAGGCCGGACGGGACGGTCCTGCCGTTGCTGCACGCGCCGGCCGGCCTTGCGCCGCAGACGCAGACGCCGAACAAGTTCGGGGCCTGGGCGATGCTGCCTTTCGCCAACCGCGCCTTCGACAGCCTGGTCGATGACGGCCATACCCGCTTCAGCGTGCCCTCGAACAATCCCGCCGGCACGATCCACGGCTTCGGCTGGCAGTCCGCCTGGCAGGTCGAGCGGCAGGATACCGGCCATACCACGCTGGTCCATCGCCGGACAGCCGGCCCGGATCCCTATCGCTACCTCGCCAGACAGGAGATCCGGCTGAACGAGACCGGTATGACCGTGACCCTCACACTGACCAACGAGGCTGACCAGGCCCTACCCTTCGGCATGGGCCTGCACCCTTGGTTTCCCTGCGCCGCCGACACGCGCCTCGCCATGACGGCGTCCGGCGCGCTGATCTTCGGCGACCAGTTTCGCGCCACCGGCACACAAGCCTTCACTGGCGGCGGCCCCTATGCCAAGAATCCGGTCTTCGCCACCGGCGCTGAGACCGCCTGGAGCTTTTTGGGTTGGGACGGCACGGCACGGATCGAGACGCCCTCGACCGGCCTCGCGATCACGCTGAGCGCGAGCGAGAACCTGCGCTATCCCGTGGTCTGGGCGCCGGCCGGCGTCGATTTCCTGTGCGCGGAGCCGCAGAGCCACGCCGCCGGGGCGCCGAGCGAAAAGATCGTGCGCGAAGCCTCGCCGCTCGCCCGGCTGCAACCGGGCGAGACCTTGGAGGGCTGGGTGCGGATCGCCGCCGACGCTATCTGAGCGCTAGCGCCAGCCAGGCCCCGACATCGGCTGGAAGCCGATCGCGCCGGCCGGGATCGCCGGCCTGAGCAGCATCTGCTCGCGCGCCTCGCCCCAGGCCGGGCCCTGGCGCTGCTGCTTGGCGGTCAGCACGGCCTTCTGCGTCTTGATCTTGGCCTTGGCGATGGTGTGCTTCGAGCCGGTCGAAGCCTTCGCGAAGCGCGAGAGATTGTCGGTCGCGGCGCCGTTCAGCGCGATGCGGGTGCTGCCGGAGCCATGCTTCTTGACCAGCGCGAACAGCTTGGCGGCATTGGCCGGATGCAGGCGGATGCAGCCATGCGAGGCCGGGCGGCCGAGCGCGCCGACGGCAGCGGTGCCATGGATGGCATAGCCGCCGCGGAAGAACACGGCATAGGGCATCGCGCCGCCATATTTGCGCGAGTACCAGCTGCGCTCGAGCCGGGTCGGCCGGTAGACGCCGTTGGGCGAGCGGAAGCCCTTGCGGCCGGAAGAGATCGCCCAATTGTAGGTTTCGCCATCGCTCGTGGCGACGCTCATGCGCTGGGCGGCGATGTCGACGCGGACATCGACCTTGGCCTGCGCCGCGGCGAGGCCGGCGAGCGAGGCGCATAGGAAAGCGAGAATGCCGAGAAGGCGGGACATGACGCGACTCCTGAACGACGCAACCTGAGGAAAGCGGCTCTTTGGTTGCTGTCGCTCGGGCGCGTGCAC
Source organism: Allobosea sp. GW821-FHT03A12 (assembly GCF_058986765.1). NCBI lineage: Bacteria > Pseudomonadati > Pseudomonadota > Alphaproteobacteria > Hyphomicrobiales > Alloboseaceae > Allobosea > Allobosea sp. GW821-FHT03A12. Next base: position 490,264 of record NZ_JBYSVZ010000006.1, read on the forward strand.
CCGCCATGCGAAGTCAGCCCCGGCCTTGCCCTAAAGGAATCCCGAGGGGCCGATGCTTGTAAAGCTGAAACCGCTAAAATGGTTTCCAGTCGCGCCCTGTTGAAGCGACGGTCCTGCGCTAGTCGAAGAACACGATCCAGGCGAGCAGCGCCGCGATCAGCCAGAGCGCCCAGTTGCCCCAACGATTGCGCGCCGCTTCGGCCCGGCCGATCGACTGGATGCTGGCCTCGTCGAGCGAGAAGCCATGGCGCGACGACTCTTCCAGCTGGCCCAGCACGCGCTCGGCCCGGCCGACCGTCTCCGGCAGGTTGGCAAGGCTGCCGACGAGGGTGCGCACGCTGCGGCCGGCATCCTCGATGCGCCCGATCGGGCCGAGATTGCGCGTCAGCCAGTCGCGCACCACCGGCTCAGCCGTGGTCCACATGTCGAGATGGGGATCGAGCGTGCGGGCGACGCCCTCGACCACCACCATGGTCTTCTGCAGCATGACGAGCTCGGTGCGCGTCGCCATGTCGAACAGGCCGGTGATCTCGAACAGCAGCGTCAGCACCTTCGCCATCGAGATCTCGTCGGCGCGCCGGTCGTGGATCGGCTCGCCGACCGCGCGGATCGCCTGGGCGAAATCATCGACCGAATGGTGCGGCGGCACATAGCCGGCCTCGAAATGCACCTCGGCGACGCGGCGATAATCGCGGGTGATGAAGCCGAACAGGATCTCGGCGAGGAAACGCCGTTCCTTGTGGCCGAGGCGGCCCATGATGCCGCCATCGACCGCGACGAGCCGGCCTTCCGCATCGACGAATAGGTTCCCCGGATGCATGTCGGCATGGAAGAAGCCGTCGCGGATCGCGTGCTTCAGGAAGGACTGGATGACGTTGCGGCCAAGCGCCGGCAGGTCATGACCAGCGGCGCGGAGCGCCTCGACATTGGAAAGGCGGATGCCATCGATCCATTCGTCGATCAGGATCTCGCGGGCGGTGAGCTGCCAATCCGGCACCGGCACGCGGAAATCCTTGTCCTCCCTGGTATTCTCGGCGAATTCGGAGAGGGCCGCTGCCTCCAGGCGCAGGTCCATCTCCATGGCGACCGAGCGCGCCAGCGTCTCGACGATGGCGACGAAGCGCAGGCGACGGGCCTCGGGCGAGCGGCGCTCGGCGAGCTCGGCGCCGAAGCGCATCGCGGCGAGGTCGCGGTGGAAGCGGTCGCGGATGCCGGGCCTGAGTATCTTGACGGCGACCTCGCTGCCGTCCTTGCGGCGGGCGCGGTGGACCTGGGCAATGGACGCCGCCGCGACCGGCTCGCCGAACTCGGCGAAGATCGCCTCGACCGGCTCGCCATGGGCGGCTTCGATCGCAGCACGAGCCTGCGCCATCGGGAAGGGCGCCATCCGGTCCTGCAGCGCCGAAAGGTCCTCGGCGATCTTCATGCCGACCACGTCTGGCCGCGTCGCCAGGAACTGGCCGAACTTGACATAGGACGGGCCGAGCCGGGTCAGGGCGGCGGCGAGGCGGGTCGCGGACGAGCCGGCGCCGCGGCGCTCGATCAGGCGGCCGAGTGCGATCAGCCCCCGCGCCGCCGGCGGCAGCACGGATGGGTCGACCAGCGCGAGCGCGCCCTCGCGCGCCAGCACGAAGCCGACCCGTGCCGAGCGGGCGAGATGGGCAAGCGCGGAGATCATGCGGCAGCAGCGTCCGTCACAGCTTCCAGCCGGAATGCAGCGCCACCACGCCGCCGGTCATCGGCGTGAAGCTGGCACGGCGGAAGCCGGCGTCGGCGATCATGTTGGCGAAGATCTGCGGGCGCGGGAACTTGCGGATCGACTCGACGAGATACTGGTAGGGTTCCGCCTCGCCCGTCACCATCCGGCCCATCGGCGGGATGACGTTGAAGGAATAGGCCTCGTAGACCTTGTCGAGCAGCGGCACGTCGACATGGCTGAATTCAAGGCAGAGGAAACGCCCGCCGCGCTTCAGCACGCGATAGGCCTCGGCCAGCGCCTTCTCGATACGCGGCACGTTTCTGATGCCGAAGGCGATCGTATAGGCGTCGAAGCTATTGTCCGGCAGCGCCAGCTCCTCGGCATTGCCCTGGACGAAGCGGATGCGCTCGTCGTCGGGAAAACGCTTCTGCGCCCGCTCGCGCCCGACGCTGAGCATCTCGGCATTGATGTCGAGCACGGTGACCTGCGTCTGCGGCCCGCCCTCCTCCAGCACCTTAAAGGCGACGTCGCCGGTGCCGCCGGCCACGTCGAGATGGTGGAAGGCCCGGTCGCGCGGCGGCTTCAGCGCCGTCAGCAGCGCCTCCTTCCAGGCGCGGTGCAGCCCGGCCGACATCAGGTCGTTCATCAGGTCGTAGCGGCCGGCGACCTTGTGGAAGACGTCGTCGACCTTGGCCTGCTTCTCGCCGAGCGGCACGTTCTCGAAGCCGAAATGGGTGGTGTCGGAGGCTGCTGTCACGGTTGGGCCGCTCTTGTGTTCGGGTGAGGCGATGAATAGCGAAAGCGTCGGGCCTTGTCGCGGGCCCTCTCGACGCATGCTGAAGAGCTGATGCCATGCCTGAACTTCCCGAGGTCGAAACCGTCCGGCGCGGATTGGAGCCCGCCATGCTCGGCGAGCGCTTCGCACGCGTCGAGCAGAACCGGCCCGATCTGCGCTTTCCCCTGCCCGAGCGCTTCGCCGAGCGCCTGACCGGACGGCGCATCGAGGCGCTGTCGCGGCGGGCGAAATACCTGATCGCCGATCTCGACGACGGGCAGGCGCTGGTCATGCATCTCGGCATGAGCGGGCGCTTCATCGTCGAAGCGCCCGGCACGCCGCCGACCGAGCCCGGCGCCTATTACAACGAGATCGGCCGGCATCTCGTCCACGACCATGTCGTCTTCCATCTGAGCTCAGGCGCGCGTGTCACCTATAACGACGTCCGCCGCTTCGGCTTCATGGACCTTGTCCCCCGCGCCGGGCTGGAAACCTCCAAGCATTTCGCCGGGATGGGCATCGAGCCGCTCGGCAACGAGCTCTCCGGCGAGCTGCTGGCAAAGCTGTTCTCCGGGAAGATCGCGCCCCTGAAGGCGGCGCTGCTCGACCAGCGCCTGATCGCAGGGCTCGGCAACATCTATGTCTGCGAGGCGTTGTTCCGCGCCGGCCTGCACCCGGAAGCCGAAGCGGGCTCGCTGGCGACGCCGACCGGCAAGCCACGCGAGAAAGCGCATCTGCTGGCGCAGATCATCCGCGACGTCCTCGAGGAGGCGATCACGGCCGGCGGCTCGACCTTGCGCGACTTCGCCCATGCCGACGGCTCGCTCGGCTATTTCCAGCACCGCTTCAAGGTCTATGACCGCGAGGACGAGCCCTGCGTCACGCCGGGCTGCGGCCATCTGGTCAAGCGGCTGGTACAGTCCGGCCGCTCGACCTTCTATTGCGAGAGCTGTCAGAAGCAGACCTGAGGACCATGTCCGACGCTCCTCGCTCGCCCGGCAAGATCATCCTGCTCAACGGCGCCTCCAGCAGCGGCAAATCCTCGTTGGCGCGTGCCATCCAGGCCCGGATCGAGGAGCCGTTCTGGCACATCTCGATCGACCATCTGCGCGATTCCGGCGTGCTGCCGACGGCGCGCATCCGCAGTGGCGAGTTCCAGTGGGCGACTATGCGCGATGCCTTCTTCGAGGGCTTCGAGCAGTCGCTGCTGGCCTATGTCCGCCGCGGCAACAATCTGATCGTCGAGCACATCATGGAAAGCCGTGCCTGGCTGTTGCGGCTGGTGCGCCTGCTCGCAGGGCAGGACGTCTTCTTCGTCGGCCTGCATTGCGACCTCGCCGAGCTGGAGCGTCGCGAGATCGCGCGCGGCGACCGGCGGATCGGCGATGCCCGCCGCGACTACCACCAGATCCACAGCTATTGCCGCTATGACGCCGAGCTGGATTCGGCGGTATCACCTGAGGCCAATGCCGACAGGCTGATCGCTGCCTGGCATGCGCGCACCACGCCCTCGGCCTTCCAGAGCCTGCTCGCCGAGGCGTAGCGAGCCGGTTGATCAGGCGTTTTCGATGAACCTGGCAAGGTTCTCCAGCGTCGAGCGCAAGCCGGCATCGTGATCGGCCTTGCCGATGCCGGTTGGGACATTCTCGCAGAGGATCGTCACCTCGGTGCCGTCTCGAACCTCCTTGAAGCGCCAGCTCATCGTCATCGTGCCGGCGAAGGCGGGATCGTCCGAGACGAAGCCGACTTCCCAGACAATGCGCTCGCCGGGGTCGAGCGCGATGAAGCGGCCTTCGACGATATCGCTGTCTGCCGTGGCCTTGCCGCGCGCGCGGGCCGGATCGTCATAGGTCAGGACCATGCGGTAGCTGCCGCCGGGATGCGGCTCGAAGCGCTCGATCTTCGCCCGCATCCCCTTGGGCGGCAGCCATCGCGACAGCACGGCCGGGTCGGCGAAGGCATTGTAGACCGCCCCGGGCGACGCCTTGACGAGGCGCGAGGCGGTATCGGTTCGGGTTTTGCCGGTCATGCGCACCTCCTATTCGGCGGCCATGCCTGATCAACGCGCAAGGCGCCCTCTGGGGACCAACGGCGCAGCTAGCTTCTCACCACGCTCCTGAATGCCGCCGAAAGAGCGGCGAGGGCATCGCGCGGGCGGCCATCCCTGACCCGCGTGTGCAGCAAGATCGGCAGGCGCGGCAAATCGGGCAGACCGAGCCTTTGCCCGACATCAACCGCGCCGAAGGGCAGCATGCGCGGCGCCAGCGCCGCGACGCCGAGCCCGGCGGTGACGGCGGCCACGACCGCCGTGACGCCGCCGCCGACGAAGGTTTCCGTCCAGGGCAGGCCGGCCTCGTCGAGAAGTCGCCCGGCCATCACGCGTACACCGCAAGGCTCGGCCATGGTGGCGACCGGCAGCGGCTCGCCCGGACGATGCTGCCAGGCCGGCGCGGCGAACCAGCCGAATTTCTCGTCCGCAAGCTGCTCGCCATCGCTGCGCCCGGCATGCAGGCGCACGATCACCGTGTCGAGCTCGCGCCGGTCGAAGCTCTGGAGCAACTCGCCGGAGGTGCCGATCCGGATCTCGATCACCAGCTGCGGGTCCTGCGCGTTCATGCGCGCAATCAGCGCCGGCAGCTCGGGCCCCGCGACGTGATCGCTGATGCCGATGGTCAGGCGCTCCCGGGTCGGGACGAAGGCGGACAGCGCGCGCTCATGCGCCTCCAGAAGCTCGCGGGCATGATCGAGGAAGGCTGCGCCGCGCGCCGACAGCTCGACACGCCGCGGCGTCCGCTCGACCAGCCGGCAATCCAGCCGCTGCTCCAGGCGCTTCAGCTTCAGGCTGACCGCAGCCTGCGTCGTTCGCATCGCCTCGGCGGCACGCGTGAAGCTACCGAGATCGGCGATGTGGACGAAAGCCTGAACGGAATCGAGATCGAGCGGCGGCCTTATCATAATCATTCATTATTATTGAAATCATTATCGATAGCATATCAAAATGACCTGGTTCTCGCTACCGTCAATCTGCTCGAGCGCTCTGCGATGGCCTGTGCAGATCGCATATCCAGCGACAGGAGCTTGCGATGACGACGATGACCAGGGAGCCCACCCGGCATGATCGCGATAACAAGGCGGCACGGGTCGAGCCAGCGATCGACGTTTCAGCCGTGGCGGAGCTGACCGCGGCGATCCAGAAATATTTCGACCTGATGTATGACTGCGATACGTCCCGCCTTGAGCAGACATTCGCGCCGACAGCCCAGCTGCACGGCTTTCGCGATGGCAAGATGATGGCGTGGCCGACACAGACCTACCGCGACATCCTCGACAAGCGCCAATCGCCGAAGTCGGTGAACGCCATGCGCAAGGACGAGATCCTGCTCATCGACTTCGCCTCCGCGACCCAGGCGATGACGAAGGTGCGGCTGAGGGTCAACACGATGGTGTTCGTGGACCACCTGACCTGGCACCTCATCGACGGCACTTGGCTGATCACATCGAAGGGATTCCACGTCGAATCGCAGGACGGCCCGCCCATCTAGCCGCTGTCTTCACAGGCTCGCTGCCGGTCTGCGCAAGCTCGAGGTTCGCCATGCCACTCCTTCACATCTCGCTGCGCGCCGGAAAATCGGAAGCCTATCGACGGGCGCTTCTCGACAGCCTCTATCGCGCATTGCGCGAGGCGCTGGGCGTGCCCGAGGGCGACCAGTTCATGACGATCAGCGAGCATGATGCCGCGAATTTCCGCCATGGCTCCGCCTTCGGCGTCAGCCGCAGCGACGATCTCGTCTACATCCAGGTCACCCTGTTCGCTTCGCGGACCGCAGAGCAGAAGAAAGCGCTGTTCCGGCGGATTGCCGAACTGCTCGGCGAAAGCCCCGGAATTCGCCCCGAGGACGTCTTCATCGTCGCTCTCGACGCCGCGAAGGAGAACTGGTCGGTCGGCCACGGCCTGGCGCAGTTCGCCTGAGATCAAGTCGCCTGCGCCGAGCATCGCATCACGCCGTGCGCCGGCGCGCATGGACTTCCCCCCGCGCCCGCCGCTAATGCTGCCTCGACAGATCATCCGGGAGGCCGTCATGGCTTATGAGACCATTCTCGTCGAGGTGAAGGGCAAGGTCGGCATCATCACGCTGAACCGGCCGCAGGCCCTGAACGCGCTGAACGTCCAGCTGATCGCCGACATCAATGCGGCGCTCGACGGCTTCGAGCGCGACGACAATATCGGTTGCGTCGTCATGACCGGCTCGGAGAAAGCCTTCGCCGCCGGCGCCGACATCAAGCAGATGCAGGAGCGCAGCTATCCCGGCACCTATCTCGACGACAAGTTCGCCGATTGGGACCGGATCGGCCAGCGCCGCAAGCCGATCATCGCCGCGGTCGCGGGCTTCGCGCTCGGTGGCGGCTGCGAGCTCGCGATGATGGCGGATTTCATCATCGCCGCCGACAACGCCAAGTTCGGCCAGCCCGAGATCAACCTCGCCGTCATCCCTGGCGCCGGCGGCACCCAGCGCCTGACCCATGCCATCGGCAAGGCCAAGGCGATGGACCTGTGCCTCACCGGCCGGCTGATGGACGTGACCGAAGCCGAGCGCGCCGGGCTCGTCGCCCGCATCGTCCCGCTCGCCGACCTCATGACCGAGGCGCTCAAGGCGGCCGAGCAGATCGCCGGCAAGTCGTTGCCTTCGCTGCTGTCTGCCAAGGAATCGGTCAACCGCGCCTTCGAGACGACCTTGGCCGAGGGCCTGCGCTTCGAGCGCCGCGTCTTCTCGGCACTGTTCGGCACGCATGACCAGCGGGAAGGCATGACCGCCTTCATCGAGAAGCGGAAGCCGGAGTTCAAGAACTACTGAGACAGGCAAGCCCCGGCCGATCAGCGCCGCGCATGGCCGGGGCCAATTTCTTTCACTTGAAAGGCCGACGGCGCTGCTGGACCATGGCTGCTCACTTAAGAGCACGCAGGATTTGCCATGACCGCCGCAGCCCGCTCCCTCACCGACGGCATCGCGCTGCCGAGCTATGCCGATGTCGAGGCGGCGGCGCAGCGCATCGCCGGCGTCGCCCATCGCACGCCGGCGCTGACCTCGCGCACCGCCAATGAACGCACCGGCGCCAATCTCGTCTTCAAGGCCGAGAACCTGCAGCGCATGGGCGCCTTCAAGTTCCGCGGCGGCTACAACGCCATCGCGGCGCTGACGCCAGAGCAGCGCAAGGCCGGCGTGCTGACCTATTCTTCCGGCAACCATGCCCAGGCGATCGCCTATGCCAGCAAGCTGCTCGGCGCGCCGGCGACGATCATCATGCCGCTGGACGCTCCCGCGGCGAAGGTCGCGGCGACCAAGGGCTATGGCGCCGAGGTCGTCACTTATGACCGCTATACCCAGGACCGGCTCGAGCTCGGCAACCGGCTGGCCGCCGAACGCGGACTGACGCTGATCCCGCCGTACGACCATCCCGACGTCATCGCCGGCCAGGGCACGGCAACGAAGGAGCTGATCGAAGAGGCCGGCGAGCTCGACGTGCTGCTGGTCTGCCTCGGTGGCGGCGGACTTCTCGCCGGCGCGCTGCTGGCGGCGAAGGCGCTCAATCCCGGCTGCAAGGTCTATGGCGTCGAGCCCGAGGCCGGCAATGACGGGCAGCAGTCGCTGCGCAAGGGCGAGATCGTCAAGATCGACGTGCCCAAGACCATCGCCGACGGCGCCCAGACGCCCTTCCTCGGCAACTATACCTTCCCGATCATCCGCGACCTCGTCGAGGACATCGTCACCGTGCCCGATGCCGCCCTCGTCGCGGCGATGCGCTTCTTCGCCGAACGGATGAAGCTCGTGGTCGAGCCGACCGGGTGCCTTGCCGCAGCCGCAGCCTTCACCGGCGCCGTGCCGGTCGAAGGCAAGCGCGTCGGCGTCATCCTCAGCGGCGGCAATGTCGACCTCGCTGCCTTCGCGCGCTTCGTAGGCGACGGCGCGTGAGCGAGATCGAGACGATCTTGTCGCCCGACGTGCCGGCGCCGGCCGGGCACTATTCGCAGGCGATCGCCTATAAGGACCTGGTCTTCGTCTCCGGCCAGCTCGCGCCGCGCCCCGATGGCAGCCACACCTCCGGCGAGCCCTTCGCGGTGCAGGCGCGCCAGGCGCTCGACAATCTCCTGGCGGTGCTCAAAGCCGCCGGCTGCGGCCCGGCCGATGTGGTGAAGGTGACCGCCTATCTGGTCGGCGCCGCGCATTGGCCTGACTTCAACGCGATCTATGCCGAGGTCTTCGGGCCGCACAAGCCGGCGCGCACGGTCGTTCCGGTGCCGGAACTGCACCATGGCTATCTCGTCGAGATCGAGGCCGTGGCGGTCCGCCGCAAGACGGATTGAAGGCGGCTACGATTCCGCGTTGACGCCGGGCCTATCAGGAACTATAGGGTCGGGCCTCGCGGCGGTCTTGCTCCGGCAGGACCGTCGCTCGCATTTTCATTGTAGGTTCGTGGTCGTGCCAGCCGGCAATTGCCAGGCGCCTGCCGCGATGAGGACGAGGACGTTACCATGGCCAACACGACTTCGGCCAAGAAGGCCGCGCGCAAGATCGTGCGGCGCACCGAAGTGAACAAGGCGCGCCGCAGCCGCGTGCGCACCTTCCTGCGCAAGGTCGAGGAGGCGATCGCCTCGGGCGACAAGGGCGCCGCCACCGAGGCGCTGAAGGCCGCCCAGCCGGAGCTGATGCGGGCCGCTCAGAAGGGCGTGGTTCACAAGAACACCGCCTCGCGCAAGGTTTCGCGCCTCGCTCACCGCATTGGTGCGCTGGCCTCCTGATCTCTGTTCATCAGAGCGGATTTGCGAGCAGTTTTTGACCCGGCCGAAAGGCCGGGTTTTTCTTTGCCCGGTTAACCGTAAAAGCGACGCCCGGTGCCGCGCCGCAACACCCGCTGTCAACGGCGATTCCGCAATCTTTCCACGACTTTACCGGCTTGACTTGGGCGCCGTTTTGGAGGTCGGAAATCGTCCCGATCGGGACTTTTGACCGCACAAAATTCCTTCATATTTTTCATGATCTTAGTGGGCAAAGCAATTCAGTTGGGTGAATCCTCGGGGCCGGAATGGGGCGGAGGACGGGCTTCGAAAAAAAAGATTCGGAGCCGGCACGAGACCCCTCCGGTAAAGAAAAGCTTAACTTCCCCAACTGATTGCGAGGCGCTTTCCGGTAGGTCAGACAGGGGCCGCAATGCCCCTTCGCCACGAAGCCGGCTGAGGGGGATATTGCCCCCGTTCGAGGCGGCCTTGTAAGGTCCTTTTCATCGGCGGGCGGACAGCGATGTCCAGCCGCCCCTCCACAGAATTGTTGATGGTTTTGGCTTACAACCGGAAAGGGTTGGAAGGATGAGTTTGTTTGTCTTGATGATTTGAATGCGTTGAAATGACGAGTGGCCGCGGCCGGATTTTCGAGCCAGGCGGCATTACCACGAAAAGCGTTGGAGTGACCTCGCTTCGCGGCATGAGCCGACGGGGGGAGCTGCGTTTTTCCTGACAACGAGACATCGCACCACCATCCCCATGTGGGACGGCGAAGTGCGTACGAGCATGAACGGGGCAATTGGAATGTTCGAGCGGATGGAGACTGGCAATCTGGTTGAGGCTGCGGCCACCCCTGTGGTGACCAGGCTTGCTCAGGCGGAGCCGGCGAGCGTCGCCGGGACCAAAGATCGTTGGGACAGGGTCCGCCGGCGCCTGCGCGCCGAGCTCGGCGAGGACGTCTTCTCGAGCTGGTTCGCCCGCGTCGAGATCGGTGCGGTCGTCGAGGGCGTCGCCCATCTCACCGTGCCGACCCGCTTCCTGAAGAGCTGGCTCGAAGCCCATTATGCCGAGCGCCTGCGGGCGCACTGCATGGCCGAGCTCGATGCGCCCAACGGCGTCGCCCTCTCGGTGCGCCAGGTGGCGCGGGAAAGCAGCGAGCCCAGCCTGGACCTGTCAGTACAGCGGGCCCGCCCGGCCCAGGCCCGCCCGGCCACCCCGATGGCGGAGGCGGCGACCGCTTCGGCCGCTACCCCGGCCGGCGACCGCGACCCCATGGACGCCTGCGGAACGCTGCTCGACCGGCGCATGACCTTCCAGAGCTTCGTCGTCGGCAAGTCGAACGCGCTCGCCTTCGCCGCGGCCGAGCGGATCTCGGCGGCCCCGGCCGGCTCGACGCCCTATAACCCGCTCTACCTCCATGCCGGCGTCGGCCTCGGCAAGACGCATCTGATCCAGGCGATCGCCCAGGATGCGCGCCAGCACGGCAAGCGCGTCGCCTATTTCACCGCCGACCGCTTCATGTACGGCTTCGTCGCCGCGCTGAAGTCGCAGACCGCCCTCGCCTTCAAGGAGAAGCTGCGCGGCATCGACCTCCTGATCGTCGACGACGTCCAGTTCATCCAGGGCCGCTCGATCCAGCAGGAGTTCGGCCACACGATCAATGCGCTGATCGACGCCGGCAAGCAGATCGTCGTCGCCGCCGACCGGCTGCCCGCCGATCTGGAAGCCCTCGACGAGCGCATCCGCTCGCGGCTCGCCGGCGGCCTCGTCGTCGAGATCGGCGAGCTTGACGAGGCGCTGCGGGTCAAGATCCTGACCACCCGGCTCGACGGGCTGAAGGCCGCCCATCCGAGCTTCCACGTCAATCCGGACGTGATCGCCTATGTCGCCAAGCTCGTCGCCACCAATGGCCGCGATCTCGACGGCGCCGCCAACCGCATCCTGGCGCATGCGACGCTGACCGGGGCGAGCGTGACGATGGAGACCGCCGAGGCGGCGATCCGCGACCTCGTGCGGACGCGCGAGCCGCGCCGGGTCAAGATCGAGGACATCCAGAAGCTGGTCGCGACCCGCTACAATGTCAGCCGCGCCGACATCCTGTCGGAACGCCGCACCGCCGCCGTGGTCAAGCCGCGCCAGATCGCGATGTATCTCGCCAAGGCGCTGACGCCGCGCTCGCTGCCCGAGATCGGCCGCCGCTTCGGCGGGCGCGACCACACCACCGTGCTGCATGCGGTGCGCAAGATCGAGAAGGCGATCGTCGAGGATCGGCTCCTGCATGACGAGGTCGATCTGCTGAAGCGCATGCTGCAGGAGTGAGGCGCCAGCTTCCCTCCCAGCGTTAACTGTGCAGGCCGGTTCGCGCGCCCTTGCGCGCGGCCCGGCCGTCCGGCAATGTCGCGGGCCACCTTTCTGCCTGCCGGCTCGCCGCGGGCGCCAGCATGCCAGAAGACGCCATGAAGGTTACGGTCGAACGCTCCACGCTCCTGAAGTCGCTCGGGCATGTCCATCGTGTCGTCGAGCGGCGCAACACGATCCCGATCCTGTCGAACCTCCTGCTGCGCGGCAGCGAGGACGGGCTGAAGCTGAAGGCGACCGATCTCGACATCGAGGTGGTCGAGACCGTCCCGGCCGATATCGTCGAGGCCGGCGCCACCACGGTTCCGGCCCACACCCTCTACGACATCGTCCGCAAGCTGCCCGACGGCTCGCAGGTCTCGCTGGAGACCACCGGCGAGACCGGCCAGATGGTGCTGCGCTCGGGCCGCTCGCGCTTCACGCTGCAGACGCTGCCGGAAAGCGACTTCCCCGACATCACCGCCGGCGAGATGGCGCATCGCTTCGTGCTGCCGGCTGGCGAGCTCAAGCGCCTGATCGACAAGACCCAGTTCGCGATCTCGACCGAGGAGACGCGCTACTATCTCAACGGCATCTACCTGCACGCCATCGACGTCGATGGGCGCCCGGTGCTGCGCGCTGTCGCGACCGACGGCCACCGCCTCGCCCGCGTCGACACCGCCGCCCCGCAGGGCTCGCTCGGCATGCCCGGCGTGATCGTGCCGCGCAAGGCCGTGGCCGAGATCCAGAAGCTGCTGGAAGACGGCGAGAGCGAGGTCCAGGTCGAGCTCTCCGCCACCAAGATCCGCGTCGCCACCGCCGAGGTCGTCCTGACCTCGAAGCTGATCGACGGCACCTTCCCCGACTATCAGCGCGTCATCCCCTCCGGGAACGACAAGCTGCTGACCGTCGACAAGGGCGATTTCGCGGCCTCCGTCGACCGCGTCTCGACGATCTCGTCCGAGCGTGGCCGGGCCGTGAAGCTCTCCATGGCCGATGGCCGGATGACGCTCTCGGTGACCAATCCCGATTCCGGCTCGGCGACCGAGGAGATCGAGGTCGACTACGATGCCGGCCCGCTCGATATCGGCTTCAACGCGCGCTATCTGATGGATATCGCCGCCCAGCTCGACGGCGACACCGCGCTGCTCAAGCTCGCCGATCCCGGCTCGCCAACGGTGATCCAGGACCGCGAAGGCGCTTCGGCCCTCTATGTGCTGATGCCGATGCGGGTCTGATCCCGGCAGAGCGTCTTGACCGCGGTCGCCCGCCTCACGCTGCAGAATTTTCGTTCCTACCCGGCCCTCGATCTTGCGATCGAGGGCCGGCTCGTTGCGCTGTGCGGCGAGAACGGCGCCGGCAAGACCAATCTGCTCGAAGCGCTCTCGCTGTTCGCGCCCGGTCGCGGCCTCCGGCGCGCCGATCTCTCCGAGATGGTGCGCCAGCCCGGCGATGGCGGTTTCGCCGTCTCGATCGGGCTCGCCGATGACGGAAGCAGGCTCGGCATCGGACTGGAGCCGCCCGATGCCGAGGGCCGGCGGGCACGGGTCGCCCGGATCGACGGCGCCCCGGCCGGCTCGGCGCTCGCCTTCAGCGATTATGTCCGGCTCGTCTGGCTGACGCCCGATCTCGACGGGCTGTTCCGCGGTGCCGCCGGCGATCGCCGCCGCTTCCTCGACCGGCTGGTCCTGGCGGTCGATCCCGGCCACGGCACACGCTCGAACGCGCTGGAAAAGGCGCTGCGCTCGCGCAACCGCATCCTCGACGAGAGCCCGCACCAGCAGCGCTGGCTCGATGCGGTCGAGCGCGAGATCGCCGAGCTCGGCGTCGCCGTCGCAGCCGCCCGGGCCGAGACGGTGGCGCGGCTCTCCGCCATCATCGCGCAGACGTCAGACGAAGCCTCGCCCTTCCCGCAGGCCGACATCGCGCTGGAGGGCGAGATCGACGCGCTGGTCGCGAGCCTGCCGGCGCTCGACGCCGAGGATCGCTATCGCGAGCTGCTGCGGGAGATGCGCCCGCGTGACAAGGCGGCCGGGCGCACGCTCACCGGCCCGCAGGCCTCCGACCTCGCCGTACGCCACGCAACCAAGGACATTCCTGCCGAACAGGGCTCGACAGGCGAGCAGAAGGCGTTGCTGATCGGGCTGGTGCTCGCCCATGCGCGGCTGGTGGCGACGATGAGCGAGCTGCCGCCGCTCGTCCTGCTCGACGAGGTTGCCGCCCATCTCGACCCGCGCCGGCGGGCCGCTCTCTATGCAACGCTGGCCGAGCTCGGCTGCCAGGTCTGGATGACCGGCGCCGACCCCGCCTTGTTCGGCGATCTCCCGGCTGGAGCGCAGCGCTTCCTGGTCACGCCCGGCGAGGTCAGGCCCGCGCCCTAGAGCAGGATGCGAAAAAGTGGGAACCGGTTTTTCGCTGAAATCCTGCTCTAACTCTTAGAATCGATCACGTTTATGATTTTGGATCGACTCGATCCAAAATCATTGCGATCTAGCCAATCCGGGCCACGGCAGCGGCCCTCTGAAGTATGAAGGCGGTTAACCAATTCGCGCGACACTCCGGGCGATGCATCCGTCGCAGCCGTCCTTCACGCAGGCTGAAGCCGCGATCGCCAGCCATCTGCTGACGATCCTGGAGCCGCATTTCGACGTCTCCACCCGCAAGCTCTACGCCAAGACCTTCAAGCGCGATCTCGACCAGCTCGACGTCGCCTCCGACGAGCAGGTGAAATACCGCAAGCTGTTCAAGCTCGAATTCGACGAGCGCTATCGGCTGGCGAAGCTGCGCATCGTCGGCCGCGCCAATAATCGCGACATCCTGCTCGCCGACTATCCGCAGTTCTTCCTTGAGGACTTCTCGAACTTCCTCGCCGTCGTGGTCGCGCGCTGGAAGCGGCGCTGGGGCCCGGTCGACGAGGTCCTGCGCGTCTTCTGCAAGCTGATGCTCACCGACATCTCCTTTTCGCTCGCCTGCTTCGACGATGCGCTCGAAAGCGATGTCGACGATCGTCTCGGCGCTCTCGAACAGTCCTTTCGCGATGGGATCGGCGAGCGCATCTCGGCGATCGAGGCGAGCATGGGGGATGTCGCCGGCTTCTCCGGCCAGCTCTCGACCCAGGCCGGCGCGACCTTGTCGGCATTATCCGGCACGCAGGAGCGACCTGAGCAGGTCGCCGCCTCCGTCGCCGAGATCGTCGCAGCGACGCGGCAATGCGAGCTCGCCAGCGAGCGCATCTCCCAGGAGACGGCCGGTTCGAGCCGCGCGACCCAGGCGGCGAACACCGAATGCCATGCGATCAGCGACAGCGTCGCGTTGCTGCAGCAGGCGAGCGACCGGATCGGCAGCCTGGTCGAGCTGATCCGGAGTCTGGCCGCGCAGACCAATCTGCTGGCGCTCAACGCCACCATCGAGGCGGCTCGCGCCGGCGAAGCGGGCAAGGGCTTCGCCGTGGTCGCGGCCGAGGTCAAAGCGCTCGCCACGGCCACCAACAACGCAACGCAAACCATCCGCCAAGGCGTCGGCGAGGTCGTCGATGCCGGGCGCGCCATCGGCGAGGCCGTGCGCGGGCTCGGCCAGACCATGCAGACGCTGCAGGACAGCGCCGATGTCGTCGCCGAGTCGGTTGCGGGGCAGGCCAGCCATATCCGCTCGATCGCCGAGCGCGCCGAAAGCTCGTCCTCCGGCGTCGACGCCATCGCGCATCATGCCGCGCTGGTCGAGGGCCTCGCGCGCGAAGCGGCTGCGCTCGCCCGGCAGGTCGACGACCGCGTCCGAGCGACCTCATCGCAATCGCTGGCGCTGGAGCAATCGATCGGGGATTTCCTTGGCGCGATGGGCAAGGCGCGCGCCGAGAAGCGCGGACGCATCCGCCAGAGCGGCTGATCTCTCCCATCACGCAAGGCGATGGGACACATCCGGCGCAGGCTGCTAATCTGGCCGCTACAAGCCGATATCAGGGAGCAACGCTCGATGGATCTCGCCGGGCTTCTGGTTTTCGCCGGTGTCTACTTCCTGGCCGTCGCCTCGCCGGGGCCGGGCATCGCCGCGATCGTGGCGCGCTCGCTCTCGACCGGGTTCCGACGCGCCGTGCCTTTCGTGCTCGGCATCGCCTCCGGCGATCTGGTCTGGCTGACCTTCTCGGCGCTCGGCCTGTCCGTGCTGATGCAGAACTTCCACGGCCTGTTCCTGATCATCAAATATGCCGGCTGCGCCTATCTCGTCTATCTCGCCTGGAAGCTCTGGACCGCGCCGGTGAAGAGCCTGGAAGACCAGCCGGCGATGCGCGGCGAGGGCGTCCGCCTCTTTCTCGGCGGCCTTACGCTGACGCTCGGCAATCCCAAGGTGATGGTGTTCTTCGTCTCGATCCTGCCGCTGATCGTCGATCTGCAGGCGTTGACGCCGCTGGCTTTCGCCGAGGTCGCCGTGCTGACCATGCTGATCATCAACACCACCCTGCTCGGCTACGCCTATGCCGCCGACCGGGCGCGGCGGCTGGTCGCCAGTCCCAAGACCATGCGCCGGATCAACCGCGTCACCGGCGGCGTGATGGCGGGCGCCGCAGTGGCCATCGCGGCACGCGGCTGAGATGGCGGACGAAACCACGGCGCCTCACGCCATTCGCCGCGAGGACTGGGCGGAGACGCCCGGCGAATGGCATGGCGAGGTCCAGGGTTTCGGCGGCGAGGTCGCGCTGATCTTCGTCCGGGCAGAGCCCGGCAAGGGACCAAGGCTGCACAGCCATCCCTATCCCGAGACCTTCATCGTCCGCGCCGGGCGGGCGCTCTACACCATCGGCGACCGGGAGATCGAGGCCGGGCCGGGCGAGATTCTGGTCGTGCCTGCGGGCGTGCCGCACAAATTCCGCAGCCTCGGGCCGGAGGTGCTGGAATCGATCGACATCCACGCCAGTGAGCGCTTCATCACCGACTGGCTGGAATAGCGGGCGCTGTTCCGTCTTTCCGGGACATCGCGCAGCGATGGGCCCGGAATCCAAGAACACTGACCCACCCGTCATTGCGAGGAGCGTCAGCGACGAAGCAATCCAGGGGGACGCAGAGCTCTCCGCTCCTGGATTGCTTCGCTGCGCTCGCAATGACGGAGGATGTGTCGGAACCACCGTGTTCATGGGTTCCGGGCTCACGCCTTCGGCGCGCCCCGGAATGACGGCGTGTCTCAGCGCCCGCCGGCCGCCGTGATCAGCCTGGCGACCTCGTTCTGGCCGCGCTTGCGAGCATGAGCGAGCGGGCTGACGCCATCCTTGTCGGCGAGGTTGGGGTTGGCGCCGGCATCAAGCACGAGCTTGGCGACCTGCTGGTGGCGCGAGCCGCCATCGCCGAGGATCACGATCTCCAGGAGACAGGTCCAGCCGAGATTGTTGACGTGGTTCACGTCGATGCCCGATGTCAGCAGCAGCTTGGCGGTTTCGACATGGGCGCGCTCGCAAGCCGGGATCAAGGCATTGCCGCCATAGCGGTTGCGGATGGTGAGGTCGGGCTTCAGCGGCAGCATGGCCGCGATGATCTCGGTGCGGCCGCTGGCACCGGCGAGCAGCCAGGGCGTGTCCTGGTTCGACGCCTGGGCATTGGGGCTCGCACCTGCCGCCAGCAGCGCCTTGGCGACGGCGACATGATTGCCGGCGACGGCGAGCAGCAATGGAGTCTGGCGCTGACCGTCGCGCTGTTCGAGATCCGCCTTGGCGGCGATCAGGCGGTTCACGGCGGCGAGATCGCCACGGCTGGCGGCTTCGAGCAGGCCGGTCTGAGCTTCGCTTGCTCCGGTCATCAGCAACACTCCCGCGAGGATCGCGGCGGCCCGCAGCAGCCGCCTCATCGCCCGCTGTCGAGCAGGCGCCCGACCACCTTGGCGGTGTAATCGACCATCGGCACGATCCGGGCATAGTTCAGCCGGGTCGGGCCGATGATGCCGACGACGCCGACGATGCGCTGGCCGCCATCGCGGAAGGGCGCGGCGATGATCGAGGAGCCCGACATCGAGAACAGCTTGTTCTCCGAGCCGATGAAAATGCGCACGCCGTCGCCCGCCTCGGCCCGCGAGAGCAGGTCGATGAGCTCGGTCTGCGTCTCCAGATCGGCGAAGAGCAGGCGGATGCGCTCCAGATCCTCTTGCGCCCTCAGGTCCTCGAGCAGATTGGCCTGGCCGCGCACGATCAGATGCCGGTCGCCGGAGGGGCCGGAGGTCGTGGCAACGCCGCTTTCGACCAGCTTTGCGGTCAAGTCGTCGAGTTCGCGCTCCATTAGAGTTCGGCTGTCGGCGATCTCGCGGCGAAGCTCGTCCAGCGTCTTGCCGACGATGCGGGCATTGAGGAAATTGCCGGCCTCGACCAGCGCCGAGGCCGGCAGGCCCGGCGGCAGCGCCAGGATGCGGTTTTCGACCGTGCCGTCATCGGCGACGAGCACGGCGAGCGCGCGGCCGGCATCGAGCCGGACGAATTCGATATGGCGCAGGCGGGCATTGGCCTTGGTGGTGACGACGACGCCGGCGCCGCGCGACAAGCCGGACAGCAAGGCCGAGGCCTCGGTCAGCGTCTGGTCGAGCGAGCGGTTGCTCGCGGCGGCCCGGATCTGCGCCTCGATGCGCGAGCGCTCGTCGGAGGTGAGATTGCCGACCTCCATCATGCCGTCGACGAAGAAGCGCAGGCCCCGCTCTGTCGGCAGGCGCCCGGCCGAGGTGTGCGGGGCGTAGATCAGCCCGGCCATTTCGAGATCGGTCATGACATTGCGCACCGTCGCCGGCGACAGCGCCATCGGCAGCAGGCGGGCGATGTTGCGCGAGCCGACTGGCTCGCCGGTGGTCAGATAGCCGTCGACGATCTGCCGAAAAATCTCGCGCGAGCGCTGGTCGATCTCGACCAGGCCGCCGGGGGACTCCGGGCGGGTATGGGCGCTCATTCCCTAGCGAACAACCTCGATGCCATCGCCCATTGTCCCCGGTGGGCGTGGCGGGATCAAGCCCTGTCATTCCGGGGCAGGCCGAAGGCCTGAGCTCCGAACCCATGGCCACGACGCTTCCGTCATTGCGAGGAGCGAAGCGACGAAGCAATCCAGGGGGTCATGGAGCTCTGCCGCCCCTGGATTGCTTCGCTGACGCTCGCAATGACCGCACAGGCTTCGCCTTGCCGCACTCCGCTTAAGCGCCTACAAGCCGCGGACTCCGGAACACAGGATTGGCACGATGAGACCCTCGAAGCGCGCAGCCGACGAGATGCGCAAGGTCACGCTGGAACGCGGCGTGGTGCGCTATGCCGAAGGCTCGTGCATGGTGACCTTCGGCGAGACCAAGGTGCTCTGCGCCGCGACGGTCGAGGAAAAGGGGCCGCCCTGGCTGCGCGGCACCGGCAAGGGCTGGGTCACCGCCGAATACTCGATGCTGCCGCGCGCCACCCATGAGCGCACCCGCCGCGAGGTCACCTCCGGCAAACCCTCGGGCCGCACGCAGGAAATCCAGCGCCTGGTCGGTCGCTCGCTCCGCGCCGTGGTCGACCTGACCGCGATCGGCGAGCGCCAGATCGTCGTCGACTGCGACGTGCTTCAGGCCGATGGCGGCACCCGCACCGCCTCGATCACCGGCGCCTGGGTCGCGCTGCACGACGCGCTGAAATGGATGGAAGGGCGCGGCATGCTGAAGGGCGCCAATCCGTTGAAGGATCATGTCGCCGCAGTCTCCTGTGGCATCGTCGCCGGCAATCCGGTGATCGATCTCGACTATGTCGAGGATTCTGGCGCGCAGACCGACGCCAATTTCGTGATCACCGGTTCGGGCGGTCTCGTCGAGGTGCAGGGCACCGCCGAGGGCGCACCGTTCTCGGAGGATGAATTGCTGGCCCTGCTCAAGCTCGCCAAGGGCGGCGTCGGCAAGCTGGTCGCCCTGCAGAAGGCGGCGGTGGCCTGACGCCATGAGCGAACCCCGCCTCCTCACCGGCAAGGTCGTGATCGCGACCCATAACCAGGGCAAATTGCGCGAGATGCGCGAGCTGATGGCGCCCTATGGGGTCGAGCTGGTCTCGGCTGGCGAACTCGGCCTGCCCGAGCCGGTCGAGGACGGCCACATGTTCGCCGAGAACGCCGCGATCAAGGCAGTCGCGGCGGCAAAGGCCTCCGGCCTGCCGGCGCTCGCCGACGATTCCGGCGTCTGCATCGACGCGCTCGACGGCGCGCCCGGCCTGTTCTCGGCCAATTGGGCCGGTCCAGGCAAGGATTTCGTCCCGGCGCTCGCCCGCGTTCAGGCTGAGCTTGCAAAACGCGGGGCGACCACGCCCGAGCAGCGCAAGGCGCATTTCGTCTCGGCACTGGTGATCGCCTGGCCAGACGGGCATCAGGAACTGTTCGAGGGCCGCGTCTTCGGTGAGATCGTCGACGCGCCGCGCGGCAGCTCCGGCTTCGGCTACGACCCGATCTTCCAGCCCGCTGGCCACGACAGGACCTTCGGCGAGATGACCTCGGAGCAGAAGCACGGCATCCCGCAGGACGGCTCGCCCGGCCTGTCGCACCGGGCCCGCGCCTTCCATGTGCTGGCCGCCGCCTGCCTGAGGAAGCCCGCTTGAGCCCTCCGGCCGCCTTTGCCGCGCGGCCCGGTGTACCAGCGCATCCGACCGCGGCTGCCGGCTTCGCCGTCTATGTGCATTGGCCGTTCTGCCTGGCCAAATGCCCCTATTGCGACTTCAACTCCCATGTCCGGCATCAGCCACCGGACCAGGCCCGCTATATCGCCGCCTTCCGCCGCGAGATCGCCCAGCGGGCCGAACTGGCGCCTGGGCGCACGGTCTCCTCGATCTTCTTCGGCGGCGGCACGCCCTCGCTGATGGAGGGCGCGACGGTCGGCGCGATCCTCGATGCGATCGGCGAGCACTGGGCCGTCGACCCCAATTGCGAGGTCTCGCTCGAGGCCAATCCGACCAGCGTCGAGGCCGGGCGCTTCCGCGATTTCCGCGCCGCCGGCGTCAACCGCGTCTCGCTCGGCGTCCAGGCGCTGAACGATACCGATCTCAAGGCGCTCGGCCGGATGCATTCGGCGCAGGAGGCGCTCGATGCGGTCGCGATCGCACGGCGCTATTTCGAGCGCTATTCCTTCGACCTGATCTATGCCCGCTCGCCGCATCAGACGCCGGCGCTCTGGCAGGCCGAGCTTGAACTCGCGATCAGCCATGCCGCCGAGCATCTCTCGCTCTACCAGCTCACCATCGAGCCCGGCACCGCCTTCGAGCAGCTCTACAAGGCCGGCAAGCTCGCCATTCCCGATCCCGATGCGGGCGCGGCGCTCTACGAGGTGACGCAAGAGATTACGGCCAAGCACGGCCTGCCGGTCTACGAGATCTCGAACCACGCCCGGCCGGGCGCGGAATGCCGCCACAACCTGGTCTACTGGCACTATGGCGAATATGCCGGCATCGGGCCGGGCGCCCATGGCCGGCTGGTGACATTGGATGGCCGCTTTGCCCAATCGACCGAGAAGCGCCCCGAGACCTGGCTGGAGCGGATCGAGGCCGGCGGCGACGCGCTGGTCGAGAACGAGAAGCTCTCGGCCGAGGCGCAGGGCGACGAATACCTGCTGATGGGCCTCAGGCTCGTCAAAGGCATCGATCTCGATGTGTTCGAGGGGCTGGCCGGCCGCAAGCTCAACGGCAACCGGATCGGCAGCCTGATCGCCGAGGGCTTCCTCACCCGCAAGGCCAATGGCCGCCTCGCAGCGACGCCGGAAGGCGCGTTGCTGCTCGACGCATTGGTCGCCGATCTCGCCGCCTGACGACTGATCGCAGCGGCGATCTCCGGACTCGATATCATTAAACCGATTTAAGTCGATGAGAAGCCCTGTTGAGGCAGCGTTCGTCATGACCGCACGGCTGCCTTCCGCCACGTCACCGCCGCAATCGGCGCTCCCGATGGCCGGGTAAGAACGGCACAAGTTCAACCCAGGGAGGTCACCGATGCAGCCACGCATGATCGATGAATCACGTCTCGCCTTGTCACGCCGCCGCCTGTTGCAGGTCGCGGGGGCAGGAGCACTCGTAGCAGCCACTGACACGGCTCTGGCGCAGGCTCCGGCCGCCCGGCCTGGGCCGCCGAGCACGATCACCACGCCGCCACGTGATTTCAGCCGCAACGGCGCGCCGACCACCTATTTCTGGGACCCTGACGTCCTCGCAGTCGATCCCGCCTTCGAGGGGCTGGCGCAACCCAATGCCGCGATCCAGCGGCTCTGGACCGGAGCGCTCTGGGCGGAGGGGCCGGCCTGGAACGCGCAGGGGCGCTATCTGGTCTGGAGCGACATCCCGAACAACCGGCAATTGCGCTGGCTGGAGGATGACGGTCGCGTCAGCGTCTTCCGCACGCCCTCGGGCAACAGCAACGGCAACAGCTTCGACTTCCAAGGCAGGCAGCTCTCCTGCGAGCACCTGAACCGCCGCGTCGTGCGCTACGAGCTCGACGGCTCGGTGACGATCCTCGCCGACAAGTTCGACGGCAAGCGCTTGAATTCACCCAACGACATCGTCCAGCATCCCGACGGCAGCTACTGGTTCACCGATCCGCCTTATGGCGGCCAGCTCTATGAGGGCGCGCCGGACGCCGCGGGCGGGCCGAGCAATGCCAGCGGCAAGCTCAATCCGCGCCTCGGCCAGCCGCCCGAAATCGGCTTCTTCAAGCGGGAATTGCCGACGAACTGCTATCGCATCGACCCGAGCGGCCGGATCGACCTCGTCGTCACCGAGCAGCAGGTGCCCGACCCGAACGGCCTGTGCTTCTCGCCAGACTACAAGAAGCTCTACATCGCCTCGACCGGAAAAGGCCCGGGCGACACCGGCCCCGGCGGCAAGGGCGACATCCACGTCTTCGACGTCGGCGCCGACAACAAGCTCTCCAACGGCAAGCTGTTCTCGGACTGCATGGTCGACGGGGTGAAATGCGGGCCGGACGGTCTGCGCTGCGACGTGCAGGGCAATCTCTGGGCCTCCAGCAATGCCGGGCGTGCCGTCGGCTACAACGGCGTGCTCTGCTTCAATCCGGAGGCCAAGCTGATCGGCCGCATCCGGCTGCCGGAGGTCTGCGGCAACATCTGCTTCGGCGGCCCCAAGCGCAACCGCCTGTTCATGGCGGCGAGCCAGTCGCTCTATGCGCTCTATCTGGGCACGCAGGGGGCCGGGCCGGGCTGAGACGGCTGCTGATGGGCGCGGGCAACCCCTCCCCCTTGTGGGGAGGGGCAGGGGTGGGGGTCGGAAAGCCGGGGCAATCGGTGAGGCCCTATGGCGCCGTCGTCATTGCCGAGTGCCAATTTCTGTCGCCGATCGCCAAGCGGCACCACCCCCATCCCCAATCCCTTCCCCACAAGGGCGAAGGGAGGAGCACAAGCGCCTCGCGGCGAGCCCTCCGTCAGACCGGATCAGCCTCGTCCCGCGCGTTCGCTTCCGCCTTCTCCTGCCCGGCATAGAGCTTGGGCAGATAGGTCTCGTACCAGGCCTTGAGCTCGGCGAGCGCTGGCTGTTCGAGGTTGCGGCGCAGGTACGCCTCGATCCGCGGCAGATGCTTGAGATAGCCCGGCTTGCCGTCTCGCCGGTCGAGCCGGGCGAAGATGCCGGCGATCTTGGTGTTGCGCTGGGCGCCGAGGATCGCATAGGCGCGGGCAAACCGCGGAACGTCGAAGCTCGGATCGGTGCCGCGTCGCGCCCCGGCATAGGCGGCGAGCAGGCGCAGCTCCAGCGCCGCCGGCACGTCGACGCGGGCGTCCTGGCCGAGCGAGACGAGGTCATAGGCGGGGTGGCCGAGCACCGAGTCCTGGAAGTCGATCAGGCCGAGCCGGGCATGGCCGACGCGATCGGCGAGCCAGAGCAGGTTCGGCGAGTGATAGTCGCGCAAGGTCCAGGTCGCCGGCGTCTCGAAGAGCTCGTCGAAAAGCTTCTCCCAGATGCGGCTGAACTCCGACCGCGTCACCGCCGGCAGGGTGACGCCGGCGATATGCGGGGCGTACCAGTCGAGCACCAGCTCGGTCTCGATGGCGAGCGCCTCGCGATCATAGTCCGGCAGGACATGGTCGCGCGCCTCCGCGACCGGCAGGATCGTCGGCAGCGCATGCCGGTGCAGCTCGGCGAGCAGGCGGGCCGCCGCCTCGTAGCGATCGGGGATCGGCCCGTCGGCGCCGACCACCGGCTCATTGCCGAGGTCCTCGATGATCAAGAGGCCGGTGACGAGGTCCTGCGCCAGGACCTCCGGCGCCGAGAGACCGAGCGAGCGCAGGGCCTTGTCCATGGCGACGAAGGCGTCGACGGTCTCGGCGAGATGGGCGATGGCGCTGTAGGGCTTGCCCTGGCGGATCGCCGGCCCATCCGGGCGCGGCGGCGAGATCATCAGGATCGCGGTCTCGCCGGACGGCCTGATCAAGCGCTCATAGGCACGGCTGGAGGCATCGCCGAGCATGAACTCGCGCTTCGCCTCACTCCAGCCGGCTTCGTCGATCAGGCGACGCGCGCCGATCGCGAGCGCCAGCCGCTGGCGCCAGAGCACGCCGCCCGAGAGCGTCGCGATCCGGCCCTGCTCGGGGTTCTCCGGATCGACCTCCAGCACGATGTCGAGCCTGCGGCCTGCCGGCAAACGCGCGCCGGCACGGTCAGGCCATTCGACGATGGTGATCGCGAGGTCGAGGTCCTCGATCAGGCCGATATCGTCGAGCTCGTCGGGGCTGCGGACGCGGTAGAGATCGGCATGGAGCAGGAGCCCGCGCGGGCTGTCATAGCTCTGCACCAAGGTGAAGGTCGGGCTCGGCGCCTCCAGCGCCGCATCATCGGCGAGGCGGCGCAGCATCGCCCGCGCCAGCAGCGACTTGCCGGCACCAAGATGGCCGGAGAGCGCGACGATGTCGCCGGTCTTCAGGATGTCGGCGATGTCCTGCGCCAGCCGCACCGTCGCGGCCTCGTTCGGCAGGATAACGACATGGGTACCCGCCCGCGCGGCTTCGTCACTCATTCAGCGGCGTCCGAGATGCGCATACCTTCAGGCGGAAAGACGGCGGTGACGCGCGTGCCCTGGCCCAGGGCCGAATCGAGTTCGACGCGCCCGCCATGCAGTTCGACGATCGAACGGACCATCGACAGGCCGAGCCCGACGCCGCGATGGCGCGACCCCAGCGAGTGGCTCTCGAAGCGGTCGAACACCTTTTCCTTGACCTCGTCGGGGATGCCGCGGCCCTCGTCGGCGACGGTGATGCGGATCTCGCCGCCGAAGCGGCCGGCGCTGACGCGGATGGTCTGGCCGGGCTGCGAGAAGCCGATCGCGTTGGACAGCAGATTGAACAGGATCTGGCGCAGGCGCTTGGGATCGGCGCGCAGAGGGCCGGTCTGCGGGGCGATGTCGACCTGGAGTCTCAGCTTGCTGTCGGTGAGGCGGTCCTGCAACCCGGTCGCGGCCTGGGCGATGCTCTTGGCGACGTCGACCTCCTCGAGATCGAGGGCGAGCGCACCATTGTCGATCGAGGCGAGGTCGAGGATGTCGTTGATGATGGCGAGCAGCGCTCCGGAGGAGCGCACGATGTGGCCGGTATAGTCACGCTGCTTGTCGTTGAGCGCGCCGACCGTCTCCTCGCCAAGTAATTGCGCGAAGCCGATGATGTTGGTCAGCGGCGAGCGCAATTCATAGGAGACGTGGTGGACGAACTCCTCGCGCAGCCGCGAGACGCGCTCCAGCGCCTCGTTGCGCTCGGTCAGCGCCCGCTCGACGTTCACGCCGGCGGTGACGTCGGCGAAGGTGATCAGCGTCGCGCCATCCGGCAAAGGCGCGGCGGTGCAGTCGAGCACCGTGCCGTCACGGCGCTCCATATGGCAGCGATAATCCTCGCGCGCATCGCGCACGCCGGCGACCGCGCTGCGGATCTCGGTCCAGACGGCATCGTCCGGGAAGAGCGGCCGGCTCAAGGCCACGACCTCGTCGATATGCGGCGCCGCGGCGGCGCGCTCGGGCGAGAGCTTCCAGAGCTGGGCGAAGGCCGGGTTGGAGAGCTTGAGGCGCCCGTCCGAGCCGAACACGGCGACGCCTTCGCGCAATGAATCGAGCGTCTCGCGCTGGGTGCGCGAGAGCGCGTTGAAGCGCGATTCCAAGGTGAAGCGCTCGGTCTCGTCGTCGAAGAGATAGGTGACGCCACCCTGCGGGTTCGGGCTGGCAACGACATGGACGGTGCGGCCATCGGGCAGATACCACCAGTCCTCGCTGGCACGCGTCGCGGTATAGGCGGCATGGACCTGGGCCTTCCAGGTGCGGTAGTCGCCGAGCTCGGGCAGGCGGCGCTCGGTGCGCAGGCGGTCGAGGATCTCGCCATCGCCGGGACTGGAGTCGAGGAAGCCCGGATCAAGCGACCAGAGCGCCTCATAGCCGCTGTTGCGATAGACCAGGCGCTGCGAGGCGTCGAAGACGGCGACGCCGGTCTTGAGCCGATCGAGCGTGCGCACATGCGCGTCCATCTGGCGCTGCAGATCGGCGCGGACCGCCTCGAGCTCGCTCATATCGGTGGCGATGCCGGCATAGCCCGAGGGCGTCGGCGTCTCCATGACGTCGACGATGCGGCGCTGGCCGGCCATGACCACGGGCGCACGCAGCTGGAAGACGCGGCCGTCCTTGCGCGCCTTGGCCGCCGCCTCGCGCTCGCTGCGATCGAACAAATCGAGCCCGGCCGTGACCGCCTGCTGGCTGTCCGAGGCCTCTACGGCGCGGGCATAGGCGGCGTTGACCCAGCTCAGGCGGCCATCTGTGGCGCGCATCCAGACCGGCTGCGGTACGCCGGCGAGCAAGGTCGTGAGCGCGGCATGGTCGCTGGCGAGCTTGCCGAGCTCGTCCTCCAACGCCAGGGCGCGGGCCCGCTCGCCGCCGACCTCGCGCAGGCGGATCACGGCGCGGCCGGCGACAGGCCGGCCTTCCGCATCGACGAAGCGCCCGGCCTTGGCCTTGAAGGTGAAGGCGAAGGCCTCGCCACGCTCCTTGAGGGCCTCTGTCGCGAGCTCCAGGCGTTTCGCCTCGGCCGGTGGTGCCCAGGTGCCGTAAGCCAGCGCCGGGGCGGGACCACCGATGCCGAGGAAGCCGCTGTCGCCTTCGACGACCGGGCTCGCCTTAGGCCCATCCCAGCTCAGCACGACCTGGCGGTCGCTCGCGAGCAGGGCGCTGAGCCGCTCCTGATGGCCGCGCGCCTCCTCCAGCCCGGCCGCGAGCTCGCCTTCCCGGCGGGTCCAGCGCGAGCGCTCGCGGACATAGAGGATCGAGGTGGTGGTGGCGAAGACGATGAGCCCGACGAGGATCAGCGACAGGCCGCCGGCGTTGAGCCAGTCGCCGCGCAAGGGCAGCAGCATATCGGCCTGGGCGAGAGCGGGAGCCGGCGCTGCGCCGGCAAGTCCGGGCAGGAGGAAGCGGACCACTCCGTTCATCTCCCGTCCGACCTGCCTTGCCCGTCTCATTCTCGCATCCGTTCTGTCCCAGGCCAATCTTCCGGCCGCAATCACGGGGTGCCGCCAACGCGACAACCGGCCATGGCTCCCCTGAAGGACCCACGCCCGCAACCCGCAAAGCCACCGCTGCACGAAACCGGGCGCCACATGCGAAGCCTGCCGGCCGCCCGAATCAGTGCCACTGTAATCACCGCACGACTCCGGCAGGAAGTGCTTAATCGACGGTAAAGGCCGAATGGCGGCGACCACATGCGAAACCAATGGAGCGGCATCAACAAGTTGATGCCGGCCGAAGCAGCGCATCTATTAGTAGTGTGAATGGCGATGATTGGCCCTGAGTGCAAAAAAGCCCGGCGCGAGGCCGGGCTTCTGAAAGAGGGGCGCCGGGTCCGGGAACGAGGTTCCCGGTGGCGCGATGTCGCTTCGCCCGGCCGGTGACAGCCGGGCGAAGGCGTCAGTAGCGATAGAGCTCCGGCTTGAACGGGCCGGCCTGCGAGACGCCGATATACTTCGCCTGGGCGTCGTTGAGCTTGGTCAGCTTGGCGCCGACCTTGGCGAGATGGAGCGCCGCGACCTTCTCGTCGAGGTGCTTGGGCAGGGTGTAGACCTTGTTCTCGTACTTGGCGTGATGGTTCCAGAGCTCGACCTGGGCCAGCGTCTGGTTCGAGAACGAGCAGGACATCACGAAGGACGGGTGGCCGGTGGCGTTGCCGAGGTTCACCAGGCGGCCTTCCGAGAGCAGGATGATGCGCTTGCCGTCGGGGAACTCGACCTCGTCGACCTGCGGCTTGACGTTGTCCCACTTGAAGTTCTTCAGGCCGGCGACCTGAATCTCCGAGTCGAAGTGGCCGATGTTGCAGACGATGGCGCGGTGCTTCATCGCGCGCATGTGGTCGACGGTGATCACGTCGAGATTGCCGGTCGCGGTCACGAAGATGTCGGCGCGCGGGGCGGCGTCCTCCATGGTGACGACCTCATAGCCCTCCATCGCCGCCTGCAGGGCGCAGATCGGGTCGATCTCGGTGACGAGCACGCGGCAGCCGGCCTGGCGCAGCGAGGCGGCCGAGCCCTTGCCGACGTCGCCATAGCCGGCGACGACCGCGACCTTGCCCGACATCATCACGTCGGTGCCGCGGCGGATGGCGTCGACCAGCGACTCGCGGCAGCCATAGAGGTTGTCGAACTTCGACTTGGTGACGCTGTCGTTGACGTTGATCGCCGGGAAGGGCAGGCGGCTGGCCTTGGCGAGCTCGTAGAGACGGTGCACGCCGGTGGTGGTCTCCTCGGAGACGCCCTTGATCGCGGCGCGGGTCTTGGTGAACCAGCCCGGATTGGCCTTCAGCTCGCGCTTGATCAGCGCGAAGAAGATCGTCTCTTCCTCATTGCCCGGCTTGTCGAGGAAGGCGGCGTTGCCGGCCTCGGCCTCGGCACCGAGGATGATCAGCATGGTCAGGTCGCCGCCATCGTCGAGGATCATGTTCGGCGTGCCGCCGTCGCCCCAGGTCGCGGTGCGCAGCACGTACTCCCAGTACTCCTCCAGCGTCTCGCCCTTGATGGCGAAGACCGGGGTGCCAGTGGCGGCGATCGCCGCGGCGGCATGGTCCTGGGTCGAGAAGATGTTGCAGGACGACCAGCGCACGTCCGCGCCGAGCTCCTTGAGGGTCTCGATCAGAACGGCGGTCTGAATGGTCATGTGCAGGCAGCCGGCGATGCGGGCGCCCTTGAGCGGGGCCTTGCCCTTGTGCTCGGCGCGGATCGCCATCAGGCCCGGCATCTCGTCCTGGGCCATGTTGATTTCCTTGCGGCCGTAATCCGCGAGGCTGATGTCCTTGACGACGTAATCCTGCTTCGACACGGGGAAACTCCAATCGATCGTGCTTTGAATGACGGCGCGCTCTCTAGCAGGGCCGCCGCCAGAAGGCAATCAAAGATATAAAGATGTCTTTATATCCGTCGCAAAGCCGCGGCTTTGCGCGTCCCGGCAGCCTTCACCACGGCCACCAGCCCTTCTCCCAACCCCTGCGGATCGAGAGGCCGCCAGTCAGAAACATCAGGACAAAGCCGACCCAGGGCGACGAGCGCTACGACGAAATCCACGGAGGCGAACAGCGCGGAGATCGCCGCCCACATGGCAAAGCGCCTATTCGCCCTCGCCGAACCTGTCGGCGACGAGCGCGCCCAGCGCTTTCAGCGCATCATTGGCGTCGGCCCCCTTGGCGACCACGGTGATGGTCGAGCCGATGCCGGCGCCCAAGGTCAGGATGCCCATGATCGAGGTGGCGCCGACGGTCTCGCCACAGCGGGAGACGGTGATGTCGGCGTCGAACTGGCTGGCGCATTGCACGAATTTCGCGGTGGCGCGGGCGTGCAGGCCCTTCTTGTTGACGATCTGGAACTCGCCATAGACGGCGCCGGCCGGAATCTCGACCTCGGTGCAGTCGCAGTCTTCGTCGCGGATCTCGTCTTCGCGCATGCCCTGCACGCCGAACCTCATTTGCCCGCGAGCACGCGGCTGGCCACCGTGATGTATTTCCGGCCCGCATCCTGCGCGCTGCTGACGGCTTCGTCGAGGGTCTTCTCCTCGCGCACGCTGGCGAGCTTGATCAGCATCGGCAGGTTGATGCCGGCGACGACGTCGATCCGGCCCGGCTCCATCACGGAAATGGCGAGATTGGAGGGCGTGCCGCCGAACATGTCGGTGAGGACGATGACGCCCTTGCCGGTCTCGACCTGCTCCACCGCCGCGATGATGTCGCGCCGACGACCCTCCATATCGTCATCGGGGGCGATGGCGATGGTGGCCAGGTTGGCCTGGGGGCCAACGACATGCTCGAGCGCGGCGCGGAATTCCGTCGCCAGGTGCCCATGCGTGACAAGCACGAGTCCGATCATTCAGTCCCACCGAAGAGCGCCCATCGGCGCCCGGACAAGGTCGCGGTTTATGCGGCAGGTGCGAAAGATAGGCAAGGCGCTTGTCTCGAACTCATCAAAACCAATTCAATCAGAGCCGGCGAAGAGCGCAAGCGCCGTCAGGATCAGACGTTCATCGCCGGGCCGCGGAAGCAGGGACAATCGCGGCAGGGTGACGCCGGCGATCGTCTCGACCAGCGCCTCCGGTTCCGGCATGCGCTCGGGCTCGGTGCCGCAATCGATCACCAGCCGCAGCACCGCGGCGGCAAGATGCGGTTCCGGCGTCAGGCCGAGGCCGCGGCGCTCGACCAGCCCCTCGATCGGCGGCA
The DNA here is from genome assembly GCF_058986765.1 of Allobosea sp. GW821-FHT03A12. Lineage (NCBI taxonomy): Bacteria > Pseudomonadati > Pseudomonadota > Alphaproteobacteria > Hyphomicrobiales > Alloboseaceae > Allobosea > Allobosea sp. GW821-FHT03A12. The sequence continues at coordinate 520,519 of NZ_JBYSVZ010000006.1, forward strand.
CCGGCGAGGCAAGGAGACGGCCGGCGCGCACGACGATCTCGGTGCGGTCATCGGCGATGAGCCGGGCGAAACGCCTCTGCGACTGCGCCACGCTGATCAGCGCCAGCGCCAGGCTCGACTTGCCGGCACCCGACGCGCCGCGGATCAGGATGCCTGCCTCGCCGATCACGACGGCGCTGGCATGCAGGCGAAGCGGAGTCGCCGCGGTCATGCCGGCTGCACCGCGGCCGGCAGGCGCACGATGAAGCGGGCGCCGAGCCGCTTGTCCTCGCCTTCCGACTGCTCGGAGGCATAGCGGTTCTCGGCCCGGATCGTGCCGCGATGGGCTTCGACGATCTGGCGCGAGATCGAGAGGCCGAGGCCGGAATTCTGGCCGAAGCCGCTCTCCGGCCGGTCGGTGTAGAAGCGCTCGAAGATCCGCTCCAGCGCATGCGGGGGAATGCCGGGGCCGTCATCCTCGATCGTGATCAGCACGTCGCCGGCGACGCGCGAGAGCTTGACCCTGACCGGCTTGTCGGCCGGCGAGAAGGAGCGGGCGTTCTCGATCAGATTGACGAAGACCTGGCCGAGGCGGGAATCGTGCCCGAGCACGCGGAAGGGATCGGCGCCCGGGCGCTGGCCGCCGCGCCGATCGATCGTCAGCTCGACGACCGGCTGGCCATCGCGTCGGATCTGATTCTGGACCGAGACGACAGCCTCGACCAGCTGGGCGACGTCGAGCGCGACGGCGTCGTCGCGGGCAAGCTCGGCATCGAGGCGCGAGGCGTCCGAGATGTCGGTGATCAGGCGGTCGAGCCGCTTCACGTCATGGCGGATCACCGCGAGCAATCGGCTGCGGGAATCCTCGTTCTTCGCCAGCGGCAGGGTCTCGACGGCGCTGCGCAGCGAGGTCAGCGGGTTTTTCAACTCATGGGCGACGTCCGCGGCGAAGCGCTCGATCGCCTCCATGCGATTGTAAAGTGCCTGGGTCATCTCGCGGAACGAGCCGGAGAGATGGCCGATCTCGTCATGGCGGCTGGAGAAATCCGGGATCTCCTCGCGCGACTTGACGCCGCGGCGCACGCGCTGGGCGGCGTCGGCGAGCTTGCGGATCGGCTCGGCGATGGTGCCGGCGAGCAGCACCGACAGGATGATCATCACGCCGGCCGCGACGGCGAAGACCTGGAAGATGGCATAGCGCTCGGAGGCGATGACGGCGTCGATGTCTCCGCCTTGCGTCGAGAGCAGCAGCGCGCCGCGCACGGCCCGGAAGCGCTGGACCGGCACCGCCACCGAAACGATTGTCTCGCCGCGGGTGTTGACGCGAACCACGCTCGCCGGCGAGCCGGCCAGCGCCCGGGCGACCTCAGTATACGACCTGCCGTTGGCGTTGGCGAAGTCGTCATAGGCCGGCACGTCGGCCCGGCCGAGCCGGTTGCGGAACATGTTCCAGGTGCGTTCGAGCAGCGGCGGCTCGTCGCTCTCGCCGATGCGCGGCAGGTCGAGCCGTAGGATGTCGCCGCGCGAATAGAGATTGCGCGAATCCAGCGTCAGCATCCCGTCCTTGTCGTAGATGCGGGCGCGGGTCTTGGTCGGCGTCACCAGCCGGCGCAGCAGCGGGGCGACCTTCTCCGGGTTGATCGAGAAGTCGAGCGGGTCCTCGGCGATGGCGCCGCTCTCGCCGGCCTGCATCTGCAGCAGCTTGTCCGGATCGATCGCGATCGTGTCGGTCTCGACCGTGGCGGAGGCCGCGATGGCGCCGGCAATGATCTCGCCCTGGGTCAAAAGGCTCTGCACCCGCGCCTCGATCAGGCCCTCGCGGAACTGGTTGAGGTAGAGGAAGCCGACGAGCAGCGCGACGAGGCCGGCCAGATTGAGGACGACGATGCGCCGGGTCAGGCTTGAAGCGGCCCGCCCCGAGACGGCGCGCAGCATGCGGCGGCCGAACAGTGCGGCGCGACGACGCAGCGTCAGCCCCGGCCGCGGCCCGCCGGTACGGGCCCCTTCCTGTTCGATCGTAGCCATGAGCGGCTCTTACCCTGTCCCGGCGCGCGCGCAAGCGTCGTCATGGCCACGCCGGGGTGCTTCTCAGGTCTCCTTGAAGCGGTAGCCGACGCCGTAGAGCGTCTCGATCATGTCGAAATCGACATCGACCTGGTTGAACTTCTTGCGCAGGCGCTTGATGTGGCTGTCGATGGTGCGGTCGTCGACATAGACCTCGTCGTCATAGGCCGCATCCATCAGGGCGTTGCGGCTCTTGACCACGCCCGGACGCTGCGCCAGCGACTGCAGGATCAGGAACTCGGTGACGGTCAGCGTCACCGGCTCGCCCTTCCAGGTGCAGGTGTGGCGCTCCGGATCCATCCGCAGCAGACCCCGCTCCAGCGCCTTGGCATCCTCGGTGCGAACAACCGCGCTCGCATCCTTTGCGCCGGCCCGGCGCAGGATCGCCTTGACACGCTCGACCAGGAGGCGCTGCGAGAACGGTTTGCGGATGAAATCGTCGGCGCCCATCTTCAGGCCGAAGAGCTCGTCGATCTCCTCGTCCTTCGAGGTCAGGAAGATCACCGGCAGGTCCGACTTCTGACGCAGGCGGCGCAGCAGCTCCATCCCGTCCATGCGCGGCATCTTGATGTCGAAGATGGCGAGGTCGGGCGGATTCTGCTTCAGCCCGTCGAGGGCGGAGGCGCCGTCCGTATAGGTCTGGATGCGATAGCCCTCGGCCTCCAAAGCGATCGAAACCGAGGTCAGGATGTTGCGGTCGTCGTCGACCAGCGCAATGGTTGGCATAAGCTTTTCCGGCTCTTTGTGTGCTGGCGTTACAATCAAAGGGTCCACTCTCGCGCGAGAACGGCCAAAGCATGGCTGCAATCTAGCCAAGCCAAGGCGGTTTCGCTACGTCTCCCCTCGAAAACACTTAAGACTGCGAAAAGTGCCATGGCGACCGATCCGATCAGGCCGACAGATGCCAGCGCGCGCGGATTGGCGCGCGGCCTGCTGCGCAGCGCGCGCTCTGCCTCCCTGGCGACGCTGACACCGGAAGGGCACCCCTTCGCCAGCCTGACCAGCCTCGCGACCGACATCGACGGCACGCCGCTGATCCTGGTGTCCTCGCTCTCCGGCCATACCGGCAATTTGATCGCCGATCCACGCTGCTCATTGCTGATCGCGCCCGGCGGCAAGGGCGACCCGCTCGCTCATGCCCGGATCACGCTGCTGGCGAGCGCCGAGAAGATCGAGCGCGACAGCGATTTCGGCCGGCGTGTGCGCCGCCGCTTCCTGGCGCGCCAGCCGAAAGCCTCGCTTTACGTCGATTTTCCCGACTTCTCCTTCTTCGCGCTCAGGCTCCAGCGCGCCAGCCTGAATGGCGGCTTCGGCCGGGCCTATGAGCTCGAGGCCGGCGACGTGCTCAGCGACTGCTCGCGGGCCGGGGCGCTGGTCGAGGCAGAGGAGGGCGCGGTCGACCATATGAACGAGGACCATGCCGACGCGATCGGGCTCTACGCCACCAGGCTGCTCGGCGGCGAGGAGGGCGCATGGCGCCTCTCCGGCGTCGACCCCGATGGCGCCGACCTGATGCTCGGCGACAAGGCGCTGCGCCTGCCCTTCGACGAGCCGGTGACCACGCCCGACGCGCTGCGCCGGACCCTCGTCGCCCTCGCCGGCAAGGCCCGCGCGGCAGCCTGAGCGCGACGATTCACCACAGCCGAATTTTTTAAACGATTTAGGTCTGCTATGGTCATCCATGAGCCGGCCTCGTGACTTGAGCCGGCGTCGTCATCCGCCTAAAGAGCCCTCCACGTCACCGGTCCATCGGGCCCATAGTGGGGCTCAGCCCCACTCCAATCACGACGCCGGCTTCGCCTGGCGACGGCTACTCGGCAGGAGGAATTGCCAGTGGAGACCATCGGTCACGTCAACCCGAACAGCGGTGCCGACTCATTCGGCTTCCGCGGGCTCAAGGCGGTCTACTGGAACTTCGAGGCGGCGCGCCTCTATGAGGAATCGCTGCGGCGCGGCGAATCCCAGCTCGCCCGCGGCGGTGCGCTCTGCGCCGATACCGGCAGCCATACCGGCCGCTCGCCCAAGGACAAGTTCGTCGTCAAGGACGCGCTGACCGAGAAGACGGTCTGGTGGGAGAACAACGGCGCGATCTCCTCGGAGCAGTTCGAGACCCTGCTCGGCGACTTCATCAAGCACGCCGAAGGCAAGGAGCTGTTCGCGCAAGACCTCTATGGCGGCGCCGATCCGGCCCATCGCGTCAAGGCGCGGGTCTTCACCGAGCTCGCCTGGCACTCGCTGTTCATCCGCAACCTCTTGATCCGGCCCGAGACCGGCGAGATCGGAGGTTACGTACCTGAGCTGACGATCGTCGACCTGCCGACCTTCAAGGCCGATCCGAAGCGCCATGGCTGCCGCAGCGAGACGGTCATCGCGATCGACTTCTCCCGCAAGATCGTGCTGATCGGCGGCTCCGCCTATGCCGGCGAGATGAAGAAATCGGTCTTCACCTATCTGAACTACACGCTGCCGGCCAAGGGCGTGGTTCCCATGCACTGCTCGGCCAATGTCGGCTCCAAGGACGATCCGGCGATCTTCTTCGGCCTCTCCGGCACCGGCAAGACCACCCTCTCGGCCGATCCCGACCGCACCCTGATCGGCGATGACGAGCATGGCTGGTCGAAGGACGGCATCTTCAATTTCGAGGGCGGCTGCTACGCCAAGACGATCCGCCTCTCGGCCGAGGCCGAACCGCAGATCTTCGCGGCCTCGCAGCGCTTCGGCACCGTGCTTGAGAACATCGTCATGGACGAGATCTCGCGCGAGGTCGATTTCGACAACGAGACGAAGACCGAGAACACCCGTTCGGCCTATCCGCTCGACTTCATCCCGAACGCCTCGCGCTCGGGCCGCGCCGGCACGCCGAAGAACATCGTGATGCTGACCGCCGACGCTTTCGGCGTGATGCCGCCGATCGCCAAGCTGACCCCGGCCGAGGCGATGTACCACTTCCTCTCCGGCTACACCGCCAAGGTCGCCGGCACAGAGCGCGGGCTCGTCGGCGTCCAGCCGGAGTTCTCGACCTGCTTCGGCTCGCCCTTCCTGCCGCGCCACCCGTCGGAATACGCCAATCTGCTGCGCGATTTCATCGCCAAGCACCATGTCGACTGCTGGCTGGTGAACACCGGCTGGACCGGCGGCGGCTACGGCACCGGCCGGCGCATGCCGATCCGCGTCACCCGCCGCCTGCTGACCGCTGCGCTCGACGGCTCGCTCAACCGCGCCGATTTCCGCCGGGATCCCTATTTCGGGTTCGCCGTTCCCACTTCGGTGCCCGGCGTCGAGCCGCACATCCTCTATCCCGTCAAGACATGGGCTGACAAAGCCGCCTTCGCCGAGACAGCGAAGAAGCTGATCGGCATGTTCGCGGAGAACTTCGCGAAGTTCGAACCGCATGTCGACGACGCCGTAAAGGCGGCCGCACCGACGAGCTCCCTCGCCGCTTGAGCGGAACGCAGTTCAGCATGCTATGAGAGGCGGCGATGAGCCGCCTCTTTTTCGTTCTCCTGCAGAGTCTGCTGACGCTCGTGGTCCTCGGCATGGCCGCCTGGGGCATCGGGCTCCTGATTTTCCGCCTGCCTGGTGCGGTCGGCATCGCCGCCGCGGTTGGCTTCGGCCTCGCCGCGCTCGCCGGCGCGATCGGCATCTGGAGCGGCGCGCCGCGCCTGCCGCTCGCCTTCGCCGTGCTGTTCGTCAGCCTGCTCGGCTGGTGGAGCAGCCTCAAGCCCTCGCATGACCGCGACTGGATTCCCGAACTCGCCCGGCTTCCCGAGATCGCACGCGAGGGCGACCGGCTCACCGTCGCCAATCTACGCAATTTCCGCTGGCGCACCGAGGCCGACTATGATCAGCGCTGGGAAACGCGCAGCTACGACCTGACGAAGATCGAGGGCGCCGACCTCTTCCTGTCCTACTGGTCGGGCGAGGCGATCGCCCATCTGCTCGTCAGCTTCACCTTCCGCGAATCGCCACCGCTCACCTTCTCGATCGAGGTGCGGCGTGAAAAGGGCGAGGAATGGTCGTCGCTCGCCGGCTTCTTCCGGGTCTACGAGATGGCCTATGTCGCGACCGACGAGCGCGATGTCGTCGGCCTGCGAACCCATGCGCGTGGCGAGGATGTCCGGATGTTCCGCCTGCGCACCTCACCCGAGCAGGCGCGTGAGATCCTGCTGGCCTATGTCGCGGATGTGAACCGGCTGGCTGGCCAACCGCGCTGGTACAACACGATCGCCACCAACTGCACGACGGTGGTCTATCGGCTCGTGCGCTCAGTGGCACCCGGGTGGAGCTTCACGCCGCCGCTCGATCCGCGCGTCATCCTGTCCGGCTATCTGCCGGGCTATCTCAAGGACATCGGCGCGGTCAGGCAGGACCTGCCGCTCGACGAGCTCGTCCGGCGCGGCCGGATCAGCGAGCGGGCGAGGACGATATCGCTCGACAGCCCCGATTTCTCACAGCTGATCCGCGAGGGCGTGCCGACCGCAAGACCTCAGCCATAGCCGTGCAGGCTCGCGCCATGGCACTTGAGCCAGGCTTCCGCTTCCTCGGTGCGCGGGCAGAGCTGGTGCGTCAGCGCCCAGAAGCGATGCGAATGGTTCATCTCCTTGAGATGCGCGACCTCATGGGCGGCGAGATAGTCGAGCACCAGCGCCGGCGCGAGGATCAGGCGCCAGGAGAAGCTGAGATGGCCCTTCGAGGAGCATGAGCCCCAGCGGCTGGTGGTGTCGCGCAAGGTGATCTTGCGGGCGGGGATGCCGAGCACGGCGGTATGGGTGCGCACGGCCTTTTCGAGGTCGGCCAGGGCCTCGCGGCGCAGGAAATCGCTGACCCGGCGCGCGACATGGGCCGCCTCGCCGCAGACCGCGATGATCGGCTCGCCCTCGGCCGAGAGTGTCGCGCGGGTCACTCCACGGACCTTGGTCCAGTGCACGATCCGGTGCGGCACGCCGCGCAAGGGCACGACCGCGCCGGGCTCGAAGGCGACGCTCTGCGGGCGCTTGGCCATGCGCGCCGCGATCCAGCCGCCATGCTTCTCGGCGAAGATGCGGCCGCTCGCGAAGTCGACGCGCTCGGGCAGGGTCAGGGTGATCTCGCCGGTCGCCTGCGAGACGCGCAGCGTCAGCCGGCGCGCCGTCGAGCGCCGCTTGACGCTGACCGGGTAGAGCGTGCCGGCATGGGCGACCTCGATCCGGTCGGGATCGGGCTGGCGCCTGAACAGGGAGAACCGCATCCCGGCGATTGTGCGGGATTCGCAGCGGGAGCGGAAGGGGGCGGGGAAATCCGTGCCATGCGCGAGACGCCATGGACGAAAACCACGCCGGCGATTGCGTATTGCGACGCGACCAGCTTGCCTCTTGCGAGCATCTTGTATTCTGTTTGTTCTCGCTCGGAATCAAGGCACGCCAATGGCCCAGGACCAGACTGAACCGGTTCGCTTGGAAGAGGATGCCGAGACGGGTGATCTCTTCCTCGTCTATGGCACGCAGAAGGGCCTGCGGATCGACATCCGCTATGAGGGCGAAACCCTCTGGATGACGCAGGCGCAGATCGGGCAGCTTTTTGGCCGGGACGTTTCAACCATCTCTCGGCACATCGCTAACATCTACGAGGAGGGAGAACTCAAAGAAGCGACTTCTTTGCAAAAAACGCAAACAAGTACCGGGCGGCCCGCCACACTCTACAATCTCGATGTGGTGATCTCGGTCGGCTATCGGGTCTCCTCGGCGCAGGCGACCCTGTTCCGCCGCTGGGCCACGGGAATTCTCGTCCAGTTCGCCAAAAGAGGCTTCGTCGTCGACACGCGCCGGCTGAAAGAGCCCGGCGGCTTCGACCGCATCGCCGAGCTGCGCGAGATCATCCGCGACCTGCGCTCCGAGGAAGCGAATCTCTATGCCGAGCTGCGTCGGATCTGTTCGCTCTGCCAGGACTATGACGGGTCAAGCGAGGCCGCTCGGAGCTTCTATCAACGCGTCCAGGCCAAGCTGGTCTATGCCGTGACCTCGCACACGCCGGCGGAGATCGTGGCGGGACGCGCCGATTGCGAGGCGCCGAACATGGGCCTGCAGACATGGCCGGCGGACGATATCCGTAAGAAGGATGTGGCGACCTCGAAAAACTATCTCGCCGATGCCGAGATCCAGGAGCTCAACCGCCTGACCTCGATCCTGCTCGACATCTTCGAAGATCAGCTCGCAATCGGGCGCCTCGTCATGATGGAGGATGCGCGCGACCTGCTCGATCGGCAATTACAGCAGCTCGGGCGCGCCGTGCTCAACGGCGGCGGTTCTGTCAGTGCGGATCAAGCGAGAGCGCACGCCGAAGCGCAGTACCTCGCATTTGACCAACGCAGAAAGCTCGAACGCCGGCGCGAGGCCGACGCACAGATCGCCGAACTCGCCGCCGAGGCAAAGGGGCTGCCTAAGCGGCCCCGGCGCTAGCTGCCTTCAGCCCGCGACCTTCAGCGCCTTGCGGGCTGTTTCCGCGGTGTCGTTGCGGCGCTCCTTGGCCGCCTTCATGTCGAGGGTCAGCATGAAGTCGGCGATGCGCGGCGCGATCTCAGAACGGAAGCGCGAGCCGTTGAAGACGCCGTAATGGCCGACGCCCTTCTGCAGGTACTCGACCCGCATGTCGTCGGGGATGTTGACGCACAGGTCGTGCGCCGCCTTGGTCTGGCCGACGCCGGAGATGTCGTCGTTCTCACCCTCGACCGTCATCAGCGCGACGCTTCGGATCGCCTTGAGGTCGACCGGCTTGCCGCGATGCAGCATCTCGCCCTTGGGCAGGGCGTGCTTGACGAAGACGGTGTCGACGGTCTGCAGGTAGAACTCGGCGGTCAGGTCCATGACCGCGAGGTATTCGTCATAGAAATCGCGGTGCTTCTCGGCCGAATCGCCGTCGCCGGCGATCAGGTGCTTGTACATGTCGTAATGCGCGGTGAGATGGCGATCGAAGTTCATCGCCATGAAGCCCGACAGCTGCATGAAGCCGGGATAGACCTCGCGGAAGGCGCCGAGATGCGGGAACGGCACGCGGGTGATGCAGTTGCGGCGGAACCAGTCGGTGCCGCGCTCCATGGCGAGCTGATTGACCGCCGTCGGCGAGCGGCGCGTGTCGATCGGCCCGCCCATCAGTGTCATCGAGCGCGGCGAGGAGGGATCGCCCTCGGCTTCCATGCGTGCGATCGCGGCGAGCACCGGCACGGAAGGCTGGCAGACGGCCATGACATGGGTGTCAGGGCCGAGCTTGTGCAGCATGGCGATGACGTAGTCGATGTAATCATCGAGGTCGAACTTGCCGGCCGCGAGCGGCACGAGGCGGGCGTCGATCCAGTCGGTGATGTAGACCTCATGGTCCGGCAGCAGGGTCTCGACGGTGCCGCGCAGCAGCGTGGCGTAATGGCCCGACATCGGCGCGACCAGCAGCACCTTGGGCTGCGGCTTGCGGCGGCCTTCGATCTTGCGATCGAAATAGATCAGGTTGCAGAAGGGGCGCTGCCAGACGACGCGCTCCTCGACCCCGACCTTGACGCCGTTCATCGTGGTGGTGTCGAGACCGAAGGCCGGCTTGCCGTAGCGGCGCGTGGTGCGCTCGAACAATTCGCAGGAGGCAGCGATCGTGCGGCCGAACGGGGTGTAGGTCAGCGGGTTCGCCGGATTCTTGAAGGCGAGCTGCATGGCGTCGGACATGGCCCGCGCCGGGCTGACCATCATATGAACCGCCTCATAGGCGTGGTAGGCGAACGACATGGCGGCCCTTTCGCTCTTTCGCAGCGCGGCATCCCACGATGCAGCGCAACAAGGGAACGCAGCCTAAGTAGAATTTGTTCTCATTCAATCGTCCAAAGGGATAAGATTTCCTTGTGATGCCGATTAGCCACAGTTTCGTCTTCCCGAGGCACCCGGCGCTTTGCAAAGATTGCGCGCCGTGACGATCACAGACCTCGTTCCATCCGCCCCCGGCGGCACGCCACGCCATTTGCGGCTCGACACGCTGGTGCGCCTGCGCTGGTTGGCCATCGCCGGGCAGAGCGTTGCTGTCGCCGGCGTCCATTTCGGGCTCGGCTTCTCGTTGCCCTTCGGCTGGTGCTTCCTCGCCATCGCCGTCTCGGCCTGGCTCAACATCGCCCTGCGCATCCGTTTCCCGCTCAGCCACCGGCTGGGCCAGGGCGCGGCGACCGCTCTGCTCGGCTTCGACATCCTGCAGCTTGCGGCCCTGCTCTACCTCACCGGCGGCCTGCAGAACCCGTTCGCGATCCTGTTCCTGGCGCCGGTGATGATCTCGGCGACGGCGCTGCCGCCGCGGCACACGCTCGCGCTGGGACTGCTCGCCGCCGGGCTGGCAACGCTGCTCACCATTCTGCACTGGCCGCTGCCCTGGGCCGGCAGCGAGCGGCCGGTGCTGCCGCCGCAATACCAGCTCGGCAATTGGATCGCGCTTTTGCTCGGGCTCGGCTTCACCGGCATCTATGCCTGGCGCGTCGCCAAGGAGGCGCGCGACCTGTCGGAGGCGCTGGCTGCGACCGAGCTGGTGCTGGCGCGCGAGCAGCATCTCTCGCAGCTCGACGGGCTCGCCGCCGCCGCCGCCCACGAACTCGGCACCCCGCTCGCAACGATCGCGCTGGTCGCCCGCGAGCTCTCACGCCTCGCCCCGGCGGAAGGCGAGATGGCGGAGGACATCACCTTGCTGCGCGAACAGGTCGAGCGCTGCCGCGGCATCCTCGGCAAGCTCGCCTCGCTGCAGGACGACGATGCCGGACCGCTCGACCAGCTCTCGCTCAGCCTGCTGATCGAGGAGGCAGCCGGGCCGCAGCGGCCCTTCGGCGTGCCCTTCGAGATCGCGCTCGACGGCGAGAAGCCGGAGCCGGTCTGCCGGCGCAATCCCGGCATGATCTACGGGCTCGGCAATATCGTCGACAACGCCGTCGACTTCGCCGGCTCCAAGGTGACGATCACGGCGCAGTGGACGGACGGCGCGGTCATCCTGACCATCGCCGATGACGGGCCGGGCTTCACGCCGGAGGTACTGATGCGGGCCGGCGACCCCTATCTCTCGCGCTCGCATGCCAAGGAATCACGGGCCGGCGGTGGCCTCGGCCTCGGCCTCTTCATCGCCAAGACGCTGCTGGAACGCAGCGGCGCGACGCTGGAATTCTCCAACCGGCCGCTGCCGGCGACAGGCGCCAGCATCCGGATCACCTGGCTGCGCGCCGTCTTCGAACGCGACGATCGACCCGCCGGACCTTCAAACCCGGAGCTTTTGGCCCCATATGCGACAGAATGAGGCGTTGCGGCGTTTCAGCGCGTCGCGCAATCGATAGACTGGATGTTGAGCCGGACAGTTACCCGCCCGGCAGGAGATGATGGCGATGGACACGGCGCCGATGACAGGCGAGCTCACCGATACGGCCGGCAGGGACATGACCCTTCTGCTCGTCGACGACGACAAGCCGTTCCTGACCCGCCTCGCCCGCGCCATGGAAGGCCGCGGCTATTCCGTGCGGATCGCCGAGTCCGTCCAGGCCGGGCTCGCGGCGGTCGAGGAGGCGGCCCCGGCCTATGCCGTGATCGACCTGCGCCTCGGCGACGGCAACGGGCTCGACGTGATCGCCCGCCTCAAGGAGAAGCGCCCGGATGCACGCGGCGTCGTCCTGACCGGCTACGGCAATATCGCGACCGCGGTCAGCGCGGTGAAGCTCGGCGCCTATGATTTCCTGGCCAAGCCCGCCGATGCCGACGAGATCCATTCGGCGCTGGCCGCCGGGCCGAACGCCCGGCCGGTGCCGCCGGAAAACCCGATGTCGGCCGATCGCGTGCGCTGGGAGCATATCCAGCGCGTCTATGAGCTCTGCAGCCGCAATGTCTCGGAGACGGCGCGCCGGCTCGGCATGCACCGGCGCACCTTGCAGCGCATCCTGGCCAAGCGCGCGCCGCGATGAGCGAAAAGCCGCTCCCCGAGCGGATATCGGAAGAGCTGATCGCCGAGCTGGTCGACACCTTCTATGGCCGGGTGCGGCTGGATCCGCTGATCGGCCCGATCTTCCTCGACAAGCTCGGCGACGATTGGGACGCCCATCTCGCCAAGTTGCGCGATTTCTGGTCGTCGGTGACGCTGATGAGCGGGCGCTATCGCGGCAAGCCGCAGCAAATCCATATGCCGCTCCCGCTCGAGATGCCGCATTTCGAGCGCTGGCTCGCGCTGTTCGAAGCGACCGTCACCGAGCTCTGCACCGGCCCGGCAAGGTTCCTGTTCATCGACCGCGCCCATCGCATCGCCGACAGCCTGCAGATCAGCCTGAACATCGGCCCGAAGGCGCTCGTCCTGCCGCAATCGGCGGTCGGCTAGAGGCCGGGGTCCTCCAGCAGCGCCAGACGCCCAGCCGCGAGCCTGGCGAAGGCGATGGTCAGCATTTTTCGGCGCGCCGGTGCGAGCAGATGGCGCGGCGGCTCGCGCAGCAGCTCCCCTCCGAAGGCGTCCGCGACGATCAGACCAACATCCTCCGGCAAGATCTCCAGCGGGAATTCAGGGGCGACCGCGAAGAGGAAGCCGTCGCAATAATCGCGGTAATCCGGCCATTTGCCGTCGACGCGGTAGTCCTCGATCCCCGACTTGACCTCGACCACCAGCAATTCGCCCGATGGCGAGAGCGCGACGATGTCGCTACGCCTTCCATTGGCGAAGGTCATCTCCTTGACGATGGCATAGCCGCGCTCGCGCAGATGGCGCGAGGCGCCACGGCAGACGGCACGGGTGATCTCCGGCCGCGCAGGCGGCGGATTGAGGACGGAATCGGCGATGGCCATGCCCCGCATGTTCTTCTTTTGTGCTCGTCGACGCAAGTGCCACTTGCAGTGAAAATCCGTATGGCTATGGTCCGCCCGCCTTGGAACGCTTCATCCCCCTTCTGCTGATCGCGCTCGCCGCCGGCCTTGCCTTCGTGCTGTGCTTGGCTCTGCGCCCCCTGATGATGCGCTATGCGCTGGCGCGGCCGAATGCGCGCTCCAGCCACCGCATACCGACGCCGCAAGGCGGCGGCATCGCCGTGCTTGCTGGTGCCTTCCTGGCGCTCGGGCTCGCGCTGGCCTTCATTCCCATGGATGCGGGCGCCCAGCGGGGTCTCGTCCTGGTCATGGTTGCGTCCGCCCTACTGGCCGTGGTCGGCGCCTGGGACGATATCCGTCCGCTCTCGCCGGCCCTGCGCTTGCCGCTGCAATTCCTCTGCGTCGGCATCGTCGTCTTCTATGCCGCGCCCGATATGCGGCTGCTGCCGGAAACCCTGCCGCTCTGGGCCGAGCGCGGCCTTGCCCTGGTCGCCGGCGCCTGGTTCGTCAATCTCGTCAACTTCATGGACGGGATCGACTGGATCACCCTCGCCGGGCTGGTGCCGCTCTCCGGCACGATCGTGCTCGCCGCCGGCTACGGCATCGTCGATCCCGCCACCGGGCTGCTCGCCGCGGTGCTGCTCGGCGGGCTGCTGGGCTTCGCGCCGCTCAACAAGCCGGTGGCGCGCATCTTCCTCGGCGATGTCGGGGCGCTGCCGCTCGGATTGCTCGGCGCCTATCTGCTCTATCGACTCGCCGGCACCGGCGCTCTGACCGCGGCGCTGATCCTGCCGCTCTACCATGTGATGGATTCGACGATCACGCTCTTCCGCCGCCTCGCCCGCGGCGAGAAGGTCTGGCAGGCGCATCGCTCGCATTTCTACCAGCAGGCGACCGATAACGGCTTCAAGGTCATCGAGATCGTCACGCAGATCGGCCTGCTCAATCTTGTCCTGATCGGGCTCGCGGCGCTCAGCATCGCCGTGTCGGCGCTGTGGGCGCAGCTTGCCTGCCTGCTGGCCGCGCTGGCGCTGACGATCGCCCTGCTGCGCCGCTTCTCACGCAACCGGGCGCAGCCGTGAGCGGCGAGCGCATCCTGCTCACCGGCGCGAGCGGCTTCGTTGGCCGCTATCTCCTCCATGACCTCATCGCACGCGGCTACCGAGTGCGCACGGCAGGGCGCAGCTCGACATCGACCATCACCGGCGCCGAACATGTCGCAATCGGCGACCTCGGCGCGCCGATCGACTGGCAGCCGCTGCTCGATGGCGTCGATCACGTCGTCCACGGCGCCGGATTGGCCCATGCCGATGGCGATATCCCCGAGGAGCGCTACCAGGCGGTCAACACGCAGGCGACACTGGCGCTGGCGCGGGCGGCGCATGCGGCGAGCGTCCGGCGCTTCGTCTTCCTGTCCTCGATCCGGGCGCAGAGCGGACCGGTCTGCGATCGGCCGCTCAGCGAAGCCGACACGCCCGCGCCGACCGACGCCTATGGCCGCTCTAAGCTCGCGGCCGAAGAGGGGCTGGCCGGGCTTGATCTCGACTGGGTCGCCTTGAGGCCAGTGCTCGTCTATGGGCCCGGTGTGAAAGCGAACATGGCGGCGCTGCTGAAGCTGGCGCGGCTGCCCGTGCCGCTGCCGCTCGGCGGCCTCTCGGCGAAGCGCTCGCTGCTCGCAATCGAGAACCTCTCGGAGGCCGTCGCCTTCGCGTTGACCGAGGCTTGCCCGGCCAGGCGCAGCTACATCGTTTCAGATCCGGAACCTCTCTCGGTCGCCGGGATGCTCGCCGCGATGCGCGCCGGCCTTGGGCGTAACCCGGGGCTCATCCCGGTCCCGACCGCGCTGCTGGCGCTGGCGGCGCGGCTCGCGGGGCGCAGCGGTGCCTATGAGCGATTGGCAAACGGGCTCGTCGCCTCGCCGGACGCCTTGCTCAACGCTGGCTGGCGACCGCCTGCGGAGACGAAGGCTGCGCTGGCGCGGCTGGCGGCTGACGCCGGCTGAAATCGGGGATCGCCGCTTCGAGCACCGCTTCGGCGCCGAGTCTGTCCTGCGCCGCCAAGGCCCGCTCGAGCTCGTCGAGCCAGCCCTGCATGCGCTCGCGGCCGGCGAAGATCGGCTTGGCCGCCATCACGCCGTCGAGCCCGGTCTCGGCCATCGGCTCGTCCTTGGCGAAGAGGATCTCGTTCAGGCGCTCGCCGGGCCGCACGCCGGTCACGGCGATCTCGATGTCGACGCCGGGCTCATAGCCGGCGAGGCGGATCATCCGCTCGGCGAGGTCGATGATCTTGAGCGGCTGGCCCATCTTCAGAACGTAGACGGCGGCGCGCTCGTCCTGTGCCTCGTGCTCGGGCGCATGCGAGGCCGAGGTCAGCACGAGGTCGCAGGCCTCGCGGATCGTCATGAAGTAGCGGATCATCTCCGGGCTGGTCACGGTGACCGGCCCGCCGCGCTCGATCTGCGCCTTGAACTTCGGCACCACCGAGCCGACCGAGCCGAGCACATTGCCGAAGCGGACCGCGACGAGGCGCGTGCCGCGATTGCCATTGGCGAACTCGGCGTCGCGGGCCTGCGCATACATCTCGGCGAATCGCTTGGTCGCGCCCAGCATCGAGACCGGCTCGATCGCCTTGTCGGTCGAGATCATCACGAAGATGCCGGCACCCGCGGCGATCGCCGCCTCGATGGCGACGACCGAGCCGAAGATGTTGGTCTTGATGCCCTCGCCCCAATCGGCCTCGAGATAGGGCACATGCTTCAGCGCGGCGGCATGGATGACGATGTCAGGGGCAAAGGCCTTGAACAGCGGGCCGATCCGGGCCTCGTCGCGGACATCGGCGAGGGCGCCGGTGACACGCATCGGCAGGTCCTGGGCGGCCAGCGCCTCGGTGACGTGGAACAGCGCCGGCTCGGAATTCTCGACGACGAGCAATTCGGCCGCGCCGAAGGCGGCGCAGCGCAGGCAGATCTCGGAGCCGATCGAGCCGCCGCCGCCGGTGACGATGACGCGCTTGCCCTTCAGGAAGCCTTCCAGCCGCACGCGGTCGATCTTGACCGAGGGGCGCACCAGCAGATCCTCGATCTCCAGCGGTGCCAGCTCGCTGCCGCGCAGGCCTTCGCCGAGCGTGTCGAGGCGCGAGATCGGGATGGCGAGCTTGCGGGTCTGGGCGAGCCATTTGTCCGGCTCGGCCTCGGGCGCGAGCGCGCTCGACGTGGCGACGATGCGGCGGAACGGCTCGCCGCGCTCGCTGGCGTCGGTCGCGATCGTCTCCATCTGCGAGAGCAAGCCAAGCACCGGCACGCCGCGGATCGACTGCCCGAGGTCATCGGACCGTGGCGAGAGGACGCCGGCCGGCCGCATCTTGCCCATCGCCCCCGATTCCATGGCGCGGATCACCATCTCGATGTCGACGGCGCGGCCGAGCAGCAGGGCCGGCAGGGTCGCCTCGCGCGCCGCATGATGCTTGGAGCGCGAGTATTTGAAATAGCGATAGGCCAGGCGCGGGCCGCCGAGCAGGGCGATCTGCACCAGCCAGTAGAGAACGATGGTGATCTTGCCGAAGAAGAAATAGCCGTAGAGGTTCGGCGAGACGAGCACGTAGTCGACGACCAGCAGGGTCAGGGTCAGGACCGTGACCGCCCGGACGATGTTCGAGAGATCGGGCAGCGAGGCGAAGCGCCATTTCGAGCGGTAGAGCTGGAAGAACCAGTAGACCGCGCCGGCATAGGCGACGAAGAAGGGCAGGATCGTCGGCAATTGCCGCATCCGCTCGTCGAACAGCCAGCCATCGAAGCGCACGGCGAAGACGAAGACGATCGCGAGCGCGGTCATCGCCAGGTCATGGACGATAACGGCGAGCTTCTTGGCGCTCTGTTTGGAGAGATTCAGCATGCGCGGCGGGGTATCCCGCTCCCTCGACGCCTTGTCAACGCGGCCGCAAGCAGCCCGTCAGGCAACAGGGCGCCCGGCACCCAGGCCGATTAGCACGAAGTCGATCATCTCCTCGACATTCGGGCCGGGCAATTCGGCGCATTGGCCGAGCAGGAGCGGATGATAGAAACGCAGCATCGCCATGCGCACGCAATGGGTCGCGGTGACCGGATCGCGCGCGGTGAACTCGCCTTTGGCGATGCCGTCGGCGACGACGAGGCGCAGGATCGCGTCATAGCGCTCGATATGGCCACGGACGACGTCCCAGCTCTCCTCCATCGCGCAGGCGACCATCTCGTGCAGGCGATGATTGTCGAGATAGCGGGCGGCGCTGATCCGGCAGGTCGCGGCGAGGATGTCCCGCAGGCGCTCGGCGGCGGGGCGCTTCTCGGCGGCGATCGCGGCGACGGTCGCCTCGAGCTCGCTCATCGAGCGCTCGGCGACCGCCTCGTTGATCGCCTTCTTGGAGTCGAAGAAACGATAGACATTCGCCGGGCTCATGCGCAGCGACTTGGCGATATCGGCGACGGTGGTCTTCTGATAGCCGATCTGGCGGAAGAACCGCTCGGCGACATCGATGATGTCGTGCCTCGTATCGCGCTCTACTGTGCTCATGTCAGAGCAACTTCCCGGTCTGATGACTTGTTCCCATAGGCCGCCTGCGGACGCCTTCGTTGACTATGACGAATTTCGTCAGTCGTCAACAAATTGATCGGCAAAGCTTTATTTGCGTCCTCCTGACAGTTTTTCGCCGAAGGCATCTCACTTGTCAGGAGCGTGAACGTGCCAATGCGAGGATGCCGTCGATGTCGAGATGGCGCTCCAGATGCGCGGCCAGGCCGTCGAGCGCCGCTTCCACGGCCGGCTCATAGGCTTCGCCCGCCGCCAGCGGCCTTCCCGCCAGGTTTTCGAGCCAGGCGCGGCGCAGCCGGTCCGAGCTCAGGACGCCATGGAGATAGGTCCCGACCACCTTCCCGTCGGCGCTGCAGGCTCCCTCTGGCCGGCCGTCGACGCAGAACGGTGCATGCGCCCGGTCAGGCCCCTCGCTGGCGCCGAGATGGATCTCGTAGGCGCGGCCAGTCGTGCCGCTCTCGGGATGCTCGACCGCGACCTCCCTGACGGTCTTGTCCGGCGTCAGCTCGGTCTCGATGTCGAGCAGGCCGAGCCCGGGAGCCGCGCCGGCCGGCCCTTCGAGCCCGAGCGGGTCACGCACCATCGTGCCGAGCATCTGGTAGCCGCCGCAAAGACCGAGCACATGGCCGCCGCGGCGGCGATGGGCGAGGATGTCGATGTCCCAGCCCTCCTCGCGCAGCCTGGCGAGATCGCGCAGCGTCGTCTTCGAGCCCGGCAGGATCACCAGGGCGGCGTCGCCGGGCAGGGCTGAGCCGGGGCCGACGAAGACGAGCTCGATGCCCGGCTCGAGCTTGAGCGGGTCGAGATCGTCGAAATTGGCGATACCGGGCAAAACGGGGACGGCGACCTTCAGCGCGCCGGCACTGGCCGGCACGCCGCGGGCCAGATCGAGCGCATCCTCGGCCGGCAGGCGCGCGGCCTCGGCGAACCAGGGCACGACGCCGAGGCTAGGCCAGCCCGTCGCCCGGGTGATCGTGTCGAGGGCCGGCGTGAACAGGCCGACATCGCCGCGGAAGCGATTGATGGCAAAGCCGCGGATCATCGCCCGGTCCTCGGCATCGAGCACGGCATGGCTGCCGACGAGGCTGGCGATGACGCCGCCGCGGTCGATATCACCGATGAGGATCGCCGGGACGCCAGCGGCCCGGGCGAAGCCGAGATTGGCGATGTCGCGGGCGCGCAGATTGGTCTCGGCCGGCGAGCCGGCGCCTTCGACCAGGATCAGGTCGGCGCCGTCGCTCAGCCTCTCGAAGCTCTCCAGTACTTTCGGCAGGAAATCGCCGCGGCGGCTGAAATCGCCGGAGGAGAGATGGCCGGCGACGCGGCCCTGCAGGATGATCTGGCTGCCGCGCTCGCTCTCGGGCTTGAGCAGCACCGGGTTCATGTCGACGTCAGCCGCGATCCGGGCGGCGCGCGCCTGCAGCGCCTGGGCCCGGCCGATCTCGCCCCGCGCGGTCGCGGCGGCGTTGTTCGACATGTTCTGCGGCTTGAACGGGCGAACCTTCAACCCGCGATCGGCGAAGAGGCGACAGAGGCCAGCGACGAGCAGGGACTTGCCGACATTGGAACCGGTGCCGAGCAGCATCAGAGCGGGGGTTTGGCGGGAGGGATGCATGGAGCCTGCCTAGCGCGTTGTTCCGATCGAACCGGCGCGCAAGCCGTCATTGCGAGGAGCAAAGCGACGAAGCAATCCAGGGGCGGCAGAGCCCTACGTCTCCCTGGATTGCTTCGCTGACGCTCGCAATGACGGCTCGATGCGATCCAAAGGCGCTGTAGCGCGCTTTCCGCGGCGCTGGAACGGCCAACCGTCCTAGCCCCAGAAAAAGCTCACCGATCCACGTCAGCGTCCCACGGTTCCAAAGGGGCGAAGAAACCGTGGAAGTGCTGTCGTGAACCGGCTGTGGGTAGAAAATACTGACTGCTGACGAATGTCAATATTCATCACTCCGCATAATCTGCCGCTTTTTCGGGGCGATGCACACCGGCGTTGCGCGTGCTATGGCGGCATCCGAGCCTTCCCGCCCGCCTTTTCGAACGAAGCCAGCCGCGATGAATCCGATCTTCTCCGCCCTTCCGACGACGATCTTCGAAACCATGTCGCGGCTCGCACGCGAGCATCAGGCCGTCAATCTCGGCCAGGGCTTTCCCGACGATCCCGGCCCGGAGGACGTCCGGCGCAAAGCGGCGCAGGCCGTGATCGAGGGCTGGAACCAGTATCCGCCAATGATGGGCCTGCCGGAGCTGCGCCAGGCGACCGCCGCGCATTTCCGCCATTGGCAGGGCCTGGAGCTCGATCCTGAGGCCGAGGTGATGATCACCTCCGGCGCGACCGAGGCGATCGCCGGCGCGCTGATGGCACTCATCTCGCCCGGCGACGAGGTCGTGCTGTTCGAGCCGATGTACGATGCCTATCTGCCGCTGGTGCGCCGCGCCGGCGGCATCCCGAAATTCGTGACGCTGACACCGCCGCATTTCGGGCTCAGCGAGGAGGCACTGGCGAAGGCCTTCTCACCGAAGACCAAGGCGGTGCTGTTCAACAACCCGCTCAACCCGACCGCGACCAATTTCAGCACGGCGGATCTCGACCTGCTGGCCTCGTTCTGCGTTCGGCACGATGCCGTCGCGATCTGCGACGACGTCTGGGAGCATGTCGTCTTCGACGGGCATCGCCACCAGCCGCTGATGAGCCGGCCGGGCATGCGCGAGCGCACGGTCAAGATCTCCTCGGCCGGCAAGATCTTCTCGCTGACCGGCTGGAAGGTCGGGATGGTGATGGCGGCGCCGGAGCTGATGCGGGTGCTGGCCAAGGCGCACCAGTACATCACCTTCACCACCCCGCCGAACCTGCAGGCGGCGGTCGCCTACGGCCTCGGCAAGGACGAGGCCTATTTCGAGGGGATGCGCGCCGATTTCCAGCGCTCGCGCGACCGTTTCGCCGGCGGCCTCAGCGAGCTCGGCTTCAGCGTGCTGCCGAGCGCCGGCACCTATTTCCTCAATGTCGACATCGGCCCGCTCGGGCAGAGCGACGACGTCGCCTTCTGCCAAAGCCTGGTCGCGGAGTACGGCGTCGCCGCGATTCCGGTCAGTGCCTTCTATGCGGAAGGGGCGGTGCGGAATGTCGTGCGCTTCTGCTTCGCCAAGAATGACGCGACGCTGGACAAGGCGCTGGAGCGGCTCGCGGCCCTGCGCGTGAAAGGCTGATCAGGCCTTCCGAAGAGCCTCGACCAGAACCGCGGCCCGCCGCAGCCTCGGCTCGCGGCGCTTGGCCTCGGCGGCGAGGCCAAGGCTGCGCAGCGTCTCGATCGCCATGACGAGCTCGGTGGTCGCCTTCTCGGCTTCGGCGCGGTCGCGGATGCGCTCGGCCAGCTCCAGACGCGCCTCGGCCCGGTTGGCGGCACTCTCGGCCCAGAGCGAGGGCACGATCTCGCGGCGCCTGACCTCCAGCGCCGCGTCATAGGCGGCGATCGCCTCCTCCAGCACGACCGGCTCGTTGTAGTAGCCGGCGAGGCCGACCAGCGCGGCGCCGATCCGGTCCTGCACCTCGGCCCATTCGAGCGGGGCGCTCTCGCGCGGCCGGTCGTCGAGCACCAGCTTGAAGCAGTTCACCGCCGCCTCGAAGGCAGAGACGCCGCTGGCGCGCAGGCCGAGCGCGACATGAGCCTTGCCGAGCTCCCATTGCAGCCGGCCCCATTCGCGCGGCATGTCGGCACGCGTCATTCCGGAGAGCCCGGCGCGGAAGGCGGCGACGCCGTCGTCGAGCAGGCCGGCATCGTCCTCGATCTCGCCGAGCCGGGCCAAGGCTTCGCCGAGCCTGGTCTGAAGCGCGGTCCAGAGGCGCGGCGCCTTGGCACGCTGCAGATCCTCGAGGGTCGTGCGGTAGATCTCGACCACCTGCCGCAGCAGGGAGCTACCGCCCTCGTGATGCGACAGGCCGGTGAGCGAACGCGCCAGCCTGAGCTGCGTCTCGGCCCAGGGCACGGTCTGGTCGAAATTGTCGAGCTTGGCGAGCAGGCTACGCAATTGGCCGATCGAAGCGACGAAAGCGGACTTGTCGGAGAAGTCGGCGCCGCGCCGCGCCAATGCATCGGCCTGCATCCAGGCATAGGTGAGCCCGCTGCCAGCTTCAGCGGAGTCGGCGATCAGCGCCGCCTCGGCATAGCGCTCGGCGGCTTCGCCATAGGCTTTCGGATTGAGATGCAGCATCGCCACCGCGCCACGATCGGCGCGCCCGGCGGCGGCTGCGAGCAGGCGGTCGCGGGACAGTGCATCGGGAGCGGCCGCGCCATCGAGATTGCGCTGCTCGGCCAAGGCGAGCAGCCGGTCGGCTTCGGCGAGCTTGCCGTCAGCCAGCGCCTGGATGGCCTGCGCCTGCAATCTGTCGCGTTCGAGATCGCTGCCGGCCGGCCTGGCGAGCCGGGCCTGCAGGCTGCGGAAATCCCCGGCGCGGCGCGCCAGGTTGTTCTCGATCCGGGTGAAGTCGGGCTTGCCGGAGGCGTCGCCCATTGAGGCGAGCACCCCGAGCAGCAGCGCGGGGGGAACACCCTCGCGCTGCGAGACACGGGCCAGGATGGTGGCGAGTTCCGGATTCACGTTTCCCGCCACCCCTGGATCACGATGACTTTGGATTGATTCGATCCAAAGTCATAAAACGTGATCGATTCCAAGAATTTAGAGCAGGATTCCAGCGAAAAACCGGTTCCCACTTTTTCGCATCCTGCTCTAGTTCAGCCGCGATCAGATCGCGGCGATGACCGCGATCTCGACCGTGAACTGCGGGCCGGCGAGCTTGGCCTCGACGGTGGCGCGGCCCGGCGTGTTGCCGGCCGAGACCCAGCCGTCCCAGACCGCGTTCATCTCGGCGAAGGTCGACATGTCCGAGAGCCAGATGTTGACCATCAGCAGCTTCGACTTGTCGGTGCCGGCCTCGGCCAGCAGGCCGTCGATGATCGAGAGGATGTCCTTGGTCTGCTCGCCGACACTCTTGCCGGCTGCCTTGTCGGCGACCTGACCGGCAAGATAGACCGTGTTGCCATGCACGACGGCCTTCGACATGCGCGGGCCCGGGGCGATGCGCTTGATGCTCATGATCTGGTCTCCATCAGAAGGGGCCTCGCTGGTAGCCCGAGACCGGAATCGGCGCAAATGCTTATGCAGCAGCGGCCCAGCCCGCCCAGAGCAAGGCATAGCGCGCCGCCTTGCCGATGAACACCAGCAGGATGAAGTGCAGCAGCGGATAGTTCAGCGAACCGGCGACGAAGGTCAGCGGATCGCCGCCGATCGGCAGCCAGGAGAAGAGCAAGGACGGCCAGCCGAAGCGGGCGAACCAACCCTGCGCCTTGGCGAAACGCACAGGATCGGGCCGCAGCCGCGCCGGCAAGCGCTCGACGCCGCCCGTGGCGATCAGCCGGCCTAGCCACCAATTGACGACCGAGCCTGCAGTGTTGGCGATCGACGCGACGATGAAGAGCAGCGTCGGATCGACGCGTCCCGCCACCAGCAGCCCGACGAAGACGGCCTCCGACTGCGCCGGCAGCAGCGTCGCGGCGACGAAGGCGGCGCCCGCCATCAGCCCGAGGGCGGAGAAATCGAGGGGCATCAATCCAGCATCGCGGCGAGCGCGTTGACGGTGTTGGCGTTGCGCAGCGTGCCGATGCCAAGCTTTTTCGTCGTCAGATGCGAAAGCAGCTTCGTCTCACTCGGCTCGCCGCCGAAATTGATCCAGAGATCGCCGTCAGCGAGGGCGAGCACAATGCCCGGCGCGGCGATCCCGCGGAGCATGGACAGCTCGGCTGGGCCGAGCGGCTTTCGCATGACGCGGATGCCGATATCGGGGGCGTTCCCGTTCGGGAAAGGGTTCTGGGCGGCGAGCCGCTTCCAAGCCTCAGCCTTGCGCAGGATGATGTCGACATGCTTGCCGAAACGGGCGCGGAAGCCAGCTTCCAGCCGGCTTTCGATCGCCGCGAGGGGCGCGTCCTCGGCCTCGAAGATCAGATTGCCGGTGGCGACCCAGGTGCGCGGCTCGCCAAAGCCGAGCTCCGCCGCCATCGCCTTCAGATCCGCCATCACCAGGCGCCTGCCGGGGCCGAGCACGATCGAGTGCAGCAGGGCGACATAGGTCGTCATCGTGGTTTTTGGACCCGGCGATATCGTGCCTGCCCTAGAGCCGCCGCAGCGCGACCTGCTGGATGCGGTGGCTCGCGCCCTTGGTCAGGATCAGGCTGGCGCGCTGGCGGGTCGGCACGATGTTCTCGCGCAGATTGGGCAGGTTGATGCCGGTCCAGAGCTTCTCGGCGATCGAGAGCGCCTCCTCCTCGCCGATCTCGGCATATTTGCGGAAGAAGGAGCGCGGGTCGCGGAAGGCGGTCTGGCGCAGCGTCATGAAGCGGTTGACGTACCAGCGGTGCAGGTCGTTCTCGTCGGCGTCGAGATAGACCGAGAAGTCGAAGAAATCCGAGACGAAGGGGATGATAGTGCCATCCCTGGGCAGGCGGCTCGCCTGCAGCACGTTGAGCCCTTCCAGGATCAGGATGTCCGGCCGCTCGACCGTGACCTGCTCGCCGGGCACGACGTCGTAGACCAGATGCGAGTACACCGGCGCGTTGACGGCGCGCTTGCCGGCCTTCACATCGGAAAGGAAGCGCAGGATCGCGGTGGTGTCGTAGCTTTCGGGGAAGCCCTTGCGCTGCATCAGGCCGCGGCGCTCGAGCTCGGCATTGGGCAGGAGGAAGCCGTCGGTAGTGACGAGCTCGACCTTCGGCGTGTTCGGCCAGCGCGACAGCAGCGCCTGGAGCACGCGCGCCGTGGTCGACTTGCCGACGGCGACCGAGCCGGCGACGCCGATGACATAGGGAACCTTGACCTCGGCCTCGGCGATCAGGAAGCGCTGCGTCGCCTTGAACAGCCCTTGCGTCGCGGCGACGTAGAGCGAGAGCAGACGCGAGAGCGGCAAATAGATCGCGACGATCTCGTCGAGCGAGATCGGGTCGTTGATCGATTGCAGCCTGGTGAGGTCGTCGACCGAGAGCGTCAGTGGCGCATCGGCCCGCAAATGCGCCCACTCGTCACGCGAGAACGTGCGATAGGGCGAGACCAGATCGGGGGCGGATGGCGCCGCAATCGGACGCTGGTCCATGATGCCCCCCGTATTCCAAGCTTCGAGGTTCAACGCGACCGCCTCGACTTTCAAACCTTGGGCACGACATGCCCTACCGGGGCCGCGCCGCCTTTTCGGCCAGGCCGGAGCGCGCGGTACGGGCCTCAAGCTGGCTCAAGACGTCCCGCAATGCAACATCGCGCGACCTGAGCACGACCAAAAGATGATAAAGCAGATCGGCGCTCTCGGCGATCAGCTCCTCGCGATCACCTTTCACGGCCGCGATGACGGCCTCGACCGCCTCCTCGCCGAGCTTCTTGGCGGCGCGCTCGGGGCCGGCGGCCAAGAGCTTGGCCGTCCAGGATTCCTCCGGCGCGGCGCTCGCCCGCTCGGCGACGATGCGTTCGAGATCGGCGAGGGTGAAGGCGGTCATCTCAGTCAATCCAGCCGCATCGCGAGGCCGGCGGCGGCCATGTGCGCCTTGGCCTGCGGGATGCTGTAGGTGCCGAAATGGAAGATCGAGGCGGCGAGCACGGCCGAGGCATGGCCATCGCGCACGCCGGCGACGAGGTCGTCGAGATCGCCGACGCCGCCCGAGGCGATCACCGGCACCGAGACCGCGTCCGCAATGCGCTGGGTCAGGCCGATATCGTAGCCGGACTTGGTGCCGTCGCGGTCCATCGAGGTCACCAGCAATTCGCCGGCGCCGAGCGAGACGACCTCGCGGGCGAAGGCGATGGCGTCGATGCCGGTAGCGTTGCGCCCGCCATGGGTGAAGATCTCCCAATGACCGGGCGTGACCTGCTTGGCGTCGATCGCGACGACGATGCACTGGTCGCCGAATTTTTCCGCCGCTTCCTTGACGAAGGGGCGGTTGGTCACCGCCGCGGTGTTGATCGCGACCTTGTCGGCGCCGGCCAGCAGCAAGGCGCGGATATCCTCGACCTTGCGCACGCCGCCGCCGACGGTCAGCGGCATGAAGCAGGCCTCGGCCGTGCGGGTGACGACGTCGAGCAGGGTGCCGCGCGCCTCGTGGCTCGCGGTGATGTCGAGGAAGCAGAGCTCGTCGGCGCCGGCCGCGTCATAAGCCTTGGCTGCCTCGACGGGATCGCCGGCATCGACGAGATCGACGAATTTCACGCCCTTGACGACACGGCCGTCCTTGACGTCGAGGCAGGGGATGATGCGGGTCTTCAAGGTCATCGGCGGGCCTGCCCGGGGCGGAACGACAAAATGATCGGCGCATATAGCGCCGCCGCTGCACCGCACGCAAACGCAGCCCGCATCGGCCGGATTGATCGGCGTCACGATCCCTGCTCTCTTGCGCGCCACAAACAAGATCGAGGGGATGTCCATGACGATCACATCGTCCTTCAAAGGTCTGAAACTGGCGGTGCTGAGCGCTGCCGCCAGTCTCGGCCTGAGCGCCGCCGCGCTGGCGCAGGCTCCGGCCAGCCAGCTCGAGACGATCCAGAGCCGCGGCGCGCTGCAGGTCTGTACCACCGGCGACTACAAGCCGTTCACCCTGGCCAAGGACGGCAGCTTCGAGGGCATCGACATCGAGCTCGCGAAATCGCTGGCGAAGGCCATCGGCGTCGAGGCCAAGTTCGTGCAGACGAAATGGGCCGACCTGATGAACGACTTCACCAGCGGCAAATGCGACATCGCCATGGGCGGCATCTCGGTGACGCTCGACCGGCAGAAGCGCGCCTTCTTCTCCGCGCCCTACCTGATCAACGGCAAGGCGCCGATCGCGCGCTGCGCCGACGTCTCGAAGTTCCAGACCGTCGCCGACATCGACAAGCCCGAGACGCGCGTCATCGTCAATCCGGGCGGCACCAATGAGCGCTTCGTCCGCGCCAACTTCAAGCAGGCCAAGATCGAGATCTTCCCGGACAATGTCACGATCTGGGACCAGATCCTGGCCGGCAAGGCCGACATCATGGTGGCCGAGTCGATCGAGACCAAGGTCCAGGAGAAGATCCGGCCGGGCCTGTGCGCCATCAATCCCGACGCCCCCCTGCAATATGGCGAGATGGGCTATCTGCTGCCGCGCGGCGACGTGGTCTTCAAGGCCTTCGTCGACCAGTGGCTGCATCTCGCCAAGGCGACCGGCGAGTTCGGCACGATCTACAATCAGTTCGTCCGCTGATCCTTCAGCCTGGCTGCGCCGCTCCGCTGGCCAATCGCGGCGCGGCGCAACCTGAAGCAGGTTCTGGCACAGCGGGATGCAACGCCTGCTAGGCGAGCGATGCGTGCCCGGCACGGGCGCCCTCGCCCGCATGGCGGTTGAAGCTGCTCCCGTGCGCTGCTCTCCTTGCGGCAACGACAAGAGAGGGGAGGAGGGCTTTTTCATGCTGTCGACGATCATCCGCGGTGCGCTCGCCGCCGCCTGCGCAGGCTTGTTCTCGATCGCCGCCGCCCAGGCGCAAGCGCCTGCGAGTGCGCTCGATGCGATCCAGAGCGCCGGCACGCTCCGCATCTGCACCACCGGCGACTACAAGCCGTTCACCAATGCCGTCGGCGACAGCTTCGAGGGCATCGACATCGAGATGGCGAAGTCGCTCGCCAAGGCGATCGGCGTCGAGCCGAAGTTCGTGCGGACGAAATGGGCCGAGTTGATGGCCGATTTCACCGGTGGCAAATGCGACGTCGCCATGGGCGGCATCGGCGTGACGCTGGAACGGCAGAAGCGCGTGTTCTACTCGGAGCCGGCACTGCGGACCGGCAAGATTCCGCTGGCACGCTGCGCCGACAAGGACAAGTTCCAGAGCGTCACCGACATCGACAAGCCCGGCGTCACCGCGATCGCCAATCCCGGCGGTACCAATGAGCGCTTTGCCAAGAGCAACTTCAAGCAGGCCAAGATCACGCTGCACCAGGACAATGTCGGCATCTTCGACGAGATCCTGGCCGGGCGCGCCGATGTGTTCGTCACCGAGGCGATCGAAGCGACCGTGCAGCAGAAGCTGAAACCGGGCCTCTGCGCGATCAATCCCGACAAGCCGCTGACCTTCATCGAGATCGGCTATCTGCTGCCGCGCGGCGACGTGATCTTCAAGGCCTTCGTCGACCAATGGCTGCACATCGCCAAGGCCACCGGCGAGTACCAGCGCTATTACGAGCAGTATCTGCGCTGAGGTTCCGGCGGTTCCGGGTGGAAGCATCCTGGCCGGTGGTCGAAAGACCGCGAGCCGGCCGGTTCACCCGTCGTTCACGCTCGTGCCAGCCGGATCGATCATTGCACGATTTGCGCTGTCAGTTGCCGTCGGGGAAGCCTAGCATCGGCAGCGCTGACAAAGCACGCGCCGCGCGCTGATCCCGAAGCGTGCCGAAGCGCATCCTACCCATGCGAGGATTGCGACGATGTGCGATCATTGTGTTTCGGCCGCCAGCAAGCTTACGCGTCGCAGGCTGTTTGCCGCCGGCGCCGGCTTGGCCCTCGCCAGCGCGCTGCCCATGCCTTTGCTGGCGCAATCGGCCGCGGTCGGCCCCGACGAAGCCCTGAAGCGGCTGGTGGACGGCAATGCCCGCTATGTTTCGGGGAATCTCAGCGAGCGCGACTTCTCGGCCGGGCGGGTAGCGCGCGCCGATTCGCAGGCGCCCTTCGCCTCGATTCTGAGCTGCGCCGATTCGCGCGTCGCGCCGGAACTCGCCTTCGATCAGGGGCCGGGCCAGCTCTTCGTCACCCGCGTCGCCGGCAATTTCGTCAATGCCGACGTGTTGGCGAGCCTCGAATATGGCGCGCAGGTGCTGGGCTCGCAGCTCATCCTGGTGCTCGGCCACAGCAATTGCGGTGCCGTCTCGGCGACCATCGACGTGGTCAAGAACAAGACCAAGCTGCCGGGACGCCTGCCGTCACTGACCAATGCGATCAGGCCGGCTGTGCTCGCGGCGCAGAAGGAGGGGGCGGCCGACCTGCTGAAGGCCGCCACCATAGCCAATGTCAGGCTCAACGTCGCCAAGCTGCAGAAGGCGACGCCAATCCTGTCGCAGCGCCTCGTGCAGAAGCAGCTCAACGTCGTCGGCGGTGTCTACGATCTGGCGACCGGCAAGGTCGAGCTGGTCTAGGCACCCAACACCCTGCCGGCCGGCGGCCTTCTCAGGCCGCCGCCAGCCGCGCCAGCGCCGCCGCCGGGTCGATCCGGCCGTCATAGAGGGCGCGGCCGGTGATCGCGCCTTCGAGGATTGCGGCATCGGGCGCGCAGAGGCGCTCGATATCGGCCATGGAGGCGAGCCCGCCAGAGGCGATCACCGGGATCGTCAGCGCATGGGCGAGCGCGATCGTGCCGTCCCAGTTGATGCCCTGGAGCATGCCGTCGCGGGCGATGTCGGTGTAGACGATCGCAGCGACGCCGGCGTCCTCGAAGCGGCGGCCGAGATCGTCGGCAGCAAGCGCCGAGGTCTCGGCCCAGCCTTCGACCGCGACGAAGCCGTCGCGCGCGTCGATGCCGACAGCGACCTTGCCCGGAAACGCCTTGGCCGCCTCGCGAACGAAGCCGGGATCACGCACCGCGGCGGTGCCGATGATGACGCGGGCGATGCCTTTACCGAGCCAGCCCTCGACCGTCTTCATGTCGCGGATGCCGCCGCCGAGCTGCACCGGGAAGCGCACGCGCTTCAGGATCGCTTCGACCGCAGCCGCGTTCATCGGCTTGCCGGCGAAGGCGCCATCGAGATCGACGACATGCAGCCACTCAAATCCCTGGGCCTCGAAGGTCGCGGCCTGGGCAGCGGGATCGTCGTTGAAGATCGTCGCCTGGTCCATGTCGCCCTGCTTCAGGCGGACGCAGCGGCCTTCCTTGAGGTCGATGGCGGGGAAGAGGATCACGGTGCCCACCTCAGGAAATTGCCGATCAGCTTGAGGCCGAGCTTCTGGCTCTTCTCGGGGTGAAACTGTGTGCCGGCGATGTTGTCCCTCGCGACGATAGCGGTGACCGGGCCGCCGTAATCGGTCAGCGCCAGAACCTCCTGCGGCTTCGCGGCCGTCAGCGCATAGGAGTGGACGAAATAGGCGTGCCAGCCGGAAGGGCCGGTCTCGATGCCGGCGAGCAGCCGGTGCTCGTCCTGCGGGTGCAGCGTGTTCCAGCCCATATGCGGGATCTTCAGGGCGTCGTCCTGCGGACGGATCAGCGCGACGTCGCCAGCGATCCAGCCAAGGCCATTCGTGGTGACGTATTCGAGGCCGCGGCTCGCCATCAATTGCATGCCGACGCAGATGCCGAGGAAAGGCCGGCCCTTGCCGCGGACGGTCTCCTCCAGCGCCTCGACCATGCCGGAGACGGCGTCGAGCCCGCGCCGGCAATCGGCGAAGGCGCCGACGCCGGGCAGCACGATGCGGTCGGCGGCGCGGACCTCTGCCGGGTCGCTTGTAACGCGGATGGTCGCGGCGATGCCGGCTTCGGCAGCGGCGCGCTCGAAGGCCTTGGCGGCCGAGTGCAAATTGCCCGAGCCGTAGTCGACGATGGTGACGGTCTGGCTCATCGCCCGTTCGCTTCCGGAAAGAGACCGATCACCGGCGCGGAGCTTGGCGCGAAGCGCACGGGAGCCGGCGCCGTCTCGACGATGCGCGGCGGCGCGCCGGCCGGCAAAGCCCGCTCGAAGAAGCGGCGCTCCGCGCTGGAGAGGTCCGGCGCCTCGACCACGTCGACCAGCCGCCAGCCCTTTCGCAGCAGCTTGCGCGCGATCAGGTTCTGGCCCTCGAAGCCGAGGAAAAGCCCGAGCGCCATCTGCGACAGCGCGACCGCGCCGATGGCGAAGCCGAGCTGGCGCTGGGCATAGACCAGCCCGCCCCAGACCAGCGCATAGAGGACGAAGGCGAGCCAGAGCCGCTTGTAGAGCAGCCAGACGCCGCCGAAGACGAAAGCCGAGAAGGTGAAGCTCTCCGGCAGGAGCCGGGCCTGCTCGACCTCCTCGCGCAGGCCGCCGGCGCCCGGCGGCGGGATCAGAGCCTGATAGAACGCCATGGCAGCGATCCCTTACAAAGCGCCCTTGGTCGAGGGCACGCGGCCGCCCTCGCGCGGATCGACCTCAAGCGCCAGACGCAACGCCCGCGCCAGGCCTTTGAAGCAGCTCTCGGCGATATGGTGGGCATTGTCGCCATAGAGTGTCTCGACATGCAGGGTCAGGCCCGCATTGATGGCGAAGGCCTGGAAGAACTCGCGCACCAGCTCGGTGTCGAAAGTGCCGATCTTCTCTGCCTTGAACTCAGTCCGGAAGACCAGGAAGGGCCTGCCGGAGACGTCGACCGCGACGCGGGTCAGCGTCTCGTCCATCGGCAGATGGACGTCGGCATAGCGGCGGATGCCCTTCTTGTCGCCGAGCGCTGCTTTGAGCGCCTCACCGAGCGCGATGCCGGCATCCTCGACCGAGTGGTGGTCGTCGATATGGGTGTCGCCCTTCACCTTGACCGTGGTGTCGATCAGCGAATGGCGGGCGAAGAGGTCGAGCATATGGTCGAAGAAGCCGACTCCGGTCGCAATCTCGGCCTTGCCCGTGCCATCGAGCACGAGCTTGACCGCGATGTCGGTCTCGTTGGTGCGGCGCTTCACTTCGCCCGAACGCATGCTGACCTCTGTAACGCCTGAAAACCGAGCCCGCTTTAGCAGGCGCCGGAGCGGATCGCTATCCCGGCGGCGGACCAAAGCGCCCGAGGAAAGCGCGCGCCCGTGGCAAGGCATCGTGCAGGAACTGGCCGGGCTCGCGCAGCCAAAGGCCGTCATAGGTCTTCGATTTGGCCTCACTGACCAGGAGATCCTGCGGCAAGGGTACGAGCGTCCCGCCCCAGCCCGGCCACCAGAGCCGGCCCTTGGCCCAATGATGCGCGATCAGCGCCGCCTCGCGGCGATAGCCGTGAAAATCGAAGGCCGTCTCGCCGTCGGTGACGAAGACGTGGTTGCCGGTGAAGCCCTCGGCCGGCCTGATCCAGACAGCGCGAAAACCATGCTCCGGATAGGCCTCCAGGAAGGCATAGGCAAGGATGTGGCAGGCGCCGCAGGCGAAGAAGACCCGCTCGGACAGATTCCAGCGTTTGACCGGGTCGCTCTTGATACCGGGCTTCAGCCTGAACATCTTGGCGGTTCCTGTTGACCGTTTATCCGAGACCGAATCGCAATGTCAGAGACTAGCAACGCCCCCGTGATGCACGCGACCACCATCCTGATGGTGCGCAAAGGCGGCCGGGTCGTAATCGGCGGCGACGGCCAGGTCTCGCTCGGCCCGACCATCATGAAGGGCAATGCCAAGAAGGTCCGCCGCCTCGCCAAGGGCGCGGTGATTGCGGGCTTCGCCGGCGCGACCGCCGACGCCTTCACCCTGTTCGAGCGGCTTGAAGCCAAGCTGGAGCAGTTCCCGACGCAGCTCCTGCGTGCCTGCGTCGAGCTCGCCAAGGACTGGCGCACCGACCGCTATCTGCGCCGGCTCGAAGCCATGCTGCTCGTCGCCGACAAGGAGGTCTCGCTGCTGATCTCCGGCACCGGCGACGTTCTGGAGCCTGAACCCTCCGAGCATGGCTCGGTGATGGCGATCGGCTCCGGCGGCAATTATGCGCTCGCGGCGGCCAGAGCCTTGGTCGATGGCGAGGCCGATGCCGAGACGATCGTGCGCAAGGCGATGAAGATCGCCGGCGACATCTGCGTCTACACCAATCACTCGCTCGTCATCGAAAGCCTGGAGACCGCATGAATTTCGTCGCCGACGGCTACGCCTTCGCCCCTGCGACACCAGACGATTTCCCGATGCTGGCGCGCTGGCTCGAACAGGACCATGTCCGGCGCTGGTGGGGCGATCCCGATGAGGAACTCGCCGAGATCGCGCGCATCTTCGGCGATCCCAGCATGGAGGCGCTGATCGTCAGCCATGACGGGCGGCCCTTCGCCCATCAGCAGAGCTGGGATCCGTCCGTCTGGCCCGATTATCCGTTGCAGGACCAGCCGGCCGGCACGCGCGGCATCGACCAGTTCATCGGCGAGGCCGACATGCTCGGACAGGGCCATGGCACCCGCTTCATCGGCGCCTTCACCCGGCATCTGCTTGAACAGGGCGCGCCGCGGGTAGTGATCGACCCCGATCCGGAGAACCTCGCCGCGATCCGCGCCTATGAGAAGGCGGGCTTCACGGCCCTCGACATCCGCGAGACCGGCGACGGCCCCGCGCTGATCATGATCCAGGAACCTGTTTGATGACGTCGTTTTCCCCCCGCGAGATCGTATCCGAGCTCGACCGCTTCATCGTCGGCCAGAAGGACGCCAAGCGCGCCGTCGCGATCGCGCTGCGCAATCGCTGGCGCCGGCAGCAGCTGGAAGGGCCGCTGCGCGAGGAGGTCGCGCCCAAGAACATCCTGATGATCGGGCCGACCGGCTGCGGCAAGACCGAGATCGCCCGCCGGCTCGCCAAGCTGGCGAACGCGCCCTTCCTCAAGGTCGAGGCGACGAAGTTCACCGAGGTCGGCTATGTCGGCCGCGACGTCGAATCGATCGTGCGCGACCTGGTCGAGGTCGCGATCGGCCTCGTCCGTGAGAGCCGGCGCAAGGATGTCGAGGCCAAGGCGCATGTCGCGGCCGAGGAGCGCGTGCTCGACGCCCTGGTCGGGCCGACGGCGAGCGCGACCACCCGCGACTCCTTCCGCCGCAAGCTGCGCAGCAACGAGCTCGACGACAAGGAGATCGAGGTCGAGATCGCCTCGGCCGCCTCGGGCGCGCCGATGTTCGAGGTGCCCGGCATGCCCGGCGCCTCGATCGGCGCGATCAATCTTTCCGACATGCTCGGCAAGGCCTTCGGGCAACGCGGCAAGCCCAAGCGCGTGCTGGTCAAGGACGCCTATGCACCGCTGCTCGCCGAGGAGAGCGACAAGCTGATCGACCAGGATGCGATAGTCCAGGCCGCGATCCGCGAGGTCGAGAACAACGGCATCGTCTTCCTCGACGAGATCGACAAGATCTGCGCCCGCGAAGGCCGCGGCGGCGCCGACGTCTCGCGCGAGGGCGTGCAGCGCGACCTCCTGCCGCTGATCGAGGGCACCACCGTCGCGACCAAGCACGGGCCGGTGAAGAGCGACCACATCCTGTTCATCGCGTCGGGTGCCTTCCATGTCTCGAAGCCGTCGGATCTCCTGCCGGAGCTGCAGGGGCGCCTGCCGATCCGAGTCGAGCTCTCGCCGCTCGATGTCGAGGACTTCAAGCGCATCCTGACCGAGACCGAGGCCAGCCTGATCAAGCAGTCGGTGGCGATGCTGGCGACCGAGCAGGTCACGATCGACTTCACGCCGGATGCTGTCGCGGCGATCGCCCGCATCGCGGTCGAAGTGAACTCGACCGTCGAGAACATTGGCGCCCGCAGGCTCCAGACCGTGATCGAGCGCATCCTCGACGAGATCTCGTTCACTGCGACCGATCGCGGCGGTGAGAGCGTGACGATCGATGCGGCTTATGTCGAAGCGCGCATCGGCGACCTCGCCAAGAATGCGGATTTGAGCCGGTTCATTCTGTGAGCCCTGCGGGCGAGGCTGAGCCCCCATCCTCTCGCCTCGCCCGCGATTCCCTCATCGTCGGCGCGGCGACGATCCTGTCGCGCCTGCTCGGCTTTGCCCGCGACGTTCTGATCGCGCGCCTGCTCGGCGTAGGCCCAGTGGCAGATGCGTTCCTGGCGGCCTTGCGCCTGCCCAATCTGGTGCGGCGCATACTCGGCGAAGGCGGGCTGAATGCCCCCTTCGTGCCGCTCTATCTCGCGATCAAAGCCGAGCGCGGCGAGGACGATGCCAAGGGCTTCGCCGGCGCAGCCGCGAGCCAGCTCGGCCTGTTGCTGCTCGGTTTCGTCGTCCTGGCCGAGATCTTCGCGCCCTGGGTCGTGCTCGGTCTGGCCGGTGGCTTCGCTGATGAGCCGCAGACACTGGCGCTCGCCGCCTTCTACACCCGGCTGATGCTGCCCTTCGTGCTGCTGACCACGCTCGCGGCCTTGCTCGCGGCGCTGCTCAATGCCGAGGGGCGCTTCACCGTGGCGGCGCTGGCACCAGCCCTAATGAACGCGATCTTGCTCGCGGCCTTGCTGTTCGCGCTGTTTCGCGGCGGCGACAGCCATGCCAGCGCGACACTGCTCGCCGCTTGCCTCAGCCTGACCGGCCTCGCTCATCTCGTCATGATTCTGTGGCGCCTGCACGGCATCGGCCTGCCGCGGCCCAGCCTGCGCTGGTCGCCGGACATGACCCGACTGGTCAGGACAGGCGGTGCGACGCTGCTCGCCGCCTCGGCCGCCCAGCTCGTGCTGCTGATCTCGACGCAGATCGCCTCGACCGAACCCGGCTCGGTCTCGGCGCTGTATTATGCCGACCGCGTCTTCCAGCTGCCACTCTCCTTCTTCGGCGTCGCCATGGGCACGGTCGTGCTCTCGGCCATGGCCAGTGAGCGGTCGCAGGCAGATCACGACGCCCTGCTCGGCCGGGCGCTGGCGCTCGGGCTGGCGCTGGCGATCCCGGCCGCCACGGCCTTGTTCGTGCTGGCCGAGCCGATCGTCTCGGTTCTGTTCGAGAACGGGCAGTTCAACGCCGCCGATCGCGAGCGCACCGCCGCAGCGCTCGCCGCCTTCGCCTGCGGCCTGCCCTTCGCGCTCGCCGCCAAGGTCTTCGGGCAGGTCTATTTCGTGCGCCGGCTGCCACGCCTGCCGCTGATCGCCGGATTCGCCGCGGTCGCCGTGGCGGCGATCGCGGGCTACGTCCTGCTGGGCTGGCGCGATGCGGCGGTGATCGGCGCTCTGGCTGCGAGCCTCGCCTTCATCGTCCAGGCGGGGCTGCTCGGCCTCCATCTGTGGCAGATCAGGCTATGGCGGCCGCGCTGGGCCGATGCCAGGATGCTCCTCGCCATCATCATGGCCGCCATGCTCATGGTCACGGCACTCGAGGCCACGATCAGGCCGCTCCTCTCAGCGTTGGGCCCGGATCAGCCGGCCCTATGGCGCGCCGGCGGGCTGGCGGTGCTGTGCTGCACGGGTGCTGCGGTCTACGCCGTTGCCGGCTTCCTGCTCGGTGCTTTCGACGCTGTCCTACCGCCACGGCTCTTGCGCCTTCGCGGCGCTTCCGTCAGAACGCCGCGTTCCTGAGCGGATCGACCCCCGACTCTCAGGATTTTTCCGCCCTGACGACGGAGCGCCCCATGGCCGCTTTCTCTCCCCGCGTCTTCTCCGGCATGCAGCCGACCTCGACGCTCCATCTCGGCAATTATCTCGGCGCGCTGGTGAACTGGGTCGCGATGCAGAAGACCCATGACTGCATCTATTGCGTCGTCGACATGCACGCGATCACGCAGGGGCTCGACGTCTGGGGCGGGCCAGCCGAACTGACCCGCGCCACGCGCGAGGTCGCGGCGGCCTATATCGCTGCCGGCGTCGATCCGAAGAAGAGCATCATCTTCAACCAGAGCCAGGTCTCCGGCCATGCCGAGCTCGCCTGGGTGTTCAACACGATCGCGCGGCTCGGCTGGCTCAACCGCATGACCCAGTTCAAGGAAAAGGCCGGCAAGGACCGCGAGAACGCCTCGGTCGGGCTCTACGACTATCCCGTGCTGATGGCGGCCGACATCCTGCTCTACAAGGCGACGCATGTTCCGGTCGGCGAGGACCAGAAGCAGCATCTCGAGCTGACCCGCGACATCGCCCAGAAGTTCAACAACGACTTCGCCGAGCGCATCGCCGAGCTTAACCTCGGCACCGGCGACCTCGGCTATTTCCCGCTGCCCGAGCCGATGATCCAGGGCCCGGCGCCGCGGGTGATGAGCCTGCGCGACGGCACCAAGAAGATGTCGAAGTCGGACCCGTCGGATTACTCGCGCATCAACCTGACCGATGATGCCGACATGATCGCCCAGAAGATCCGCAAGGCGAAGACCGATCCGGAGGCGCTGCCGTCCGAGGAAAAGGGGCTGGAGGGCCGCGCCGAAGCCGAGAACCTGGTCGGGATTTATGCCGGCCTCTCCGGCGAGACCAAGGCGCAGGTGCTCGGACAATTCGGCGGCAGCCAGTTCTCCGGCTTCAAGGCGGCGCTGGTCGAGCTCGCCGTTGGCAAGCTCGCGCCGATCGCCGACGAGATGCGGCGCCTCCTCGCCGATCCCAGCCATATCGACGCCATCCTCAGCGACGGCGCCGACCGCGCCGCCGCGATCGCCGCGCCGATCATGCTGGATGTCAAGGACATCACCGGCTTCGTGCGCCGGCGCTGATCCGGCGGGTGTCGCGAGAGAGGCTTGCGCTGACCTTGCGACGCCTGTCACCATGACAAGTCCTGAAACGGCGGCAGGCGACAGCAATGGTCAAGAGACGGCGGTCCTATGAGACGGGCCATCGCCCGAAATTCCTCGCTGTCGTCGACGATAGCGAGGAATGCTCGAAGGCGGTGCGCTTCGCGGCGCGGCGCTGCGCGCGCCTCGGCGCCTCGATCGTGCTGCTCGGGGTGGTGACCCCGCCGCCGGACGAGACCTGGCTCGGCGTCGGCGACATGGTGCAGGCCGATGCCGAGGCCGAGGCACAGGAACTGATCGACGCAGCCGCCGCTGCCGTGCGCTCACTGGCCGGGCTGGAGCCCGAGAAAGTCGTGCGCACCGGCATCAAGGCCGACGAGATGGTCAAGCTGATCGAGGCCGACGAGGACATCTCGTTGCTGGTGCTCGCAGCCGGCACCGGCCGCGACGGGCCGGGCCCGCTCGTCGCCGCGCTCGCCGGCAAGGGCGCCGGCAGCTTCCCGATCCCGGTCGCGATCGTTCCCGGCCATCTCGCCGACGAGGAAATCGACGCGCTCGCCTGATCAGTTAAATTGCCGCATGTCCTGACGGCGAACCGGCTTCCACTTCGCCTGGACATGCTTGTCGCAACCGCTGGAATGATTCTAGCGTCCGGCCTATATCGGGAACAGGAACGGCGGCCTTGACCCGCCGGCGCCGGAGACAAAGCCATGTTCATCCAGACCGAAGCCACGCCCAACCCCGCCACCCTGAAATTCCTGCCGGGCCGCAGCGTCTCGCCGCAGGGCCCGATCGAATTGCGCGACCCCGCCCTGGCCGAGCGCTCGCCGCTCGCGACACGCCTGTTCGGCGTCAAGGGCGTCTCGGCCGTGTTCTTCGGCTCCGACTTCATCACCGTGACCAAGGCAGAGGGCGAGTGGCCGCATCTCAAGCCCGCCATCCTCGGCGCGATCATGGAACACTACATGTCCGGCGCGCCGCTGATGAGCGACAGCGCCCCAATCGACGAGCTCGCCGAAAGCGAGGACGAGTTCTTCGCCGAGGAGGACGCCGCGACCGTCGACACCATCAAGGAGCTGCTGGAGACCCGCATCCGCCCGGCCGTCGCCGGCGACGGCGGTGACATCACCTTCCGCGGCTACAAGGACGGCACCGTCTATCTCGTGATGAAGGGCTCCTGCTCGGGCTGCCCGTCCTCGACGGCGACCCTGAAGCACGGCATCCAGAACCTGCTGCGGCATTTCCTGCCGCAGGTGCGCGAGGTCGAGGCGGTTTGATCACCATCCGCATCGCACCCGACCGGACCTAAGCTTGATGCGCATCCTCGCGATAGACACCGCGCTCGGCGCCTGCTCGGCCTGCGTGCTCGATGCAGGCGAGCCCGAGCCGGTCGCGATCGAGCAGACCGCGATGGAGCGCGGCCATGCCGAGGCGCTGATGCCGATGATCGAGCGCGTGATGGCCAAGGTCGAGGGCGGCTTCTCTTCGCTCGACCGCGTCGCCGTGACCATCGGCCCCGGCAGCTATACCGGCCTGCGCGTCGGCATCAGCGCGGCCCGGGGGATCGCGCTCGCCGCCGGCATTCCCGCCATCGGGATCTCGACGCTGGCCGCCAGCGCCGCGCCCTTCATCGGCCGCGAGGGCGGGCGCGTCGTCGCCGCCGCGGTCGACGCCAAGCACGGCCAGGTCTGGTTCCAGGCGATGAACGCGCAGGGCAAGCAGCTGGTCTCGGTGCGCCAGGTCAACCATCGCGATGCGGCCCGCGCCATCGGCGCCGGCCCGGTCTCGCTGGTCGGCTCGGCGGCGCTTGCCGTCGCCAACGAGGCCTGGGCGATCGGGCTCGACGCGCTCGTCGTCGACGACGCCAAGGCGCCGGACGTGACCTGGGTGGCACGGCTCGGGATGATCGCCGACCCCGAGAGCGCTCCGCCGCGCCCGCTCTATCTCAAGGCGCCGGAAACGACGCCGCAGGACCGCGCCCGGCTGCCGCGGCGCTAGCTGGCGATGGACTGGTTCCAATCCCTGCTCAGGCGCCGGCCGAAGGCTGGCCGCAGCGGTCCGCTCGACGTCCGCCATGCCCGCCAGGTCGCTGCCCTGCATCACCAGGGCGGCTTCGCGCGGCCATGGGAGCCCGGCGAATGTGCGGCCTTGCTTGCCGACCGGGCCGTGGTGACCGACGGCGTCTTCATCGGCAGCGCCGGCGAGCCCTGCGGCTTCGTGATGTCGCGGCTAGCTGCCGACGAGGCCGAGATCCTCAGCATCGTCGTGGCCGGCGGCAGGCGCCGCTCCGGCCTGGGGCAGACGCTGCTCTGCGCTCATCTCGCGCAATTGGCGGCGCGCGGGGCGGTGCGGCTCTTCCTCGAGGTCGAGGAGGGAAATGCGCCGGCGATCGGACTCTACCAGCGTCTCGGCTTCGAGACCGTCGGCCGCCGCGAGGGTTACTACCCGAAACCGGACGGCAGCCGCGTCGCGGCCCTGGTGATGCGCCGCGAACTCGGCTGATCCTCGTCGTGCCGCCGGCGTAGACGGCTGTCGGAGGTCCGATTATAGCCGGTTCCGCAAAACTTGGAGCGCCTGCGCGCAGAATGAACGGCCCAGCATGAAAGGCCTCCGTCCCGGCGCCATGGTGCGGCTCGCGCTGCTCGTCTTCGGCACGCTTATCCTGATTCCGCCGCAGCTCGTCGCGATGCGCCTCGGGCGGCCGTTCTATTTCACACGGCTGTTCCAGAAACTGGGCTGCCGCTGCTTCGGCGTGCGCATCACCACGCGCGGCGCGCCTCCGCCGACAGGCGAAGGCGGGCTGATTGTCGCCAACCACACCTCCTGGCTCGACATCCCCGTCATCGGCACGACCGGGCCGCTCTCCTTCGTCGCCAAGGCCGAGGTCGCGACCTGGCCGGTGATCGGTTGGCTCTCGACGCTGCAGCGCACCGTCTTCATCGACCGGATGCGCCGCGGCGCCACCGCCGGCGTCGCCAGCGAGATGGGCAAGCGCCTGCAAAACGGACAGTCGGTGGTACTGTTCGCCGAGGGCACCACCGGCGACGGCACGCGCGTCCTGCCGCTGCGCTCCTCCCTGCTCGGGGCCGCTCACGAAGCCGTGCGCGGGGCGGACGAGGCCGAGACCACGGTCTATCCGCTCTGCGTCACCTATACCGGCTTCCACGGCCTGCGCGGCGGCCGGGCCGAGCGCTCAGCGCTGTCCTGGTATGGCGACACCGAACTCGCGCCGCATTTCCGGGCGATGATCAATTCCGGCGCCATCGACGTCGAGCTCGCCTGGGGCGAGCCGATCCGGATGGGCCGCAAGCTCTCGCGCAAGGAGGCGACGCGCCTCGCCGAGATCGCGATCCGCCGGGCACGGCAGGAAGCCGTCACCGGCCGGTCACGCGCCTGAGCCAGATACGAACGGCTTGGACTGTTGCGGCCCGGATATTGCGTGGTGACCAGCGACGGCGATATGATTCCCATGCCCGGGGCGATTGGGATAAGGAGACGCGGTTGAGGCCGGATCAGCGTTGATGAAGAAAGTCCACATCAAGTCCTATGGCTGCCAGATGAACGTCTATGACGGCCAGCGCATGGCCGACGTCCTGGGCCAGGAGGGCTATGTCGAGACTGCGACGCCTGATGACGCCGACCTCATCCTGCTGAATACCTGCCATATCCGCGAGCGCGCGGCGCACAAGGTCTATACCGAGCTCGGCAAGCTGCGCGACCTGAAGCGCGAGCGCAAAGCGCAGGGGCGCGAGACCCAGCTCGTCGTCGCCGGCTGCGTCGCGCAGGCCGAGGGCGCCGAAATCCAGCGCCGCCAACCGGCCGTCGACCTCGTCATCGGCCCGCAGACCTATCACCGCCTGCCCGAATTGCTGGCGCAGGCGAAGGGCGGCCGCGTCGTCGACACCGAATTGCCGCCCGAGGACAAGTTCGATCACCTGCCGGCGCCGAAGCCCGCGGCGATCCTCGCCCGCGGCGTCTCGGCCTTCGTCACCGTGCAGGAAGGCTGCGACAAGTTCTGCGCCTTCTGCGTCGTGCCCTATACGCGCGGCGCCGAATTCTCGCGCCCGGTCGCGCAGGTGATCGCCGAGGTCGAACGGTTGGCGCAGGCCGGCGTGCAGGACGTCTCCCTGCTCGGCCAGAACGTCAACGCCTATCATGGCGATGGTCCCGATGGCCGGGTCTGGACGCTGGCCCGGTTGATGCGCAGGATCGCCGAGGTGCCGGGCATCGCCCGCATCCGCTATACGACGAGCCACCCGCGCGACATGGCCGAGGAGCTCATCGCCGCCCATCGCGACCTGCCGCAGATGATGCCGTTCCTGCACCTGCCGGTGCAGGCCGGCTCCGACCGGATCCTCGCGGCGATGAACCGCAAGCATACCGGCGACGAATACCGGCGCCTGATCGACAGGATTCGCGAGGCGCGGCCCGACATCGCGCTGTCCTCCGACTTCATCGTCGGCTTCCCCGGCGAGAGCGATGCCGATTTCGAGGAGACGATGCGGCTGATCGCCGATGTCCGCTTCGCCTCGGCCTATTCATTCAAGTATTCGCCGCGCCCCGGCACGCCGGCGGCCGAGCTCTCCGAGCAGGTCGCACCCAGCGTGATGGACGAGCGGCTCTACCGGCTGCAGGCCCTGGTCGAGCAGCACCGGCAGGAGTTCAACCACGCCATGGTCGGGCGCACCGTCGAGGTGCTGCTCGAGCGGACCGGCCGCCATCCCGGCCAGCTCGCCGGCAAGACGCCCTATATGCAGGCTGTCCAGATCGAGAGCGCGGCGCACCGGATCGGCGATCGCGTCATGGTCGAAATCGAGCGGGCCGGGTCGAATTCGCTGTTCGGACGTGCGATCGAGCAGCCGGAGCTGGCTGCCTGAACAAGTTTGGGGTGCGTAGCGTCATGATGGCGTCGGCGTTGCGGTGAAGGTTTTTGGCGGTGAAGGTTTTTGACTGCGCCTGTCCGACTCATTCCCAGTGGAGACAATGGCATTGGCCCAGGCCGATCATTTCAATCCGAAAGCCGAGCGCGGCCCACGCCGCGATGAGACACTGACGCGCGAGGGCCTGCCCGGCGCGGAGGTCGAGCTCACCTTCGACAACAACCAGACCGCCGGCCTGGTCTTCGGCCATTACGACCAGAACCTGGCGCATCTGGAGCGTCGCCTCGGCGTCGTCGTCGCCCCGAACGGCAACCACGTCACCATCAAGGGCCCACGCGAGACCGCCGAGCAGGCGAGCCGGGTGCTGCGGACGCTCTATGCCCGCGCCAAGACCGGCGCCGCCGTCAATCTCGGCGAGGTCGACGGCGCGATCGAGGAGAGCAATGTGCAGCGCTCGCTCTTCCCGGCCGACAATGCCGGCAAGGCCGCCTTCGACGCGATCATCACGCGCAAGCGCGGCCCGGTCCGGGCGCGCAATGCGGCGCAGGACGCCTATCTGCGCCAGCTTAAGCGCCATGAGCTCGTCCTCGCCGAAGGCCCCGCAGGCACCGGCAAGACCTGGCTCGCGGTCGGCCATGCCGTCTCGCTGATCGAGCAGGGCGTGGTCGAGCGCATGGTGCTGTCGCGCCCGGCGGTCGAGGCCGGCGAGCGCCTGGGCTTCCTGCCCGGCGACATGCGCGAGAAGGTCGATCCGTACCTGCGACCGATCTACGACGCACTCAACGACTTCATGGAGGCACGCCATGTCGAGCGCGCCTTGCAGACCGGCATGATCGAGATCGCCCCGCTCGCCTTCATGCGCGGGCGCACCCTGACCAACGCCGTCGTGCTGCTCGACGAGGCGCAGAACGCCACCTCGGTGCAGATGAAGATGTTCCTCACCCGCCTGGGCGAGGGCTCGCGCATGATCATCACCGGCGACCCCTCGCAGGTCGACCTGCCGCCGGGCCAGCGCTCGGGCCTCGTCGAGGCGGTCCGGCTGCTCTCGGGCGTCGAGGGTGTCGGCCATGCCCGCTTCGAGGAGGGCGACGTCGTCCGCCACGCGCTCGTGCGCCGGATCGTCATGGCCTATGAGGACGCCGCCCGGAAGGAACGGGACGAGCGCGAGGCGCGGCTCGCCGCCCTGCCCGCGCCGGACGCGCCCGTCGAGGGCGATGCCGACGGGCTGAAGCGCATGCTGTCGCGGGAGCGGCCGCGATGACC
Source organism: Allobosea sp. GW821-FHT03A12 (assembly GCF_058986765.1). Lineage (NCBI taxonomy): Bacteria > Pseudomonadati > Pseudomonadota > Alphaproteobacteria > Hyphomicrobiales > Alloboseaceae > Allobosea > Allobosea sp. GW821-FHT03A12. Next base: position 563,395 of record NZ_JBYSVZ010000006.1, read on the forward strand.
GACCGACCTCGTTCGCGGCGCCCAGCGCCGCGAACCGAAACGCCGGAGCCCGACCCAAGCGGGCCTTCGCTCGATATCCGCATCCAGTCGCGGAAATGGCGCGAGATCGGGGATGTGCGACCGCGCATCGTCGCCGCCATAGAGGCAGCGCTTGTGCTCGTGCCGGTCAAGCCGATGCCTGGCGCCGAGCTCAGCCTGCTGCTCACCGACGACAAGCGCATCCGCATCGTCAATCGCGACTGGCGCGGCTTCGACAAGGCGACCAATGTCCTCTCCTTCCCGGCCGCGCCGCCCGAACGGATCGGCTCGAGCCCGGTCGTCGGCGACATCGTGATCGCCTTCGAGACGGTCGCCCGCGAGGCCGAGGGCGAGGAGAAATCCTTCGGCGACCATCTCAGCCATCTCGTGATCCACGGCCTGCTGCATTTGCTCGGCGAGGACCACGAGACAGAGGCCGAGGCCCAGCGCATGGAAGCGCTGGAGACCGCGGCGCTTGCCCGGCTCGGCATCGCCGACCCCTATGCCGGCTCGGAGCCGGAACCCATGCAGCCCCGCCCAGCGGCCAAGACCAAGAAGCCCCAGCCAGCGTCATGAGCGACGACACACGATCTTCCTCTTCGTCGGAGCCGACAGGCCGTGGCCTGTCGCACTGGCTCGGCCAGTTCCTCGACAAGCTCGGCCTGCGCCATGGCGGCTCGATCCGCGAGGACATCACCGAGGCGCTGGCCCAAGACGGTGGCGGGGTAACCGACCTCTCGCCTCAGGAACGGGCGATGCTCTCGAACGTGCTGAGCCTGCGCGAGCGCCGCGTCGCCGATGTGATGGTGCCGCGTGCCGACGTCATCGCAGTCTCCTCCGAGGCGACGCTCGGCGACCTCCTGGCATTGTTCCGCACCGCCGGCCATTCGCGCCTGCCGGTCTATGGCGAATCGCTCGACGATCCCCGCGGCATGATCCACATCCGCGACTTCCTCGACTTCATCGCCGCCCGGGCCAAGCCGGGCCGGAAGCTGCGAGGCGAGGCGGAAGCCCCGCCTGGGCCGAGCCTGGGGGCCATCGACCTCTCGATGACGCTGGCCCAGGCCAAGATCCTGCGGCCGGTGCTCTATGTGCCGCCGTCGATGCCGGCGGTCGACCTTCTCGTCCGGATGCAGGCGACGCGCACCCATATCGCCTTGGTGATCGACGAATATGGCGGCACCGACGGGCTGATCTCGATCGAGGACCTCGTCGAGATCGTCGTCGGCGACATCGAGGACGAGCACGATCTCGACGAAGCTCCCGCGATCGCGCCGGCCGGCGAGAATCGCTTCATCGCCGATGCCCGCGCCACGCTCGACGAGCTGAAGGAGGCGACCGGGATCGATCTGTCGCGCGCCGAAGTTGCCGAGGAGGTTGATACGCTCGGCGGCCTGATCGTCACGCTGGCCGGCCGCGTGCCGGTGCGCGGCGAGTTGATCAAGGGGCCGGAGAGCCTCGAATTCGAGGTGCTCGACGCCGATCCGCGCCGGGTCAAGCGCCTGCGCATCCATCGCCGCGATCCCGTCGCCGCCGAACCGCCAGCAACGCCGGACGCTGCATGACCATGCTCTCGGCGCTGGCCGACCGCGTCATCCTCGCCTGGGGCTGGCCGCGCCGGCTGATCGCGCTCCTCAGCGGCGCCTGCGGCGCGCTGGCGCTGGCCCCGCTCGATCTCTGGCCGCTGCTGGTCGTGCCGATGACCGTCGCGATCTGGCTGATCGACGGCTCGGTCGCCGAGAGCCGGCGCGGACGCCTCTGGGCGGCCGCAAGCGCCGGCTGGTGGTGGGGCTTCGGCTACCATCTCGCCGGTTTGTGGTGGCTCGGCGCCGCCTTCCTGGTCGAGGCCGACAAGTTCGCCTGGGCGATGCCGCTCGGCGTCGTGGCGCTGCCGGCCTTCCTCGCCATTTTCCCGGCCGCCGGCTTCGCGCTGGCGCGGGCGCTCTGGCCGACCGGCGCCGGCCGCATCCTGGTGCTGGCGGCGATGCTGGCGCTGAGCGAGTGGCTGCGCGGCCATGTCCTCACCGGCTTTCCCTGGAATGTCTACGGCATGATGCTGGCCGGACCGAGCTGGTTCGCCCAGAGCGCCAGCCTGATCGGCCTCTATGGGCTGACGGCGCTGGCGGTCGCGATCGGCGCCGCGCCCGCCGTGCTCGGCACGGGCGAAGCGGGCGATGGGCGCTGGCGCGCTCCGGCGCTGGCGGGGCTCGCGCTGGCGGCGATGGCCGGCTTCGGCGCCTGGCGGATTCCAGCGGAGCCGGTTCCGGCGGTGAGCGGGGTCAAATTGCGGCTGATGCAGCCGAACCTGCCGCAGGATGCCAAGTTCAGCCCGCGCAACAGCGAGATGATCCTGTCGCACTATCTCGCGTTGAGCGACCGGGCGACCGGCCCCGCGACCTCGGGCGTGCAGGATGTCACTCATTTGATCTGGCCCGAATCGGCCTTTCCCTTCCTGCTCGGGCGTACGCCGCAGGCGCTGGCGCGGATCGCTGCCCTGTTGCCGCCGAACACGACGTTGATCACGGGCGCTGCCCGCGCCGGCGAGACGCTGCCCGGCGAGAGCCGGCCACCGATCTACAATTCGATCCAGGTGGTGAACGACGAGGGCGTGATCACCGGCAGCTATGACAAGGTCCATCTCGTCCCGTTCGGCGAGTATCTGCCACCTGTGCTCGAACGGCTGATCCGTGCGGTCGGCCTGTCCGAGTTCGTCTCGGTTCCCGGCGGCTTCGCTTCGGGCAGCCGGCGCACGCCCCTGGCGATCCGCGGCCTGCCGCCCGCCGCGAGCCTGATCTGCTACGAGGTGATCTTCCCGGGCTCGGCGATGCCGAGCGGGCCGCGGCCGGGCTTCATCCTCAACCTGACCAATGACGGCTGGTTCGGGCAGACCAGCGGGCCCTACCAGCATCTCGCCCAAGCCCGCCTGCGCGCCATCGAGGAGGGGCTGCCGCTGGTGCGTGTCGCCAATACCGGTATCTCGGCGGTGGCGGATCATTACGGGCGCATCCGCGCGGCGCTGCCGCTCGGCGAGACCGGCGTCATCGACACCTCGCTACCCCGCGCTGGTCCGGCGACGCCCTATTCCCGCTTCGGTGATCTTTTCTTTGCAGGTGTAGTTGCCAGCTTATTGCTCGCTGGAGTATTAGTGCGGAGACGGTGATCCCATTTGGAACTTTCTTCCGGGACGGCCGCCGAATGGCCGGCCGGGCCGGGTCTTCAACGGGCCGCCGGTAGGTCTGAACGGACAAAAAGGGGACCGGCAGCCATGTTGAAGAAAGTACCGAACCCGATCGACCGGCACGTCGGCAGCCGCGTCCGGATGCGCCGCATGCTCGCCGGCGTCAGCCAGGAGCGGCTCGGCGAGGCGCTGGGCCTGACCTTCCAGCAGGTGCAGAAATACGAGAAGGGCACCAACCGGATCAGCGCCAGCCGGCTGCAGCAGATTTCCAAAATGCTGGGCGTGCCCGTCGCCTTCTTCTTCGACGGCGCCCCCGCCGACGACAGCGTCGGGAACGGCTTCGCCGATGCCTCGGCCACGACCTATGTCGCCGATTTCCTTGCGACCAGCGAAGGCGTGCAGCTGACCAAGGCCTTCGTGCGGATCAAGAGCCCGCGCGTGCGCCGGCGCATCGTCGACCTCGTCGAATCGCTCGGCGAGACGCCGATCGAGACCATCGAGCAGTAACATCCTCGCGAGTTCGGACCGCGTTCCCGCAAGCGGAGCGAACGCCGTTCCGGACAAGACGCGTCGTGGCGCACCACCGGCATCCATCGGAGCGCAGGAGCTCTGTGATGGATGCCGATGTTTTGCTTTGTCTCAGGTCTAGTGCAGGGACGGCGCCGCGTCCTGGGTCAGGACGAGGGTATTCCGGTTGAGCCGCTGCAATTGCGGGCTGGGATTGACCAGCAGGAAATCCCTGAGCTTCACCTGGTCGGGCTCCGACATGGACAGGATCTGCACCGCGAGCCAGAGCTCGTCCGGCAGGTCCATGCGGTAGGCGACATCCACCAGCTCCTGATGCACCGGCTGGTTGCGCAGCAGGGTGGTGAGCAGGCCGAGCGCATATTCGATCTTGTCGCGGCTGCTGCCGGTATCGTGCTGACTAGCCATGCGAGATCCTCCGCTCGCCCGGAGCCCGCTTCGCGCGATGCGACAGGATCACCGGCGCGTCGATATCCTTGAAGGCGAGGGTGCGGCGATAGGCGTCCTCGCTCACCGTGATGATCGTGCCGACGCAGTTCATGCCGTCGATCATCGTCGGCAGCCCAAGCGGCCTGACCTCCCAGCCCAACTCCAGGAAGCGGGGCATCCACCAGGTCTCCATCACCACCGTGATCGACGCGATGTCGTTGGCCAGGCAGTATTCGAACATGCCGGCAAGAACCGTGTGCAGGATCTTGCTGTCGGTGCCGCGCCGCTCGGGCACGACAAAAATTCGCGTCCATTCGACGATGTCGCTGCCGCGCTGAATCCCACGCACATCGGCCAGGAAGGGGAAGACATCCGCCATCAGATGCGGGCAGGTCGTCGGGACGAGCCGCGTGCCGCCGATCACGCGCCCCTTCTCGATCGCCAGCAGATACGTCGCGTCGGCATTGTCGAACTGGTCGACCTCGCGGCCATCGGGCCGCTCGAGCGCCATCCATTTGCGCTCGCCGACATAGATCTGGTGCCGGATCTTGTAGTGCTGCTCGAGCTCGGCACCGTAGAGGTGCCGGTTCCCGGCATCGATAACGTGGATCATCGCCGCCTCCCCTTCCTAGAGGGACGCAGGCTGGCTCCATTCAGGTTTCATGGGTATTCCGGAATTCCGGAAGATACGGCCGAAATCGGCCGGATTCGAACGGTTGTTCCTATCGCAAAAGTGGTCCCGCCTCTACGGAACACGCGCTAGATGCTGATCTCGCCGCGGCGATAGGCTTCGATGACCGTGCGCGTGCGGCCTCTGACGCCGAGCTTGCGGGCCGCATTCTCGAAATGGGCCTCGGCCGTGCCGGCCGAAACGCCGAGGCGCTCGGCCACGCCTTCCGTCGTCTTGCCGATCGCGAACCAGGTCAGGACTTCGCGCTCGCGCACGGTCAGGACATGCTCGAGACGGGCCGGCCGCATGCAATCGGCCGCCTTGCCATGGGCGTAGATCGACATCAGGTGAATGGCCGATCTGGCCTGGCGCGACAGATCCGGTCGGTCGCCTGCCATGGTGACCACCGCCTGGAAGCCCGCCTCACCATGGATGGGTACGCAGAAGCCCTCGATCATGTTGAAGTCGCGCGCCCGGTGCATCACCTCGCGCTGGCGCGGCAATGCCACGCCCTCCTGATAGACATCGTTCCAGGCGAAGGGGTCGATCGTCGTCTTGCAATGGGCCGCGATCGGGTCCCAATCCGAGAACGACTTCTCCAGATAGAGCTCGAACCAGCCAGGCGGCCAGCCATTGAGAAGGACGAGCGGATCGATCCGGTCGCCGATTTCCGGCAAGCCGGTGATCAGGAAGGCGTGGAAGCCATAGCTGGCGAGCTTGTCGCGCAAGGCAGCAACGACCATCGTCGGATCGGTGAGGGTGCTCAGCCGATCGATGAAGTCGAGCGCGTCTCGTCCCGCGTTGAAATGTCGTCCCGACATGTCCCGTCTTTCTCGACCTTAGCAGTCTCAACGCAGAAAGGCCAAGAATCAACGCATACCAATGCATACCAATCCGAAGCCGGCCAGAGCCAGCGGTAGACGCGCGGCCGGAACTGCGGTTGAGTGTGACGTGAGGGGAACGGCCCATGCTGAAGAAACTCCCGAATCCGATCGACCGTCATGTCGGCAGCCGGGTGCGCATGCAGCGCATGCTGTCTGGCATCAGCCAGGAAAAGCTCGGCGAGGCACTGGGCCTGACCTTCCAGCAGGTGCAGAAATACGAGAAGGGCACCAATAGAATCAGCGCGAGCCGCCTGCAGCAGATCGCCAAGATGCTGGGCGTGCCTGTCTCCTTCTTCTTCGAGGGCGCGCCGTCCGGCGAAGCGGCCGCCGTCGGCTTCGCCGATGCGTCGAGCACGGCCTATGTCGCCGACTTCCTCTCCACCAGCGAGGGCGTGCAACTCTCCAAGGCGTTCGTGCGCATCAAGAACCCTCGGGTGCGCCGGCGCGTCATCGATCTCGTCGAGGCTTTGGCGGACGATCCCGGCGAATTGCCCTGATTTCGCTCTTTTTCGTTTGTCTTAACGAACGATCCATCTGCGAAAAGAATTTCCGGCCTTGACGGCGAACCTTTCCGCTGCGAAAGACGCTGCGCATTTTTTTCGCGCGGGCGCAGGTTTCTGCCGCGCCGCTCGCAGTCACCTGAGAAGGATCCCCCGGTCGTGTCGCGCCAGAATTACCTCTTCACCAGCGAGTCCGTTTCCGAAGGTCACCCGGACAAGGTCTGCGACCGGATCTCCGACGAGATCGTCGATCTGTTCTTCAAGGAGGCGATCAAGGCCGGCCATGACCCGGCGCAGGTGCGCGTCGCCGCCGAGACGCTGGCGACCACCAACCGCATCGTCGTCGCCGGCGAGGTCCGCACCCACCTCGACGAGAAGCAGATCAAGTCGAAGGTGAAGTCGGCGGCGCGCAAGGCGGTCCGCGCGATCGGCTACGAGCAGGACGGCTTCCACTGGAAGAAGGCCAAGATCGACGTGCTGCTGCACCCGCAGTCGGCCGATATCGCCCAGGGCGTTGACGAAGGCAGCAACAAGGACGTCGGCGCCGGCGACCAGGGCATCATGTTCGGCTATGCCTGCCGCGAGACGCCGGAGCTGATGGCCGCTCCGATCTATTACGCCCACAAGATCCTCGAGGTCCTCGCCAAGGCCCGCCATGCCGGCGAAGGCGCGGCCGCCAAGCTCGGCCCCGACGCCAAGAGCCAGGTCACCGTCAAGTACGAGAACGGCAAGCCGGTCGGCGTCACCCAGATCGTGCTCTCGACCCAGCATCTCGACGAGAAACTCACTTCGGCCGATGTCCGCAAGATCGTCGAGCCCTATATCCGTGAGACCCTGCCCGATGGCTGGATCTCGAAGGACACCGTCTGGCACGTCAATCCGACCGGCAAGTTCGTGATCGGCGGCCCCGATGGCGACGCCGGCCTGACCGGCCGCAAGATCATCGTCGACACCTATGGTGGCGCGGCTCCCCATGGCGGCGGCGCCTTCTCGGGCAAGGACCCGACCAAGGTCGACCGTTCGGCCGCCTATGCGGCGCGCTACCTCGCCAAGAACGTCGTCGCCGCCAAGCTCGCCGACCGCTGCACGATCCAGCTCTCCTACGCCATCGGCGTCGCCAAGCCGCTGTCGATCTATGTCGACCTGCACGGCACCGGCAAGGTCGACGAGGCCAAGCTCGAGGGCGTGCTCGGCGAGGTGATGGACCTGACGCCGCGCGGCATCCGCAACCATCTTGCCCTCAACAAGCCGATCTACGCCAAGTCGGCCGCCTACGGTCATTTCGGCCGCAAGGCCGGCCGCGACGGCAGCTTCTCCTGGGAGAAGACCGATCTGGTCGACGCGCTGAAGAAGGCCGTCGCCTGATCCACGCCGTTCGCACGGACATGAAGGCCGGGGCGTCGCCCCGGCCTTTTTCTTTTGCTCGAACCGACATAGAGCAACGCTCATGACAGAGCAGCACGATCCAGACCGGGCCTTCTTCGGCCGCCGCAAGGGCAAGGGCCTGCGCCAGGGCCAGGCCGAACGCATCGCCGCGACCCTGCCGGCGCTTCGTCTGCCGGAAGGGCCAATCTCCGATCTGAAGGCGCTTTTTCCGATCCCCGTGGAAGCCGTCAGGCTCGAGATCGGCTTCGGCGGCGGCGAGCACCTGCTGGCGCGGATGCGCGAGAGCCCGCAGATCGGCTTCATCGGCGTCGAGCCCTTCGTCAACGGCATGGCCAAGTTCCTGGCCGTGATCGAGCAGGAGGGCCTGCACAACATCCGGCTCTGGGACGGCGATGCCGCACTACTGCTGCCACAGTTCCCCGAGGGGAGCGTCGACGCGGCCGACCTGCTCTATCCGGACCCCTGGCCGAAGCGCCGGCAGCGCAAGCGCCGCTTCGTCTCGGAGCGGACGCTGTCCCTGCTCGCCAGGGTGCTGCGTCCGGGCGGGCGCTTCCGCTTCGCCAGCGACATCGACGATTATGTCGGCTGGACACTGGTGCGGCTCGCCGCCTCACCCGATTTCGACTGGATCGACGAGAGCGCGGACGACTGGCGCCAGCCCTATCCCGGCTGGGTCCGCACGCGCTACGAGGCGAAGGCGATCAAGGCCGGGCGGGTGCCGAGCTATCTGACTGCGCGCCGTCGCGCATCCTGAGGAAGCCGAGCACGCGCTGCGCCGTCGTCGGCGTCAGGTTGCGGAAGCTCTGCTTGGCCCGCTCCAGCACCGGAGCGGACTTTCCGTCGCCCTTGCGCAGGCCGATCAAAGCCCTGGTCGTCTCCCAGGACCAGCCCATGCCGCGCGCCACCAGGAGCACCGCGTCGCGATCGGGACCGAAGACGATCTGCTCGGTCGCCGGCAAGGTCAGGCGAGCCAAAGTGGCGACGCCGCAGATCGCGTGCTCAACCGCGCCGGAAGTGGCGTACTGCGCGACCACGGATTCATCGAGCTTGCCGGCCTCGTCCAGGGCCTTGACGTCCGCCAGGGCCTTGCCGAACCGGCCGAGCTCGTCGCCGATGGCCGTCTGGGCCGAAACGGCTTCGGCGCCGCGCTCGACCGCGCCGGCGACGGCACCCATCAGCGACGGCTCCAGCGAGGCTTCGAGCCGGCGGCGGGCCGAACTCTTGGCCGCCGCCATCAACTGCTCGGCGAGGTCGGCCGGGATGTCGGCGCGGGTGCCGAGCGTCGCCTGCAGGGCGTCGTCCTGGGCGGCGCGCATGACGAGGACGCCCATGCCATGGCGGGAGAAGCGGGCGCTCTGGTTGGCGGCGACCGCATGGGTCACGACACGCCCGCCGCGCAGGATCAGGAAATCGGTGACCGGCTCGCCGAGGTCCGGACGCTCGGTGATGGCGAGCATATGATCGCGCCCCTTGGCGGCGGCGATGGCGACGAGGTCGTGATCGCTGAGGCGGGGCGACGCGACGAGGACCGGCCGCGCGACCGCGATCTCGTCGAGGGCGAGCTGGCGGACGACGCCGCTCGGGGCATTCGGGACGGGGGCGAGCCGCTCGGCCAGTTCGATGCGCGCCCGCATCTCGATCGCGCGGGCAAGGCGACCGATGACCACGTCGAAGACGCCGACCTGGTCCTCGCCCATATCGTTGGCAGTGGCGAGGAAGAGATCGGTCAGGCGCGACAGGATGACGGCGCGCTCATCAGTGGAGCCGCGCGCCATCGTCGTCTCGAGATCGCGCAGCAACGCGCCGACAGGACTCATCACGCAACCTCACACACGACCATCTCCCCACCCTAGCAATGAAGAATGACCAGCGGGTTAGCAGGATCGTCGAAATCGAAGACAGGCTTGCAAGATCGCTGAAACGGGACTAGATAGCGGCCAACAGCTCTGGTTTCGGTGTAAGCCGGCGATCAAGAGCGGGCCCACCGGCCCGCTCTTTTTTATTGGCCGAACCGCCCTGAGCCTTTTTGCAGCCGGCGGGAGACGGGCGAGCCATACGGATGGTCGAGCAGGACAGCCAGGATCAGGAAACGCGCATCGTCGTCGAGAGCGGCGTCGCTGCGCGCGTAGCGGCAATCATCGAGCCGGCGATCATCGATCTCGGCTACCGGCTGGTGCGCGTGCGCGTCACCGGCCAGAACGGCTGCACCGTCCAGATCATGGCCGAGCTCCCGGACGGCACCATGAATGTCGAGGGCTGCGAGGCGGTGAGCCAGGCGGTGTCGCCGGCGCTCGACGTCGACGATCCGATCCAGGCGGCGTATCATCTCGAAGTGTCGTCGCCGGGCATCGACCGGCCGCTGGTCCGGCCGAGCGATTTCGAGCGCTGGGCCGGCCACCTGACCAAGATCGAGACCAGCGAGCCCTTCGCCGGTCGCAAGCGCTTCCGCGGCATCCTGCGGGGCGCCAGCGGAACCGACGCCCTGCTGAGCCGCGACGACGCCAAGGCCGATGAGGAGCGCGACGTCGCGATCCCGATGCAGCTGATCGCCGAGGCGCGGCTGGTGCTGACCGACGCGCTGGTCACAGAATCGCTCCGGCGCGGCAAATCGGGCCTGGCGCCGCAGATGCCGCCTGCCGACGAGATCGCCGAGCCCGTGCCCGGGCGCGGCAAGTCGCTCGGCCCCCGTGACCCCAAGGCCCGCAAGCCGGGCAAGGGCGCCAAGGGGCCGGTGAAGAACACACAGGAAGAGGAGTGAGCGCCATGGCCGTCAGCGCCAACCGGCTCGAGCTGTTGCAGATCGCCGACGCCGTCGCCCGCGAGAAGTCGATCGACCGGCAGATCGTGATCGACGCGATGCAGGACGCGATCGCCAAGGCGGCGCGATCGCGCTACGGCGCCGAGACAGACGTGCACGCCGAAATCAACACCAAGTCGGGCGAGCTGCGCCTGGCGCGCCATCTCCAGGTCGTCGACCTCGTCGAGAACGGCGCCGTCGAGATCACCGTCGACGAGGCCAAGCGCCACAACCCGGCAGCCCAGGTCGGCGACGTGATCGCCGATCCGCTGCCGCCCTTCGATTTCGGTCGCATTGCCGCCCAGTCGGCCAAGCAGGTCATCGTGCAGAAGGTGCGCGAGGCCGAGCGCGACCGGCAGTATGACGAGTACAAGGACCGCATCGGCGAGATCGTCAACGGCGCGGTCAAGCGCGTCGAATACGGCAACGTCTTCGTCGATCTCGGCCGCGGCGAGGCGATCATCCGCCGCGACGAGATGATCCCGCGCGAGACCTTCAAGGTCGGCGATCGCGCCCGCGCCTATGTCTATGACGTGCGCCGCGAGCCGCGCGGCCCGCAGATCTTCCTGTCGCGCACCCATCCGCAGTTCATGGCCAAGCTGTTCGGCCAGGAAGTGCCGGAGATCTATGACGGGATCGTCGAGGTCAAGGCCGTCGCCCGCGACCCGGGCTCGCGCGCCAAGATCGCGGTGATCTCGCGCGATTCCTCGATCGATCCGGTCGGCGCCTGCGTCGGCATGCGCGGCTCGCGCGTGCAGGCCGTGGTCGGCGAGCTCCAGGGCGAGAAGATCGACATCATCCCGTGGTCGCCCGATGTCGCGACCTTCGTCGTCAACGCGCTGCAGCCGGCGGAAGTCGCCAAGGTGGTGCTCGACGAGGAAGCCGACAAGATCGAGGTCGTGGTGCCGGACGAGCAGCTCTCGCTCGCCATCGGCCGCCGCGGCCAGAACGTCCGCCTGGCCTCGCAGCTCACCGGCTGGGACATCGACATCCTGACGGAGCAGGAGGAATCCGAGCGCCGCCAGAAGGAGTTCGTGCAGCGCACCGAGCTGTTCATGAACGCCCTCAACGTCGACGAGACCGTCGGCCAGCTGCTCGCCTCGGAAGGCTTCCGCTCGGTCGAGGAGGTCGCCTATGTCGAGCCGAGCGAACTGTCCTCGATCGAGGGCTTCGACGAGGACACCGCCGCCGAGATCCAGAACCGCGCCCAGGAGCATCTGGCCGCGGTCGAGGCCGAGCTCGACGACAAGCGCAAGGCGCTGGGCGTCGAGGACGAGCTGCGCGAGGTCGAAGGCGTCACCACCGCGATGATGGTCGCGCTCGGCGAGAACGACGTGAAGAGCGTCGAGGACCTCGCCGGCTGCGCCACCGACGATCTGGTCGGCTGGACCGAGCGCAAGGATGGCGAGACCACCCGCCATTCCGGCTATCTCGACGGCTTCGACCTGTCGCGGCAGGACGCCGAGGCGATCGTGATGGCGGCCCGTGTCAAGGCGGGCTGGGTCGAGGCACCGGAGCCGGAAGCCGAGACTGAAGCCGAGGCCGAGGAGTCGCAGGCCTGAGTTCGGAGCCGCGCAAGATGAACCGGCGCGCCGAACGCGAGGGTCCGGAGCGGACCTGCGTGGTGACGCGCCAGGGCCGGGCGCCGGAGGACCTGATCCGCTTCGTGGTCGGCCCCGGCGATGTGCTGGTGCCGGACATCAGGCGCAAATTGCCGGGACGCGGCGTCTGGGTTTCGCTCAGCACCGCCGCCGTCGGCGAAGCGGTGAAGCGACGCGCCTTCGAGCGCTCGCTGAAGACGAAGGTCACGGTGTCGCCGGAGCTGGCGGCCGAGGTCGATGCGCTGCTGGTCCGGGACGCGATCCAGGCGCTGGCGATGGCGAACAAGGCGGGGCTGGTCTCGACCGGCTTCGCCAAGGTCGAGGCCCAGGCGGAAGCAGGGCGCCCCGCCGCGGTGATCGCCGCGAGCGACGGTGCCGAGGACGGAAAACGCAAGATCGGCCAGGCGCTGCGGCGGGCGCCCGTGACGAAAGAGATACCGGTGGTAGCGATTTTCGCTGCGGCCGAACTGGAACTGGCGCTCGGGCGTGAGCATGTGATACATGCAGCGCTTGCTCCGGGTCCGGCGACTGAGGGTTTCCTCGCGCGCTGGCGTCGGCTCGTCCGTTTTCGGACGAACGATGCTGGCGAAACGGCGTTTATCGACCCGGTCGAATCCGATGCGCGAGATCAGACGAAGACCGAACCGGCAGGACCGAAAGCGGAATGAGTGACACCAAGACCCCCGGCGACAAGACCTTGAGCGTGACGCCTCCCAAGACGTTGTCGCTGAAGCGCCCTGTCGAACAGAGCACCGTTCGGCAGAGCTTCTCGCATGGGCGCTCGAAGCAGGTTGTCGTCGAGGTCAAGCGCCGCGTCGCCCACGAGCCCGCCGCGGCCCCCGTGGCGCCGCGCGCCCCGCAGCCGCCGCAAGCTCCGGCAGCCCCTCAGGCTCCGCGGCCACCCCAGCCCGCGCCGCAGGCCGCCCGGCCCGCCGGCGGGATGCTGCTGCGCACGCTCTCCGACGACGAGAAGGACGCACGCCAGCGCGCCCTGACCGACGCCCGCGCCGTCGAGGCCGAGGCCCGCGCCCGCGCCGAGGAGGAGGCCCGCCAGCGCGCCGCCCGCGAAGCCCGCGAGCGGGCCGAGCGCGAGGCCGCCCAGGCCCGCCAGCGCGAGGAAGAGGACCGCCGCCGCCAGGAGGATGAGCACAAGCGCCGGGCCGAGAGCGCCGCCCGCCAGCGCATGGGCGAGGAAGCCGCCCCGCCGCGGCCTGCGCCGCCGGCGCGCGATCCTGCGGCTCCCCCCGCCGCTGCCCCGACCCAGACCTACAGCCAGGCGCCGCGCCCTGCGCCGTCCGGCCCGCGCGAGCCGCGTGAATCCCGCGACTTCGGTGGCCCGCGCCCGCCAATGCGCGATGCCCGCGATGCCGGAGCTCGTCCGCCGGTGCGCGATGTCGGCGCCCGGCCGCCGCGGCTCGACTTCCGCCCGCCGCGCTCGGATGCGCCGCGCGGCCCCCGCCCCGATCCGAATGCGACCGCCGAGCCGCTCGTCGCCCGGCCCGCGCGCCAGGCGCCCTCTTCGGCAGGCGCACCGCGCAGCCGTCCCGATGACGGCGAGGCGCGTCCCGCTTTCCGCCGCCCCGGCGGCAGCCCCGGCGGCGCACCCCGCGGCGCCCCGGCTCCGGCACCGAAGACCCCGAAGGTCGGCGACAAGCCGCGCGGCCGCCTGACGCTGTCGACCGCCACCGGCGGAGACGACGAGCGGACCCGCTCGCTCGCCTCGTTCCGGCGCCGCGTGCAGCGCATGACCGGCCATCGCGCTTCCGATGTCGCGAAGGAGCGCGTGATGCGCGAGGTGATCATCCCCGAGACGATCACCATCCAGGAACTCGCCAACCGCATGACCGAGCGCGGCGTCGACGTCATCCGCCTGCTGATGAAGCAGGGCGCGATGCACAAGATCACCGACGTGATCGATGCCGACACCGCCCAGCTCGTCGCCGAGGAAATGGGCCATACCGTCAAGCGCGTCGCCGAATCCGACGTCGAGGAAGGCCTGTTCGACACGCCGGACACGGATGAGACCTTGGTCTCGCGCCCGCCTGTCGTGACGATCATGGGCCATGTCGACCACGGCAAGACCTCGCTGCTCGACGCGATCCGCAAGACCCATGTCGTCTCCGGCGAAGCCGGCGGCATCACCCAGCATATCGGCGCCTATCAGGTGACGACGCCGGCCGGTGCCAAGGTGACCTTCATCGACACGCCCGGCCACGCCGCCTTCACGGCGATGCGCGCCCGCGGCGCCAAGGTGACGGACATCGTCGTGCTGGTGGTGGCGGCCGATGACGGCGTGATGCCGCAGACGGTCGAGGCCATCAACCACGCCAAGGCGGCCAAGGTGCCGCTGATCGTGGCGATCAACAAGATCGACAAGTCCGACGCCAATCCGGACCGGGTCCGCTCCGAGCTGCTGCAATACGAGATCCAGGTCGAGTCGCTCGGCGGCGAGACGCTGGAAATCGAGGTCTCGGCCAAGACCGGCCAGGGTCTCGACACGCTGCTCGAGGCGATCGCGTTGCAGGCTGAGGTGCTCGACCTGAAGGCCAACCCGGACCGCGTCGCCGAAGGCACGGTGATCGAGGCCAAGCTCGACCGCGGCCGTGGCCCGGTCGCGACCGTCCTCGTCCAGCGCGGCACGTTGCGCACCGGCGACATCATCGTCGCCGGCGCCGAATGGGGCCGCGTCCGTGCGCTGATCTCCGACACCGGAGCCCAGATCAAGGAAGCGGCGCCGTCGCTGCCGGTCGAGGTGCTCGGCTTCAACGGCACGCCGGAAGCCGGCGACCGCGTCGCGGTCGTCGAGTCGGAAGCCCGTGCCCGCGAGATCACCGACTACCGCGAGCGCCAGAAGCGCGATCGTCTGGCTGCGCGCGGCGCCGGCTCGGGTGCCGGCCGCTCGCTCGCCGAGATGATGCGCGAGCTCAAGGAAGGCGCTGGCCGCAAGGAGTTCCCGCTCGTCGTCAAGGGCGACGTGCAGGGCTCGGTGGAAGCCATCGTCGGCTCGCTGGAGAAGGTCGGCAATGACGAGGTCCGCGCCCGCGTGCTCTCGTCCGGCGTCGGCGCGATCACCGAATCCGACGTCACTCTGGCCCAGGCTTCTGGCGCGGTGGTGATCGGCTTCAACGTCCGCGCCCACAAGGAAGCGCGCGAGGCGGCCGAACGGGCCGGCGTCGAGATCCGCTATTACAGCATCATCTACAACCTGATGGATGATGTGAAGGACGCGATGTCGGGCCTGCTGGCGCCGACCCTGCGCGAGACCATGCTCGGCAATGCGCAGATCCTCGAGATCTTCAACGTCTCGAAGGTCGGCAAGATCGCCGGCTGCCGCGTCACCGACGGCACGATCGAGCGCGGCGCCAATGTCCGCCTGATCCGCGACGGCGTCGTGGTTCACGAGGGCAAGCTCGCCCAGCTTAAGCGCTTCAAGGACGACGCCAAGGAAGTGGTCGCCGGCCAGGAGTGCGGCATGTCCTTCGAGAACTACCAGGACATGCGCGCTGGCGACGTGATCGAATGCTTCCGCGTCGAGGAGATCAAGCGCAGCCTCTGATCGGCTCGCTTGCTCCCGGAAACCTAGAGATGGCCGGGCTTTCGCCCGGCCATGACGTTTGAAACCGTCCGTCCGGTCCGATCCCGGAGAACGAGAACCATGGCGAAGAAACCCAATACACAGGGCTCAGGGCCCTCGCAGCGCCAATTGCGCGTCGGCGAACTGATCCGGCATGCGCTGGCCGAGATGCTGGCGCGCGGCGACATCCATGACGATGTCCTGGCCAAGCACGTCATCACCGTGCCGGAGGTCCGGCTCTCGCCCGATCTCAAGCTCGCGACCTGCTACATCATGCCCCTCGGCGGCCAGGACATAGCGCCGGTGCTGAAGGCGCTCGATGCCAACAAGCGCCATATCCGCGGCGAGATCGCCCATCGGGTGAACCTGAAATACGCGCCGGATCTCCGCTTCCGCCAGGATGAGAGCTTCGACGAGGCCGCCAGGATCGACGCCTTGCTCGATTCCGAGGCCGTCCGCCGCGACACCGACCGCAAGCCGCTGCGCATCGACCAAGACTTTGACCGGCAAGACAAGCACGATGACGACGACTGACGAGAGCCGCCCGGCAGAGGCGGATGGCGGCCGGCCGCCGCGGCCGAAGAAGCGCGACGTGCATGGCTGGGTCGTGCTCGACAAGCCGGTCGGCATGACCTCGACCCATGCGGTCAGCGTGGTGAAGCGCACCTATGCGGCGAAGAAGGCCGGCCATGCCGGCACGCTCGACCCGCTCGCCTCGGGCCTGCTGCCGATCGCGCTCGGCGAGGCGACCAAGACCGTCCCCTTCGTGATGGATGGCCGCAAGGCCTATGAGTTCACCGTCGCCTGGGGCTCGCAGACCGATACGGACGACACCGAAGGCAAGGTCGTCGCGACCTCCGAGCTCCGGCCGGACGAAACTGCGATCGCGGCCTTGCTGCCGCGCTTCACCGGCACGATCCAGCAGGTGCCGCCGAAGTTCTCGGCGATCAAGATCGCCGGCGAGCGCGCCTATGACCTCGCCCGCGACGGCGAGGAGGTGACGCTGCAGGCGCGCCCAGTCGAGATCACCGCGCTGCGCATCGTCCGCCATGACGGCCCGACCACGACCTTCGAGGCCGAATGCGGCAAGGGCACCTATGTCCGCGCCATCGCCAGGGATCTCGGCCTGGCGCTCGGCTGCCTCGGCCATGTCGCGCATCTCAGGCGCACCCGCGTCGGCCCGTTCGCGGTGGCGGATGCGGCGACGGTCGAGGCGCTGCGCGAAGGCGATGGCGCAACAGAGGCGCTGCTGCCAGTCTCGGCCGCGCTGCAGCTGATTCCGGAGATCGTGGTGCATCGCGACGCCGCGCTCCGGCTCAAGCGCGGCCAGAGCGTGCTCCTGCGCGGCCGCGACGCCCCGCTGGAGGCCGACGCGGTCTATGCCGTGAGCGGCGGCGTGCTGATTGCCACCGGCTCGATCGCGCAGGGCGAGTTCGTCCCGCACCGGGTCTTCAATCTGGGCTAGCCAGACGAGAGGGCCCATGGATGCGGTTCCATGGGCCGGTACCGCTGTGCCATTTCTGCCGCCTTGGGACCACAACCAAGAGCCGAACAAAGTACACGCCTCGTATTCAAGATTGCATTGCTAGATCACGAACAAAAAATCCGGCGCGATAACTGACCCGCAGGAACTGGCGACTGGCACAACTTCGCAGTTCAATTGCACCTTAACCATTGGTTATGCATTGCCAGCTAGCGTCTTGCCGGCTCGGGACATCTATCTTCGACCCGATCTGTCCGCCTTCGTGGCACGGAAGACAGCGATGCGGTCCATTTCGGCATTGAGCGACGCTCGCTCGAAGATGCTTGTCTTTACCGAGGCGATCTGAACCGCCTCCGCGCGCCCGATACAGCTGGAAATCGAAGTCTTACCTGGTGTCTGCGCTGCGTCGCGCGGAGGAAACAGTCATGTTCAGAAGCATCGCGTCACGTCTGCTGGCCTGTATCGTCGCGCTCGGGGTCAGCCTGCTGATCATCGCCGGGGCCGGCTGGTATGCTCTGCGCAGCACCACGCAGAAGGTCGACGCCATCATGGTCGACAATGTCGCGCCGATGGAGCAGCTGAAGCTCGTCAGCGACATGTACGCCGTCAATATCGTCGATACCGCCTGGAAGGCCCAGACCCAGCAGATCGGCTGGAGCGACGCACAGAAGAACGTCGAGACCGCGATCGCCACCATCGCCAGGAGCTGGCAGAGCTACAGCCAGAGCAGCATGACAGCCGACGAGAAGCGGATGGCCGCCGAAGCTGCGCGGATGATGACTTCCGCCGACGCTGCCGTCGGCAAGCTCGACGGAATCCTGCGCCGCCAGGACGATGCGGCGCTGAAGCAGTTCACCGCCAAGGAGATGTATGCCGCGATCGATCCGCTCACCGGCAAGATCAGTGACCTCGTCGCCCTGCAGCAGCGCGTGGCCCGCAATGAGGGCCAGGCCGTCCACGACGCCTCCGAGCAGTCGACGCTGGTGATGGGCCTGATCGCGCTCGTCGCATTCGGCGTCCTGCTGTTCGCGCTGAACGTGGTCGTCCGGGGCGTGACAAGGCCGCTGAAGGCGATGACCGAGGCGATGGGGCGCCTGGCCGGCGGCGACCTCGAAACGGCCGTCCCGGCGGCCCAGCGCAAGGACGAGGTCGGCGACATGGCCGAGGCCCTCAAGGTCTTCCAGGACAATCTCAAGGCCGTGCGCGAGCTGGAGCGCGAGCAGCAGGCGAATGCCGCCCGGCGCCTGGCCGCAGCCGACGCGATGTCTGTTGTGGTTACGGATGTTGGCGAGGTGGTTGCGGCGGCGGCTGCGGGGGATTTCTCGGCGCG